>JAJPGU010000001.1 GCA_021325615.1 Nitrososphaerota archaeon | reverse complement strand
CTCTTCTATCTTCCTTGCATCGTCATTCCTAAGCCCTTGCAGCTCTTCTATCTTCCTTGCATCGTCATTCCTAAGCCCTTGCAGCTCTTCTATCTTCCTTGTATGGAATTGAGAAATTTCCTCACTTTGTTTCTTTAACAGTTCTATGTTCTCTTTGAGCCTAGCCAAATCTGATCGCTTGTCAGTTTCGTTTTTGTACCATAAAGAATATGGCTTCAAAAGATTTGCATCTGAATCTGGAATAAGTTCATTTGAGACTCCTGTTGCCCATTCGATCAATCCCTCATATTTCCCCTCCCGGACCTCCGGAAATCGAGTCCTAAGGTCTTCTCGAAGGCTGTAAAGGGAAGTTAAAACGTATAATGGGTTGGGATTTTTCGAAATTTTATTTGCAGAAAGTTTAATCTTGTCTGAAGCTAAATTATTATCTTCAAGAAAATTCTTTGTACTTATAATATGAAGATAGGAATCGGCGTGCTTGGCCAAAATGTCATAAGAGTCATCATGCAGTATTGTCTTATTACAAACGTTATATGCCCATTCCACTAATTTAACATAATCGCCCTTGAGAACTTCAGGATAGTGTTCTTGCAAGTCATGCCTTTTTGAATACAAAGAAAGCAGTATTCCAAGAGGATCTTCGGGTAGTCTACTGGTAAGATTTTCTATGGTTTTCAAGTTTCTATCATTAAGTTTTCTAAAATATTCGCCCTGCCTTTCATTTAATAGTAGCAAATTCTTGATGACGTCCTCTAAATCAGTTTTGCCAAAAGTTATCGGTTTGACATTTACAAATTTGTTTTCTGATGATTTTTTTTGAAGATTGGAATAGATCGAATTTAATTTACTGCCAAGTTTGTGTTCAGAATTGAAAGATATATTGCTGTGTAACAGTTCTTTATCGTACCACTGTGAAAGATCAATCGAGGGTATGCCGATTTTTTTACATATGACATTAAACTCAGAGAATAATTTATCCTTCGGCCAATCAAAATCTAATAAGAATCCATTATATTTTTCAACCAACGATAGTAATCTCTCATTATACTTACACCACAAATCGAGAGATTTTTCATACCCAAAGTTATTTCGCATTCTAAGCGATTCTGCAACTTTTAGCGGATGCCTGAAAATCCCTACCAGTATAAAATTCTCTGGCAACAACTTTTGCCAGGCCTCAAGGCAAGTAATTATTCTAGGATCCTTGAACCCTACGGCAAAAGACGGGTAATTCATTAATGTTCTGATAAAAATCTCTATCTTTTTTGATAATTCCTCGCTGATGACGATGTTTTCTGGGATGTTGTCCCAACTTCCCCCGTTCTGAGAAAGGGTTTCCTCCGTCAATTTCAAAATTTCCTTATTTTCCCAATGTCCTCTAATGTTATCTAACTCTGGCCTCCATTGATCAGAATGCAGGTCTTCCGGATTTCCCAAGTTTACGCCGCAAAGATTGAACGCTCTGGCAAGGAAGGACGTACCGCTTCTGTGCATTCCTGTTACGACGAGAAACAGTTTTCTTTTTGAATCGACCGGCTCCCTCGCTTTCTTGCCCTCTATGGGTGTGCTCCTAACCATGTTCTTTCTTATTTAAACTACAAAAGTATACATTCTTTTGCTATGTGAAGGAAAATGAAAGAATGCAAAAATATACCACACAAGCAAATAAAAATTTCTCATATTCCATACTGAACTTAATGGTGAACTATGCGGCGTGTAAAATTTCAAAAGGGAGTCAAACTTGAAAGATAGGAAGATTTCAAGTTATTTCCCACTATTGCAATACAGATCATTGATCTTTTCGATTGCCATTTCTGACTTGAAGCTAAGGTACAAAAATTCATTCCTGGGATTTATGTGGTCTTTTTTGGAGCCCCTTCTGATGCTGGGAGTGCTATATTTGGTTTTTACAAATATCTTAAAATCCAATATTGTAAACTATCCGCTCTATCTGTTATTGGGACTAATCATGTGGAATATGTTTAGTCGTTCTACAAGCAACAGTCTTAATGCCATTATCTCAAGAAGGGGTGTAGTTTCCCAAATTTATTTTCCAAGGGAGGTATTGCCTATTGCTACTTGCATTACCACATTTATTATGATGATATTTGAATTTGGTGCTTTTGCGGTATTTATGATATTTTTTCATTTTATTCCCCCGTATACTATAGCCTTCCTCCCATTATTGCTTGTTCTATTGTTTGCCCTAAGCTTGGGCATTTCGTTTTCGCTTTCGGTAGGAAACGTGTATTTCAGAGATCTTCAATACATTTGGAATGTTATACTGCAGGCAGGCTTTTTCACAATTCCCATCATCTTTAGCCTAGACGTATATCATAACGAGGCGATAAAAAAAATTCTTTACCTAAACCCGGTTACAGGAATCATAGATATTGCACATAATACGATGCTTTATGGAACTTTGCCAACTGCAAATGAGTTGACCTATACGGTTGTCTTGTCATTCATAATCTTATTTTTCGGATATGCTGTTTTCAGAAAGTTCGAATCAAAAACAATAGAGGTACTGTAATGGACAAAAATAATGCAATAGAGGTGCATAATTTATCGAAATCATTTAAAATTTATCACGAACGCAAGACAACACTTTATGAGCATATAGTCGGGGTTTTTGCGCGAAATAAGAATTATGAGGAGCTCAAGGTACTGGATAACGTTTCATTTTCCGTGAAAAAAGGTGAGATGTTAGGCATAATAGGAAGAAATGGTGAAGGTAAGACCACACTACTCCGAATCCTCACAAGGATAATCAAACCTAGCAGTGGCAGTATAGAAACAGATGGGTCAATAGCTCCTTTTTTGGAACTGGGCGCAGGATTTCAATCAGAACTTAACGCCACAGAAAATATCATTCAGTATGGCATCTTTCTGGGCTTTACTAAAAAAGAGATCAAATCCAAAATTCCTAGCATTCTGGAATATGCAGAGCTAGAAAAATTCGCCGATACAAAACTGAAAAACTTTTCATCTGGCATGTATGCACGTCTTGCCTTCTCAACAGCGATTCAGACAAATCCCGAAATATTGATAGTTGATGAGGTACTATCAGTTGGAGATGTGGCATTCCAAGAAAAATGTTTCAAGACATTTTCATCATTTAAGAATCAGGGGAAAACAATAGTCTTTGTAACTCATAACTTATCACAAATAACCAAACTTTGTGACAGGGCAATTCTTTTAAGCAATGGTAAACTAAACACGATAGGAAAGCCGCACGAGGTTGTAAACGCATTTTACAGGGTCATAGAAAAGAAGATGCTTACAAAAGATGGCCAAGTTGTTCTTCTTGAGCGACATTGTGGACCTCACTCGTTCTTTGTCAATTCAAATACAAACAAGGCGTACTTGGCAAACCTATCTGCCGATATAATCTCAATTCTTGACACCAAAAATGAAACAATAATAAAAAATATCCCTGTTGCTGCTTCACCTAGAGAATTAATCGTTGATCAAACTGGAAAATTCCTTTATGTGGTAAATCGTGATGCTGATTGCCTCACCATCATCGACACAAATTTACAAGAAATAATCACCACCGTATTAGTAGAGGAAAGACCTAGAGGAATTGCCATTGATAATTCCTTGAACAGACTCTATGTAGCAAACCGTGATTCACGATCTGTTTCTGTTATTGATATTAAGACTCGCAAAATAGTAAATTCGATTTTGACAAGTGGGCAGCCCCAGGGGATGTGTTTCAATACCTCCACCAAGAAACTATACGTGACCCTGTCAGACAATGACCAGACAATTGTCATAAAAGATGATTTGATAATCAATAAAATTCCAGTGGGAAAATTTCCATGCTCCGTTACAATAAACGAAAAAAATAATCTAATATACATAGTAAACAGGGATTCAAACTATGTAACAGTAATCAATGGGTTGTCAGATCGAATTTTACAAAACATAGCGGTGCAAAAAAGCCCATTTGGCATATCTTATGATCCAGAGACAAATCGTCTTTACGTCTGCAATTCAGGTTCAAACACAGTATCAATAATAGATGGAAATACCAATATGATAATAGATACCATAGCGGTTGGAAATTTTCCCTTGGGTGTGGGGGTTGATGAGAGACTGAATAAAATATTTGTGGCAAACGAAGCTGACGATTCTATTTCTGTGATTAATGGCACAAGTCATGAAGTAATAGAAACGATAGATTTGCGTAAGATTGTGGAAAGTATTTAATTTAACAATCTTGTCTCAAACCGTATTGTGTCTTTATTGCCAAGTACAACGGGTGCTTCCCAATCATTTTAAAATGGGCGGTATTCCTTAATAAGATCTTGAAGAAGAAATTGCTAATTCTAGGAGTAAGCGGACTAACAGGATATAAAATTGCAAAGACAGCCAATTCGCAGTATGAAATCTATGGAAGTTACAATGTCAGGCACGCGAAAATCGAAAATTGTTCTGTTTTCCAATTGGACTTGACAAAAAAAGAGGACGTAACCAAGGTATTCTCTGAGATCAAACCAGATGTGGTAATCAATACAACCGCGTTGCACAACGTGGATTTTTGTGAAGAAAATCATGAACAGGCATCGGCTGTGAATGCAAATGTGGTAAGATATCTATATGAGAATTCGGAAAAATATGGCTCGAAGTTAGTTCACATCTCGACCGACTATGTTTTTGACGGCAAAAAGAAGACACCTTACACGGAATCAGACAAAGCTGCCCCTCTAAGTTTTTACGGGGAATCTAAATTACAAGGAGAAGTAATTCTCTCGGGTTCTAGGCATGTAGTGGTCAGGCCCAGCGTGGTGTATGGGTGGACCCCTCTAGAATTGGCAGGTACCGTATCAAGCTCTGGAAAGCCAATGAACTTCGCAATGTGGCTCCTAACGAAATTAAATAAAAAAGAGCCCTTAAAAATCGTAACAGACCAATTCGCCTCTGCAACTTTGGCAGATTCGTTGGCTGATGCTTGCTTGAAAATCGGAAAAAGCAGCAAATCCGGACTTTATCATATTTCAGGTCTTACATGCGAAAGTAGGTATGAATTTGCAGTAAAACTAGCTAGAAAATTTGGGTATGATTCTAATTCTATCTCAGAGGCAAATTCGTCCTCGTTTGTTCAAAAGGCCAAAAGGCCCCAATATTCGTGCCTTGATAGCACTAAAGCAATCAAGGAATTTGGCTTGCAACTGTTTACGACTGACAAGGCACTAGACGTTATGAAAAGCCAAGTGGAAAATGAAGGACCTCATCTTCTGCCGAAGTGTGATTAGCTTGTATCAATTTGGGTTTTAAAATTTTACAATTTTTACCAAATAATCTGGAAAGTATTTTAACCTACACCTGTAGACCTCATCTATGCCATTTACATTCAAGAGGCTGAATATTCAAGATGTGATCCTTGTTGAGCCAAAAGCGTTCGCTGATGAAAGGGGTTTTTTTATGGAAAGCTTCAGAGAATCGGTTTTTAGCCAAAATGGGATTTATACTAGATTTGTTCAGGACAATTGTTCACATTCCGTCAAGGGAGTCTTGCGAGGCCTGCATTATCAAAAAGAACCAAAAGCGCAAGGAAAACTGGTGATGGCAGTAAAGGGAGAAATATTTGATGTGGCAGTGGATGTGCGCAAAGGATCCCCCACATATGGAAAATGGGTGGGTGAAATATTGTCTGAAAAAAATCATAACATGCTGTATCTTCCAAAGGGATTTGCACATGGTTTTCTAGTACTAAGCAATGAAGCTGATGTTGTTTACAAGGTAGATGATGAATATTCGCCTGAACACGAACGAGGAATTCTTTGGAACGATCCTGAGGTTGGCGTTAAATGGTCACTTGACAAGCCTATTATGATAAAAAAAGACTTGGATCTTCCAACTTTGAAAAATGCAGACAACAATTTTGTTTACAAATAAGGATCTCCGCACTAGAGTTAAATAATAATTCAAGATCCCACAATTTGTGCAAGTCCTAGTTACAGGTGGAGGAGGATATATTGGTTCAATACTTGTTCCAAGATTACTCCAAGAAGGCTACAAAGTAAAAGTTCTAGACAGGTTCTTTTTTGGCAAAGAAACACTGTCTTCAGTTTCTAAAAATCCCAATCTTACGCTAATTCAGGGAGACACCAGATGGTTTGAACCAAAAATCCTGAGAAATGTGGATGTTGTAATGGATCTTGCCGCACTATCAAACGATCCGGCAGGAGATCTTGACCCACAAAAGACGTTGGACATAAACTACAAGGGAAGGGCCAGAGTCGCCAAACTATCAAAAGAAGAGGGAGTAAAACGATACATCCTAGCATCAAGCTGCAGCATTTACGGGTTCAGGGAGGGCCAGCTTGACGAAAAATCCCCAATCAACCCTCTGACAACATATGCCAAGGCAAATAGGCTTGCTGAGATAGCAGCGAAGAAACTTGCATCGGACAAGTTCACGGTAACAATGCTAAGGTTTGCAACGGTATTTGGATACTCGCCCAGGATGAGGTTTGACCTGGCGGTAAACGGAATGGTCCTTGGATTTTTCAAGAACAGGCAGATCCCAATAATGCGGGACGGAACGCAGTGGCGGCCGTTTATCCATGTAAAGGACGTGGCTGAAGCCTACATCAAGGTCATACAGAGTCCAAAGGAAAAGATCAACGGGGAATTGTTCAACGTGGGATCAAATAACCAGAACTACCAGATCCTGCCATTGGCAAAAGAGGTGGCACACGCTATCAGGATACCGTTCAAGAAAAAGTGGTACGGCGATCCCGACACAAGATCATACAAAATATCCTTCAACAAGATAAAAGATACGATAGGCTACAAGACGAAATATACCGTAGAGGACGGTGCAAAGGAGATCTACGAACACCTCAAGAAGGGAACACTTACCGACTCGCTCAAGACAAGGACGGTCGAGTGGTACAAGCACCTCCTCGAATCAAAAAAGACAATAGACTCTATAGTGATAAAAAACACGGTTCTGTGATATCATGAAAGGAATCATACTTCACGGCGGGCACGGAACGAGGCTCAGGCCGCTTACACACGCCGGTCCAAAACAGCTGCTTCCAATTGCAAACAAGCCCATGTCGCAATATGCATTGGAAGACTTTAGGGAAGCGGGAGTCACAGACATTGCAGTAATAATTGGTGACGTCTACCCTGAGAAGGTAAGGGAGTTTTATGGCGACGGTTCCAAGTTTGGAGTACATATAACATACATCCATCAGGACAAGCCAAAGGGAATATCGCACGCTATCAGGCTATGCAAGGACTTTATCGGAAACGAGAGGTTCGTGGTGTATCTTGGTGACAACATACTCAGGACGGGCCTGGTCGATTACACCAAGAAATTCCAAAGCTCCAATGCAGACGCCATGATACTTTTATGCGAGGTGGACGACCCATCCAGATTTGGGATTGCCGAGCTTGACGGAAAGAAAATAAAAAAGATAATGGAAAAGCCAAAGATTCCGCCCTCAAACCTTGCCGTAATAGGTGTCTATTTCCTTACGCCAAAGATTTTCGACATAATCGACAAGCTAAAGCCTTCGTGGAGGGGCGAGCTTGAGATAACAGAAGCACTGCAGTTACTAATGGAATCCGGAAACATAATCGAATATGACACCGTCACTGGCTGGTGGAAGGACACGGGGACTCCTGAGGACATTCTCCACGCAAACCAGCTAGTCCTTGATTCCATAGGGACACCACAGCAGTTTGTGATAAACAACGGTGCCGAAGTAAGGGGCAACATCATCATAGGAAAAAACACCACCATATCCCGAGATTCCTTCGTCACAGGTCCTGCCATAATCGGTGAGAACTGCGTCATAGGGCCTGCAGTAAGGCTTGGGCCATACGTAAGCGTTGGAAACGGCGTCACCATAAAGAAATGCGATATCGAAAACTCGATAATCATGGAGGGGGCAAAGATAGACGCCAAGATCCACCTGGTTGACAGCATCATCGCGCACCAGTCGGAAATAGAGGACCACACGCACCCAAAGAAGCACCAGTTCCTTCTCGGTGAAAGATCTCAAATAAGGCTGTAATTTAACAAAAACATGCAAGCATTTGCGGCATGGATCACGGGGCTTCCCGCATCAGGCAAGACAACGATGGCAACCATGCTGAAGGAAAGCCTCAGGACGAAAAACATCCCGGTCATAATACTTGACGGGGACGAGATTAGAAAGACAGTATCAAAGGACTTGGGGTTCTCGCCCGAGGACCGAAAGGAGCACAACAGGCGGGTCATAGAGATTGCAAAGCTTCTCGTCAAAAACGGTATCACTACCATCATACCCCTTATCTCGCCATACCGCGAGACAAGGGATCTGGCAAGAAGAGAAATTCCAAACTTTGTCGAGGTTTACACCAAGGCATCCGTTGATACCTGCATGAGGCGCGACCCAAAGGGCCTGTACAGAAAGGCAAAGGCAGGCGAGATAAATAACATGACGGGAGTCCAGTCGCCTTACGAGGAGCCACTGCACCCGGAGATAACGCTTGATACCGAGAACCAGACCCCCCAGGAATGCCTTGATGTCATACTTGCAAAACTGGCAGCCCTTGGATACCTAAAGTAATGTGGCACGGTCTGCCGCAGCCTGGCATGCCAGAACGCACGTACGGTACCAATAGTACGATTTCTACGCGACTCTTTTAAGCAAATATCCCAAGCCAATTTCTGATGGAACACAAGCTAACGTGCGCAAACCACGCCGACGAGGAAGTCATCCTGCACCAGATAGGGTGGAACAACTTTGCATGCCCAAGGTGCGGCAAGGACTATTCCATAGGCAGAAAGGTGGTAGTGATGGATCCCCCGTCCATGCCATGCAGGTAAGGCAAAAGGCACGCAAAAGAACCCCCAAAGTAGCCCTATCCAGAACATGCAGTCAGATTACGTAATATTCATCTAGAACAGTTTTTCCAACAGAACAGATGAAGTATATCATAATTCTGGCAGTAGTCCTTGGGATTGCGGCAGTCGGCGTTTCAAACTCGTACGCAGCCACGTCCATGTACATGAAGTATGGCACCATTCAGGGAGACTCGCTATCGTCGACACATAGCGGCTGGATAAGCATAGGAAGCTACCAGTTTGGAATTACAAAACCCACTACCGTAGTAAGTGGCACTAGGGAGTATGGCGTTCCCTCAATTAGCGATATCACCATAACAAAGATGATGGACAAGTCGTCCGTACCGCTCATGCAGGAGGCGTTTGCAGGGTTACCGCAGACGGTAACAATCGACCTTACAAGGACAGGAACCACAACCGAGCAGACCTATGCCGAGTACCAGCTTTCAAATGCAGTTGTAACCGGATATTCAGTGTCTTATGCCTCCGGGTCGGAGGTTCCAATCGAGAGCATAAACATAGCGTTTACCAAGATAATATTCGAGTACTGGCCTTCAAACCTCGACGGCACCCTTGGCTCACCAATGCAGGTTGGATGGGACCTAACCAAAAACACCCTGGCATAAGGGCTGGCTTGGTGCAAAGGTGACCCCAGCTTGTCTGATATGAAATCGTCCCAGTTCCAAGGTGAGAAATGTTGCTAAAGGCCGCACTCGTGATTGCATTGGCGGCAGCAGCACTCGTGCCTCTTGTGACATGCGACGCCCACGCCGAGATCTTCACGAAAGTTGACGGCGTAACAGGGCCTGTCACAAACCCGTCATTCCAAAAAGACATACCGCTGACAAGCATGCAGTTTGGCACCGACAGGCCTGTTTCGCTGACGGCGATAGGCCTCCGCGCAGGTAACCCGTCACCAAGTGACATCTCCATAGGGAAGAACATCGATCTATCGTCCACCCAGCTTGTAAACGACGTGCTTGTCGGAAAGACATACCAAACAGTAGACATTTACCTTGTCAAACTTGCAAACGCGCAGTATTTCACGTACAACCATATCACGCTCACCAACGTCGTGATAACCTCGTATTCCATGGCCGCATCCTCCTCAGGAGACGTCCCGACCGAGCGCCTAAGCCTCAACTACGGCAAGATCTCAAGCGAGTATACCGTACAAAACCTGGACGGTTCAGCAGGCCAGCAGATATCGACCTGCTGGGATGCCCTGCAGGAAAAAGAGTGCACTGTATTCACGCAGGACACCACGCCTCCAACAACTACCTCCTCGCTTTCAGGCACGGCAGGGACTAACGGCTGGTACGTTTCTCCTGTCACGGTAACGCTATCATCGTCTGACAATGCAGGAGGCTCTGGCGTCAAGGCGACCACATATTCGCTTGACGGCGGTGCCCAGACGACATATTCTGCCCCGTTTGCAGTCACGGCCGACGGAAACCACACCCTGACTTTCAACTCTACTGACAACGCGGGAAACGTCGAGGCTGTACACACGATATACATCCCGATTGACACGACTCCGCCTGTCATTTCAGTGCCTGCAAATATCACCAAGGAGGCAACAGGGCCGCTTACCATGGCATCGCCAGGTATAGCAAACGCCACCGACGCAGTAGACGGCCAGGTTACGGTGGAAAGCAACGCAACCTCGACCTACCCTGTAGGTACCACGATAATCCAGTATAACGCAACAGACCTTGCAGGAAATACCGCATATGCATACCAGTCAGTTACCATTACAGATACCACGCCGCCCGTGCTCTCGCTGCCGGTCCTGATATCTGCCCAGGCAACAGGGCCGTCGGGAGCCATAGTTAACTTTACGGCAAACGCGACAGACCTGGTCGACGGGCCCGTCACCCCAGTGTGCGCCCCGCCCTCTGGAAGCATGTTTGCGTTTGGCAATGACACGGTAGCATGCACGGCTACCGATGCCCACAACAACAAGGCCACGGGCACATTTGAAATCATGATAATCAACAAGATTCCTCCCAAGATCTCCATTATATCGCCGCAGGAAAACGCATTTGTAAGGACGCCGACGATACCAGTCTCTGGAAATGCAAGCGACATCGTGGCAGTCTCCAGTATATCGTACAAGATTGACAACGGCCCGGTCTCTATGATACCAGGAATCACCCAGGCACCTGCACTAAACTGGTCGTTTGCCACGGACGCGCTCCCGCTAGGACCACATACCATAGAGGTCAACGCAACAGACTCGGCAGGGCTTGTGACGGTATCTACAGTACATATCACCTATGCGGCGCCGACAGTTACCATACCGGGCCCGTCCGGCACAGGGCAGGTGACCTTCTCATCAGGCAGCGGGGGATTTACGG
The DNA here is from genome assembly GCA_021325615.1 of Nitrososphaerota archaeon. Lineage (GTDB taxonomy): Archaea > Thermoproteota > Nitrososphaeria > Nitrososphaerales > Nitrosopumilaceae > Nitrosotalea. The sequence continues at coordinate 8,915 of JAJPGU010000001.1, read as the reverse complement.
CACTTGAACCCGTGACGGGCCAGGCCCTTGCAACACCGCCGCCCCCAGGCTCCTACCCGCTTGGGTTCTTTTCGTGGAATGTCACGGGATTTGCGCCGGCAACCTCTGACACGATAACGGTATCATCACCCGTCCCGCTGCACCCGCAGTCCCAGTACTTTAAACTTGTAGGCGGGGCCTGGGTCCCGGTACCTGTCGCCATCAACGGGAACAACATGACATTTACCATATCCGACAACGGCCCGTATGACAGCAACCCTGCGCAGGGAACCATATCCGACCCAGGCGGTGTCGCCAGCCCTACTGACGGCAGGGTCTCAGGCGGCGGAAACATCGGCAAGGGCACGAACTTTGGCTTTGAGGTATCATCAGACCTTGCCAAGAAAGACCCAATCCGCGGAACATTCGAGTATCATGACAGGTACGTGAAGCTTGACCTGCACAGCAGCAGGGTATCGTTCCTTGCAGTAGGCCAGTCGGTATCAAATGCAACCATGGCAGGCACCACATCCTATGACAGGCATGACAGGCATGAAAGACACGGGCAGGATTACGGGTTTGTCGCAACCATTTCAGACCCCGACAAGTCAGGAGAGCACGACACCTTTGCCATTACGGTAACAAACAGCACAGGATATGTCGTGTACCACAACTCGGGCACGGTCAAGGGCCACATCGAGATCCACAAGTTCTCCGACCGGGAGGACAGGTCAGACAGCGGCACATCTCCCCGCGGAAATCCCAACGACAGCCATGATACAGGACATGGCAACGCAGGCAAGAACTCTAGGTGATACCGTGATACCATCAGCCATCATGCAATGCGATAAAAATGACAGATGTAACAAAACAGGAAAAGCATTATAAAATAAGAGAAATAATTATGCCTGCTTGACAAGGTTTACCATTGTAATCACCAAGGGAGAGGTAGCCTACGTATCATACTGCCAAGAGCTGGGTATTGCAAGCCAGGGCAAAACGGTAAGGGCGGCTAAAAAAAACATAAGGCAAGCCATACACCTCTACCTCGAAGAGTCTAAAAACTCAAAGGTGGATAAGAGTAGGTTTCCGATACTGACAACCATAAACGCATAGAGATTCCCTTTTAAAACTCCCGGCAAAAGAAGACTTTCTGAACAGGTTAAAGGAATCCCACAGGCGGGGTTGAACTGGCAGTACTGACACTAGTTAATCGCACCGCCATACTCTATCAAAACCCCGGAGCCCGACCTTACAAGAAGGTGAAACCTGCTAAAATCAATGCCAAACCTCATGCCAGAGGGTATGGTTATCAGCGAGTCGTTTCCCACCGTGACGTTTCCCGGAGCGGTAGAGTTCCCGCCTAGGATGCAGGACTCGGTCACGTTCCAGTTTCCGGAGGATGGGGGCGCACAGAGCACCGCCCGGTATATGGCAACAAGATTGGTGTCAGACGACATGGTGACATCCCTTGAGGGAAGATACGAGTAGTTGTCCTGCCAGTGGTCAAACACATACCCCTTGAACGATTCCGGTACCGTGACGAGATACTGCTGGCCCCCGTTTAGCGAAAACGTGTCGGGTGTATCGCCCTGCCGCAGGATGCTTCCGTCATAATAGATATCGACCGGAAGGTTTCCTATGAGCCTGCCGGACCTGTCCTGTGATATGATTCCAAGGCTGGCCCCCGGCGGGATGTATGACGACATGTTTGAGAGGAACGGCGATAATGAAAGGTAAGGGTTTGGCAGGGTATAGTTTGTGACATAGATGTACTTGACATAGTTTGATATCTTGCCAATATATGACGAGTTGAGCGAGGTCACGTTTATCGCAACCATGGTAAAGTCGTCCTTTGGGTATTCCGTGTGCCACCCGGCAAGCCTTGAGACCGCGGGCAGGCTTGTGTTCTCGTATATCACGATGTTGTTTACGGTGCCGATATAGCTTGGCAGTGTGTCGATCCCAGGGTTTCCCATCGTATATCCAAGCCCAAGCGACCTTGAATAGTTGGAAAGGTCGCTGTATAGCGTCTCGTTTCCGGGCCAGTATGACATCTCGTCAAGGAAGGTTCCGTTCACCCCGTACCAGGTATGATACTCTGACATCTCAGATGTCATGTTGGAATAGGGAATCGTACCGTAACCAGTCCTGACGTATCCCAAGACCATAATACCAAGTGACTGGAGCTGCCTTACTGCAGGGACATAGTTTGGGTTGTAGGGTGCGGGGCCGTCGTCGGGATTTATGACTACTATCATTGGCACATCGGGATGCTCCGTCCTGTCAAGTACTACGGCATCCCACGCAGGCGAGGGGGGGTCGACATAAAGGGGTATTGCGATACCTGTAGAGGCCTCGGCCCCTGCGGCAGGCCGAAAAACATAACACGAGCCAAGCAATACAAGAATTAGTACAGCCCACCATCCGGCGCGGCACGCCATATTGTATATGGACGCTCTTTTCTTATATCGAAACTGTAAGAATGTTATGTAAAAATGAGAAAAGTGCCAGGGTATGCGATACTGAATTAAGACAGTTTCGCGCTATGATACTACCATACCATGAAGTTCCTAGTGACGGGCTCGGCAGGGCTCCTTGGAAGGCAGCTTGCGCGCGACCTCTCAGAGTCGTGCCAGGTGTACTCGTGCTACCACAGGACAAGGCCCGACTATGGGATCCCGACCCCGATGGACCTCTCAAGGCCCGATCAGATAGAGGCGACGATATCCAAGACAAGGCCTGATGTGATATTCCACTGCGCGGCAATCACCGACGCGGACGCATGCGAAAGGGAACAGGACCTTGCATCAATGATAAACGTCAAGGCAACCGAGACTCTAGCCCGGCAGGCTGCCAAGATCAAGTCATTTCTTGTATACATATCGACCGACCAGGTGTTTGACGGAAAAAAGGGAATGAAAATAGAGTCGGACACGCCAGGACCCGTCAACCATTACGGCAGGACAAAACTAGAGGGCGAAAAGGCAGTGCAGGAGGTCTCATCGAAATGGTGCATCGCAAGGACGTCCGTGATATATGGGAGCCACCCTGAAAGGACAAACTTTCTCTCCCAGGTGGCATCAAGCCTTGGTTCGGGAAAGAAATATCCCGCACTTGCAGACCAGTACCTTACCCCGACATATCTCCCAAACCTGTCAAGGATGCTTGCCGAGATTGGCACAAGGCAGATTGCGGGAACGATACACCTTGCAGGCAGGACGAGGGTATCAAGGTATGACATGGCAAGGATGCTTTCAGAAAAACTGGGCCTTGACAGGAAGCTTGTAACCCGGGCCAAAATGTCAGACATGAAAAACTGGGCGGCGCCAAGGCCGCGCGATTCGTCACTTGACACCTCCAAGGCATGCAAGATACTCAAGGAAAAGCCCCTTGCCTTTGAGGCAGGGCTTGGCCTGTACGCAAGGCAGCTTAGGTCAGGACACTGAGGCATTCCAAGTTTCGCGAAGGCAAACATTGGGCGGTACCGGAAGGAACCAAGAACAAAGTAACCGAAGCTTTATCTTATCGCTGCCGGTACCAGAGATCCGTGAAACTAAACCCTGTCATAATATCACTAGTTCTTGCAGTGGGAACGCTTGGCTATGCTACCGACGCCTCGGCCCAGAACCCGTGCAGCGCATCTTATCCTTGCCAGAAGATATGCGGGAACCATGTCTGCGCACCAGGCGAGGTCTATGCACCGCAGGGCAACACAACTGTTACCACTGGCACCACAGCTACAAACGCTACCGCCAAGACAAACGGAACGGTTGCCGCCTCTACAACACAGATGAAGATAGGGGCAAACGTTACTGCGATAAAGACGACAAACGGTACAGTCCAGGCAAAAGTCCCGCAGAATAATGCAACCATGTCACCCGTGATGAACAGTACAGTTGGAACGGTGCAGCCCCTGACCAATGCTACCAAGGCTCCAAATACCTCGATTACCCAGCATCCGCCATTTATGCCCCAGAACAATACCGTAAAAGTACCGGCTACCCAAATCCCAGCGTCGCCCCCGGCACTCCCGTCTCCTGCAAAGCAGGTAGCATCGGGAACGGCGCCTGCCGATGTCAAGTGCCCGTCAGGATACCAGCTTGCACTAAACAAGTTCGACTCGAGGCCCGCATGCGTTACGCCTGATGTGATGGCAAAGCTTGTAGCGCGCGGCTGGGCAACCGCAGCCCAGTCCTAGGCCCGGATAAGGCCAGTCCTGTTTATCCTGTTCTGAAGCAGTACGACGCTTGCAAGGGTCATCCCAAACACAAGGCTTGAGAGGACGCCAAACTCTGGCGCCGCAAAGACCTGTAAAAGAAGCGAGCTTGGGGACGCGACAGAATCGGGGCTGATGCCGTTGGATTCGAGGCAGGCCTTTGACTGCTCCATTATGGAATAGGGTTCTGACGCGTCGGGGTTTGATATCATATAACTGTGGATCTCCTGGTCCGTGGCGCTTGGGTTGTCCGAAAGGTACGACTGGACCCTCGTGTCAACCTTTGATACCGAAGACTTGTAGATGGTCTCCTCAAGGGGGAGGTTTGACGAGTTGCAGTAGTAGGTCCCGTCGGAATCAAACGCTCCATATGCGTGGCTCAAGACAAGGCCTACAAGGACGAGCGGTATCACCGCAAGGGCTGCCTTCAACGGTATATGATTCAGGGCAGCACAAAGATTAGTCTTACTATGTAATCCCCAAAGACTTTAAGGGTATTTGGCAGGGATTGATATCATGGAAAAGAAATGCATCATCTGCGGGTGCAGGGACCACAAGCTGATTGGGTGTACCAACCACAGGGCAAAAAAGTGCTCCTGCTTCAAGGACGGATAAAACACTTGGCAAAAACCAAAAACTTGCCGCAAATTGATTTAAGGGTTGCGTGGAAATTCCTCTAGAGCCTTAATACATATTCATCGTAAACCAACTAGCAATGAAGGCATTAGCCCTTGTTGCAGCCGCAGTGCTTGCATGCGCGATCATACCGCCACAGGCATTCTCAGACGACGACTATAACTGGTGGGCAAAGGGCACGCCAGGCGATTTCTGGTCGGGATACTCCAACGGCACCATGTCTTTTGACTTTTCAAACAAAACAATGTCTTATGGATTTTCAAACGGTACGCGCAATGACGACTCGCACCATGACGACCACGGGCCAAAGTGCGCCCCCCATGCGGACGGCAAGGGAAATCACAAGGGTGAAAAAGAGTGCGACGGTGCAGACCAAGTCAAGGCAAGGGGGCATGCCTTGGGGAAAACACTGAACCAGACTTGGAAAAACTTTACAACGCAGGACAACCAAGGACCAATCACTCCCGAGAAGAACAGGCAGGGGCTTGACCGAATCCTAAATGATATGTCATCAAGCCACCATAACGTATCGCTGAGGCTGGGCCACGGCCACCCGGGCGGGCACAGGGACTAGACTTGGGTTTATTTCCCGCCAGAATGTGATATCTCCTAGTTGAAGTCAGACATTACAATAATCGGCGCGGGAATACTTGGCACCTCGCTTGCATACATACTGTCGCAGGCAACAGAAAAGAAGGTTCTGGTATTGGAGCAGGCCCCGGAGGTGGCATACCACACAAGCAGGAGAAACACCGGAAAGGTGCACGCGCCGTTCCTGTACGACCCGCAAAAAAAGAGACTATTTGCGAGGGCAGCAGCACTAGGATTTGAGATGTGGGAGACCTTTGCAAGGCAGAAGGGACTGCCATTCAAGAGGGACGGGGTACTTGAGGTCTCGCTTGACGAGGCCGGCACAAAGAGGCTTGAGAAATACATGTCGTGGGGCGAGCAGAACGGACTTGAAAAGGGCGAGATGAAGTTCCTTGACGGAAAAGAGGTATCAAAACTAGAGCCAGAGGTAAAGTGCGAGCACGCTATTTTATGCACCAAGGACGCGTCGGTAGACTATGGCCTGCTTACAAAATCCCTGATGGCAGACGCAGAATCAAGCGGCGCAAGCCTTCTCCTCGATACTGCGGCACTGGACATCGATGTAAGCCAGGACCGCGTCCATATCAGGACAAGCTCAGGCACGGTAGAGACTGGCTATGTCATAAATGCAGCAGGCGGCATGTCAATTGACATTTCCCACATGATGGGAATAGCAAAAGACCTTACCGACATTCACTTTCGCGGCGAGTACTGGCAGGCTGACGAGATCTACAGCAACCTCACAAGAGTTTCAGTATATTCAGTACCGAGATATTCCGAGTATCCGTTCCTTGACCCCCACTGGATAGTGCGGCACGACGGAAGGTGCGAGGTTGGCCCAAACGCGGTGCCAGTCTTCAGCCCTTACGGGTATACCTTTGCCGAGAACGCCAGGGAGTTCCCAGCAAAGCTGGCCGAGATGCTCTCGTCCGGCGCAGCAAAGATGCTATTTGACCCGCAGTTCCTCTCCCTTGCGGCAGGCGAGTTCCTCTCGTCGGTGTCAAAGACCGTGATGATAAACCGCGTCAAGGAGTTCCTCCCAAGGATAGACCCCTCAAGGTTCCACACAAGGGGTACGGCTGGCGTGAGGGCCTCTGTAATTGACAGCTCGGGGGCGTTCGTGCCAGACGCCATAATCAGGGACGGGCCAAGCTCCACCCACATTCTAAACTACAACTCGCCCGGCGCAACAGGCGCGCTCCCCTTTGCCGCTCATATAGCAAGGCACCTGCAGGAGCTTGGAAAGATAACGATATCCAAAAAGCAGTGCGGCCCGTGGGATATAGGCCGCGTAATCGAATCCGTTTCGCAGGCATAGCTCTTTAATCTGCGCCCAAAATTGATACCTTTGAATGAAGTATGTCATAACAGGCGGTGCAGGATACATCGGAGGCCACCTGGCAAGAATCCTTGTCATGACAAATAACGTAGTGGATGTAATTGACAACCTCAGTTCCGGGAACCTCTCAAACCTTGCCGAGGCAAAGTACGGCATCACGCTCCACAGGGCCGACATACGAAATCCCGAGGAATTCCAGGATATATTTTCAGGAAAGGACGGAATATTCCACCACGCCGCGCTCACGTCCGTTGCCGATTCCTATACAAGGAAGCAGGAATACCATGACGTCAATGTCGAGGGTACAAGGAACGTGTTAGAGGCCGCGGTAAAATCCGGCACAAAGGTTGTCTTTGCGTCCTCCGCAGGGGTCTACGGAAACGCGGATGAAATCCCGACGCCTGAAACTGCCAAACCAAGGCCCGCAAACCCCTATGGCGCAACAAAGGCCGAGGCCGAGCTTCTGGCAAGGAAATACCAAAAAGATATCGACATCGTGGGGTTGAGGTACTTTAACGTGTACGGCGAGCACCCCGAAGGGTCATCGCTTGGCGTCATTTCAAGATTTTACAAGAGCGTCCTTGAAGGCAAGCCGCCCGTAATAGAGGGGGACGGCATGCAGGTAAGGGACTTTGTCTCTGTAAATGATGTTATCAGGGCAACAGTGCTTGCCATGCAGAAGGACACGGGCTCGCAAATTATCAACATAGGGTCCGGCGTGGCAACCAGCATCCTTGACCTTGCAAACATGTTCATAAAATATTCCGGCAAGGACCTCAGCCCGGTGTTTGCGCCAGAGCCCGAAGGGAACGTAAGGGCAAGCCAGGCCGACATTTCTCTTGCCGCAAACCTTCTTGGCTGGAAACCGCAAGCTAAATTAGCCGAGTGGGTGGAGAGTTTGTTTAAACCATGAAGCTAGTCTGCATCCCGGCATACAACGAGGAAAAGTCAATTACTGATATGGTCAGGCGGTCCCTTGCACACGCAGACAAGGTCATAGTGTGCGACGACGGCTCTACCGACGGCACCGCGAGGGCGGCAAAAGAGGGCGGGGCCGAGGTGATATCGCACAAGAAGAACGAGGGGTATGGCGCCTCGATAATCACATTGTTTGACAGGGCAAGGGAGGAGAACGCTGACGTTATGATAACAATAGACGGAGACGGGCAGCACGACCCGGACCAGATCCCGCTGCTTGTATCCACCCTGCAGGAAAACGGGGTGGACGTGGTGATAGGCTCGAGGTTCCTTGACAAGAGCTCAAGCACGCCGGGATACCGGAGGCAGGGAATAAAGATCATAACCTCTGCTGCAAACTTTGGCGCGGGGTTTAAGGTGTCAGACGCCCAGTCGGGTTTTCGCGCCTATTCAAAGGATGCAATCAGGTCCATCCACCCGACCGAGACCGGGATGGCAGTATCGACTGAAATCCTGATGAAGATATCAAACAAGGGACTATCGCTTGCAGAGGTTCCTATTACCATATCGTACGGCGGGGACACATCGACGCAGAATGCAGTACCGCACGGCGTAGCGGTACTGATGAACACGCTCAAGTTCATCTCGGTCAAGCACCCGATACCGTTCTACGGGTTTCCAGGAATCGCACTTGTGATAATTGGCTCGATAATCGGATACCAGTTCCTTGACGAGTATCTTAACAAGCAGGTCATCTTTCTTGGGTCGCTCATGGCAGCAATCATCCTCTTCCTCCTTGGCGCCATACTCTGCGTGACTGCGATCATACTGTTCTCAATGGCAACACTGATGCGCGAGCGCCAGTAATGATATCCTAGAAAGCAACTGGAAAACCCTGATAAGGTGGAAAAATATGAAACCAAATGCCGAAAAGGGCGGAAATATATTGCAAGGATCGCTCAAAAATGGACCAAATTGTAAATTTTGCATTACCACTTTACGAATTATTCATATTTCCATCTCATGAATGCAAAATAAAATGATCTTCACTCAAAAAGTGAACAAATCGTCCATTATGCTTATATATAATAATTCTTGCAAAAATTACAATAACTATGTACAACAACACACTACGAAAAGTAACTAGTCTAACACTACTATCAATACTACTTACCAGCACGGTTGTCTTTGGCTTGCCAGGAGCAATGCCACAAGCACGTGCACAAGTAGCAT
>JAJPGU010000018.1 GCA_021325615.1 Nitrososphaerota archaeon | reverse complement strand
GGTCATACCCACATCTTGTATGCGTAACTGGAGGCCTGTGAATCATGCGATGGTACAACACCAAGTGTCATCACAAGCGCCGCCTTGCTGTTACGTATGCAAACAGGGGATCAAAGTGAAACAATATAAATCATGCAGAAAACGCCCTGCAAAACTGGAATTTTTGCGATCGATAATATGTGCCCCTATATACCACCCTACCATTGTCATCTGCCATCGACACATACAGGAAGAAAACCCGCCGATCGGCTAGGATTTTTGAAAGGTCAAAGAAATACCATGTAAACGGCGTAAGCCACAATATCCGGTTTTTCAAGCCATACCCATTTGTGACCAAGTCTGCCAAGGGTAGTTCCATTTACGATGTCGACGGAAACCGGTATACCGATTACTGGATGGGCCACTGGAGCCTCATCCTTGGCCATGCCGCCCCGCCTGTTGCAAGGCTGGTCGAAAAACAGCTGCCCTCATGCTGGATGCATGGCACGGTAAACGAGATGACCGTCCAATTCTCAGAGGTGGTCCAGAAGGCGGTCCCCGTTGCCGAAAAGATACGATATGTATCCACCGGCACCGAAGCTACCATGTATGCAGTGAGGACTGCCAGGGCATTTACAGGAAAAAAGATAATCGCAAAAATCGACGGCGGATGGCACGGGTACACCACTGACCTGCTCAAGTCGGTCAACTACCCCTTTGACAAGTCAGAAAGCCTAGGTTTGACGGACGAATCCCACATCATATCCATCCCGTACAACAATTTGGAAGAGTCCCTGAGGATACTCGAGTCAGTAAGGGAGGATCTTGCCGGCGTAATAATTGAGCCTGTACTTGGCGGCGGAGGATGCATCCCGGCAACGCGCGATTACCTCTCCGGAATCCAGGAGTTTGTCCACCGCAGCGGCGCGCTCTTCATGCTTGACGAGATTGTCACGGGTTTTAGGTTTTCGTTTGGATGCCTCTACCGCTCTATGGGCCTCGACCCGGACATTGTCACCCTTGGAAAAATTGTGGGCGGCGGGTTTCCAATCGGAGTGATCTGCGGAAAAGAAGACATAATGAGAATCTCGGACACCAGCACCCGCTCTAAAATTGACAGGGCGTATATTGGAGGCGGAACCTTTTCTGCAAACCCGATTACGATGACCTCCGGCAGGGCAATGCTTTCCCACCTCAAAAAAAATCCAGGCATTTACAAAAAAATTGGAAGGCTTGGAAACGTCGCAAGGAAGGAACTGGCAAAGGTGTTCGACGGCAAGGTCGCAATCACCGGGATGGGCTCCCTGTTCATGACACATTTCTTGTCAGATGGCGTGACAGAGATCAGAAGCGCGGCAGACGCCTCAAGGTGTAACGTGGAACTCTTGCAGCGATATCACTTTGAAATGATTGCAAAGGATGGAATTTTCTTCCTCCCAGGAAAGCTTGGTGCAATATCAAATGCCCACGGCGATAAGGACATCAGTCGCCTCATCCATGCCTCTGAAAAATTCTCCCAGACTATCCAATAAAACAAGACGCAAAATATGTATCCGAGCTCTTTTTTCATTCTATTTAAAATCACGGGTTATGTGTCAGAACCAAACAAACACACCATTTTATAGAAGATTCCGCATATTGAGTACGGTACTCAAGATGGAATCGCTCAAGACAACATTTCACACCAATCGAATAACTGTCAGGCTGCCAAACACACTGTTTGAGGAGCTTAGAAAGGAGGCAGATTCCAAGGACCTGCCTCTCAATTCCTACGTCACAAAGATTCTCAGCAAGCATGTAACATTTGACAGCCGTCTCGAGATGCTGCCAACGGTAATCACCTCCCAGATCCTGTTCTCTGCGATAATAGGCACCATGGATGAGGCATCCATAAATGACATATCAAAGATTGCCCCAAGGATGGCCAAAAAGTTCGCAGCCCTTGGAGGATGGGAGTACAATGTCGACAACCTGATAGAACATTATTTTTCCTTGGTCGGACGATACTGCGGCTGGTACCAGTTCAGGCACAAGGTAGACCGGGCAAATTACACCTTGATTTTTGAGACGGGCATGGGCCGCAAGTGGGCAAGGTTCGTCCTCAAATATGTCACCGCCATCCTGGAGTCCCTTAAGGTCCACATCACCGAAGAGTCCGTTGACGATGAGATTGCCATAGTCAGGTTTGTAAAGTTGATAGTCTGGCAGCCACAGACGGATTAGGGGAAGCCACGGCCCAAGTGCTTTGAAAAGTCAAGTGTTTGACAAGAGAGTAATTTTTAGCAATACCCAAACTTATTAACCAATTTTCCCAAGTTTTTCTTCGTGTACAAGATAGCCATAGCGGCGGCAGCAATAATTTTCCTCATACCATTTGCCTCAAATTCATTTGCCTCAAATATTGAGATAGACATACACACCGGGTCTGCAGACCCTAACCAGCACCTTACGTTTTACCCGCCATCGTCCTCGGCATATGTAGGCGATACGCTTGAGTTTGGAAACGCCGATACCGTGCCGCATGATATAGTTTCAGGAGCTCCCGACTCCGGACCCAGCGGAAAGTTCGACAGCGGGATGCTCAACCCCGGACAATACTATTCCTACAAGCTTACCGAGTATGACGTCGGCACTTTTAGTTTCTATGACAAGACATATCCCTGGATGACGGGAACCGTCCTAGTCCAAGAGACCCCAGGCGGATTCAAGGTTGTCCATAATGTGGGTGCAGATGCCGGAGACGGCAAGACCACCTTTGACGTTCAGTACCAGTCAGTAAAAAACATCATATCCACCAGCATCGGGGCCAAGGACAAGTCGCTCAACCTCGTCCTAGTCGGCCAGACTGACCAAAACAGCAACCTTGTCCTTCGCCTGCCCACGGGACTCATAACCCCGCCGTTCTTTGGCGTTCAGCTGGACGGCCAGTTCACAAAGAACTTTACGGTAACAGACGAGCAGGGGATAGAGGTTCTCACAATTCCAATTACACCGGTGACCGAGCAGGTGAGCATCGTAGGAACCCAGGTGGTCCCCGAGTTCGGACCGGTTGCCGCCATGGTGCTTGCGATATCAATAGTTGCAATCGTTGCCTGCACAAGAATCATGCCAGGCCATAGACAGGTATAGCCGCTCCCGTTATCGGCCTTGCATCATCAGAGGCAAGGAACATTATCACCTTTGCAATGTCCGACGGCTTTACCCATTTGGAATAGTCCGCGCCGGGCATCGCTATTCTGTTTTCTTGGGTGTCGATTATGCTCGGCAGTATGCAGTTCACGTTTATGCCCTTCCCCTTTACCTCTTCGGACAGGGACTCGACAAGCCTTATGACGCCTGCTTTTGATGCGACGTATGCTGCATCAAACCCGGTGCCCTTCAACCCCGGTCTTGCCGCAACGTGGATGATCTTTCCTCCCGACTGCTTCTCCATCTGGGAAACAACGTGCTTGCTCAGCAGGAATGCAGTCTTTAGGTTGAGCTCCATCATCTCGTCCCATTCCTTTTCATCAGTCTCCGTGACGGGCTTGCCTGCAATGTATCCTCCAATTACGTTTGCCAGAACGTCTATCTTTCCAAATCTCCGGACCACCTCGGAGACGAGAGTCTTGGCGTCCTCCTCCTTCTTAAAGTCGCCCCGCAACAGGAAGATGTTTCTTGACCCCTCGCAGACCTTCTGCAGCAGGGGTAGCGAGTTGTCGGAATAATACGTTAGGACAAGCGAGGCCCCTGATTTTAGGAACGCCTTTCCCACGTCCACTCCCAGGCCCCCACTGCTTCCCGTTACAAGGACAACCTTGCCTGAGAATCCAGACTCCTTCATATGTTAAACCGAGTACAAAGCCGATTAAAAAAGAATCTTTTTGACAGTGATCAAGTTTATCAGACAACGCTCCCTAGGATAATCATGTCAAAGACTAACAAACCAGACGACTGGGACACACTTTGGACGGAATACACAAAGGCCATGAAGAAATGGATGGAGAATTTCGAGGCAATTCAGAAGACGAGCACCGAGGTGCAGGAAAGATACAAGGAGGTCATGTCAAAGGCGATAAGCGAGTCAAGCCAGAAGACCATGAAGGAGTTTCAGGAAAACTGGCAGAAGACAATGACCCAGGCAGGTGCAGCCGCTTTCAAGCAGTTTGGAGAGAACTGGCAGAGGTCAATCAGCGAATCCGGCCTTGGCCAGCTCAGAACTTACGGCGAGATGATGAACAAGTTTGCTGAAACCTGGCAGAAAATGTGGAGACAGGAATAGTCCTATTTCGTAGATCCACCGCGCGTCTTGGATTCTACCTCGTCTGCCATGGCGTCAAGTTCCGACGTATCCCCGAGCTTCTTGTACGTGAGTTTTTCGAGCGTCTTGATTATGCTTTTTGCTGAGCGGTACTGCGGCAGTTTGGGCTCGTTCAGTTCTGCGTATAGGCCGATTCCCTGTATGCCGTTCATCTTTGCAAATCCCAGTATGAGGCCGTTGAATCCGGTAATGATGGAAGCCTCTGGCGTTGTAGCAATGCCTAGCTTCCTTACCTGGTCGGTCATCTCAAGCGATGTGGTGGTCACATAGGTTATTGGCTCCTTCCCAATTGGCTTTGTGGTGTGAAACCCGCCCAAAGTGTAGATGAACCTAGTGGAGTATTTCTTTGCTATATTTATGACGTCCTGGCATAGTATGTTGAGCTCCTCAGTCGAGGACGGTTGCCCCGAGCCACCGCCAAAGACAATCGTGTCCTTCCCAAACCTGTATTCCCATTTCTCCTCCGGGATGTCGATATACCCGCCGTTGTCTATCACATATGCAGGGTATGACGGCAGTACCTCGCGGAAGGCTCTCGTGTTCAGATTGGTATTGATGAAATCTATCACTATGCTGCCCACATCTCCCATGTCCTGCATTGCCGCAATCATGAGTGGTTTTTGCAGGTCCGGCTCCCTCAGCTGCGAGAATTTCACAGGGATACCTTCTCCCGTTTATCATTAATACCTTGCATTGAATCCTATTAGGATATAAGAGGAATTTTGAAAAACTCACCATGGGGAGATATGAAGTCCCGCCGCTTCCTTACAAATATGATGCCCTCGAGCCATTCATAGACGAGGAAACAATGCGCATACACCACATGGCGCACCACAAGGCGTATGCTGACGGCCTCAATGATGCACTGGCAAAGATCAATGCCTTGTCGCACAAAAACTACATCATCGGGATCCTGTCAGACCTTGGCGGAGTCCCGGCAGATGGAAGGGATGCGATAAATTTCCACGGAGGCGGATATGAGAACCACCGGATGTTTTGGGAAAGCATGATGCCTGCAGGAGGGGGTTCCCCGGGTGGAAGGCTTGCCGACGAGATTGATGTCTACTTTGGCAATTTTGACCAGTTCAAGAGAATGTTTTCAGAAGGCGCCGCTGCAATACAGGGCAGCGGGTGGGGCTGGCTTGTCTACAACCCAACGTATTCAAGGCTGGAGTTCCTGCCAACCCAAAACCAGACAAGCCCGTGGACCATGAAGAAGGTACCACTGCTTGGACTTGATGTCTGGGAGCATGCATACTATCTCAAGTACCAGAACAGGAGGTCCGACTATATCGATGCATGGTGGAATGTGGTAAATTGGGCCGAGGTAGAGGAGAGGTTCCTCAGGGTTGCTTCATGATGTCATTTAGAACCCTACAGATAAGGAGAAGGACGGTCATAATCGCAGTCGCGGCTTCCTTGTTGCTTGCAATCTACTTGCTAGCGGCAGTATTTTACTTCCCACATTTTTACCTCGCATTAGAACAAAGGTATCCAGTCCCCGAGGTTTCAAGCGTAAAAATTTCAAACCCCTCGATACCATTAGGCCAGTCATTTGAGGTAACCGTTGTTGGTACGAACACAGGAGTCACGTCCGACATGCAGACCCTTTCGATCTCATTTCCCAACATGACCGATTCTGGCAGCATTAGGATAACGGATGAGAACTTTACACAGCGGCCACTAGTCATAAACAAGGGACAGGAAATAGGCTCCCACTACCAGGGAACCCAGTTCCCCATCTATTCCCAATACCCCCTCGTTGAGGCCTACAACAGGCCGTGGGATGGCGGCACATCGCATGCAATCACCTTGGATGTAACCCCAGATGTTCCAGGAAAATTTGCCATATTTGTCAAGAGTGTCGTCCTGCCGAATTCCGACACGGTTCACTTTCCAAGGACCGGAGTCATTGACCAGCAGGGCGAATATGCCATCCCCTACTTTGTAAACGTGACAAAACATTAAGTAGGAAATGGGGCAAAAAAAAGTATTGGCCACCCTCAGCACAAAGGATGTTCAGAGACATGGTCTTGAAAGATTCTTTGTTGGATCCCTTCTTGTTTCAATAGGAATTTTGCTCACCACGACTGGCGGGAGCTGGGATATTACAAATCACCTCATCAACAAGCCCGAGACGTTCTTTTCAGTACCCCATACCGTCCTGTATTCCGGCGCAGCCGTTGCCATTGCTGGCTCGTTGACAATGCTCCGCGCAGGTACGAAGCAGGATCCTAGAAGGTCGCTGCCCACAAAGGTTGCGGTATTTGGCAGCCTCATACTAGTAGGCGCCGGCCCTGCAGATTTTGCATGGCATCAGGCATTCGGGCTTGACGGCCTTTTAAGCCCCACGCACCTGATGCTTGTGAGCGGAATGATACTTTCCAGCCTTGGCGGCCTGCTGGGAATCAGGCTCTCGGCCTCGTACGGTTCAAACCCAAAGCCGCTTTTTACAACCGTCCTTGCCATGCTGCCGTTCTGGCTTGCATCAGCAGGCCTTTTGCACATGTTGTCTCTCCCCTTTTCCAACACTGCCCACTTCAAGTTCAACCCCGACCCCACACTTGCCGCAATCCTTGTCACTATAGCCTTCCCGTTTCTTACCGCAATCATGCTAAAATCGATGTCAGTCATGTCTGAGAGGAGATTTGGCTACCTTTCCGCACTTGGTGCGAGCTTTGTTGTAGTGGCCATACTGACTACCATAATCCCTGACGAGAAAATCAGGATCTCGATTCCGTTTTTCCTGATAAACCTGATCCCAATAGTTGTTGCTGATGCGATACTTTCAAGTGCCAAGGGAAGGATATTTTCCCTCATTGCAGGGGCCATCTTGGGATTGAGCTTCTTTACGCTATACTTCCCCCTGATAACCCACGCATACAACGAGGTCCTGACAACAGCCCCCGTTTGGCCAAGCGCTATCATACCCACTTACTTTATCGATCTTGGTAGATTTTTTCCGCTAGTCACTGGGCCTGCCATCGCCTCAGGCATCTTTGGGATACTCGCTTGCCGAAAACTGTTTCACAGATAGGCCGCCCCACGCGTGCCCCTTCGCAGCATTCGATTGTCTGTAACAAAAAAGACATACAAATTCAGAATAGCGTTTGGGATCCTCATTCTGACAATGAACCTGAGAAACAATACCAAGGTTTCGCATTGGTTGACAGCAATCATTGCATCAGTTGTGATAGCCTCAGTCAGCTTGGTTGCCTTTAACGCATACGCAGACGAGTCAAACGGCACCAACCAGACTGGAGACGACCACCGCTTCAACATGACAAACGGCCAAACCCAGAAGGAAGGATATCCTTACCCACATGAATACAACATGACATATGGTTCAAAGGACGACCAAGGCTGGGGCGATGACAAAAATAAGACAGGCACGTCATCGACAGGAGCCAGTTGCGGAGGAGGCGAAGCAATCATCAACTACACCGGAACCGGTTCGACAAGTTCCACCCTTGTAAACCACAACTTGGGTGCCATGCCTAGAGTGATTTACATTCTTGACGTGACAGATTCTCCCGCTTCAAATGTTGACGGGATTACAACTGTCGTAAGCACTCCACAAATAGTATATGTGGAAAGTGGAAACGATGCCTATGCGCCGGTTTCAATGCCAAACCACAACATTGTCAATTCGACCTCAATTGATGTTGGGCAGCTCTACAACTTGATCACTGGGCAAGCATCAACGTCCAAGGCAATGAATGCGGCAGGTACAAACTACCAAATGATAGCTGTTAACTTTGGCACTTCGAGCTGTAGCAGCGGTACATCATCACACTATGGCGGCGATGATGACAATGACCAAGATCACAGCTAGAAATCCAGCAAAAGACACCCGGTGATTTTTTTCACACCCCCTAATTTTTATTTTAATACAAATTACATCCGGATTGCAAATCCACTTCTCCTAGATCAGGTACATTTTTTGTCCAAATGGAATTAAACTCCGAGTCCGTTCTTTTTGGTACATACATAGCGATAAGAAGACTCGGGTGACAGATTATTTCATGCCTACTGTGGGAAAACGCAGAGGATTAAGTTCTGTCATTACCTCCGCACTACTGCTAACCGCGGTAGGGGTACTTGGTACAAGCATGGTAACATGGTCAAACAGCAACCTGAAGGCGTACGAGATAACCCTTCAGAACACGACGGCTACCTATAGCAATAAGATAAGCGAGAATTTGAACATAGAAAATGTTGCGTTCTGTTCGACAAGCCCATCCTGCGACAATGGCCAGTCAAACCCCGGCGTCAATGTAACCCTGACAAACACAGGCGCCCTTCACGTAATGATAACAAAGATACAATTCAACAGTACCGACTATACCTCAAAGGCCATAAGCACCTCGGGAAGTTTCCCCTCGGTGAGCCTGCCAGCCGACATCCCACCAAAACAGTCCATACTGCTTGACATTTCGCCCCTTGCATGGCACAGCAAAAGCGTCAGCACTATAACAGTAACCACGGCAAGGGGTTCGATTTTTACTACACAGGTGGCGCCGCCATGAAAAGCCGCAGGGGTCTTAGCACCGTAGTTGGAACGGTATTTTCAATAATTGCCCTCACAACAACGGTGGCCTACATCTCTTACAGCATGAACACGTTGAACCAATACAATAACACAGTACTAACACAGAATCAAGAGCTGGGAAACACCGCAAGCGAGAGATTCCAGTTTGAGAACATAGGCGTTACCAACAACAAGCTCAACATAACAGTCGAAAACACGGGCGGGGTACCCATCAACTTTACTAAAATTTGGATCCAAAACACATCTGCAACCAACTGGATGGAAGGATACACTCCTACCCCACCAACAGATTTTGTTCCAGTAGGGGGTGTTTTGAAGAATCTTGGTCAAAATATCCCAGTCAGCATAAACCCTGCCAACTCCTACAGCGTAAAGCTTGTCACATCTAGGGGCACAAGTCAGGGATTCACCATGAATTCGCCCGGCTCCTCCCCCCTCAATATTCAGTTAATGTTCCTTCCCGACACTGTTGCCAGCGGATTCAAGACGAAACTCATAATGATAGTAACTAACAACAGCACTGGGACTCTCACGAATGTATACCCTTCTCCCCTCTCATCACCAACCTATACGGGCTCGGGGACAACATCTTGCTCGGCTGACTCTGTTTCCCCTGCAGAATATAGCACTCTATCACCAGGAAGTACCGCCATATTCACATGGGATGTAACTGTTTCTGGCTATGGCTCTGATACCTGCACATACACAATTACACAGCCACTTCAGAATGGGTATTTACAGACTTTGCAGGCAACAGCGACGGTGACGGTAGTCCAGCTAAGCGACAGCAACTATGCTCAGAATGCAGGGGTCATATCAGACACCTATACGTCGTTTCGTTGGACTCAGGGAGGAACCTGGAATACCGACTGGTCATTCCCCCATGGCACCACAACTGACTTTTCATTAACAATTTCAAATAATAACCAGACTGGAGGAGGATACAAGCTCTGGCTATCACAAAACACCCAGCTTTATTTGTTTAATACATATTTCCCGCCACAGGGAAAACTCGAGGCAACTCCATATTATCTAGTAAGCCCAATGCCAGCCAATCCATCCACACCTCCAACCCTATCTGGCTACAGTGACTATTCACAGGGAGTACCTAACCAAGGAGGTACAACCACGCTATATTTTGGTGCAGTTTCCCCTGGCACCAGTACACAACAAGCTACCACCAATCTTTACCCCGGAACCTACTTTGGCTTTGTGTTAATTTATGGAAAGTTTTCCACTAGTTCAACTGGTTCCGGCGGCATGTATGCGCAGGCAATTCCCTTCATGGCAGTAGTGGCCTCTTAATACTGGAGCAAGGGGTAACCAAATACCCACAGGAAACGCAATCCCACTAGTTAACATTGCAAACCCGCCCTCTGAAATAGGCACGGGCTGCCGCTGTCATGAAAATTTTTATAGGTTCCATGCTGCGTGGTGGTTACATTGGATGCATATCTTGAGGAGGAGTTATTCGATCTCATTGCAGCAAGCGTGCAGAATCCCGCCGACCCCGAAATCAAATCCAAGAAGGAGAGGGTGCAGGAGATTGGCCGCGAGCTCTTCAATGACGGCGGCGTGGACGCGATGATAAACATGTATTTTTCAATACAAAACAGGATAAAGGAAGAATACCAGAAAGATCCAAATCCCTACCGCTCGTGGTGGAACGGAATCACGGACGAATGGTCATACTAGCGGGCTGAAACTACCAAGGGCTCTTCTTCCGCCGGTTCTTGGCGCATCTCTTTTCGCGCCTTGGCAAGGGCCATCCTTAGATGTTCGATCTCAATCTCGTCCATCATTTCACACATGATGTTCATTATCACGCGCAGATACTTAAGGGCTCTGAAATTTCACGCTATGTTTCTAGAAGATCCATCCTCTTTTACGGCACGAAGGCCTGAGCAATACTCCTTCCATTGATGCGTAAAGAGAACCTCCCTGTCGCCCTGCACGTAGCATCCGAGAACTGACTTGTCACCGCTCTTTATGGGGATGTCAACTACAAACCTTTCCTGCTCGTTGATCTTTCTATGATATGTCGGCTTGAGCCCCATCGAGTATAGTTCTATTACAAATCCAAACGGGTTTTGGTGCTGCATCCTGTCCTTTGCCGATTCAAATGCAATGTACCGGGCCGCATATTTTGCGGCATCGCGTGCGGCATCTCTTGCGGTTTCTCCTGAAACATATCCTCCCCCGTACCATCCGTAATTGTTTCTGGCACTCTGACTTGATTCCTTCCATACGTAGTCCCACACCGAGTCCCAAACATTGCCAATTCCAGCCTTTGTCGCCGCTATCCTTGCAAGGTCCCACAAGGAGTCGCTTGCATCCTGAAGGGACGCCCCCTCCCTCCTCCACGGCTCGAGCGCCTTGGCATATCCTGAAACGATCTCCTCGACTTTTGGGATTATCAGGTTTGCCTCCTCAATTGTTCTGGCTGGCGTAAAAAATCGCAACGACTTGATCTTTGAGACCTGGTCATTTACCGAAAGGGGCTCGCTTGGCTGGGACAAATTCAACTTTCAAGCCCCTGTGAGTTTAATATTAACTTGTTTTTTCTTCCCCGTCTTGTCGCTTTTGCTTTTTTGCGTCCTTTGGGAGCCAAAGCCTCGCCACAGCCCCCATCATGAAGCCCCCTACGACTACGATAGCAATTCCGCTCACTATCAGGATGGCCGCCTTTACGAAGGACTTGAGGGATACCATGCAATAACTACTACAAGTCCCGTTAAATACGGATTGGTTGGGAAAAGAAATCAGGCGGCGGTTACAGCGGTTCAGCCGGAACCTTCGGCAACCTTGCCAAACTCTCCAATTACTTCCTCTACACTCTTTTCAATCTTGCCCTTTGCCATGAACCCCACGAGCTTGAGCTTGCCGGCAAGCTTAAAGTCGCCTTCGACCGTGACCTTGGTACCCTCAGGTACCGATGAATAAGTTGTAACAATGTGGCTGTCCTTCGCATCGCCCGAGAGAAGATACACCTCGTCGGCCTCCGGAGGGGTAAGTATGTGCTTGGTGTTCTGGTGGACCTCCCTTCCTGCCATTACGGCATGATCCTCGGTCGTCACAGTGTTTCCATCTCTTGATGTAACCTTTACCGACTTGAAGAACTGTGGAAACCTGCTTGGAAGGTTTTCAAAATCTGTCACAAGTTTGAAGATTTTTTCCCTGTCTGCCTTGATCGTTTTTTCAACCTTTATTTTTGGCATGCCTCTGTAAGGGTCCTCCAAGATTAAAAATTGTACCTTTTGACACTTGCTTTAAATTGAGTCCCCCTTCCTTCAACGCGTTGCAAGAAGACGCCATAAAACTTGTCAGGTCCCTGATTGATTCAAACAAGGGGGACGTGCCAAGGCTGCAAAGGATACTTGGGGACTTGGAGGACAGCAAGGTCCTCGACGAGGCAGACCAGATTTATATCAAGACTTTATCAGAAACGGACTCTCAGACAGATATGCCCCCAAGCCCTGCCGGGCCTGTTGAGAATGATCAGGATAGCGAGGGTTTGGCGCAGGCGCCTGCTGAAAATCAAGAGGAGCCAGAGGGAGAGGCGATTACCGAGACACGAAACATGCCGTCAAGGAAGCGGGTGATAACGATAGCGGCTATTATTGCTGCCGTCGTCGTAGCCTATGTCGGACTAGACACATATGCCGTAGGCCAGCTGCAGTTCAGGCCGCATTCGGGAAACCAATTCCAGATCTCCCCAACGGAAATATACATCCAGGCAGACGTTTGCAATCCCTCCTTCTTCCCAGCCACGTTTAACAAGTATGAGATAAGTGCGTTTTACAACTCAAACCTTATAGAAAAGGCCGAGATTGACGGGGCAACGGTCTCCCCAAAGGGGCTTTCAACCCTCAATGGCATATTTGCTCTAAACCCAGATGCCATAAACAAACTCAGGTACGAGAATGCAACGTTTGATCCATCTCGCGCCAAGATTACCACTTCCGTAGATGCCCCAATCTTTGGGACGATCCCGTTTTCCGTGGTAAAGGAATACACCGCAGAGCAATTCCAAGACGTGCTAAAAAACGGCCCCCCCGGATCCTTCAGCTGCCAGGGCGCCTAGGCCTTTCCTCTTTCCTTTAGCCTTTGCAGCATTCTCTTCTCGCCCTCTGCAAACCTCCGCTTGTCGTCATCTGTTTCCAGCAGGAGTGCGGGAACCTCGGTTGTCTTGCCGTTTGCGCCAAGCGCCACTACAGTCACAAAGGCCGTGTTGGTAAGTGTCCTGATACCTGTCATCAGGTCTTCTGCCTCCACTGTTATCTCAACCTCCATTGAGGAGCGGTGAACATAGTTTATCCTAGCATTTAGAATCAGGGCGTTGCCAACGTAGACAGGTTTTAGAAAGTTCACTCTGTCTATGCTTGCGGTTACCGTATTGGTCCTTGCGTGTCTTTGTGACACTAGGCCTGCTATCAGGTCTATCTGCTTGAGAATCTCGCCTCCAAAGACATTTCCGGCGGGGTTGGCGTCAGATGGAAACATCCTGACAGTCATCTCTGCCCGAGATTCGCTAGCACTCTTTGGCGGAAGAACCATTGGTTGTCAGAGATCTGCACGTGAATTTATGAGTTGTTCTTGCCCGGCTCCTCAGGAGGCTTTTCGTCGGGCTCATCATATGAGTAAAGCGAGTCATCCCTGACGTATGTCCCGTTGTCTGCAAACTTGCTTTTAGCGCCGCCGTTCTTTTTGTACCAAAACTTGACTATCACTGCAAGCGGGCCTCCTACTATCCCAATTAGGAGCGGAACAGTCCAGTCAATGAACATGCCCTTCCATATGCCGCCAACCATAAATATCTTAATTGCCACTTTTGGGCCAAAATCAGTCTTATATTGCAGACATGCAAAATTGGTTTCATGAGGTATTTCTGGTGGAGACTGGCAGACTACGCCACGGGGGTTTTTGTCGGAGGGGCCGTCGTATTCCTAATCTCCAAGTTCCTATGCAACAGGTGCCTTGGCCAGTACACCACCATCCTCTTCCTTGCATTATGGGTTGCTTTCATGTTACTCGTGAATTTCATGTTCCAGAGGCTCAAGCCAAGCACGGTGACAAGCTAGCATAGTTTGCAGTGTAGTGCAGTATATTCCTAGTCTTTATCATTTTCACCACGCATATTATGTCATGAAGGCAAAGCTTGTCATAGGCAGTTACGACCCCTTCAAGGTACGCTATGCCTTAGACAGGCTGCTGATAAACAGAAGCAATGAGTTCCGCGAGCTTGCATATTCCATAGGCTACCCCATTACCCAGCCCCGCTGGGAGGAATTCATTCTCAGGTTCTGCCTAGAGTTTGACGACTGCTTCAAGATGTGGTCAGACAGGGAGGAGGGCTCGGACCACAACAAGGTCCACAAGTGCATGACCATGATGAGGCAGCTTGCCGTTGGCAAGCCGAACATGACGGAGCTTACAAAGCTCCAAAATGCGGCCTACCGCATTGCGGAAGACTTTAAGATACTATATCAGAGGCTCAAGTGACTTTCAGAAAGCAAATATAGCTACGGACAATACCAATATTCAATGAATGTCTTTGAGGAATTTTGCAAGAATGTCGTCAACCTTGATCCCAAGATAAGGTTTGCAGGAATCGCAGATGGCGATGGAAAGCTAGAGGCAACGGCAGACAGGAATGGCCTCACACCTCTCCTGAATGCAGAGGAGAGGGCGCAGTATGCCATCACTGCGGCTACACGGCAGTACACCAGGCTGAGATGGGAGTACAGGCTTGGCAAGATACTGTATGCAAGCTCCCATTATACGAAGCTGATAAGGGCCACACTCCCGATAGCCGACGAAAACAGCAGGCTTGCACATGTGCTCTTGCTCTCCTTTGACGCGGATGCCGACAACTTTCACCACATCATCACAAAGAAGATAATACCTCTTGTTGCAAAGAGCATGACAAGTTTTCTCAAGGCCACTGAAAAATAGCCTGACAGTTCCGATTTGGTTATGCATGCCAGTATGGCAAAACCTGGCATTTGTTCCTAGAAAATTTTTAGCTAGCAATCTAACTCACCCCCGTGATAAGCGCGGCTTAATAGTTAAAATGCAATAATATCTCGGTGGCATGTACCATGAAAGAAAGGCTGGAAGAAGGACTGCCTGCCGATTGGCTCGACAGGTGCGAGGATATTCTGGTTAGGTTCTCCCTACTTGCGGCCTACCGCAAGGCGGCAAATGATGGCTGCAGGTTTAGGAAGAGTTCTGCTGACAGCATCATCCCCCGCAAAAATGGCTAGGCGCCGCCCATCCAATTTAATGGAAAACCAACTGTGGGCATGCAAGCATCCTGCCATATCTTCCCCAAAGTTTGCCAGTGAGCGCATAATGACCAGAACCAATAATTACCAATTAACGCCCTAACACGCTAGTGGATTCAACCAAGGACGGTCCTGCAAAGGATTTGGCCAGGGCCGAACCTGCCCCAATGCACCAACACCGGACACTGCAGCGGGAATTTTACCGCTTCTCAATCAAGGTCATAGTTGCCATTGCGTCCACATGGGCCGGACTCCACCTGTTTGAAACGTTCGTGGCGCCCCTAGTTGGAATCACACATCTCCACATCGAGATTGTTGGAATCTTGATGACTATTATCATATCGTTGTTGATAATTACTGCCACGAGGCGCCTCCTCAAGAGGTTTGAGGGAAGGATCCACCCCCAGTTTTCTGCAAGCCTTTCCTTTTTTGCCATAATTCTGATTTCCCTGACGGCCGCGCTCCTGATTTTGCACCAGCTTAACGTCAACGCCCAGGAGATCCTGATTAGCGGCGGTGTCGCCGCAATCATTGTAGGCATCGGGGTCTCGACAATAGTAGGCAACATACTTTCAAGCGGCCTGATACTCACCACATATCCCGCAAAGATTGGAGACCTAATCCATGTCGTAAACGACAACGTACATGGTAAGATTCAGGAGATCAACCTAATGTACACCACCATACAGACAAACGAGGGAAAGGAGTACATCGTGCCAAACAACGCAATAATACAGGGCAACATCCGACTGCTAAAGGACATCCCGTCAGGAGAGCTGTTACCCTATGCAGAGGGCGATGAGATAGAACTTGTAGGCTCCACTGACACGTATTCAGGGATGGTCATAAGGATCACCCCGCGTTTTACCACAGTGTTAAACAAAGAGCGTACGAAGGAGGTTGTGATTGCAAATCAGACAGTCTTACAGGGCGAGTTTACAATAATAAAGCACAGGCCAACGTAACGAGGCTCAGCTCCCCCCGCCACCATTCACGGCATTCCGCGCCATATCCCTGTGTTCAAGGTAAATCTGCACCCTCGAGTCGGCGCAGAAGGGATAGTTCTGCTCCTGCCCCTTGTTCTGGCTGCAGAATTTCGAGACCTGCAGCATTTCCTGATCACAGTCTGACGTCGGCGTGGTTATGCACGAGTCAATGTCGCTTGCTATGGCGCTTATCGTGTCAGGCGACTGGTCACTGCCTGAGATGGGCGAGTTTACGCCGTCCCCCGGCTGCTGACTGAAAAGTGGAAAGCCGATAAAGATGAAGAAGAAGACGGATGATACCGCAAGGGCAATGCCCGTTATCAGTCCGCTACGCCTGTTCATGATAAGATGGTCACTTCCCAAATTATAACATCTGTGGAACTAAGTTCTGCCAACATGTCAGGATTGGGGCCTTCCAAACTTGCCTTTGTGCACGGCGGCTCTTTTCCACAGATACCATCCGAAATGCAAGGTGCCGACATAATGGTACGTGGCAAGCCGCTAGGTAACCGATATCTTCATTGTCAGTGGTGGGGAAAGGGCATTCGGATTGTCTATTCCCGACCAGACAAATATCTGTGCCGTGTAATTCCCTGGCGCAGCCGGGGTCCATGACTGGGATGGGCTCAGGGACTGGCCCGCAGTGAGTGTTCCCGTGAGCCACGAAAGCTGGATTACTACGCCGTTCTGATCAAGCACCTGCACGATATAAGCAAAGGGCTGGTCCCTGCCAAGGCCGCTTGTCAGGTCGGCGGCAATCTGAACCAGCTTGTTCACATGAACCTGCCACGTGTCATCCTTCAATGTGGAGGCCACCTGTCCGTAGCTCTGGGCGTGGGCGGAAGGCACCGCCAGTAAAAGTACCGCAATCATAGCAAGAACCGATAGAACTTTCCTCATCCGTTATTCCTCTCCCCTACCTGCTTTTTAGGGTTTTTAGCCATCTAGCTCTTTCTGCGCTTGATTGAGAGGGTTTTCTGAACCTCGTTTATGCTGCTCAGGAATTTTTGCTTTGCCTCGTACTCGTCTGTAACCTTGATGACAATCTCAGAAGCGGAGAACATCACGTCCTTTACAAGGATTGGCGAGCTTAGGCCCAGCAGTTCGCTTAGGATGTCAAAAACGCTCTTGAACGTGCTACCGTTTTTGTAGGTAAAGCGCGTGTTGCCGTCCACAACTAGTGGGTTTGGCTCGATTGGTATTACAAGGTCAGTGGATGTGAATTCCGTTATGAAGGTAGACATGTCATCGTTTATCTTTGAGGCAAGTGTCTCCTTTTCCTTGAGCAGCCTTTCCTTTGCAGCCTCAAGTTCCTGCGTGGCATCAACATACTGCTCCCCTATCATTTTTGCAAAGTTTGACTCGGTCGATATCTTAAGTGGGATTTCATGAATCCTGAAATTTATTGTGGACAGCTCGTCCTCGACGTCGGTAAGCTGTTCCCTGTTGCGCTTAATCTGGATCGCGACCTGTTCTAGAAAGTTAAAGTCAGCCATGCCTATGCACTGAACTGGTGGACGACGTCCATTAGGCTCTGCTTGAACTCCTCGGTGGTAAGGCCCCACTTGCCGTACTCCTCCTTGTAACCGTCCCAAGATGCCTCGGCCTCGCTTGCAATCTCTAGAATCTTGGGCCCTATGGCTTTGGTGTTAACGAGTATGGTAACGTTGGCCTGCTCCGTGTCCAAGATAGGAATCTTGACAAATATCATCCTGGATTCTTCTATGTGGAATCTGTCCTTTATCATGTTCTTAAGGACGGCCCTTTCCTTTTCGTCAAACTCCCCTTTAATCTTCACAAGCGCAACACAGGAGTCACGCTGGCCTCCCTTGTCCCTTATGTCGTTCTCGTCAATGTCAAAAAGGACCGCATCATTCCTCTTGTTAATGTGCTCTACGATGGAGTCCATGGTGTTTCCCTTGCCTCCCGACATGAGGTCCGTTCCCCATTGTTTTTCCTCAGGGACTACCGGTATAACCCACGGGATGGCAAACCGCGGCTTCTTGGTTGCTAGCCAGGTCCTGTAGTTTGACATGTCCCATTCGGTCTCCCTTGCAAAGGATGCTATGAACATTGAGATTGCGTTTGCGGCAATGAGGTTCATCCCCTTGTAGTCTTTCCAGCCAATCTCGTGTTCCTTTGGAAGATCGTCTATTATAGATTGGAGTTTTTCGGTCTTTTTTTCGTGCTTGTGTGCAAGCTCCCTCAGTCTCTTGTTTGAAAACAGGATAGAGCAGTCGCTGTATTTTATCTGGTGCTCAAGGTTCATAACAATATTGATAGCAGCAGCCTCAAAGATTACCGGGTCCCATCCAAACTCAGGCAACAGGCCAAATGACGCAATTGTGGCATGTTCCTTGGTATCCTTCTTTATGTATTGCATGAAGGCGCTTGCAAACGAGCTTCCAGTTCCGCCCCCCATCGCAAAAGGAATGGTAAACCCTCTTACTGGTTCAGGCGAGAGTCCCGCAAGCTGTTTTTGCATGTCAAACTTTTTGGTAACCTCATTTAGGAACCTGCTGCGTCCCTCCGCCCAGTTTCTTGCGGCACCTCCTGCCCCATGGATGACGTGCTTGTCACGGAGTGCGAAAAGATCAGGATAAGATTGGAGAATGAGGTTTGCCGCCCTTGGATCAAGATCAACTAGGAGCGCCCGCGGTATAAGCGGAATCTCGCTTCCCCCATATGAATTTGGAAATCGCAGGATTGTACTTCCATACCTTTTCAAAACGCGTGACTCTTCCTTTTCTCCCTTTAATGTCGGCTTGAGCGGGTCTGCCCCCACGTCTATGAGAAGCCTACGGTATGCCTCCGCGCCAAGCCCTATTCCGCAGTGACCAAAGCATGTCATCAAGACGGGTGCAGGAGGAAGAGGAGCGTTTATGGTAGACAAATATATCCACCACTATATCGTGTGACTTGTCACTTTAATCGGAGAGTGTAAGATTGTAAAGCGCATGCTTGATTGTTGTAGACATGAAAAGGAAACAACGCCTGCAGGCTTCATCACATATAAAATGTGCAGTCTGGATTTAAGATTTGGGAAGAAATCATCCTCAATTAGAGGATTATCAGAATTCCAAAATCGTTTTCTTGAGGTCCCTGAATTGGTCAACCGTTATCCTGCCCTCGGCAAGCCTTATCCTTAGTATGCCAATTGGGTCTTCCAATT
Organism: Nitrososphaerota archaeon; assembly: GCA_021325615.1. Taxonomy (GTDB): domain Archaea; phylum Thermoproteota; class Nitrososphaeria; order Nitrososphaerales; family Nitrosopumilaceae; genus Nitrosotalea. Next base: position 18,298 of record JAJPGU010000018.1, on the reverse strand, counting down.
TTGCCTCCCTTGCCAAGTCACCGGTTTCTTTGGCAGTGGTACCAGATTCCACCGACAGCATGCTTTGTACATACTTGTAGTCAGACATGTATACTGGATTTCCCTGCCTTACTGATTCAAGGATCTCCCTAAACCTTGACGGATCCCCCTTGCCGGAGGCAAGTAGATTTTTTACGCTTTTTACAAAATCCTCTGACATTATTTCACAACTGCTTTGAATCGTAGGTCATCTTTTAACCTAATAAACGCAGAGTCCTTTATTGCCCATCCCTTGATCGTTTTTCCGTAGTATAGGATCGCCTGGGCAAGAAGCTCTAGGGCCTCCCCGTCTTGCCCAAGTTCTGCCTTGCTCCTTGCCTTTGAGTAGATAACGGTTCCGTTCTTTGGGCTATTCTTTAACACCCTGTCAAAGAGCATTATTGCATCCTCGTGCCTGCCGAGTTCAGCAAGGCTCGTAGCCTTGTAGAACATCGCCTCGAAGTTTTCAGGCTCCTTCTCAATAACCTTGTCAAAGCAGTCTAACGCCTCACGGTGCTTTTTCTGCTTTCCAAGCACAAGGCCCTCAAAGTAGACGGCTGCCATGTTTTCAGGCTCGATTGAAACGGCATGGCTGAAGCATTTCAGGGCCTCGTCGTATTTTCCTATTCCTATTTCTGCAATACCCTTGTTGTACATGGCAGCAACATTACCGGGATCTGCCTTTAGAGCCTTCTCGTAAAAGCCAATTGCAACCTCGAACTGCTGCTGTTCAGCATGAAGGTTCCCCAGGTTGTTTAGCGCCAGAACATGACTGGGATCCTTTTCAAGTATTTTTTCAAAGCATGTCATTGCATCCTTTGATTTCTTCATCTGGACCAGTGACAGGCCCTTGTTGTAAAGCGCGTCGGAACTTTGTGGATCTGCCTTGAGTGCCTTGTCAAAGAAAGAAATCGCCTCCTTGTGCTTGCCAAGTCTTGCATAGCTCATTCCCTCCGTCACCCTTTCAATGGATTCATTTCTATTTTGCGCCAATTTTTTCGATTTCTATTAATGCAAAATATTATTTTACAGGATTTAAGTTTAAGGCAAATTCCTTGTTCAATCGGACTCGGTTTCTTGTGTGGCATGATATCCATCCCATTAAAGGCCCCTTGATCCACCTTAATTTTGAAAAAGGATAGGAATAACACGGTTTTCCTGACCAGATTGTCTACGATCCAAGAGAAGGGCCGATAGGCGGCCTCAGGATGTAAACCCCCCATAAAGTCTCCAAGGTGTCAGAATCCTGCGAAAACATTTGCCATCTTCCCGGCCTTCCGCGTCCTGTCTTTGCGGCGCGACAAGAAGGTGCAGCTAGTTGCCGTATCCCTTGTAGGTAAACTCAAACACTATAATGCCGTCATGCTGGGACTCGTTGGTTATGACAACCTTTGCAGATTCCAGTATGGACTTGATGTAAAGCTTGAGGAATTGCACCCATTTTGGCGAGTTTGCGTCTGCGCAGAAGACCAGCCTGTACTTGTTATGTGTTACCTTGTGTGTGAACTCGAACCACTTGCAGTACTTGCCAATCACTGCAAAGTAGTTGTGGATGACATGGTCAACGTCATATTGCATTCCTATAACATTGAAGAGCTTTTTGACTACACCAGGCCCCCTGTCTGCAAGTTCCTTGATGTCTGACTCTTTGAGTTTGTCCACGATTAGAAGGAAGAAGTCGTGCGGAAAGACCACGTTGAGTATGGCATTGACATTTTCCTCGTAGGTGACGTTCTTGTTCAGCACCTTATTGATGAACGCGTTGAGGGTAAGGTCTGTCTTTGTCGCCTCTCGCTTCAATACTTCCAGCAGGTCGTTTTGCAGCCGGAGTGTTACCCTGTTAGTTGAAGTCCTGTCCAATATCTCCACTATTCATTCCCTTCCATATTGATATGTGCAGGTCTTAAAATTGTTAACGCATTTGTTATACTTACGGTACACATTCCAACCCCTTCCATCCAATCAGGACATTTATCATTGGTAATTGAAAATCTTACCGTGCCAGCCTGTGTCAGGCTGCGTCTACCTGCGTCAACCTGCGTCATTTTATTTCGGAAAACCGGATTTACAATACATAATTTCATTCCTGAATTTATGCTTGACTCCTTTCCCCCGGCATTTTTTTGCGAGATTGGCATTTTAGAAAACGATCGTCTTATACATATTAAAAATTGCGTAGGAATCCCCAGTAACCTTCCTGCCTAGCATCGGATATGACAAAACTGCGACCAAGATGGCCGTCTTATGGAAAAAGACCACTGCCCTGTGTGGGATAGGTGCCGCAAATTTGAACCCCCAAGGCACAGGAGTTGATCCTCAGGGGGACACTGCCTCAGGAAAAGTCCTTCGCATGTATCTTGAAAGCACCGGGTACTGCACTAGAAGCGACGAGAGTACTACGCCAAACGTTATTGGCTCCAGTATCTCCTTGAAGGTGCTCTCAGGGAGGGTTGCCACAAGTGCCACAGAAAGCGCCCCGCGCATTCCCCCTATCATAACGACATGCCTCCATGTGTTGGGCCATTTTTCCTTTGTGAACCTGTGGGTTGCGGCAAGGATTGGATATGTCGAGGCCGCTCTTGCTGCAAGTACTGCGCCAAAGGCCATTGCGATCAACGGCAGGTTCCTCCCCATACTTTGAATGTCCATACTGAGCCCAAGGTACAGGAATGCCACCGAGTTTGCAAAAAATGCAATCATGTCCCAAAAATGCGAGCTGTACATCCGAGCCTTCTCGCTCATTATCCCCTTTCCTTTCATGACCAAGTTACCAAAATATAGCCCAGATGCCGCCGCGGCGACAAGCCCCGACAGCTGCAATGCGTTTGCCACAACGACGGAGCCAAATAGGACGGCAACTGAAAGGGCCGTTTCAGGCAGCGGCTCGTCCATTAGCTTTATGAGCAGCCTTGCAGCCATTGCGAACCCAAGTCCTACCGCTATCCCGCCGAAAAAGACCAAGGCAAAGTGACCCAACTGGCCCAGAATGTCAAGGTGTATCTGTTCAAGCCCAGCTGGTGCACTAAGGGCGGATCCTTGCGCAAGTGCAATTGCCATTATGGATGAGAATACGACAATTCCCGTGGCGTCATTGAAGCTAGCCTCAGACTGCATCAGTGCTGTTAATGCCTGAGGCGCCTTGATCCTTTTGAATACCTCAATGACTATGGCAGCGTCAGTTGGTGCAATCAAGGCAGCAAAGGCAAATGCCACGATGGTCGGAAGCCCCGCCACATAAGACAGCAGAAAACCTCCCACTAACGTGGCAAGAACTACCCCCAGTGTTGAAAGAAGCAACGATGAAATCCTTATTGTCTTGAACTGTTCCCTGTCTATCTTCATCATCGCCTCAAAGATGAGCGGAGGCACTATGAAGTATAGGATCAGTTTCGGATCCACCTGAAACCTGGACTGGTCGATTGATCCTACGCCCGACACGTGTGCGAGTGAAACGGCTATCCCCACCCCCACAAGCACCATCGTATATGGTATCCTTATCTTGTTTGCCAGCAGCGAGGCAAGAAAAATCATTCCGAGGAAAATTGGAATAACCCACTCGGTCCTGAGGAGGGAGCCAATGCTTATGTCGACCATCCCGTAACCTTCATGGTAGATAATTATAAAAAGAGTTCCAAATTGTTGCCGGTCTTGCTATTTTTCTTTCCTTCTGAGGTTATCAGGATTGTTTTTTCTCAACTGCTTGAATCCAAGGAAAATGCCCAGCACCAGGTTGACAATCCCAAGGGCGGTGAGAGGAAAGCTCGGGTTTGCAAAATAAAACAACCCTATGGAAAGCCCCCATGCCCCGGCCACAAAGAACATTATAGTTATCACCCTAAGTTTTTGCGGGGATGGGTTTTTCATCAGCGTTGCTGATTTTATGACACTATTAAACATTGAGAAATTTTTTTGGGATGCTACTGTCCAAATTCTTTCCTTGCGTTTTCAAGGAATCTAGCATGGATCCTTATTCTTTCAAGGCTCTGGGCAAGCTTCATCTCGATTCCCGGGACACCATGCCTTGCAAAAAAGGCCCGTACCTCCCTTTCCTTTTCGAGGTCTGCCATGACAGAAACACTTCCCACTATTCTATTTAACAGCGGATTTCCAACCCCGAATTTCTTCACTAGAACCTTCCAGTTCGCCCGTATCCATGGCCATACCAGTTCCTTCCCATGGGGATTTGCAACCATTCTTGCCACAGGTACAAAGAGGTTCTGTGTCCTTACCTCCTTTGATAGCGCAAACGCAAGGGTCTTGACAAGCAGTCTCTTGTCCTTGAATGCTGCGAGTGATCCAAGAAGGCGCACCTTCTCTTCTTGCGTTTCTGCCTTGCGATACATTGTCAAAAGCTTCCGGTACGTCCCTGCATCCCCGTTCCATGCCACGGTTGAATACACCGCGCTTCTAAGGTCCGCGTTCAGGGTCCTGCGTCCTGACAGCCCAGAAAACCTATAGCGTGCCTCTTCAGAAACCTGCTTATCGTCGAGCCTTCCAAGCGACCCGATAAGCATATTTCGCAGCAGAGCCTTGGTCGGTCTTTCGCCTTTTACCGGATCCCATCCAATCCTTTGGAATATGACATTGAAGAAGAATTGGCTGAATTCCTTTATCTCGGCGCCGAATTCCTCCCCTGCAAACTGGAAATGGAGGAAATTTAGGAATCCGATTATATCTGACAGGACTACATAGTCATCCTCTTCCTCGTAATGCCTGACAAAATCAAGATAGTATTTCAACGGGTACTTTCCGGCAAGCACCATGGCGGACAGATCGTTGTGGATGGACCATCGGTCAAGGTTAGAAATCCTTTTCTCTGCCACCAAGTTGCCGATGCGGTCTAGCGAGGCCTCATCATACATGACCCTATAGAAGCCCTTCTGACCATCGTTTACCTTAAACCAGTTTCCCTTCAGCGGGATGGTGGTGGGACCTTGCAACATCGTTGTCACCTGCCCTCCTTCCATACGCACGGATACCGGAATCATCCAGGTTGCGCGCCGTTGCGCCCCCTTTTCCTCCAACAGGAATCTTTTCTGGGACAGCCTGATTTTCTTTCCCATACCAGATGCTTCCACCACCGGAAAACCGACTTGCTTTACCCAGCTGTTCATCATTACCCTCACCGGCTTTCTTGATGCGGAACCTAAAGAATTCCAAAGATCTTCGGTCGTAGCGTTCGAGTATTCGTGTTTTTTCAGATAGCTATGAAGTCCTTTTCTGAAGTTTTCTTCCCCGATAAAGTTTTCCAGCATCAGAAGGACGCTTCCACCCTTGTTGTAGCTTATCTCGTCAAATATCTGTCTGACTTCGGCAGGACTTTTCACGTCCACATCTATCGGGTGGGATGATTTCAACGAGTCCAAGCTAAGGCCACCGGTCATTTCAGAGATAAGAAACTGGTCCCAAAAGTCCCATTCAGGGTATACCGTGTCCACCGCCTTTGTGGCCATAAAGGTCGCGAAACTCTCGTTGAGCCACAGGTCGTTCCACCACTTCATTGTTACCAGGTTGCCAAACCACTGATGCGCCAGCTCGTGGGCCACGACTTCCGCTATGTGCTGCAGTGTATCGGTGGACGAAGTCTTTGGGTCATAAAGGAGTACGGTCTCACGGAACGTAATTGCCCCCCAGTTCTCCATTGCCCCAGAGGCAAAGTCTGGTATTGCAATCATGTCAAGCTTCGGCAAGGGATATGCAATCTTGAAGTACTTTTCAAAGTATGACAAGAACTGCTTGGTGAAAACCATCGCCTTTTTTCCAAGTTCTTTCTTGCCCCTCGTGGTGACGATCCTTACGAGTGTCCTTCCCGACCTGCTTTGGAGGAATTCAAAATCCCCCACTCCGAGATAAAGAAGGTACGTTGACATCACCGGAGTCTTACCAAACTTGTAAAGCACCTTGTTGCCCTTCCTTGTTTTTCCGACTACCGGCATGTTTGAAACGGCCGTCATTTGGCGGTCGACAAGCAGGGAAACATCAAAGGTCGCCTTTGCCTCGGGCTCGTCCCAGCAGGGGAAGGCCCTTCTCGCATCAGCAGCCTCAAACTGGGTAGTTGCCAGAAACCTCTCTTTCCCATTATGCTCGTACCTGCTCCTGTAAAATCCGACGAGCTTGTCATTTAGCGTGCCAACAAAGTTTATCAAAATCGACGCCTTGCCTGAGACCTTCTCGGGCAGGCTGATCACCATTTCCTCTCTTTTCTCGTCAAGACGCACCCTGGCCTTCATGGTTTTTGCGTTTGAAACTAGCGCACAGTCCCTGATTTCAAGCTCCGCCGCATTTAGTATGATCTGCCTTGTAGGGCTCGCGATTTTGACCGCAATCTCCGCCCTCCCCTTGAACTTGAACTTGGCAAAATCGGGCTCAAACTCCAGAGCATAGTTAATTGGTATGGCCTCTTTCACAGATTTTGGTTCTAAGGGACGAGTAATATAACTTTGGTCTAGTGCAAGAGCCGGAGGATCCAGTGCAGAAAATGGACGCTAAAGAATACAATTGCCATGGCCTTGACAACCTTGCCCGTTACCATTGCGATCGAATATTTTAGAATGTTATACCTTTTGGTACCGGCGATTACTGATACAATGTCTCCTATTATCGGAATCCAGGGCGAGAAGAAAATTACAGTGCTCCAGCCGTATTTTGACATTATGCTTACGCTTTTTTTTTCGTATTTCGGGGTTGATTTTCGAAATTTTCCAATCAGTCTCCCGTTGTAGCCAAGGTAGTAAGCGATGTATCCGCCTATTATGGAACCCGTCGTCAGTGCGAGAAAAACGTCATACGGGTTTGCGCCCCCCAGAAGCAGAGTGGAGGTGGTCAGTTCCGTTGGAATCGGTATGAATGACGAGAACATCCCGTTGAAAAAAAGTCCCAGAAGGCCATATTTGATGAAGAGTGCATCATGAAATATTTCATGGATTGTCTGCGCCAGCATCGCCTGACCTTGCCCCTAGCTTGTTTTAAATGAATTGGAGAATTTTTCGTCGTAGTCAAAAATTGCGACTGAAATCTTTTTGAGAAGTTTTCTTTTTGATCTTTGTGCCTTCGCGTCGTGACTGTAGTCTTTTTGTTCTAGAAGGTAGTGAAGACGTTCTAGTTGGGCCTTTGAAAGCGCGTGTATCCCCCTTGACATTACCGTGTCAAGCAGACTGACCCGCTCAAGATCATCGTTTGACATGCTAGTGCCACATCGAAGTTTAATATTTGCCTTGCAAATTCATGCATCATTGCTCTACAAGGTTTCGGTGACATTCCATAGAGACTATATCGAGGTGACGGGCGACAGGATTGAGATTGGGGTTGTCTCGAGGCCCCGCAAGGGCGAGGCAAATGCCGAGATAATTAGAAAAATTGCCAAATACTTCAAAGTGCCCAAGTCCAGCGTCAGTCTGGTCTCGGGCGGAAAATCAACAAGCAAGATCATTCACGTGGCAGAACCGTCTGACGAGAATAAGATATAACATGGTAAAAACTGCACTTTTTGTGTGAGAAAAAGCGTAAGAAAGCTTTTAGCTATCGGTTTTATGGCCGTTTTCGTAATTTCAACTGTAGCAGCAGTCGGGGCTGGTTTTTTCAGGCCTAACCAGCAGTCAAACCAAGTCCCCCTTACAAACACCCCAGAAGACAACTATGCTCCCGACAAGAGGACGACATTCTGTCAGAGCGAAAATGACACCAAATCCACAAAGTACATCACAGAGTATAAGATCCCAACGCTTTGCACTCAGCCACTTTCGATTACAACGGACCCCTCAGGCAACGTCTGGTTTACGGAAACCAATACTGGAAATTTGGCCATGTTCGATCCACAGACACATGCCTTCCAAGAATTTGACAATCCCCTCTGGCAGAAGGGTGAGAAATCAATGACATGGGGAATCTACTACGAACCGGACGGAAACATATGGTTCAGTGACTCCCAGCACAACCTCATCTGGGAATTTGACACGAAGACCAAAACCTATTCCAGTTTCGTCTTTCCAAAAACCCCAGGGCAGTCAGATGCCTTCCCCCAGATGATAAGGCCGGACGGATCTGACCTTGTAATTAATGACTTTGAAGGTAGAAAGATAGCAGTCTTTAGCACAAACCAAACGGGCCCAGACCTGAAGGCAATCAACATCAACTCACCTGGGAGTTATAACTTCACAAGCGATGTGACGGTTGATCCGACAGGAGACATTTGGTATACCGTGTGGACCTATCAGCTTGGAGGCTCACTCATAAAGTACGACCCGCAGACTTCCCAGTTTTCAAATTACACACTCCCGCAAGGGATCTTGGCGCCAAATGGAATTTCCGTTAGCTCAGGTGGCAAGCTGTGGATAACTGATACCGCAAGCAGCATGTTCATCAGTTTCGATCCCCAGACCCAGCAGTTTACCAAGTACATCACCTCGCCCCCACAAGTTTCGACGTATGGCAACGCGTCAGGACTCATAAAGACCCCAATTACAAGGCCTTATTGGAACCAGTTTGACGACCACGGAAGGCTTTGGTTTAACGAGCAGGTGGCAAACTCCTTGGCAGTTTTTGACCCCGCAAAAGGCACACTTGTGGAATATCTCGTACCGTCAAAGAACCCCAATTGGTCCGACTGCGGAAACCTTACGGATTGCGGCGTTGCCCAAGTCTTGGACTTTACTGTTGCCCATGACAAGGTATGGTTCCCAGAATGGGTGGAAAACAACATAGGCGAGCTAGACGCCAACGCGCCTCTACCATTATCCCTTGCGACATCCACTACGGACGTTACTCTCCACAGAGGCCAGAATGAAACAGTCAACGTCACCCTGAATCCAAATGATCAGCTAACCGCGCCCGTTGACATCATAACCCAACAGACCGCAAGCACCCAGGACCTCAGAGCAGTACTTTCAGACAAGGCAGTCACCCTTGACAAGCCGAAAACTATTTCATTGAACCTTGCAGCCGACGACTTTGCACTTTCAGGGACATACAAGGTGCTGGTCAGCGGAAGGTACCAAGACATCACCATCTCCCAGTTCATCACTGTCACCATACAGTAAGAAGTGGTTCCAAAGATAGACAAGATAATAGGAATCTCGGCCTACTGCACCAAAGGTATCGGAGCCGGCGGAACCATTCGTGTATCAGACGACCAGTTCTTTGTTTCAGAGGTTTTGCGCAAAACTGCGCTTGAAAAGATTTCTGATTCTGGAGGTTATGCAGTATACAAGCTAAAGAAATCAGGAATAGATACAAATCATGCCCTTGCAGATCTGCTCAAAAGACACGGAATAAGGCTGAAAGCCCTTGGTCTCAAGGATGCAAACGCTACTACAGAACAGTTTGTTTGTGACATGAGCACGTCCAACCGCCATGAGGACATTAAAACAAATCGCTACTCAATACAGAGGATAGGCTTCCTCAAGAAGCCCCTTACGAAAAAAGACATGGTTGGAAACCACTTTAGGATAAAGATAGAGGGGGCAGACTTTACACGCGTGTCGGCTTTTGACGGGTACAACAGTGTGCTCAATTTCTACGGATACCAGAGGTTTGGCAGCAGGAGGCCCGTGTCCCACCTCGTCGGAAGGTCAATCGTAAAGAGAGACTTTGAGCAGGCCGTAGGCGCCCTGCTTTCCGAGACCTCGGAATACGATCTTCCTGAGAACAACATGATCAGGGAAGAACTCAAGGACAGAGCCAAATATGCCAAGGTCCTGCCCCAAGTCCCGCCCAGGATGGACCTGGAGAGACTTGTCCTTAAGGAAATGGTTGAACACGGCAGTCCCCTTCGGGCCCTGCATTCCATACCCATCTCACTGCGGAGGTTTTTTGTGGAGGCTTACCAATCGTACATCTTCAACCGCACGGTAAGCATGGCATACGAGATGGGCGAGGATCTCACCAGGCCCCAGGCAAATGACGTATGTTACGACAGGGACGACAGCCTTGGAAGATACCAGAATGACCCGGAGCAGAGGCTCGCAGTCCCCCTAGTCGGGTATTCCTATTCAAAAAAGAACAGGTTCGAATACCAGATAGCAAAGGTGCTCGAGGAAGAGCAAACCACGGCCAAGGATTTTTTTATCAAGGAAATGCAGGAGGTGAGCTCTGAGGGAGGGTTCAGGCAATCAATCATCAAGTGCAGCGAGTTTGCCGCGGAAGAACCCTATCTCAGTTTCACGCTGTCCCGCGGCTCATATGCCACAATCATGCTCAGGGAAATAATGAAACCTGATGATCCCGTCGCAGCGGGCTTCTAGCGCATGCCAACAGCGCAGTAAAGCGATTCCTACCAGTGGAGGGCTTTTATTGCGAAGCCGCCCAAATGGATTCGTGTTTGACGGCTTTTATTCAAATATCACAAAAGCGCCAGATTTTCCTGCCGGCTTTGACTGGATAAACTCGAAGGAGCCCCTCTCCCTTGAAAAGTTGAGGGGGCATGTGGTCGTATTAGACTTTTGGACATATTGTTGCATAAACTGCATGCATACCCTCCCCGTTCTTGCAGAGCTTGAAGAAAAATTTTCCGACATGCCTGTGGTGTTCATAGGAATACACTCTGCCAAGTTTTCCAACGAACAAGACCGGAGGAACATAGAGCATGCAGTGAGGAGATACGAGATTTCCCACCCGGTCCTCGTGGACAGAAACATGACAGTCTGGCAGCGATATGACGTATCAGGGTGGCCCACTATTGTGATTATAGATCCCAGGGGAACCGTAGTGTACAAGCAGTCCGGTGAGGGCCAGAAGGAAATGGTCGAGGATACAATAGAGGTGCTGCTTGAAAAGCATGCAAAAAACAACACCCTATCTCCGGAGCCTTTGAAGATTTCAATGAAACCCTCCAAGGACGTGTCCATCCTTTCGTTTCCGGGCAAACTTTCCATATCCGAAGACATGATAGCAATCTCAGACTCGAACCACAACAGGGTACTTGTAACAGACATGTCTGGAAAAATCATGCACACAATCGGCATGGGCAGGAGAGGGTTTTGCGATGGCAATTTTAAAACCGCGATGTTCTTCAGGCCCCAAGGCATAGTGTGGAAGGACGGCATGCTTTATGTGGCAGATACGGAGAACCATGCGGTACGGAAGGTGGACATTTCCACCCAAACCGTTTCCACTGTCGCCGGGACTGGAAAGCAAGGTCCGTGGATGTCACCAGGAGGAAAGGGCCCTGAGACTTCGCTCTCCTCGCCATGGGATGTAGCGGTAAAGGATAACTTGGTTTTCATTGCAATGGCTGGGAACCACCAGTTGTGGGTCCTTGACACCGACACCGGTCTTGTGAGCCCGTTTGCAGGCTCGGGGCATGAAGACATTGTGGATGGCAGCAGGACGAGGGCAAGGCTTGCCCAGCCAAGCGGGCTTTCAGTCCATGACGACAGGGCATTCTTCGCTGACAGTGAAACCTCCTCCATCCGCTATGTCGACCTAAGTTCCGGAATGGTCAACACCCTTGCCGGACACGGTCTTTTCGTCTTCGGCCACAAGGACGGACCGCTTTCCGAGTCTTTGTTTCAGCACCCAATGGGCCTGTGTGCGTTACACGGTAGAATTTTAGTCGCCGACACATACAACTCCGCTATAAGAGAGATAGCCCTGGAGATGGGTACTGCCTCAACGTTGATCGGGAATCAAGGGATGCCGGGAATTTGCAAGGTAGGCCAAGGCGGCTGCGATTCCCTAGGGCTGTACGAGCCAGGCGATGTCAAAGCCTACAAGGAAAAACTGTACATCGCAGACACCAACAACCACCTCATACGCATCTACGACCAGAAAACAAACATCCTGAAGACCCTTGGTATCAGACCCTGATTTTTGCAAGTTATTCGAAGAAGTCTTTTTGTATTATTCCTTGGGACACCGCAAAGTCCATTGCCTGCTGGAAAGTAAAGGCTCCCTTCTTGTATTGATCCCAGACAAACTCCAGATATTCCACCCTTTCCAACCTTTCATTTTGTGGTACCTGCGGTGTCTGCTTTATCACGTCAGTGCAGAGTTTCTCAAGGTGCGGGTACTCGAACCTGTCAAAGAGGATCTTGAGCTTTTCCAAGTTTTCGTCCTTCTGTTTTGCCCTGCCAAAGAGTCCCATGCCTGTTTCTAAAATCAGGGCATTTAAAAACGCAGTTACTTGTTCCCTTCTGATTCTTCCCCGCCTGTCTGGAAGGGGGCATTCAAGTAAGGATTTAAAGCTGTGTCAACTAATTAGGACATGGAAAAGGCATACATTCTGATAGGATGCGAGCTTGGCGCAGAGGGAGAGATCGTAGAGAAAATAAAGATGATGGACAAGGTAAAAGACGCCAGGGTGGTCTACGGCGATTACGACATCGTGGTCGAGGCAGAAGCAAGTACCGACACGCAGCTTGACAACCTGATTACAAAGAAAATTAGGAAGATGGAAAAAGTAAGGTCCACTATGACTTTGGGCGTCGTAAGCTAACCACAATCCCTGCAACAACAATAATCCCTCCCGTGGCGGCGACATACATGCCGTATTGTATCCACCTAGGGTTGGAATACATGAAGGAGGAGGATGGCCCCACTATCGAGTTCCCCTGAAGGAAGAAAAGGATCCCAAATCCAATTACTGCTGCGCCCACAGCGGTTATCCCCTTCCATATTCGCATGGCTGTATTACAGCCCCCATCAAGATAAAGGCAGATTTAGTTGATTAATTAGGCAAAATCATTTGGATTTCTTTCTTTAATTCCCTTTCCAAAAACAACCACCAGAATTGGACGAGTGGGGACCAGACCTATTTGAAATAAGGCATAATCGAAGCTGGCTTGACATAAGCATCTTTGTGGGTGCCGCAGCCCTAGCCCTTGCCGTTTCCTTCCTTCTCGGACAGGAAATAAACAACGCGATAAAACAATCGCCCATAATCATTGATGCGATGTTCATTCCTTCATTCCTTGTCGGCCTGCTTTACGGCGTAAAGATGGCTGAAAGGGTCATGTCCCCGACAGCTCCAAGGAGTCCGCTTCGGCGAGGGGTAATCAAGATATTTCTCTTCATCTTCATGATGGGATCCATATTTACCTCAGTCTCATTTGCCCTACACGGCGGCGCTCATCCTCCTTCAGAATCCATCTTCAAGGAAGGTCCGATACAGTGGATTAATGACTTTGTCAAGGCAAACGGAGGCCTGACATTCCTGATAGTGTCAAGCATAACAATGATGGCAGCGGCCACCAAGCGGATAGTCGGCATGGATGGTTTTTTCAGCAAGATCTTTACCTTTGTCGGAACATACATCTTCTTCACAATGATCTCACTAAGCCTTACTCACAGTGATCCTACGCACTCCCAAGTCTACCTTTATGCCGCGTATCAGGCAGGAATAATCGGCGGGATTTTCTATCAGATAAACAAGTTTACCACGCGTTCAAACATGTGGGAAGACTACATGAACGGATATTATTAGATCTGCCTGTGTCTCAATGTAAGGAACAGCAGCCCAAATGATGCGGCCATTATTGCCGGCGCAATGCCTGAGAACTCAGGCAGGTATGTCGTTCCTGAAATGTCGGTCCGTAGGCTTCCAGTATCATTGGACTTGAGTATGACGGTCGTGAGGTTGCCATTCCTTAGCACGATTGGCGTGATCTGCTTTCCATCCTGGTAAATCGTGTAGTTGCCGCCAATCAGATTTGACGGGATTTCAATTTCTGCGATGTTTTCTGTGTGCGAGCTATTTCCAAGGAAGGTAAGTGTCTTCGCATCCTTGTTGAAGGTGACGTTTTGCATGTCATAGTTTGTGGTCGTGTTGACATTAAACGTATACTGGTCAGCCTTTACCGGCCACATCCACTTGATGCCAGGATGGTTAAGACCATGGAACTGGAATTGTCCAAGAGCCTGCGATGAGAACACCATCGATGACGCTACAACGACCATTACTAACGCCAGTATTGTGGAAGTTTTCAATTCCTCAGACCGGCTATCTTTCCACGCATTTCCTTGTCTTTTGATATCCTTGGATGTGACGGGTCAGCCAAGATTACCTCATACCACAAATAAACTCCATCCTGATAAAGATAGTACGAGCCGAGAAGTTTCAAGTTAGGGAACCTTTCAAGCACCCTGCGCTCAGCAACCCTTTGCATGCTTAGGTCTGGCTTTATCCTCAATACACCGAGATGTTTTGGTCTTCGTCCTGCGACAGGCCTCTTTTTGCGCATGTTACCTCTTCCGACCCTCATTCTTACCACCACAACGCCTTGTTTTGCCTTGTAGCCCAGCTGCCTTGCCTTCTGCAGCCTGCTAGGCCTCTCTATCCTTTCCAGAGCATGCTGTTTTCTCCATTCCACAGCCTTTGCCCTAAGCTCGGTAGAGTTTTCTTTCCACATTCTAAGCCATACTTGCTCTTGGTGGCTGTTCATATACCCCGCAATACCAAATTACCCCTTAATATTCTGTTAGAACAGACATGCCCAAGTTTCACCCTCTTGCGGATTTTGGTCAAGCATGGTGACCGAGTCCGCCCCTTGCGAATCATTCGCGGTGGATCCAAAGGCCAGACCTGGTTTGTCCCAACATCAAAACGCTATTATGAAATCAGCTTGTTCCACCGACATGGAAGGCTTGCTTGTTCCGCTGAGTCTGGTTTTGGCAGTATCACTGCTCACCCTTTTTGGGGCAGCGTCTGCGTCACCGGAAGTCCAGGTCTCCACTAGCAAGCAGATCTATCAGTATGGTGACAGCCTCTCACTTTCGATCTCGGTGTCAAACGTTACAGGAGGCATGGCCGTCCTAGAAATCGTCGACCAGTCAAACCAGTCGTCATCGCCAGTAAACATCCTGATAACAAAGCCAGTTTCTAACATCACTGCGCCCGTTCCATTCTACAAGACCACCTTTCCACCAGGCCCCTACCTTATCAAGCTCCAATACGCAGGCTCAAACGCCGTGGCAAGTTTCAGGCTTGTTGACACCCAAAACATAGCAATTCCTCCGCAATTCAAGGTTGTAGCAATCTCATGGGTGCAGAACCAGACTTCCAGCAGGTTGTTTGGCGAGCATATTGCAGAGCTTCTGAACACGGGCGTGATAAAAGTCGAAAACTACAAGGATCAGAACATGACAATCATCCCATATTGGTTCAAAAATGACGCCAAGTGGTGGTCAGAGGGCGAAATTTCGGATGATGATTTTGGCCATGTTGTAGAATTCCTCATCGAGTCCAACATAATGAAGGTCTAGCGCCGTTTCTGCAATACCTGGTTGTTCTTTCTTGCCACACTTGCAATTACGATTATTATAACGATGACTATTGCGCCTATCACGCCCATGTCGATATAGCTGAGGCTTAATGTTACATTTTGCAAATAAGGAACCCTGAAGAGAATGTTTTGCGTCATGTTAGGGACGGCATAGTTTTTAGCTGCGGCAACTTGGGTGGTTGGTTGTACGGCTGTTGTTGTCTGGTTGTTTTCCAAGCCGGATGTTACAGGACTGGGGGACTGAGAAGGCGATGTATGGTTAACTGCTGGAGCCGGACCCCCTTGGGTTCCAGATGGAGTCGCAGGAGGAGGGGCAGATCCCCCGGGTCCTGATATGGCCACATACGTCCCGATTATCTCAATCTGTTTGTTGTCAGGCGAGAGCGGGATAACTATTGTTCGTGTATCAGCAGTCGGGTTTTTTTCCTCAGCGTTTCCCAATGTCCCGTCTATTACCACAATGAAGGGAATGTCGCTGCTCCCCTGTTTGGAGTCAAGCAATGCACGGGGAATGGTAAGTTCAAGCGAGGCATTAGGGCTTGAAACCTGAACGGATGCGGTAAGTTCCTCATAGGTTGGATTAGTCTGGATACCCTGAACCGTTAGACCACTTGCAGTGTAGCCTACTTGGTATGTTTTCCCTGCAACCACCGACATTATTCCCGTATCTGCAAAAGCTGGCAGGATAGAGAAAACTACAAGGATCAGCAAGGAGAGTGCAAGGACTGGGCGTACCACGACTAGATTACGCCACGAAGAATCATTATTATCTTTTCTGCTATAACATTTGCAGCTAAAGCCTGAGCTTCTCTTGTCTGAGCGCCCATGTGCGGTGTGCATATAACGTTTTGAAGGGTAGTCAGTTTCTGGCCCACTGCGGGCTCCTTCTCAAAGACGTCCAGTGCTGCGCCGGCTATCCTGCCCTCCTTTAGAGCCCCGTAAAGGGCCTCCTCATCTATAATTTCCCCTCTCGAGGTGTTGATTATGTATGCAGTCTTTTTCATCTTGGAAAGCCTTTCCGCGTTTACAAGGTGATGCGTCTGTGGAGTGAACGGTACATGGAATGAGATGAAATCTGCACTTGAAAGCAGCGTGTCAAGGTCCGCCTTTACCAGGCCTACCTCCCGTGAGAACTCGTCCTGTATCGGAACTACGTCGTATCCAATGATATTCATATTGAGTGCCCTTGCGTGTCTTGCAAGTTTCTTGCCGATATTACCAAGTCCTACAATCCCAAGATATTTCCCAGAAAGCTCACTTCCCATCAACTCTTTCTTCAGCCACTTGCCGTTCCTAATTTCCCGGTCAGCGCGTGGAATCTCCCTTGCTAGCGAAAGCATGAGGCCCAAGACAAGTTCGGCAACGGCGTTCATTGCCCCCTCTACAGCATTGATAACTCGTATCCCCTTTGCCTTTGCAGCCTCCAGGTCAATGTTGTCAAGGCCCACACCTACCCTTGCGATTATCTTGCATTGCGACGCCCTGTCTATCATGTCTTTGGTAAGTTTAGTCCTGCTACGTACTATTACTATGTCAAAGGAGCCAATCTTTTCCCTGATCTGGTCTGGGGATATTTCAGGCTCGTATGTAATTTTTAATCCGTTTTTCTGGAGTATCTCATTCAATATCTTGTCAACCTGATCACAAATCAAAACTGACTTGTCCATGCTCATGCATCATGACCGATATGGACAGAATATAATCATTTGTGGTTTTTGAATAAAAAAGGAAAAAATGGAATTATTGGACCTATTGTCCAGTCATGTTTCCGAGTTGGGCAGCACGATCGTTGGTGCACTCACAGTGGACGAATGTCTGCTGTGGAATGCTTGTACCAGGTACGCTTGAGACTGGCGGAACAGCATCCGATGGGTTCGGAGCTGGGCTTGCCTGAGCTAGCTGTACTGTGGCTGCGCCAGAGAAGATTGCGGCATAGTCATGGTTGACTGCCACATATGCTCCTGGTTCGTCATACACGACATCAACGATTGCATCTTGCGAACCGCCGATGTTCCATGTCTGAGTTCCCATTGCTTGTACCACGTTGCCTTGTGTAACTCTGTCCATTTGTCCTCCCACAATGTGGAAGAACACTGGCATGTTACCTTGGTTCAATACGAAGTATCGTATGTGTTGACCAACTGGTACAATTAATGGAGCAGCTTCGTCATGACCACCAGCACCCTTCCACACCTTTGTTACAACTGGATCATAACCAAATGGCTTGCCGTTCACAACAGTCCAAGTTGTTTGGTGTTTGAACATTGCATCCTGGTTGTAGGATCCGTTGTCATCGATGTAGAGTTGGCTGTATTGCAAGGTAAACTCGTATGCAGCTGGGCTAACAAGTGTGTCGTTTAGAACCACTTGGCCGTTCTGTGTTGCAGTCCTCTGGATCAGGAGCTTGTGGTATCCATTGAGTGGGTCAACGATGGTCATTCCGTACATGCCGGAAAGAACATGCTGATCCATCCCTATAACACCCACACCTTCACAGTGATACTTGAAGGCTCCCGGAGTGTTTGCAATGTATGCATATGTGTTTGACTTGCCTGGCATCACAGGACCAAAGTTCGGAACTGCTGAGATCCTGCCAGCGTGCATATCAAGGCTGTGGCCTGTTGGTTCGCTTGCCGGTACATTTAGTGTAACCTCGATGACGTCACCTTGTGTTACCCTAATTGTTGGACCAGGAACCTGACCGTTAAAGGTCATTGCATGATACATCTTTCCACCTGGAATTGGCAGATCGACGCTCTGCGGGGTAAGTGTTATCTCATGGACGGTTCGACCAGCTGCCTTTTCGGCCGCTACCTGGTTTAGTGGAATTGCATCCGCTCCTACCATGTTGAACACAAGACCGCCGACGCTCGCGACATCTTCTGCAGTTGCAGAATCTATTGTCTGTGGTGTCACTTTGTCAATTGTCTCTGGTGTCACGCTCAATGCGCTACCAGCTACTACCTGTGTGTTTGAATATGTGCTACCGAACAGAATTCCCGCCACTGCTACAACTGCAGCAATGGACAGTATACTGTATCGTTTATTCATCATCTCGAATCTTT
>JAJPGU010000024.1 GCA_021325615.1 Nitrososphaerota archaeon | reverse complement strand
TGCTGGCCTAGGCCTGGCAGGCTCCGGTTGCGGGGCCGGCTTTGGTTCCTCTCTTGGTGTCGGTGGAGGAGATGCCTTGAATCCGGCTGGCAGTGTCCCTCGCTGCGGTTTGGGAGCCGCCTCGCTGGCAGGTCTTGACTCGGCAGGTTTTACTTGGGATGAAAGATTGGAAAGCTTTGCTTCAAGCTCGGCTATTTTTGCCTCCAACTCTGCAGTTTGAGGCGACTCTTCTGAAACTTTTTTAGTAGAACGGGTTCTTTTTGGCTTGATTTCTTTAGACATGTGCTAAATGTCTGGACAAGCTAGTTTATTTAGATTTTGATCATGGACCCGAATAAGCACCTTAAGTTTTTAAGATACAAAGCCCGATCTGAGGTATTGGACGATTTTGAGAAGGAATATCCCGAGTTTGACTGGAAAAACACCCCTGCCTACAAGCACCCCGGCGGCAGGAATTGTCCATGCCCCAAACATGAGTACATCAGGGAGCAGATAGGGGTGGCAAAGACCGTCAGCGAGACGTCAAAGGAACCTAGCAATATCACCCTAAAGTTTTGCCCTGATCACTACCGAGTCTACCTAAAGGAGGTAATCCCAGCCATGCCTTTCAAGTACCGAATGCTTACAAAAATTGCACTAAAGATGGGCGCAATCAAGGTTGAGGAACTAAAGTATATGCAGTCCGACCAGTGCTTTTACTGCAAGTTCGGCTCTGGCGGACACGACAGGAAGAACGAGCTGCCGCCCATCATCTAGACGGGTCCAATCATAATCTTTGGCTTGTTCGGCGTGTCATGGTGGCATTTTTTTCCGCATAGCGGACAAGTCATCCTGTCAAGAAAAATGCACTGGCATATGTGGGATTTCATGTAACTTTCGGCAGTCTTGCTGTATTCCCCAGTCCCGTTGCAAAAAGAGCACATGGTATCCAGCAAAACAATTTTCCCCCCTCCTCCACAGACGGCACATTTTTGGCCCGACAACTAGACCAGCTTTCCTCGCAGTATAATTAAAAGTTCGTTTGGCCCCTCCCGATATCCAGTTAAGCTTATACTGGATGCAAAATCAGTAGACATGTGCCCATAGAGGACCTTCACGAGTTTGTTACGAAACTTGAGAATGCCGGCGAACTGAAAAGAGTAAAGACCCAGGTGGATTCCGACTTGGAGATTTCAGAAGTATTAAGCCGCGTAATGTATTCGAGCGGTCCTGCCGTGCTATTTGAAAACGTAAAAGGTCACAGCATGCCCGTGCTCGGAAATGCCTTTGGTTCGATTAGGCGCCTTGAGATAGGGCTTGAGAATCCCGACTTTACCGAGATAGGGCAGAGGATTGTCGACATGACCCGGATGGAGGTGCCGGCCGGCATTTTTGACAAATTGCGCAAGCTGCCCGAACTTTCAAAAATTGCCGACATCGGGCCGAAGCTCCAGAAGAGCGGCCCCGTGACAGAAGTTTTCGAGGACTCGCCTTCGCTTGGGAGCATCCCAATCCTCAAAACATGGCCCAAAGATGCAGGACGGTTCATAACCTTCGGAATGGTCGCGACCAGACACCCGGAAACCGGAGTCAGAAATCTCGGCGTGTACAGGATGCAGGTAATCGACGACAGGCATGCGCTAATGCACTGGCAGAAGCACAAGCGCGGCGCGCAGCACTTTGACATGAAGAGAGAGGCCGGCAGCAGGATAGAGGTAGCAGTGGTTATCGGGGCGGATCCTGCCACAGTGTTTTCAGCAGTTGCCCCAGTTCCAGAGGGGCTTGACAAGTATGCCTTCGCTGGAATTACAAGAAAGACTGGAATAAAGACAGTCAAATGCAGGACTGTCGACCTTGAGGTGCCTGCCAATGCAGAAATCGTGCTAGAAGGATATGTTGACCCTGCGGACATGAGGACTGAAGGTCCGTTTGGCGACCATACAGGATACTATACACCTCCCGAACCGTATCCGACATTTACACTCACCGGGATCATGCGAAGGCAGAATCCCATTTACCTAACTACCATAGTCGGCAAGCCCGTCCTTGAGGACGCCTACATTGGCAAGGTGATAGAAAGGTCCTTCCTCCCCCTCATCAGGATGTTCCACCCCGAGGTCGTAGACTTTGCGATGCCGCCGGCAGCATGGTTCCAAGGAATGGCAATAATCTCAATCAAGAAAAGGTTTCCCGGACAGGCAAAAAAGGTGATGATGGGTCTCTGGGGAATGGGCCAGTTGTCACTAACCAAGATCTTCATAGTGGTCGATGAGGACATCAATGTGCATGACATGAACGACGTCATCTGGGCGGTCACGACCAGGGCCGATGCCGCAAGGGACACGGTAATCATCAACAACGCACCAACCGATACTCTAGACCCCGCATCCCCCCTTGTCAACCTTGGCTCGAAGCTTGGCATCGACGCCACGCAAAAGACAAAGGAGGAGGGGTTTCAGAGAGAAGTACAGGAACCTGTAAGGTCGGACGATGCGACAAGGAAACTTGTCGACTCCAGATGGCCAAGCTACGGAATCTAGTATGTCTTTATGACATTGTAAAAGTTGTCGCGTTCCTCGACGCCGTAACCGATTTGTTTCACGGCACCTATTATTTTTGGCGCGGTAAGCTCGGTAGACCTTGCGCCCGTACATGACACGACCTCCTCTCCCAGAAGTGTTCCCCCAAAGTCGTCTGCGCCATACTGCAGCGCCATCTGCGCCATGGCTACGCCATTTGTTAGCCACGAGGACTGGATGTGTGGGATGAGTCCGTCGTACATAATCCTTGAAATAGCGATCATCTTCAGGAGCTCCGTCCCGCCGGCGGAATACCTGACGGTCTCCTCCCTCTGCATCTGGGTATTGTTAGGCTCAAACGACCAGGGTATGAAGGCCATGAACCCTCCAGTCTGCTCCTGGAGGCTCCCTATCTTCTCAAAGTGCTCGGCAATGTCTTTTTTTGACTCTACGTGCCCGTACATCATAGTCGCAGATGACGGGATGCCCATCTCGTGTGCCTCACGCATTATCCTAAGCCACGTCTCGCTTGAGATTTTTTTTGGGCTTATAACCTTCTTTACGCTGTCGACCAGGATTTCGGCGCCTGCCCCCGGGACCGACTGGAGTCCAGCCTCCTTTAGCCTCCCCAGGACCTCCTTTGTACTGGTATGCTCTACCTTTGATATCGTGTCAATTTCCGAGGCAGAAAGGGCGTGCACGCCAACCGCCGGAAACTTTTTCCTCATCATCCTAAAGGCATCTTCATAGTACTCGATGGAAAGCTTTGGGTTGTGTCCACCCTGAAACATTACTTGCGTTATTCCGAACATTTCCCATGCAGCCTTCATCCTTGCCTCTATCTGTTCAAGCGAAACGGTATATGCCTCATCATGGCCCGGCGGCCTGTAAAAGGCGCAAAACTTGCAATCAGTAATGCAGACGTTGGTGTAGTTTAGTATCATGTTGTTCACAAAGGAAGCCGTCCTGCCAAACTTTTTCCGGGTGAGATGGCCTCCCACCAGCCCCATCAGGTGCACATCGCCTGACTCTAAGAGCCTGAGGCATTCGTCAAATCCGGGCCTTTTTCCCGACATGGAGTTTTCTAGGATGTCTCCGATTTCCGAGTGGTGCAGTTGCTGGGCAAGTTGGCTCAATTGTTTCCTGATCTTCCCATATTGTATTTAATGGTATGGCATCAGACAAATGGCAAGGAGGCCAGCCAAAGCGCCGCCAATTTCATTTACACCCTGATATTGCTGTCCGTCCTCTCGGCAAGGCCTGCCCAGCATGAACTGGTTTGTCACTTGGCCTCCCGGCAGCTCTGGCATAGCCTCAAACCCATCAGCTGGGATCTTGGAGCTGTCTGGCGCTCCTCCGAGGAAACTCGCCTGCTCTCCAAAATGAAACCATGTCAAGCTCTGGACTGCAAGCAGATTTTGTTGCCCGATAATTTGGGAGCAGACCGCATGACCCCATTCCTTGAAATTCCAGTCTTGCCTCCCATTTGTCGCTGTTACTGCCTGACATGGTTCCGTGCCGCTTTCCTGTCTTTGCAAAACCAGTTTTGGAATCAAGTTCCTCACCGGCAACACATTGTGCAATTGAGGTGGTAAGGATGCTCGCAAATGACATGTCCAGATCTCCGACCAGTGACACCTGTCCGCCAGTTCTACTTTGAATGGAAATGGCGTGACATGACATCTGTCCGCCGGTTTTGCCTTAGATTTCTCCAGCAGCTCTTTACCTTGGTCGGGCTGAAATTCTGGCTGGAGATTCGCGCTATTTTTAAGTAGGGCACTCCAACGATTAACTCCAATGGTCAGTGGTTTTCAGATCAGAATGAATCGCATACTGCGAAACGGGAAGATGTTGTGCATCCCAATGGACCATGGCATTTCAAGTGGTCCCATCAAGGGAATCGAGGACCCGTATCCGCTAATTTACAAGTGTCAGAATTTTGGCCTTACCTCCGTCATAATCAACAAGGGAGTTTTCAAAAACCTGCCAAAGCCCACGAAAATTGGGCTGCTCGTCCACTATTCAGCAAGCACTTCCCTTTCCATGTCCCCCAACCGGAAAATGCTCACAGGCTCGGTCGAGGAAGCCCTGCGACTAGGGGCTGACGGCGTTTCCCTCCACATCAACATTGGCGGAAAGGAGGAACCAGAGATGCTCGAGCAGCTGGGAAGGATATCCGATGACTGCCACAGGTGGAGCATGCCCTTGCTTGCCATGATGTATCCAAGGGGTGAGAATGTCAAAAACCCCCACGACCCAGTTACCGTTGCACATGTGGCCAGAATAGGCGCTGAATGCGGCGCCGATATCGTTAAAACCCTGTATACGGGAGACGTGGACTCTTTTGCAAAAATAGTGAAGAGCACCCCGGTTCCCGTGGTGATAGCAGGAGGGCCGAAGGCAAAGACAGACAAGGATGTTTTACAGATGACAGAGGAAGCCATGCAGGCAGGAGCCAAAGGAGTTACCTATGGAAGAAACATCTTTGAGCATGCAGACCCATCCAAGATGACCGAGGCACTTGCTGCCATAATATTTAGAAAAGAGACCGCAAAGGAAGCTACGAAATACCTTGGCAAAAAATAGAGAGTTGATAATAGCCCCCAAGGTGTCACGGGGCCAAATGACCAAATTCCTGTCTGAGATTGAAAAGGAGGGAATCAAGATTGCAAATGTCGACCCTTCCCAACTAAGGGGTTTGAAGACAAGGCTAGCTACGATATACACATCTCCAAGTGCAGATTATGTCATTTCTGAAAAGGCAGCAAGGATAAAGGGCAGAAAGACAGGCATGAGGTTCCAGGTACTCTCAAATGATGACATTGACAGGATACTGCAGATTTCTAAAGGGGGCCTTGATTTTGTCGTCGTCGAAGTGAAAGACTGGAAAATAATCCCGCTTGAAAATATCATTGCCAAGCTCCACAAGGTACATACAAGGATTTTTGCAATAGCCAACTCGCCCGAGGAGGTACGCAAGATGTTTTCCATACTAGAGATAGGCGTGGACGGCGTCATCTTTTCCACCGGTTCTCTTGCCGAGGTGAGGGAGGCCCTGGTATACCTCGGGACGAAAAATTTTGATCTAAAGCCCGCCAAGATACTCGAGATAAAAGAGGTCGGGAACGGCGAGAGGGTTTGCGTTGACACCGCATCCATGCTGGGCCGTGGTGAGGGCATGCTGATAGGAAGCAGGTCAAATTTCCTGTTTTTGGTACACAACGAGTCGGTAGGATCCTCATTCACCTCCCCAAGACCATTCAGGGTAAATGCCGGTGCGGTACATTGCTATACGCTGTCACCCGACGGCACTACAAAGTATCTTTCAGAGCTTGAAACTGGATCAGAGGTTCTCGTGACGGATTCGCATGGCAGGGCAAGGAGGGCTACCGTGGGGCGCTCGAAGATAGAAAGCAGGCCGATGCTCATGATAAAGGCCCAGGTGGGAGACGAGGTCGGGGGGATTATTGCTCAGAACGCCGAGACAATCAGGTTCGTGCGGCCCAACGGCCACCTCATATCCGTGACCCACCTCAAGAAGGGAGATTTGGTGCTTGCATACGCCAAGCCTGCCACAGGGAGGCATTTTGGCATGGAAGTTGACGACGAATACATCGTGGAAAAATAACCTCTGCGCCGTGCCTGAATACCCAAAAGAGCCCACGTTGCCCCACCCTAGGCGTGCTTGGCACGAATAAAAGTGCAGATAAATCTAAATATGTTAGTCCGATCAAGATCGCAATGTCAAGGGGGCACACGCCTACTCCCCGTTTGCGTGGAAAATCAGTTCCATGCCCCCTTGGCAATTAATTATCAATACCACCAAACAACATGGATATAACATTAACGCTCGAAAATTTCGAAAAAAACAGCAATTAGATTTTACAACGATGATCGCAGATCCTATTGTGCGGAATTTTTTTTTAAATTTCATCGCGGGCCACCAGCCTCCAAACCTTGCCACCAGATTCGACTTGCGACTTTCATGAAATTGGGATTGCGTGGGACCGGTCGCTCGCATCCGCCATAGGAATTGTTGAAGCAAACAGCAACAGACCGATTGGCGTACCAGATGGAATTGCGTTTGAACCGAACTTGTTCACCAACTTATTATAAGGAAATTTGGCAGGACCAACCATGGCCCTCCGGTGCAACATCTGTTCTGTGGAACTTGAGGAGAAGGATGTGGAAAACCACATAGCCTCCTCATCACACAAGGAGAACAGGGAAAGGCTTGCAAAGGCAAAGGATACTGGATCAGATGCAAGCGTGGCAAAAGCATGGATGGGCTCCCTCTAGTTTAGGGCATGGCCCCGTTTTAAATAAAAAGAAGAAATTACTTGAATTTCTTTTTAATTTGAACGACATCAACCATCTCTTCCCGGAGATGTCGTTTTAGAAGAGCCTCGTGTTGTTTCTTGTGCCTCCAGTAGAGGTTCATTACGGCCTGTCGTGTTCTGGCTCTCCTTAGCGCAGCACTGTATTTCCTGTGGCTTTTTTCAACCTCTCGGAAATACGACTTGCTGTTAGTGGTTACCATGGCTTTGTTGGCTAAACTTGCTAGATAACCTTTACGATCATTTGTGCAGTCTTAGGAATCAAGTGGTGCCGGTACCTTCCAGTTTGGCACCAGCTGCATCTTGCGGAGGAGCGGTGGCTCCCCAGTCCTTTGTTTCGCAACACTGACGTACTTCTCGGACTTGTCCACCCCCAGGTACCTGCGCTTGAGGAACCTTGCCATCTTCGTGGTTTGGCCGCTTCCGACAAATGGGTCCAGGACCAGGTCACCCACATTGCTGTATAGCGTGATAAGCCTGTACGGAATTTCTTCAGGAAATGCTGCAGGGTGGTACCTCCTATAGCTGGGGGGCACTGGGGCTATGTGCCACACCGAATTTGCAACCTCTTTTTTCATGAGGTCGCCTATCACCAGCCTGCTCTTGCTGTCTTTCATGTTATGGAATGGTTCCTTTCTGAGTATGATAATCTGCTCATGCATGATATTCGGATAATAGTACGTTGGATAGGGGTGCTGTATTGTCACCCTGAACCTCTTCTTTCCCCCTGTAACCTTGTTCCAAATGATTTCTTCGAAGAATTTCCACCCAACCTCCTTCCTCGTAAGCTCCACGGACAGGATTGCCGGCAGTGGAAGCTTGGCTTTGTCCTCGATTATTTCGTTACCAATCACTATGCAGCAGAATCCTCCCGGCTTGGTGACCTGAAAAACCTGCGAGAAAACCTGCTTCATTTCCTCCACCCAGTTCTCAAGGGGCGAGCCGACGGTTCCGCGGTACCACTTTTTGCTTGATTGGTGTTGGTCGTAGTTGATGGCATTATGATATGGCGGGGAGGTCACGGTGAGCGAAACCGAGTTTTTAGAAATATTGGAGAGATCCCTCGAGTCAGACACCATTATCGAGTTTGGTTTCCACAACACCTTCCTTGATTTGGTCGGTATTTAATATTTGCAAGAAGCGTCGCCGTTTTTTTAGCGTTAAAGAAAATCCGCTAAAACATGTCTTTTTTTAAAACATGTTTTAGAGTCTAGGCATTTCTCTTTACTTCGATTTCAATTGTGGAAACATTTCTTGACCTTCCGTCGTTGGATTCCAGCTGTTCGGAGCTTATCTTTATCTCGCCGATTGCATACCCAGAACCCTCGGTCCTTCTAGCAATTATTTGTGCCACGTCAACAGCCCGACCTATGCTAAGCCCTCTTGCCTTTATCAAAACTCTCGGGTTGTTAGCAAGCTGGATGAGCGCCGATGTCACATATGCCATCAAAGGCTTTTTTCCGATAAAGATGGTGTCCTTTGCTTCAGGTCTATTTTCCGTGCTCATGTTCTTTCAATAACCCTTCGTTTCATAAAAGTTTCCTTGTCGTTCGCTACACCCGGGCGGGCGTTGGCGGGGTCGCATTATTTTAGGTCATAGGATCAACGAACGTTGTATGCTAATGTACATATACTAGTTAGATATTAAAGCCCGTTAGATGCTAAATAAAAAACTACGATTTGGATTGGCGGCAGTGGCACTGTCGGCCATAGTGATCTATGCAGTTGCAATACCTTCTGCTAGCGCATTAGAGCCGCGGGACTTCCAGTACCTGCAAGACAACCACAAGACCGACAGGTTTCCTGGAGGACAACATGTTTGTGGAGACCACCTGTGCACACCTCAGGAATGGTCAGCAATGAAGCAGGCGTTAGGGAATGCGCAGCGCAACCCAAGCGAATGTGCCGTGTTGAAGCACTGGGAAGCATGCATACCAAGTCAGAACAAGACAGGTTAGCTGGAAAAACAAATTTCCATAGTGAGAATTGGCCAGCAAAACATGCGTATCAATCGGCGCGTCTAGCGTAGCAAAGCTTGTTACAGAAGCAAAAAAGGCCTTGCGCAGGTCCGACTACGCGGAACTGCGTCTTGATTTTTTAATAACAAACAAAATTCCAGAGTGTCTGGACAGCGCAAAACCATACCTGAAAAGGTGCGTCTGCACGCTCAGGCCGCGGTCTGAGGGCGGAAGGTTTTCAGGAAAAGAGCCTGAAAGAATATCCATCCTCAAGCTTATAGCAGAATACGATCCATACCTCTTAGACGTCGAATACAATACGTTGCGGAAAAACCCCGGCCTTTACCAGTATCTCAAAAGACGCAACACAAACATCCTTGTTTCCTGGCATGACTTTTCAAAGACTCCAAACAAGCAGGTCCTGATGACAATGTTAAGGAAGATGCATTCCTTTTCCGACAACGTCAAGATAGTTACCACTGCGAGAACCATCGAGGATACCCTCAGGGTTCTGAGCCTTTACAAAAGGCCAAGGAAAGAAAACATGATTGCCTTTGCAATGGGCGATTATGGCAGGATGTCCCGCATTCTCTGCACGCGCCTTGGCAGCCCGTTCACCTATGTCTCCCTAGGCAGGCCCATAGCTCCGGGCCAGTTCAGCCTTGACGAGATGAAGGAAATATTCAGATTGCAGAAATAGCGGTCGTTGAAACCCTAGGCTGGACCTGACTCAAAATGCCTGCGGACGAACGAGGCCTCGGCCTTTTTTACCCTCGCGTTGTCTGCAACTTCGTGGGCCATGTCAACAAGTTCGCTTTTTGTCATGCCTGGCCGTACCACGTCCTCCTTTGAGGATTCAAATTCAAATTCGACATCTGCAAGGATTCCTAGG
This sequence comes from Nitrososphaerota archaeon, assembly GCA_021325615.1. Lineage (GTDB taxonomy): Archaea > Thermoproteota > Nitrososphaeria > Nitrososphaerales > Nitrosopumilaceae > Nitrosotalea. The sequence goes on along the minus strand of JAJPGU010000024.1, from coordinate 34,729 downwards.
CTTTCGTCCAGGATTTTGCCACATTCCTCCACCATGTCCCTAAAGTCGTCAGAGTCCAACTCTTTTCCTAGAAATTTTTGGATTAATTAACTAATCTCCGGCAGGAAGGACGCCTGCCTAGCCACCTTATTATAAAAGAAAGGATTAGAATGAGGCATGAGAGGCGGCAGTTTTTCCAGCAATGTGCCAAGGAACGTCACTGTGCTTGCCATAATCGTGAGCGTTGTCCTAGGAATATTCCGCCTCATACCTTTGTTGATACTAGTCTGGGTCGTAGCCCTTGCCTACATAATCGTATACCAGTACAAGTCTTCCAATACCCGCGAATCCAGATTTGTCTGTCTTGATTGCGCGACAATACACCAGCAGAATTCCTGCCCCAAGTGCGGATCCCGACTGAAGAAAATTTACTCAAGAACCAACAGTTTTGGAGTTTGAAGAGGCGCCGCACTCTGCCGTATCCTTAAATCACGAGCTGGTTGAATTAGTTTTCAATGACAAGGACCTATGCCGTGATTGGGGATCCGATTGATCATTCGCTTTCGCCAGCCCTGCACAACGCGTCATTTGCCTTCCTCGGCCTTGACTGCACCTACATTGCATACAGGATACCAAGGGGGGAGCTGGACGCCGGCATAGCAGACCTGAAAAAGATAGGGATTTCAGGATTTAATGTAACAATCCCCCACAAGGTGGACATGATGAGGCTTCTTGATGAGGCAGACCTTGAATGTAAGACCGTCGGGGCAACAAATACCGTGGTCAACACAAATGGGCACCTAAAGGGATACAACACTGATATCGACGGGTTCTTGGACCCCATCAGGAAGAGGAACATCGACCTGGCGGGAACGGATGCCCTCGTGGTGGGTGCAGGGGGTGCTGCAAGGGCCATCGTGGTAGGGCTTGCAAGGCAGAAGGCAAGGAAGATAACCATAGCCAACAGGACTCCCGAAAATGCCGAGAGTCTCGCAAGTTTTGTGCGCAGCTTAGGGGTCGAGTCAGACAACGTGGACATTGCCACAGCTGGCGACATTGCCTCCAGTTTCAAAATTATCATAAATGCCACATCGGTGGGCCTCAAGGGGATCGGGCTTCCAATATCCACCAAAAACATAACCAGCAGTTCCATAGTATATGACATCGTCTACATGCCCGTCGAGACCCCCTTGATTTTAGGGGCAAAGGAACGGAAGGCCAACATCATATATGGATGGGAGATGCTGATTGCACAGGCGATGAAATCCTTTGAAATATGGATAGGCAGGCCTGCCCCGTACGAAGCGATGAAATTGACGCTGCTTGGAAGGTTCTAGGATGGTCCTATCAAGGGCGTCCATGCACGGCGCCATTTCAATCGTAAATGCAATTGCCACGGGGAGGGGGGCAACCCTCGGAATATCCCTCGGGATTGAGGCCCAAGTCGAGGCAGTCCCTGGAAGGGGCATAATTTATGACAACAAGGAATCAAACCTGAGCGCACGCCTGATAAAGTCGGTCATAGAAACCTCAGTCCCAAAGGCGGACCTTGAGAGGAACAAGATCAGGGTTTCTGTGAACACCGAGATACCCTCAGGATACGGTCTGAAAAGCTCAAGTGCCATATCCTCTGCCGTTTCGCTTGCATGTGCAAAAATTTTCAAGCCTCGCGCCACAGACATGGAGATACTCAGGGACGGCGTCCTTGCCTCAATCAAGTCAAAGGTTAGCATAACCGGGGCCTTTGATGACGCATGCGGGTGCTATTTCGGCGGGTTTGTTGTCACCGACAATTCAAACATCAAGATTATCAGGTTGGAGAAGGCTCCAGAAGATCTTTCCGCAGTCATATTCATTCCAAAGTCACGCAAGAGGGGCAATGTGAAGAAGCTGAAAATACTGCAAAATGTTTTTGCACAAGCATGGGATCTTGCAAACAAATCCGACTATTGGAACGCAATGATCCTCAACGGCCTTGCGACCTCCTCCATCTTGGGCTCAGACCCGAGGATTCTTACTGGCCTCATGGAAAGCGGGGCTCTGGGAGCCTCAGTGTCGGGAAACGGTCCTGCGATAGCAGCCGTTGCAAGGAACGACAAGGTTTCGGCCATCAGGAAGGTTTTTGCGCCACTTGAAGGCGCCGTGCTAGTATCACCCCTTAACAACAAGAAGGCAGAGGCCCATGAAGTGTAGGGTGTCAAAGTCGGTGCTTTCCGGCACCATCTCATGCCCCCCCAACAAGAGCTACACGCACCGCGCAGTCTTTTTGTCCTCGCTTGCAAATGGAAAAAGCACGATAAGAAACGTCCTGTTGTCTCGCGATACCCTTGCAACCATAGGGGCATGCAGGTCTTTGGGAGCAAAGATCTCGATTGATGGCCCGACGCTGACCGTGGAAGGGACGGGTGGCGTGAATCCGACCTCGGCCGAGATAGACGCCTCAAATTCCGGGACGACGATAAGGATAGCAGCCGCCATAGCCTCGCTTGCAGATGCCAAGATAACACTGACGGGCGACGCCAGCCTGAGAAAACGCCCCATGCAGCCCCTCCTTGACGCACTCACCAGCCTCGGGGCAACGTGTACCTCGACAGGTGGCAGCCCCCCCATTACCATACTAGGAAGGATTCCCGGCGGCAGCGCGTCCATATCCGGGTCCGTCTCAAGCCAGTTTGTTTCCGCACTTCTTATTGCAGCCCCCAAGACCGAGAAGGGAATCACACTCGAAATAGAAGGGGACTTGGTTTCCAAGCCGTACCTTGACGCCACAATTGCCACGATGAAGAAATTCGGGGTCAGCGTAGATGCCGTTCTCCCGTACAAGAAATACCGGGTTCCAAGGCAGGAATATGCGGCATCAGACTTTACGGTGCCCGCAGATTTTTCAAGCATGGCCCTCCTCCTGTCTGCCGCAGTCATGGTAGGGGGCGACATGCAGATCTCCGCACCAATAGGGGACCTGCCCCAGGGCGACAGGGATATGATTTCCTTCCTTGAGCAGATGGGTGCAAGGATCCTGATTGGAGAGACAGTGCGCGTGGTGGCACCGCCAACTCTTTCTGGCGGACGGTTTGACCTGTCAAACACCCCCGACCTCCTGCCCCCGCTTGCCATACTTGCGCTCAAGTCCTCAGGCCCCATCGAGATTTACAACGTAAAGCATGCCAGATTCAAGGAGACCGACAGGATAGCCATACTTGCAAGGGAACTCTCAAAAATCGGCGTGTCAGTAAGCGAAAGGGAGGACGGCCTCGTCCTTGAGGCTCCAAGGGCGCCTTCCGGTGCGGATCTTGACTCTGCAGATGACCACAGGCTTTTCATGGCCTTTTGCATTGTCGGGATGTTTGTTGGAAACTGCACCGTCACAGATCCCCAGTCTGTCGATGTCTCATATCCGAACTTTATCAGCGAGATGAATAGACTAGGCGGCAAAATTTCCAACCAAACCGGCAACTAGGGCACATAGTGCATTCCAATATCGAAATACAGGAAATAGGGCCGGACGGGCCAACCGCCATTTTCATAGATGATAATCTTGGGTGTCCTAATATCCAATAATTGGGAATACCTACCATGGCAAGGAAAAAGAAAAGGAAGAGCGAGGAAGAAGCGAAAGAATGGGAACACGATGAGGCAAAGGAGCAACTGCATCAGGCAGAACTTGAGGAGGGATACAAGCAGGACGAAAAGTTTGAGGAATCCAAGGAATAGCTCAAACGGCGCCTTGATGAAATCAAGTTCTAACCATGTGCGGGCCTTTTTGCCCGGGCATGGCGAAGTTTTCCCGCTGTTGGAGATGGCATGCACCCGCAAGGCGATACCTAGTGGGAGAATCATTCCCAAGACTGGCGGAAGAAATAACGGGCGTCCTATCTTTTTGACATTGTGACAATCTCTTGCCAGAGGTCCCTTGGGACCGGCATTACTGACAGCCTTGAGATTCTCAGGAGATCCCAGTCCTTGAATTTGGGGTTGTTTTTAATCTCCTCAAGGGGTACTGCCCTTTTCAGCCTTGCCAGCGGCCTGACATCCACAACGACGAATCTCTCATCGTCTTCCTCGGGATTTGGATAGGGGTTGCTGGTAATCTCGATAATTCCTATCGCCTGCCTCTCGTCCCCGGTATGATAGAAGAATGCCCGGTCACCCTTCTTCATCTGCCTGATGTGCTTTAACGCCAGGTTATTGTGCACGCCGTCCCAGACGGTCCCCTTTTCCCTTTCAAGCATATCGTAATTGTAAGCCGTGGGCTCCTGTTTGACAAGCCAATAATTCATGTCTCCCATTCTGGGTTTACAGATTATAGATTTTTCCCAGATCCTTTTTCATTACGTAGAAAAGGGATCTCTTCTCCAGGAGCGGCGAATCCACCATCGTTTTTTCTGCCGCAAAGACCTGGATTCTTTCGCATCCCATAGAGTAGGCCATGTTTTTTGCCAGCTTCAGAATTTCATCAAACCCCTTTGCTGTTCCCCCTACGAGCCCTAGCTGGAAGGTCATGGGAAAATCTTCCGACCGGTTCCATATTCCGACCGAAGCCCTGCTTCCCTCCATAAAGGCCAGAACCCTTCCTCCTCTGGAAAGTTTTTCAAGTGCCATGGTGTCAAGGGGCTGCCACCTCCACGAATCTTGGTAGGTCAATGTCAGGTCAGGAATCACATCGCGGGACAGAGCATGGGCCACCGATGCACTTGATGCCTGCCGCTCAGGGGACATTAGAAAAAGTCTCCACTCCTCCTCAAGCTCATAGCCCACAAACTTGACTAAATTTATTGACGGGCGGTTTTCGCTTTCGACCACAAGCCTTATCCTGCCCTTTTTTATGACAGACTCGGCGTGGGACATCATTTTGGTTCCAAGCCCCCGTCTCCGGTGTCGGGGGTGCACCCTCATTCCCTCAATCCAGGACTCGTTTTCCGGAAATGCTATGTGGTATGCCCCGATTATGGCTCCGTCCTCCTCCAACACGTAAAGATTGCATGATACGAGCCACCTGTCCCAGACATCGCCAATATAGTCTCCCCAAGAAAACGTATGCCTGCAAAACCCGAGCACTGTTTCCTTGTCCTTCATAGTCGCCATGCGGATTTCCATCGCATTTCCATACCCTATCTGGTATCTAACTTTGTCACACATTGCATTTGGAGATTGCCTGCTCCAACTCTAAAGATTATAAGCATCTAAAAGTGAATTTCAACATGTCTTCAAGTTCTATCGGCCAGCGTTATGTCTTTACAAGTTTTGGCGAAAGCCATGGCAGGTGCATCGGAGCCGTTGTAGACGGCTGTCCCGCTGGACTTGAGCTTGAGGAAAAAGACATACAGAAGATGCTAGACCTGCGCAAACCTGGCCAGTCAATCATTACCACCCAGAGAAAGGAGGAAGACAGAGTGGAAATCCTCTCCGGCCTGTTCAGGGGCTATACGACCGGTGCCCCAATTACCATGGTGATTTGGAATCAGGACCAGAGGTCACGTGACTACGAGAACCTCGCCCTCAAGCCAAGGCCTGGCCACTCGGACTATCCAGCTTACGTCAAATACAACGGATTCAACGACTACCGCGGTAGCGGGAGATTTTCAGGAAGGCTTACGGCCACATTTGTGATGGCGGGGGCCGTTGCAAGAAAGTTGCTTTCCCAGACCCTCAAGGTTGAGACTTATTCATACACATGCCAGGTGGGCAAGGTCGGCATGGATGGCATGGCCGGGGAGAAGGACAAGGGACGGATTTATGCCAACGAGGTAAGGTGTCCAGACTTGAAGGCGGCCGAAAAAATGCGGGCTGCAATCCTCGCTGCAAGGAGAAACGGCGATTCCGTCGGAGGCGTGATCGAGTCGGTCACCACCAACCTGCCAGTCGGCCTTGGAGAGCCAATCTTCGGATCTCTAGAGTCTGATCTAAGCAAGGCCTTGTTTTCGATCCCTGCCGTAAAGGGAGTAGAGTTTGGATCTGGATTCCGCGGGTCAGCGCTCCATGGCTCGGAAAACAACGATGAATTCACAGTAAAGAACGGAAAAATCATGACCAAGACGAATAACGCTGGCGGGATACTTGGAGGCATTTCTACTGGAATGCCGCTCGTACTCCGCGTTGCCTTCAAGCCTGCATCATCCATCGCAAAAAAACAGCAGACGGTGGACATGAAAACAAAAAAGGCTTCCACGCTGGTGGTGCAGGGGCGGCATGACCCGTGTGTTGTCCCAAGAGCTCCCCCCGTGGTCGATTCTATGGTTTCCGCAGTACTTGCAGATCATGCCTTAAGGGCGGGATTCATACCGCCAGTGATTAGATGAGCAATGTCCGACATCGATAACCTACGCGACAGGATAGACAGGATTACATTTGACATACTCAAGCTTCTAAAGGAGAGGAACGACACGGCAAAGGAAATAGGAAACCTCAAGAACAACATGGGCCTAGGCGTGACAAACGAACAGAGGGAGAACCAGCTCCGGTCAAAGGTACTCTCCCTTTGTAACGAGATAGGGCTTGACGAAAGGGCCGGCTTGACCGCACTGAACTTCCTCCTCAACGAATCAATAAAGGTCCAGTCGACGGGCAAGCAGACCCACCTCTCTGTCTTTTTAAAAGCAAAGGAGCTGGAAAGACAGGGAAGGAAGATCATTCACATGGAGGTGGGAGAGCCCGACTTCCTCCCGCCTGCATCCGTCAAGGAGGCGTTATCAGAGGTGTATGACATGGGCTACACCAAGTACGGCGACTCGAAGGGCATGGCTGACTTTAGGGAGGCGCTTTCACAACATGTTACGAGAATTTTTGGTACAAAGACCAACCCCCAGAACATCATGGTTTCCCCAGGGGCAAGGTTCTCCGTCTTTCTTGCAGTTTCATCCCTCCTGAGCCCCGGAAATGAAATGATTGTGATCGAACCTGCATGGCCTGCCTACAGGGACAATGCGCTAAACTCAGGGGTTAAGGTAAGGACCATCCACACCACCCTTGAAAAGGGATGGGAGCCCAGCCCGGAGGATATCGAAAACGCAGTCAACCAGAATACAAGGATGCTAGTTTTGAACTATCCAAACAATCCCACGGGAAAGATACTCCCCGAGAAGCTCCTTGGCCAAATAATGGAAATTGCATCTAGAAATAACCTCTATGTGCTAAGCGACGAGATTTATTCCTCCTACGCGTTCAAGAAATGGAAGTCTGTCCTGTCCTACGAATATGACAAGTCGATTGTAACCCAGTCATTCTCAAAATCCCACGCCATGACAGGATTCAGGATAGGATATGCAATCTCGGAGCCTGAGACAGTGGATAGGATGGCAAGGCTGCAGGCGCTTGCGCTCACAAATGTGTCGGAGCCCATCCAGTATGTCGCCATGAAAGCACTTGGCGCCGATACCACGGATAATTCCAAGGCCATCAAGTCCAGGTTAGAGGCGGTGGTACGTAGGGCCCGGGAGATCGGATTGGAATTTATAGAACCGGACGGCGCAATGTACGTTTTTGCCCGGATAAACAGGCCGCAGTTTGACTCGGTCGAGTTTACAAACAAGCTTTTAGATTATGGTGTCGCGGTAGCCCCTGGTGAGGGGTTTGGTAATTACCAAGGGTTCGTTAGGATATCGGCATGTCAGCCAGAGGAAACACTTAACCAAGGAATGGACATAATAGAAGAGGCAGTGAAGGGGCAAAAATGAAGAAGAAAATAGCGATAATTGGCTCGGAAGGTCAGATGGGCAAGTGGTTCACCAAGTACTTCTTGGACAGGGGGTTTGAAGTGATAGGATATGATGCCGAAAAGGAAATCCACAGTAAGGCTGTCACAAAGGCCCAGTCCCTCGTCGGAGCAATCCTCTCGGCAGATTACGTCATTTTGTGCATCCCCGTAAAGCGGACCCCGGAGACGATAAGGCTTATTGCAAAGGAGATGAAGCGTGACTCGTATCTTATTGACATTTCGTCGCTCAAGTTAAAGACTGCAGCTGCACTATCCAAGATTCCGGACAAGGTAAGCCCCGTTTGCATCCACCCCATGTTTGGACCTGGGACGAAGAAGCTAAAGGGGCAGAATGTGATCTCCATACCCATAAGGGACGCAAAAAAAGAGCTGGCCGTGGCCAAGTCTCTTTTTCCCGACGCTAGCTTTGTCCAGATAGATGCGACAGAACATGACAAGAAAATTGCCATCATCCTTGGAATGACCCACCTTGTCAACCTCGCCCTTGCAAACATCCTTGCCAAAGAGGAAAACTTTACCCTCGTCGAGAAAATGGCCGGTACGACCTTCAAGGCCCAGAAGCTGCTTACCGCCGGAATCATGACAGAATCGCCGGAGCTGATTGAGACCATAATCTCCAACCCCGAGATAAGGAAATATGCTGAGGAATTTTGGAAGGATATCGGCAGGATGCTCATTCTGGTTCAGGAGAACAGGACGGAGGAAATTCTCAAATATGTTGGAAGCGCAAAAGAAAGGCTTGCAAAGAACGTAGACATGGAAGACGCCTACAAAAAGATGGTGTCGATGGTAAATTCCGTTGAAAAATAATTGAACATCACCAATATTGTCACCTGCTTTTTGACTCACGGGGGAAGGTACCTTATTTTGAAACGGAGCGACCGGGTCAAGTCGATGAAGAGCATGTGGGCCGGCATATCCGGAATCATAGAGGGGGATGAAGACCCCCTTTACAGGGCAAAGCAGGAGATATTCGAGGAGGCCGGTGTGACCGCGGACAGGATCATGCTACTCAAGAAGGCCGATGAAATCAGGGTAGAGTCACAATATTCCAACCACGAGTGGTTGATTCATCCCTTCCTTTTTTCGTTGGACATGCCAGCAATAACCCTGAACTGGGAGAACCAGGATTATGCGTGGATAACTCCTGCGGACCTTGCCCGTTATCAAACAGTCCCAAGTCTTGACAGGGTGCTAGCTAGCCTGCTGTAATTTTTCTTCCTGTTTGGCATCTTCGTTTACGGCATAACGCTGCTGTGGCAGCATTATGTAGACGCATGCTCCCCCGCACATGGTGCATGGCACTGTGTTTCCCTTTAGCTGTCCCGTTCTTGCATGGATCCTTGCAGCCTCCTCCGGATCTATTGAAAGTGCTATCTGCTTCTCCCAGTTGAGCGTCCTACGCGCCTCTGTCATTTCCATGTCCCATTTGATTGCCTTGTCACGCAACTTGACAAGGTCCGCAGCATGGGCGGCTATACGGTAGGCGATGAGTCCGGCCTTTACCTCCTCGGCATTTGGAAGCCCAAGGTGTTCTGCCGGGGTAAGATAGCAGAGTAGGTCCACCCCCTCGCTTGCGGAAACTGCCGCCCCAATAGCACTTGCAATGTGATCATGGCCCGAGGCGACGTCGGTCACGAGTGGGCCAAGCACATAATATGGAACCTCGCCTATCAAAGACTTTGCGAGCCTGACGTTTGCGGCGACCTCGTTAAGTGGGACATGGCCTGGCCCTTCGACCATCACTTGCACGTCCTTTTCGTGTGCCCTTTTGGTAAGCCGCGATATGTTTATCATTTCTTGCACTTGGAGCTCATCGTGTGAATCTAGGATAGAACCTGGCCTGAGGGCGTCCCCCAGGCTGAACGTAACGTCATATTTCCGTGCAATCTCGCTAAGGTAGTCAAAGTGCTCGTAGTAGGGGTTCTCCTTGTCATATTTGAGCATCCACGCGGCCGTAATCGTCCCGCCCTTGCTCACTATTCCGCCGTGTCTCTTGACTGCAAGTATTCGTTTTGCAATATCCTTTGTTATTCCCGAATGAATGGTGGTATAATCTACGCCGTCCTTTACGTTGTTTTCAAATGCCTTGAGAAAGTCATCCTCCGTGATATCAAGCGGGTTCTTATGTTTCTCGACGCCGTAATTGTAGGCCTCGTAGACTGGAACCGTTCCAAACGTGATGGGTGCCGCATCAAGCAGGGCTTTCCTAAAGAGCCCCACGTTCCCGCCGTCGCTCAGGTCCATTATGGTGTCGGAATGGTATTTTACGGCAACCTTTGCCTTTTTAATTTCCTCCTCCATATTCTGGTGTAGTGTTGAATTGCCAATATTCACGTTGACCTTGGTTTTCATCCCCTTTCCAATGCCCACAACGTGGATTTTTTGGCGTCTCTCGTTGTTATGCGGTATGATTATGGACCCATTTGCAACCTTCGGGAGTAGCCATTCGATGGTAACATCCTCGTCTCTTGCCACTGTCTTCATCTCCTCTGTGGCCATGCCCCTTCTGGCCGAGCTCATTTGGGTACCCAACTTACCTTTTTTACTAATTAATTGAATTTAAAGGTGAGCATTATTGGATTGCATGGTGTCCCGACATCCGTTGGATTGAGGCAAAACCTGCCCCTCACGCCCGGCAGGATTCGGTAGGTACCGTCCTATAATTTTGTAATTGTTGCAGTCACGGTGTTTGAGGTCGCGTTAATCACACTTATGGTTCCCGTGCCTTGGTTGGCAACGTAAATGTCTTTGTTTGCCGGGTCATATGCAACCGAGTCGGGGAATTTTCCAACGGGTATAATTCCAACCACCGTGTTTGATTTGCTGTCAATTACGCTTACCGTGTCGGAACCGGTGTTTGCAACATAGAGGTATTTGTTCGAGGAATCAAATGTGATGGAATCTGGGTTGGAGGCTGGCCCTGTCGGAATGGTTGCAATGACTGCACCAGACCCATTAATCACGTCCACAGTGTTTGAAGCCGCATTGGTCTCATACAGCCTTCCGCGGTTTGCAGGCATCTCGGTTTGGTTCGAATATCCAAAAACCAGCGAGCTGGGAAGCCTTCCCACTTGGAAGGTGGACTGGACCTTTTCGGAGGAGCCGTTTATTACTTTCACGTTGTCCGATGCCGCGTCTGCGACATAAATCTTGGAACCTGACGGGTCGTATGCCATGGCATCTGGAGCCATGCCAACACGGACCGTCCCGTGAAGTGCCCCGTTGGTTTCTCCCAGAATCCTTATCGTGTCACCTCCATCTGCCACGTATAGGTTCCTCTCAGAGGGATCGATTGCCACTGCTTCAGGCAAAAACCCAGCTGGCATGGTAGCGGAAACGGCGTTTGTTGTTTTATTAATTTCACTTATGGTTCCAGAACCGCTATTTGCCACAAAGACGTTACCGTCTGATTGGTCTACCGCGATGGCAGAAGGCATTACGCCTACATGGATTGATTTTATTACCTTGTTGGCCTCCCCGTTTATGACCTTGACGCTGCCTGTGCTGCCGTCGGTAACATAGATGCGTTTGTTAGCAGGATCATAGGCGACGGCAGTTATGCCCTCAAAGGAATTGGCAGGAGAGGCGCTGGCCGCTGGAAGTGACTGCAGCGGGACAAGCACTAGGAGAAGGACTGCTGTTAGTGATGCGGAGGTCTTGAGGATTCCATTCAATGCCGCAATATGGCGCCTGTTGGTTAAACGATTAACCTATGAATTTTACAGATTAAAAATAGATACGGAAATCAGGAATCCGGTTTCCACATGGGGGAGCATGTCGAAAATACACCTCTTATACAGGGCCGCCTTGACAAGAGTCATTGAATGTATTAACCATAGCAGGCTCCGACCCCTCTGGTGGTGCAGGGATTCAGGGTGACCTTAAGACATTTGCCTCATTCGGGGTTTATGGCCTGACGGCTATTACGGCCCTCACAAGCCAGAGTTCCTCAAAGTTTGTCAGGACGGATGCAGTAGCTGCCGGAATGATAAGGAGTCAGATAAGGGCTGTAATCTCGGATTTTAAAATCGAGGCAATCAAGATAGGCATGCTATACGCCCGGGGAGCGATAAAAACGGTTCATCGTGAGCTGAAAGGCTCCAAGATTCCAATAGTGCTCGATCCAGTTTTCAGGTCCAGTACTGGTGGCATATTGCTTAGGGATGACGCATTCGAACTCTTCACCAAACTAATTGTGCCCATTGCATTTGTGATTACGCCAAACATCCCCGAGGCTGAAAGGATTTCCAAGGTAAGGATACGCAGTATTGGCGACGCGAAAAAAGCCGCCCTAAAGATCCAGTCAATGGGGGCAAGAAATGTGGTGATAAAGGGAGGGCATATGGATGGACCCACCGTTACCGATCTCCTGCTAGAAGGCGGGCAGTTTTCCGCCTTTTCGCAGAAGAGGCTCGAGAGGGAGAGCCACGGTGGAGGATGCCTTTTCTCCGCAGCCCTGTGTGCAGGCCTGGCCAAGGGAACCAGCCTGGTTGAAGCCGCGAGGCTGGCCCAAAGGGCCTCCGCAGGGTCCATCAGGAGAGCCGGAAAATTCGGCCGGGGGTTTGCAATAGCAGTACAGGGGAATCCCGATCCGGTAGAAAAATCGCTCCTGTCGGCCATCCGCCGCTTTTGCGCAATTGAGGGCGTTTACAAGCACATACCAGAGGTTCAGACCAATTTTGTCTATTCCAGACCATTTCCAAGCAAGCCCTCCGACGTGCTTGGCCTTGAAGGCCGCATAGTTCGTGCCGGGACGTCGGTCCAGCCTGTTGGCGAGGTGAAATACGGGGGTTCCCGGCACGTTGCAAACGCGGTCCTTGCCGTTGCGAAGAGGTTTCCCTCCATCAGGTCTGCCATAAACATCAGGTTTGATGAGGAAACGATTAGCAGAGCAGCGGCGAAAAAATTTCGGATATCAACCTACGAAAGGAGGATGGAGCCAAGAGCAAGTGCGGGAACGGAGGGAAGGACCGTCACATGGGGTGTTGGCACTGCAGTTTCCAAGATGAAGAATCCTCCCGACGTGATATATCACAGGGGAGCACAAGGAAAGGAGCCCATGATCCTGCTTTTTGGCAGGAATCCGTCCGATGTGATTTCAAAGCTCGTCAGGATAACATAGTGGCGGTACATCCTTCAGAATAAATACTACGTTCATCGACTACATCATATGAAGGCCGTGATTCTTGCTGGAGGTCTCGGAACGAGGCTTCAGCCATACACTACATTTCTCCCAAAAGCCATGCTGCCACTGGGGGACAAGCCACTTTTAGAGCACCTGATTGAATGGATAAAGAGCAACGGCGTAGATTCCTTTGTGTTGTGTGTAAGCTATCTTAGGAAGACGATCCAGGACTATTTCGAGGATGGAAGCAGGTTTGGCGTGAAAATAGAATATGCTGTGGCAGACAGGCCACTTGCCACCGCTGGCCAGCTGAAGACTGCGGAGGAGTTCCTTAATGAGGCGTTTGTTTGTGTTTATGGCGATTCTATTTTCGAATTCAGTCTGAAAAACATGATAGAATATCACAAGAGAAAAAAAGCCTTCGTGACAATGGGCCTGTACGAATACAAGACAAAGCTTCCTTACGGCTTCATAGAGATGGACAGGACCAACAGGATAAAAACGTGGCAGGAAAAGCCTGAGATAAAGGGCAACATCAACATCGGGTGCTACGTAATGGAGCCTGGTGTTCTGAACCTCATTCCTGAGGGAAAGCCATATGGGATGGATCTGGTGATCCGAAGCGCACTGGCCAAGAAGAACAGGATAAGCGGATATCCAATAAAGAAGGGCTTTCTTGACATAGGCGACAAGACATCTTACCGCCGTGCATACCAGCATTATCTTGAAAAACTGGGCCAGATCTAGACAAGCGCCATGACTGAGATAAAGATACGCCGGCTCCAAAAGAAAGACCTAGACAACGGCTTCCTCCATGCGCTCGATTCCTTGAGGGTGGCAAGCGACATCCCTAAAAAAAAGGCCCGGGCGGTACTTGAAAAAATTTTGTCCAACCCAAACGAGGCCATCTACGTGGCCGTGATGGGATCAAAGGTGGTGGGGGCAGCGAGCATCATCATCGAACAGAAATTCATCCATAACGGCGGGAGGGCCGGTCACATCGAAGACGTAGCCGTAGCGAAGGAGTTTCAGGGAAAAGGCATTGGTCAGATGGTTGTCAAGGCCCTGGTAAAGCATGCCCAGAAAAAGGGATGCTACAAGACCATTCTTGATTGTTCGGAGGACCTCATTCCCTTCTATGAGAAACTCGGATTCAAGAAATTTTCAGTGGCCATGAGGCTTGATCACCTGTCAAAGACATAATCCCTTTTTGGCTTTGGCTTGAGTCGGAACAGGAGCCCGCCCACTATCATAACCGGAATCGAGACTCCCATAAATATTGGAGGGACAAGCTGAATCTCCTGTGTGACAAAAGCAGGCGATATGCCGGGAACCATTGTCATTGCATAATACATCCCAGCCAACGTTGCAATCCCGCCTGCGATTATCAGGGAACCGCAGAGCCTTGAACCGTACCTGCGGGCAAGAAGGAACGACGAGCCCGCAAGTATCAATGCCGGGCCTCCGCTAATCGAAAGGAATTCGCGCATCATTGATGACGGGTCGATGTCATAGGAGGGGTTCTTCAAGAAATGATCCATTCCAATCACCTGAGCCGTAAACAAAACAAACATGGCAAAGCTTGCCGCTGCTACCCACTGTTCAACAGCCACGCATGTCTTTGATTTGCGTCAATAAATAAACTATGTCGTCTTTATACTATTCCGACCAAGCCTGCAAGTTCTTTCCTGCATGCGGATCCCAGCTCTTCCGCTGCCTTTTCTGGAGTGACCTTGTTTAGGAAAACCCCATACCCCCTTTCAAGTCCCGACCATGAGTCTGACTGCGGGTAAACTTCGATGTGCCAGTGAATCTGCCTGTTGTTCTTCTTTTCAGGTGAAAGGTGGAAGACCATGTTGTAGGATCCACTTTTTATTGTGTTTGAGAGGCCGCCCAGTGTCGCACGAAGGATTAATGACAGGTCGTTTATCTCCTTTTGAGTGATTTTTGAGAAGCTCGTGGTATGTTTCTTCGGGTAAATCCAGAATTCATATGGATGGGATGGTGCCCATGGGCAAAAGGCTATGAATCCTTCAGTTTGAAGTATCTGCCTTGGGCCGCCTGTCTCCGTGGTCACGGTCTGGCACATCGGGCATATCCCTTTCTCGTTTAGGATCTTGTGTGCAGCATCGGCTTCCTGCTCTATGACCGGGGGTATGGTAGAAAATGTAACGACGTTAAGATGAGGGTGCATTATCGGGCTTCCTGCCTCTTTCCCATAGTTGACATAGATGGACACGTAGGTCACCCCCCTCTGCGTATAGAGCCATCGAAGCCTGTCTTGTATCACCACCAAGACGTTTGACCACTGTTCTACCGGGATTGTGGCAAGAGTATCCTTGTGCTTTTCGGAGGCGACCACCACATAATGATAGCCGTATGCCGGTTCGCTGTAAAGCGGCCTGTCACTGTAGGAATTCTCAGATGTGGTCGCCACAACAGGGTTCTTGCTCTCAAAAACCCTTACTGACCAGTCTTCCACGTAGTAATCCTCTGTATCTTGAAGCCTTTGCAGCATGCCGTCCTTTGCCACAAGCGAAAGCGATGATGGGTTTGTCATGGACTCGTTGCCAGGACAGTAAGGGCATTTTTTTGATTCTGCTGCATGCTTGTCGTTCTGTGAAACAATTACGAATCTGTCAACGACGTAATCTTTGCGCAAATCCCCCATACTGCTAAGGTTCGTGCGTGTTAATTTAACTTTTTAGAGGGAAAAATCCCAAAGTGGTCAAGGATTTGCACGATCCGCCAAAGAAATTGACCTGCTGTCGGAACAATGCAGCTGCGGCAACAAACTGGCCTCCGAAAAAGGTGTGCGAGCTTGCTAATCAAAACTACCCTTAAATTGGAATGCAGCTTTCCAAAATAACATGTCGACCGAATCTTTGAGAAGGGATCATGCCTTGATTGAGAAGGTCCTCAAGGCCATGTGGGCCACAATCCCCCTCCTACAGAGCGGCAAGACGATTCCGGAACCCGTGATTTCCCAAGTCATAGATTTTACAAAAAACTTTACAGATGTTTGCCACCATGGGAAGGAAGAAAACTCCCTATTTCCCGAACTTGAGAAAAAGGGCATGCCAAAGGAAAGCGGACCCATTGCCGTCATGCTGATGGAACACACCATGACACGGAAACTTGCGGCAAGGATGGAGGATTCTTCCAAGGAGTACCTGAGGAGTGGCGATGCAAAACAGCTAATTACCGACATGCAGGAGTACATCAATCACGTGGTCCAGCACATATGGAAGGAAAACAACCGCCTGTTTGAGATGGCGGAAATGGCCCTCAGAAACGATGTTGAGAGGATGAACGGTGAACTTGCCAGTGCAGAGGCGGAAAAGCTAAAGGAAATCGGAAAGACAAGAGAAATGTACGAGAAGATTGCTGACGACCTGGCTAGGCAGTTCCCGATGCAAGACGCGTAGGACTTTCTACACCTGTGTCAGTAGCAGACTTTATACCTACATGTACCCTGAAAAAGGTGAGGAATTTGCAGACGCTCGTCGTAATTCAGAATCACATGGTGGCACGATCCCCTTGGTAGTGAAAGGAGGAGACATGGTAAAGGTGGAATATACCGGCAAGCTAGACGACGGGTCCATATTTGACAGCTCAAACAATCACGGAAAGCCCCTCGAGTTCCAAGTTGGGTCGGGCCAAGTAATAAAGGGGTTTGATGATGCGCTCATGGGGATGAGCGAAGGCGAGGAGAAAGAATTCAGGATACTTCCAAACGATGCGTACGGTCAGCATGATCCTACGTTGGTCCAGAAGGTATCAAGGGAAGTTTTTCCAAAGGATGCAGAACTTACCCCGGGGCTTCTCTTCGAGGCAGGACTTCCCACCGGAGAAAGGGTGCCTGCCATGATCTCCGAAGTCGGCCAGGACACAGTAACGGTAGACCTCAACCATCCGCTTGCGGGAAAGACCTTGAATTTCAGGATAAAGTTGAAAGAAATATCCTCGTCTGGATGACGGCAAGTCTCAAAACATTACCTGTTGCGCGTTTGAAATACCGGATGATCGTCCAGAAAATCAACATTTATGTAAGATATGAAAAACTCGGAAAATGAGGCTGATTCGAGATTCCTGATAATTCGGATGTCCATTTTATCTACGTTCTACTGGACGGCATAGGAGACCTCCCACATCCCGACCTGAAGGGAATGACCCCCCTAAGCTATGCAAAGACGCCCAACCTGGACCGCCTTGCAAGAAATGGTACTATCGGCGAGGTCATATCCGTTGGAAAAGGCATTGCCCCCCAGTCGGACATTGCGGTCTTTAACATGTTAGGATACAGGTTTGTAAACTCCGAATACGTCGGGAGAGGAGTCATAGAGTCGATAGGAATTGGCATCGATTTCAAAAATGGCGACCTTGCCCTGAGAGGAAACTTTTCCACGGTCAACGACGACCGGGTCATAACTGACAGGAGGGCGGGGAGGAAGATAGAGAGGGAGGACGCAGTCGCAATTTCCCAAGAAATCGAGAACAAAGTGAGGTTTTCAAACCCAAAGGCTTCGGTTGCCGTATCTCCGACAATAGGACACCGAGTCATAGTCAGAATAAGGTGTGATGGGGAATTCCTATCACCAGACGTTAGCAATACAGACCCCGCCTACGCCAGAATCGATGGGATGGGCGTTGCCAAAGCTGTTGGCGATTTTCTCAAGATTGAAAGGTCTCTACCGCTCAACGAATCCCCCGCCGCCAAACTTTCTGCTTTGCTGGTAAACGAATTCACGGACCAGTCGCTAACAATCATGAAGAACAGCGAGGTAAACAAGAGAAGGGCCGGCGAGGGGAAGAAACTTTTGAATTCAATACTATTGCGGGATGCCGGAAACAGGTTCCCGGATGTTGTCCCCATAAACCAGCTCCACGGTATGAAGTTTTCATGCATCGTGGACATGCCAGTAGAGATAGGAATAGCAAATGTCCTCAAGATGCAGACCTTCAACGCGGGAGGCCTTACAGACTACGAAGAAAAGGCAAAGGTGGCCGCAAAAGCCATGGAGAACCAGAATGCGATTTACGTACACATCAAGGGCCCCGACGAGTTTGGACATGATGGCGATGCGGTCGGAAAGATGCGAAACATAGAAGAGATAGACAAGAGGTTTTTCGGAACCCTTCTAGAAAAGATAGATACCTCCAAGGTAGCAGTGGTAATCTCAGGGGATCATTCCACACCTTGCATAAACAAGGGCCATAGCGATGACCCCGTACCCGTATTAATATCGGGAGACTCGATAAAAAAGGACGGGACCACAAGGTTTACCGAGGAGCAGGCCAAGAAGGGCAGGGTTGGCATGCTTGCGGGAGCCGACGTAATCAAGACCGCAATTGGCCTCATCAGATGACGAAGGTGCTTATCCCGCCGCTTGACAAAATCCCGGCTACCCGTTTCTTAAACAGGTCAATGTCTATTCCGTGATACTTGCCAGTGGAACTTGCGAGTTTTTCCATGGCACGGCCCATTATTGAGAGGCATATTTGATTTTCGTCCTTTTGATAGTGGACAAACGCTGCTGCAACAAGTATTATCCCTTGTACTAGATCCTTTTCGCCCTCATAGGTCTGCTTCCACACACTTTCTAGTACCTCATGGCACTCCCAGAACCTTTCATTGTTGAAGTAGAATACGGCATCATTGAGTGCCTTTTCCTTGCCAATCTTTTCTTCTACTAGGTGCCGCGCATGATCCAGATTGCCTATAGGTAGGAGTTTTTCAACAAGAGAGTCAAGGCAGTTCATAGGGGTCGAAACGTCAAATTCCAGATATTTTTTTGACACACGCATATCCCTTATCAGGGCTTCAATCCCCAGGATAAGGTCGTCTGCCCGTTTTAGCAGCACCGGAGCATCCCGTGGTAGGTACCCCGGATTTTTGAGATGAACCATGAAACGATCCACGTTCTACCGATACCGTAATTTCTTAAAATGTTAGCTGTATTACCGTTAAGATTTATATGAACAATTAAGAGGATTCCCCTACATGTCTATGATCGAGGTCACACGCGACGTGAAAAATCCCCTACTCGCAAGGAGGGAGATTACGTGTACCTTCAAAGGGCTAGCAGGCAAGGTAAAGAGGATGGAGGCTGCCGAGATGGTTTCGAAGCAGTTTAACCTAGAGGGAAAGACAGTAATTCCAATTAATCTGAAAAATGATACTGGCAGGCCGCTTCTTTCAGCGACATTTTATGTCTACGATGACGAGAAACTTGCAAGGGAGCACCTAAAGGCGGCCGTTTTCAAAAGACTGGAAAAGGCCAAACCTGCCCCGGCCGAAGGCGAGGTTGCACCCGCAGAAGAGAAGAAGGAAGAGACGAAGTAATGGCAGGCAAGAAAGGGTCCAGCCCGTCCGTTTACAAGTACTATAACGTGAAGGGTGAAAAGGCAGAAAAGGCAAAAAAAGAATGCTCACGATGCGGCAAGGGCGTATTTATGTCAGAGCACAAGGACAGACGAACCTGCGGCAAGTGCGGATACACGGAATTTACAAAATAGTCAGTACAACTTCTTTTTTCGAAGTTTGGATGCCCTATACTCTATTTGGACGAGTTTGTGGGCTAATGATGGGTCGATCTTGGTTCTGGCAAGCACATCCGCTGGAATCTTGACCACGTTACTGTCAAGTGCTATGTTTATCGCAGGCAGTTTTTTTTGAATCCAGTTTTTCAGGACCTTGTCCTCCAGTTTGTAATCCCTGAATCCTTCGGGGAATTTCTTGGTAATATGCAGAAGTAGCGTTTTGTCGTCAAATACCGCCCTTGGCTCAAATAGCCTCGTCGTGTCGGCATACATGCTTTCAAAAAGGTTTCCCGACACCTCGTCTGAGACAATTTCCATCTTGGACATTCGTTTCATGAGCTCAAGGTAGTGCAGGAATTCATGTGCGAGGATGGCATGTATCGTCCCCTTCAACCCATAGGCAACAAGGGGCGCCGTAATCTGGATTATTATCTCGACCTTTTGGTTCGAAACTACTGGTATCGTCCTTGCAAAAAATATGCCATAGTCAAACGACCCTGTTGGTTGGGAGATTACAACCGACGGCTCGACGTAGGCAAGAGGAAAGTTTATCCCCGATGCCTTTTCAATCCTTGAAATCCCGTCAAGTACGATTGCAAACCTCTCTGTTATCAGGGAATGAACCTTTTCGGTCAAAATTCCGTTTTTGAAAGCCTCGTGAACCTTTTGCAGCGGATCCAATCAAAAAAGCTTGAATCCGACCTTAATAAAACCTTGATATCACATACGCAGGGGTTGCCTAACGGAGGGTTTCTCAAACTCGGGTAACCTTCAAGGCGGCACGTCAGCTTCGCTTCTTGTGCGATTCCAGTAGTTTCTCAAGAAAGATGCTGTTGTCCATCTCAGGGTTTGCCCTCTTTGCGCTACGCACGGCTCTCAGGAACTTGGTGAAAGTCTGCTGTTTTACCGTGATTGTCTTGTATTCTTTGCGTGGCATTGCTATACTGCATTTGACCTTTTTGATAAGTTCTTCGTGGAAATTTTATAGAAATTTTTTGTAGAATTTTCACTCAGATGGAAACTACAGGGGAAAGCGGGGCAAAAGGGGTCTAGCCTCTCAAAGTCTCGATTTTAAGGGCCATCTTCTCGACGGCCGACTCGAGGACCGGCAGTTCCTCCGACAGGTTTGAACCTGGCTCTCCCCTCACCATGGCGCATCTCAATCTCATGACAGATTTGGCCATTTCAAAAAGAACTGGTATCAAATCCTCTGGAGTCCGGCCTGCCGCCCCATCAGATGCATGCCTGAAAGGCAAACCCTCCGTTTTCGATCCCATGAGTTCGTATTCGCCTGCTGTGCGCATTTCATGCATATGGGACCTGCGAGGTATAAAAAATTATGTACCGTACCAGTTCTGTGATAATTCCACGTCATATTTGCCAAGTTTTGGCAATTAATTCTCTTCCGCCAGATGGTGCAGGAATTCCCTCACTGATTCATAATAGGCAAACTCGCCCAGAACCGTTTTAATGGACTTGACCACGACTTCGCCAACATTTTTGTTGAAATTTCGGTCAAGTATTCGTTTCAGATATTGGGGATTATCAAGGCAGTCAAAGACGCTTGCGTCATAGTCTTCCCTCAATTTTGAGGTGACCTTATCAAATATTGAATGCCCCATGTTGAGGAGGGAGCTTTCGATCGCCAGGCCCACAAGTATGCGCTTTGGTTTCCGGTCCAGGCTATCAAATTCAGATCCCGTTTCTTCAACCGTTATGCTCTTCCTGTGCTGCTTTCCCGACATTATCTCGATGTATTGGAAGTTGCATTTTGGGTTAGCACAGTGGTAATTTCCTGAACCGATATCAAACTCTATGAGAGGCTTGTTGCAGTCGGGACAATTTACAATCATTAAACTACGAGGTACCGTACCCTATATCAAATATTTAATTGTGTATGATTAAAAACATGCATATTCCTAGGAAAAAAGCCTCTTTATGTTGCCTACCTCGATCTTTATCCATTCCCCAAAGGCCTTCCAAGACTTGTCATCCGTTTCATCCCACCTGAAGAAGGTAAACATAACACCTGTAGTGGCATCATCAAACCGGATTACTCTTAGATACGCAGGCCTCATATTTTGTTCCGTTGGGCCTGCATAGATGTCGATGAGTCCTGCCAAAGGCATGGCGTCGATCCTAACGAAGACATCCCCCAGTGGTGTGATCGCCTTGTATTTTTCGCCCACTACAAATAGTTTCTTGACAAATTGTGTGCTCCAATCTGGGAGATTTTTAATGTCTGAGAGGAAATTGAAGACGTCTTCCTTGGAGGCCTGAACGACGCATGTTTCAGTTATTGATTCCATCATTTCGATTTCTCATCGGTTTGATTTAAAATCGTTTTTGAAGCATTCGCAGATTTAGATATCAAGAACAGCACATTACTGAAGGCATATCGGGTTGTTCAAGCAGAGCCTAATGGTATTGTACAGTTTCGCGTTGTCAAGCTTTGCATCTGACATGTCAGCATTTTTCAGGTCTGCTCCGGTCAAATCGGAATTGCTCAGGTCTGTCCCTGAAAGGTCAGCACCTTCCAGTTTGGCATCTGCGATTTTTGCCCAAGTCATCTTTGAGTCTACCAAGCTGGCTCCGGAAAGGGTAGATCCTGTAAGATCTGCAAAAGAGAGGTTCACGTCGGGAAGATCAGAGGAGGAAAGGTTTGCACCTGCAAGATTTGCATTGAAAAAGTTTGCCCCTGCAAGTTCCGAGTTCGAGAGATCAGTTCCCTGGAGGTTTGCCCCGAAGAAGTTGGTACCATAGAACCGGCCATTTGTCAGCTTAGCCCCTGCAATGTACGCCCTGCTCAAGTCGGCCCCCGAAAGATCCGAGTTACTGAGATTGGTATTATGGAGCTTTACGTCAACGAGGCTTTCAAAGGCGAGATTGGCTCCGGATAGATTTGCGTTATCTAGATTCGCGCCTGCAAGCTTTGCTTCGGATAACAACGCTCCGTTCAAGTTAGCATTTTGGAAATTGGTACCGTAAAATTTTGTTTCTTGGAGGTTTGCCCCAGACAGGGTTGCACCGTAGAGGTTGGCTCCGGAGAGGTCTGCACCGGAGAGATTCGCCTTTGATAGGTTCGCTCCCTTAAGGATGGCCCCTGAGAGATCTGCACCACCCAAGTTTGCCTTGGATAAATTCCTACCCGAAAGATCGCAGCCGCTCCAATTTATGCCAGGCGAGGGAGCGCTGGTACAGTTCATGTTTGTATTGGCGGGGATTGTTGAGACGTGAATTTGGGGCGTCGCCAAAGCGAGAGTGCCATTGTCCACCAGTTGTTGAAGCATAGTCAGGAATTGATTGTCGCCAATCTGACCATTGACCCAGTTTCTGGCGTCCGCCTTCACCACCCCGGGAATTGAGGAGCTTTGAGAAGTGGTTCCATATCCAGGTTGGCTTGTGCTGAACCAAAGAATCAGCAATACTAAAATTGAAAACATCATTATTTTTTTCATGCTTTTACCCATCTAGCCTCTGGATAGATAAATTTCTTATTAGTCACACTAACCCCGCCCATGGCCATGACCTCGTTGTTGTCCATGATCCTCATTACCGTGGCTCCACGAACCCCCTGAACCCCAGAAGCCCTGGGATTGCGGTGTTGACTGCTGCTGCTGTTGCTGCTGTTGTTGCTGTTGCTGCTGTTGTTGCTGTTGCTGCTGCTGTTGTTGCTGTTGTTGCTGCTGTTGTTGCTGTTGCTGCTGTTGTTGCTGCTGTTGTTGCTGCTTTTGTTGCTGTTGTTGTTGCTGTTGTTGTTGCTGTTGTTGTTGCTGTTGTTGTTGCTGTTGTTGTTGCTGTTGTTGCTGTTGTTGTTGCTGTTGTTGCTGTTGTTGCTGGTGGTTTTGTTGCTCCTGTTGAATCTGACTTTCTCTTTGAGACAAATCTTGTCGATCTTGTTCCTTCCAGTTCTCGAAAGACAGTTGCCACTGTTGTTCTGCTTTGTTATTCCTCCCATGTCCATGCCATGCCTGTTGCTGTGCCTGCTGGTTCTGCTGCTGTTGCTGTGCCTGCTGGTTCTGCTGCTGTTGCTGTGCCTGCTGGTTCTGCTGCTGTTGCTGTGCCTGCTGGTTCTGCTGCTGTTGCTGAATCCTTTCCTGTGATCCTGCTGATGACGAGTCGGACGATTGGCTTAGATAGGATTTTCCATTCCCATGACCCCACATTTGCCAATCCTGTCTCTGCAGCATTATATTCTGAACATTTCCACCGGAGGAAACTGGTTCATTGCCGCCTGGTGTATCAAAATGCCAACCGTGCTTGTGATTAAAGTGGTGCCATTTTTCACCTGCAGGTTGCTGGGTTGGGTTTTCTTGCGGATCGGAATCAGATTGGGTCCCCGTGGAAGACTGTCCAGGCGAGGAGCCATTCGGTGGTTGGGCAGGGGGATCAGTTGGCGGGGTGGAAGGGTTGACTCCAGGATTGGTGGCAGGAGGCGGGGTTACTGATTGAGTGCTGGATGAGTTTTGCTGGGAGGGCGCAGGCGAGGTCACTGGCTGGAGGGTAGAAGAGTTCTGTTGCAAGGGCGGCGGTTGTGTAGAGGTCATGTTTTGTGTGAGGGTGGAGTTTTGTGGTAAGAGTACGCTTGGGTTAACCAGTTGGCTTATCGAATTCGAGGTGCTAGGGCCGAAGGAACCATCTCCTGAATAAGATGCACTGATTGCATTATCTCCTACTGGTAACGAGGATGTTTCATAGGACGCCTGACCTCCTTGGACATTGCTTGTACCAATTATCGAGGCTCCATCATAGAAAGTTACCGTCCCCGATGGCATGCCTCCCGAATCGGTTGCGATGCTGGCCTCAAGAGAAACCTTTTGTCCCTCGTTGGACGGGTTTGGTGAAGAGGAAACAGTGATTGAGGTTGGTTGAGTTACATGTAGAGTAAGCCCCTGAGAGGTGCTTCCTACAAAGTTTCCATCACCCAGATAGGTTACTGATAAGGTATGATTTCCTGCCGACAGTGTCGTGTTAATAGATGCCATTGCATTGGAAAGGGTCACCGGAGAATCGAAATTTGAACCATCTATTGTGAACTGGACATTCCCGGTAGGAATTAGTTGAGTTTCAGACTCGGGTGAGACGTAAGCAGTTATCGCGATGGGTTGATTTTCCACAACCGGATCTTGTGGGGCAGATATTGTCACCGCGCTTCCTTGGGTGACCATCTGCATAAGTTGCCCAGAATATCCAGAGGCAAAATTGGCGTCTCCAGAATATGTCGCGGTAACGGTATGTGAACCTCCCGAGGGAGAAACTGACACAGAAGCCGAATTACCTGACAGGGTCTCCGTTCCAACATCCACCCCATCATCATAGAAGGTAACGTTTCCAGTAGGTACTCCGGAACCCGGATAGGCAGCATTTATCGTAGCAGTTATTTTTACTGTTTGTCCTGGAGGGGAGGGATTCTTAGAAGATGATAGCACCGTCGCCACGTTTGCTTGGTTGACAGTCTCTGTCACGATACCCGTGCTTGGAAACGAGCTGGAATCGCCCGAATAAATTGCGGTGATTACATGCATCCCTACTGGTATGGAGGATGTGCCCAATGTCGCCTTGCCTCCCGAGATGATTACTGGCTTCCCAAGATCCGAACCGTCTACCTGGAATTGCACTGTCCCTGTGGAAGACGGGTTTACTATGGCATTAAAGACAGCATATTGCCCGTAAACGGCCGGATTGGCAGCAGCCGTTATCGTGGTATTGGTCAGTGCCTTGACAACGAGGCTGGTCTGGGCGCTTGAGGGATCATGAACAAGATCCCCAGTGTAATTTGCAGTCATGGTTAAAGTTTTTGCGTCCGGTGGAGTGGTGTATTCCGTAGTACAAACAAGAGAACCATTGTCCTCATGAGTGCACACACTTGAAGTAAAGACGCCCCCTCCGTTTGAATCGCCAAAGTTCACAGATCCTCCGGGCCCGTACTTAGGACCACCCGCTGATGAGATAATGGCCTCTATGGTTAATGACGATTTCAGGGAAGATGAGGCCCGTACCGGTTCGAGGAGCAACGAGGTCGGACATTCTGCCATAGGCTGGTCGCCTTGGATCTTGCCCGAGTTTTCAAATTCGGAGCCACAGTTGTTTTGCACAGTCCCAGGATTTTTTATGGACCCAGTGTTGTCGATGGTTCCATAATTCGTGACCATGGCTTCGTTTGTAAGGTTCCCCGAATTGGTCAGGTTTGCCCCCTGTCCCACCTCAAGGGTAGTGCTACCCTTCAGGAGCAGGGTAGCCGTAGGTGTTATACCGGTATCCGATACCAGGCTTATCGTGCCCGCATTTTCAAGAGAGGTATAGTTTGAAATCTCCGATGGTATGGACATCATGCCGTTTCCAGTGACCGTGCCGGAGTTTGCAAAGGTTCCACCGTCCATTTCGATCATACCGTCATTTACGATGTTTGCTCCATTCTGGTTCAGGATGGTGCCACCGCCGTTTTCAACAAAGTTATCTATTCTCAATGTACCTTCGTTTGTCAAGACTCCCGTTCCCTCATTGGAGATACCCCCAGAAGACCCTGTAGAAATGAAGGATTTCTTATTGTATATCGTTCCGAAATTGGTTATGGTGCCACCCTGATCAGTTGCCGAGCCATTCCCCACCAGATCAAGCTGCCCGTTGTTGATTACGGTCCCCATGTTAATTATTGGCGCCGAATCGGTCAAAGTCGCATTATTAACCAGGACAATGTCAGAGCCTATAGTTACAGAATCGGTTTTATTGAAAACCAGATCTGTGGTAGTAATGCATTCTATGTGCCCCCCGCTAGAATTCCAGATTCCGCCCAAGTCCAAGCATGTGGTCCTCCCTCCTGAATCGCTTGATAGTATGAAATCGGTTGCGTAAGCATTTGATGTCGTGAAAAAGATCAAGGTTGCAGATAGGACGGTTAGAGCCACCAGCAGGTTCTTGTTCAGGGCCACATTGCCTCCTCAAGTACCGTACGTATAAAAAAGGTATGGCCTATTCTTGGCGTCGGTCGATCCTTATGTAAGACTTTTCCGTAGGGAGGTGGTACCTTCAATGTTGCATCGATTTTTTCGACTAATCATTTAAAAGAATTGCGCATAAATTCTCTATAATTATTGTCCTAATACATGGTCAGATTGGGATCGCAGACAGCATCAGATTCATTTGGATGTAATGATCTTGTTAAAATCGAACTGGGCGCACCTGCAATTTGTTTCAAGGAGGCTCGAAATGCTCGGTTCGACCTGATGCCCTGCCACGAACCTTTTTAGAGGCAAGCCACCGTCAGACTCCATTTTTACCGAGAGTGTGTTCTCAGAGGTCTGTTTGAACTTTATGCTGTAGATCGATTTTTTGTGGTGGTGCGAATCCTCATAGAGGACAACTGGCCTTTCCACGAGACTTGCCAGTTTTCCAAGTTGTGCCGGCTCTAGATCCCTTTCAGCCTCAATTTTCATTTCAACTACGGTACGAAATCTCACCGGATCGGAGGGGATTTTGTTAATAGGCCTAATTCCCAGTATTGATACCCCTCGAAGGTCTATTTTTTTGCCTAGGCGCAGTTGTCTTTTGTGGGGGTTTACGAGTTTTGCAAAAAAGGGTCTCCCGTTGCCAAGAACAAGACTTGACTCATCCTCGCTACCAATCCACGTGATCCTCGCCTGTTGTGCGCCGAATTTTTCTATGAAGAATTTGGCAACTTTCCCCTCCACGCTGTTAAATTCACGGATCCCATGGAAATCGCACACAAAACACCCCCTTCCCTCGCATTGGTCACAAGGCTTTTGTTTTTGGGGCAAGTCCCTCACTTGTTTTGTGTACCTGCCCTGCAAAAGCAGCGCTTTTGGTTTTATTTCACAAAAATCTTTTTTGAAGTCCATTGTAAACACGATATCAGGATTGTGATAATCTACTACGGATCTGGTTTTTCTCGAAAGAATTTTTCCAAGTTCCCTGGTAACGTCCCCTTTTATGCTGGTAATCCCGCGAAGTCTGAATTTGGAGCGTATCGAATCATCACGATCATGGATTGAAGGCTGCAAGATGGCCCCTATTAGGAACGTAGAAAATTGGTAGTCCTTGGATGCCTCTATCATTTTTTTTGCTTGCTGTTCTAGGGTGGACATGAGATTCTTGCAGACATAGCAGGTCCTTGGTGGGTGTTGTTTGAGTTTGGATCTGATTTTGTTTCCAAGCCTCCTGTGGGATTTCATGCCCAGATTCCCTGCAAACATCCTGCCGATGCAGTGGTCGCAGAGTGGGTGTTCCCTCAAAATCTTCCTTGTCTGTTCAACCACGGCCGAAAATGTTTTCGCGTCCATCCTCTATTCAATAGGAAGGCGGGTATTATTCCTAATCAGTTGGCCAAGTCTTCAGATCTAGGTTTCCGGTTTCAAGAAGACCCGCGGGATGGTAAATGCCGATATTCATGCCTGCACAAAATCCCTAGTAGGGAAAGAGCTTTTTTCTGGTTTCCCGATCCCTTACGCTGATTGCCTTTGTAGGGCACGTATGTGCGGCATCGAGAATTTTTTGAGATTTGGCTCCATCTTCGTTGATTACCTTCGATTTTGGGTTCACACGCACGTTTTTTTCCACGTGGAATACGGAGGGGGCTATCGTCTCGCAACTGCAGCATGCGATGCATCTTTCTGGGTCGACATGGACTGAGACCGGGCTTTCCTGTTCGGCGTCCATTGGATCGCTTTCAACCCGGACCTCTGCCCGCACCCTTTCGTAGTATTCCCAGAAGGTCTGCTCATACTGCTTCCAAAAATCCTGATAGGCTTCCTCGGCATACTTTGTGTATCTCGTCCAGTCCTCATATGGTGTCTTGTCGGAGTCTCTTGCACCCCACTGGCGCTTTTTGGACCCAAAGTCATTCCTTTTTTCCTCCGCCCCATTTTTGTGGCTGGTTGTCGGTCCACCTATAGTTTTCTTGTAATTAGCCCGAAGTGTCTGATATGCCTCAGATATTACTTTGAATCTCTTTCCGTCCTCATCTTTATTTTTATCTGGATGAAACTCGAGTGCAAGCTTCCTATAAGCAGCCTTGACATCTTTCATGTTAGATCCTTCTTCAAGACCCAGCACTTGATAACATTGATAGCTGTTCAACACATCTTATTCAGCTAACTGTTTTAAAACAGTTTTTACTGCAGGCTCGAGAGGTCTTCAGGCGCACGGATTGGTAGTGTGAATGCAAAGGTGGCTCCCGGTCCGTCAGAATTATTCCTACCCCAGATCCTGCCCCCGTGTGCCTCCACTATGCTTTTTGAGATGTAGAGGCCCACTCCAGTTCCGCTATGGTGTTTTGTGGCAAACTTTGTGAAGAGGCTGGACATAATGTCAGGATCAATGCCGACGCCCGTATCACGTATGGATATTTCCACCTCTTCCTTTCCTTTTCTCAAGGTGACGGCTATCTTCCCTTCACGGGTAAATTTCAAGGCATTGTGAATCAGGTTGGTCACTATTTGAGTGACCCTTTCCTTGTCCGCCTCAACAAAAACCTGTCCAGGGTTTGAGAAAGACATCACTACGATCGAATCTGGAGGCATGCTCTTCAGTTGGTACCCAAAGTCCTCCACTATCGAGGAGACTAGGTGGGTCAGGTCGAACTTTTCCTTCCTTATTACCAGTGTTTTACTCTGTATTCTTGTCATGTCGAGTAAGTTGTTTGAAAGCAACTTTAATCTTAATGCATTTCGTTGTATAGCATCTACATTGGTTTGTTTTTTTTCCGGTTCTGACTGCAAGAGTTCCGAGTAGGTAAGGATCGACTGGATGGGTGTCTTTATTTCATGGCTTGCAATGTTTATGAATTCCGCCTGCAGCCGTTCATGATCCTTGAGTTTCTCATTCAGTTCATCAGACTTCCACAGCAGTTCAAAAAAAAGCCTTATCGATTGAATAAGCGATATGCTGTTTGAAAAGAGGCCAAATCCCAAAGTCTTGGAAAACTCCTTTGCCATCTCCTCCCTGACTTCGGATATGAAAAATTTGGAATTGTCAACTAGGAACAGACCCATTTCCCCCTCGGTTCCATTCAGTATGTTAATGTGCGGGTAATTCGAGTGCAGATATTTTACAAGTTCGCCGTTTTCGTTGTTTATGGGGCATATGATTCTGATTTTTATCCTCTTTTTTGATGCCTCCATCAGCTGGTCAAATATACCAAGCTTATACAAGCTGACCATTGTCCTGCTTCTTGGCAGCACAAGTAGGACCTCATTCATCGCAGAATTGGCAAGCGTTGCAATCAACTCGGTTGACTGCTGCTGGTCGTTTATCACCTCAAAGAACTCAGGTTCCATACCCTGCTCTAATTCCTTGAGCTTGCGTTCTGCAAGGATGGACCTGTTCCACAATGTTTCGAAAATGTGCTTCTGAACCTGCACAAGTTGTTTGGCATTGCTGTAGATTGCATGGGAGACTGGCTTTATCTCCTGGAGCGTGGCTGTTGCAAGAAACTCGTCATCGGTCACGCCGAAAGCCCCCCTTATCCCGTCCAAGTGCCTGAACTCCTGAATTACTCCCATGAGGGACTTGCAGAATTGCAGGTTTGCCTTGGAGATTTCCGTTATGTACCGTATCCTTACCCCTTTTTTCTTTAGGTAGTTCAGGATTTCCAGGTAGTTCTTGAAGCCAAGCGTCTCAAGGGAGCTCCCTGAATCTGCATAGATGTCAATTTCGTTACGGGTGTTAAAGGCACATTGTTTCCACTTTTCAAGCACGTCATGCTGTCCAAAAAGGATCTCTGTCCGCTCGGACGAGCTCTTGGCCAGGACCATAAATTACTATAGAAAATTTAATTTTAAAGCAATGCGTAAGATTCTTCTGTGATAGAAATACTATATTCCACTACAGAATTTTGAAACAGTTTTTAGAATTTGAAATCTAGAAGATAAAGACATCATGCTTAAGCCATTCGTATGGCATATCAATATTGATGATAGACATTGACGAACTCATAAAGGGTCTGGACGGGTTCATTCTATCAATATCATCTGAAAGTGTGACAAAGTCCTCCACCAGTAGGAAGACTGGGATAGTAGGCATCGACGTTTCTTTGAGAATATCTCCCCTTGAACTAGACACTCCTCCCCTTCACCCCTCCTTGCCACCACAGAGCAGTACTGGATTCATCGAACCCCTCATAGATGTGATAGAGGACGAGAAGACATTGCGCGTGGTTGCGCTCATCCCCGGCATCAGGGAGGAAAATATAAGGTACAGGTTCAGGGAGAGGATCTTGGAGCTTGAGATTGTAAAGGATTGCACTTACAGGAAGGAAATAAAGTGCAGTTCCAAGCCAGAGCAAATATCAGTAAAGTCCACTTCCATCAACAATTCGGTTTTGGAAATTGTTTTTGCAAAAAATGTCGGCAATAAGGAGGGAATATCCTCTGAATTTTGACATAGAGGATTGTACTGTACACCATATAAAAGGGGGTGCTCCATCCATACCTATGGAGGCCGAGATGGCCAGGGCACGGGAGATAGCAGTAAAATTCTTCGAGCAGTACCAGTCCCCCGTTACGGCCAAGTCGATAATCCTGGAGGATAGCACATGTATTGTGAGGGTAGATGCGGGACTTGTACTGGTAAGGACATTCGACGTTACAGTTGACTCGGCCACTGGCAAAATCTTGAGGTATAATCCGGTAGGTTAGAAGGCAGCACGATAGTAGTGACTGCATTCCAACGCCCGACCCAGAATCAGCAGATACAATGTGCCACTTTTACAGGTTCTCAGGCTGTGGTCTGGAACGACCCCGAAATTGATTTGTAATTAATGGTAATTTCTGTTGTGGAACGACCCGGTTCCGCGGTGATTGTGATTCCTTTACGATGCGATTCAGAGCATGGATTATCCAAGACCCATCTTGCGCAGCATTCCCTGCATCTGGCGTCCCTTGGATGCCTTCATCATTGTTTTCGAGTTTTTGTATGCCTTCAATAGTTCCTTTACCTCATGTTCTGGCCAGCCTGACCCCCTTGCAATCCTCTTTACGCGGGAAGCATTTATCAGGTCGGGGTCCGCCTTTTCTTCCTTTGTCATGGACTGGATTACGTATCTCCACCTTTCCATTCGCTGCTCCTGCTGGTCTAGCTGATCCTCCTTTACCATCCCTGAAAACCCAGGCATGTTTTCCATAATGCTGCGTAGGCCCCCCGCCTTGGTGGCCTCCTCGATTTGAAAATAAAAGTCCTCCATGTTCATCTTCCCGTGCGAGATTCTCTTCAGCCGTTCCTCGTTTCCCTCTGTCTCAAGCCTCTTAGCCATGTCCAGGAGGGCTTGGATGTCACCCATCCCAAGGAGCCTCCCGACGAACCTTGTCGGGGAAAACTTTTCCAAGTCATCAATTCGCTCACCGGTTCCAATGTACATGATTCTCGCACCCGTTGCAGCTGCTGCCGCCAGCGCACCTCCCCCCTTTGCACTGGAATCAAGTTTTGTTATAATGATGCCCCCTACTGGGACCGTCTTGTGGAACGCTTCTGCTTGGCTGTAACACTGCTGCCCTATCGTGCCATCTATTACAAGGAGCGCCAGATCAGGGTTTGCCACGTTGCTTATCCTCGTCATCTCGTCAAGAAGGTCTTTTTCCTCCTTGTGCCTGCCAGCGGTATCTATCAGTATGATGTCAAAGTTCTTCCCCTCAAAATGTTTCAGGCCGTTTTTTACTATCTCTGGCGAGTCTTCGTTTCCCTCCTCGCCGTAAACCTCGACGTTTGCCTTGTCACACATCGTCTTGAGCTGGGTCAGTGCCCCAGGCCTGAAGGTATCAGCCCCGATCACGCATACCCTGTAGCCCTGTTTTGTAAGGTATTTTGCAAGCTTGGAGGTTATCGTAGTCTTTCCGCTTCCCTGAATCCCCAGCATCAGGACGCGGTTCATTTTCCCTGCCTTGAAAGCATACTCGTTTTCCGTCCCGAGCATCTTTGACAGCTCATCATATAGTATCTTGACTATGTGGTCTTTTCGCGAAAGTCCCGGGGGTGGCGTTTCCTTGAGCGACCTTTCTTCCAGATTTTTTGTAATTTGAAAAACAAGCTTAACGTTTACGTCGGACTGCAGGAGTGCCCTCTGGATGTCCTTTGAAAGCTCCTTGATCAGGGTTTCATCTATAGCAGAGGAGTTGACAATTTTTTTTAGTGCTGCCCTAAGTCCTGTCTTGAGGCCGTCTAGCATCGTTCTTCCAAGACTGCTTCGGTTATTTCAAACCTTCCTCTGTACCCGTCCCATGTCTTATTGGATTTCGTTACTCTGATGGCGCCCGAAAAGAGCGGGCAGTCAAGGACGAAGGTTTCCGCCTCACCACCCTCAAACGAGGGGTTAAGGCCGTGCTTTGATGAGATTGCGACAAGTTTTTCCACGTCTCCTAGCGTCATTTCCTTCCCAAGCCAAGAATCGTCCAGACCCCCCGCCGTTACGCTGGTCACAATAAATCGAAACCCCGAGTTTACAAGGTCCCTGAGATAGTTAGGCTCGTCTACACCCCACAGGGGCGAGACGACCTTCAATCCGAGCTCCGAGCATACCGAGCCGAAATGCTCCTTTTGAAAAACGCTTCGGATCCCACCATGTACCACCCCCTCTATCCCAAAACGGCGCTTGGCAGAATCCAGAGCCCCCCTTAGCTCTCCCAGTTCCTCCCGCGTCTCGTCTGAATTCACTCTGACTATGATTTGCGGGATTCCCATCAACCCTGCCTGAAGCCTTGTCAACTCGATGTTTGGGTGGTGGAGAAGCAGGCTCTCCTCAGATCTCGGGAAGACGGTTATCAGGCAGACGACCTCATGTCCTTCCTGGCGCGACCTGAATATTGCATATGTACTGTCCTTACCCCCTGAAAATAGCGACACGAGTTTCAAATTGCATTCTGGAAGGCACGGGGCTTTCAATTAATTTTTTCCAGGTCAGATACCCTTTTGAGGCATACGCCGCACAAGGTAAGGCTGTCCTTCACGGATACCTCCACGTTTGATGCCAGGCACACGTGGCATAGGCCTTTCATGTTTTGTATAACGGAACCGTCGTGTATAACCTATTCGAGGGAGAAAGCCTTGGACGCCTCATGTACTCATAATCCTCATCAGAAATCAGTTGGCTTTTCTCGTCATCATCAGCGTCCGAACCTAGCTCTTGATTCGGACTATAATAGTTCTATCCATTACCTTCCAGTATTCGACATCTTGGCCTTGGGCTATCTTGTCCTTTACCTCGTCTTCTATCTGCGATACGTCGAAGACCTCAAAGCTTTCAGAGTCCATCACCTGCACGATTGAGTCGGTCTTTGAAATCACTGAACCGACCCTTTTGTCGATAAGCGGAACCTGGACCTGGGCGCTGACCGGCGAGACATGGGGATATTTTTTCTTGTCAAATATTCCGACCGCTACAATCCTTGCCTTGGCTGCGCCATGCTTCCCTGGCTTGCTGGTGTCATATTCCACGATCTTGCACGGTTCCTGATTCGGGCTGTCAACCGGAAGCAAGATGTAGGATCCAATCTTTAGCGAACCGAGTTCGGAAGGCTTGCTCATCACACAAACAGAATTTGGTAGAGTATATAACTTTTTTATTTGATTTTTTCGATCACAGACAGATTCACGAGGTTGGTCAGTCTGATCCCTTTTCTCGCAACCTCTCTCCGCGTCTTCTCGCAATACTTGTTGTCGCTCTGGTGCGTGTTGTCACTTGAGACTTCGAATACCACGAGGTTATCATAATACGGGAAGGTGAACTTTGGAGCCTCAGTTGATGACATGTGCAGGGTCCCGCATTCCGCCCTTCTTACCCTGCTCCGTTTTGCAACGATGAGCGCAAGGTCAAACAGGTCTGATTCGGAATGGCCATAGTCTAGGTAATAGACCGAGATCAGGTTCAACCTCAGGTCTGTGAATCTCTCAAAGAACTCGTCGTATCTTGAAAAGACAAAGGTCGGCTGCTCCTGCTTGTATTTGCCGACTTGATCCAGCATGAGCTGCACGTTGTTGAACCTCGCAAGCAAGTACGTGTTAGAGTGAGACGGGAAATAGGCGTTCCCGTCCTCGGAGAAAGTGGCGGTTGCAAAATACATTCCATCGACATTGTCGGATTTTTGGAGCGTTTCCTTCAGCCTAAGCGAATTCTCGTTGTGTAGATATGGTGCACATACATATCCCCCCTCCGCAACCCCAGAACCAGACACGTGATCGGGATCCCCGTGCTAACTTATATGTAGTTTGGTCTTCTTCCGGGGCAGCTTATTTGTTTCAAAATTTGGAAAATTCGGATGTTTTTTTGCCAGCGATAATTATTTAATACGAACAATCTGGATGAAAGTCGGTCCCACGCTAGCTCAGCCTGGTAGAGCTTCCGGCTGTAGTGGTTGGCTCTCGGC
>JAJPGU010000008.1 GCA_021325615.1 Nitrososphaerota archaeon | reverse complement strand
TGCTCTCCACCTGGTCAAGCGGGAAGGTCCCGTTGACAAGCTGCTGGCCGTCAATTGTTCCCTCCAGTATGATATAGTATGAACCAAGCTGTGTTGGTATTATAGTGGAATCATATTCTCCAGGGGTGTCATCACTTGGGGTAGGGCTAAGGGTCTTGGTTATACCACCATACTTGATGGTGACTGTGACGTTGTCAAGCGCAGTATCTGCTATTGGTTGGGCATTGCTGCCGGAACCCTTGCTAACTGTTATCTGCACTTGGTTTGTGTCCCCCACAAGCGGTGGCTCGTTTGCAAGCCCCACCTTTACGGTGACATCTCCAAAGGTTTTCTCGACATGCGCTGCCGCGGGCTTGATCACATATGCGGACGCCGCAATGAGCACCAATGAAACAATTACAGAAATTACCAGTCTTCTGCTCTTCAAATTCTGATTTCAAAAGCACGCCGTTTGCTTAAATATGTATTGGTACAAAATTTGATTGCACTGCAATCTCTGATACGGTCCGCCGGATCATGCAACGCCGCAAACTACTCTTCCGTTATTTGTAAAACAGGCTTTTGGCAGAAACTCTGGTGAAGTAGAAACTTCTAGTTACCGACATGAGAATCCAAAGTTTCAGATATTGACATGTAGCCGCACACGTTCAGAGGTCTTGGAGGCAAACCACAATATTTTAAAACTATAGGTTCTGAATTCCTCCATGAAAAAGTTCTCTGCCATCGCGCTTTTGATAACGATATCTTCCGGAATGCTCTTTGCGCATCCCGCCTTTGCCCACACCTTTGTCCAAAACCCCGATGCCGACATGATTGCAAAAATCCAGGAATTCAAGGTGGAGACAAGGCTGATTGCGGACAACATATCAAACAACACGCTTGCCCAGTGGCACGTGTCAAAAAGCCAGGGGTACTGGGGGTCCAACGAGATGGGAATCCTCAACACGAAAGACCCGACCCTGGCTGGAAAGATTTCCGCCACGGTAGGCAGTCTTTACTCCTTGGCAGGACAGCAGAGTCCAGACCAGAGCCAGGCCAACCAAACCGCGAGTAACCTCGGGGCCCTTATGGACCAGGCAGAATCAGAATTGGTGCCTGACACCTCAAGAGGCAATGCAACGGTGCAGGCGCTTGCCATGGTGGGCGTCCTAAATGAGGTCCTCACGGACTATGGCAGTGCTATTGGATCCTCAGTAGACTTGACCAACATGGACAACATGAACATGTCCTCAGGAAACAGCATGCAGGGCATGTCCGGCATGTCGATGCCGGCCACCCCCATAGTTAACATGGCAGCATACCAGAGCGCAAAAGGGCTTGGGGAGACAGTGCAGGGCATGTTCAGCAACATCCAGTCCACATCTCCATCCAGCGCCCTGCCATACCTTGGAAAAACAGGGAGCGCAATAAGCGAACTGAACCAAAAGATTGCGTCTCAGGCTTCCGGCAATGATGTCATGACCGTGGTCCACATGAAGATCCATCCGAACCTAATCTCGGCATTTAGCATAGAAGCCGTACCCGAATTTCCAACACCCATAATCCTTACGATGGCGGGATTTGCAGGCCTTATCGCAATGACAAGGTTTTACCACAGAAATCCCTAGGACGCAACCCCGGGCGTACAGCAGATCAATCATGTCCCCGGCACCATCGAGGAAAAAAAGTCCCGGTTTCTCGGAATTTCGTAGTTTGTACCACTTGATTTAAATTTAATTTTGACCAAATTTTATCGTGTTCCGGCCTCAGTCGCTCTTTGAAACAAGGTCAACAATGCTTAGCATCATGATATTTTCCCTGGTGGTGGCCCTGTCGATTCCAGTCATGATGCCCACTCTTTTCCAGCATTACGAGTCATTCCACATCCTTTTGCATATCGTAGGCATTGGTTTTGCTTCCTTCCTTACCGCAGTTGCCGCAATTGCATACAGGAAGGTCAGGACAAAGAGGCTCCTGTTTACCACGGTAGCCTTTGGGACATTCATCCTGTCTGAGGTG
This sequence comes from Nitrososphaerota archaeon, assembly GCA_021325615.1. Classification (GTDB taxonomy): domain Archaea; phylum Thermoproteota; class Nitrososphaeria; order Nitrososphaerales; family Nitrosopumilaceae; genus Nitrosotalea. The sequence continues at coordinate 69,837 of JAJPGU010000008.1, read as the reverse complement.
TTTTGGCTGATAGATGCCGCTTGGGAGTCCAAGTACTATTTCTGGACGTTCTCGTCATCCGAGATTGGCCATGTGACAGTGTTCTTTGCGCTGCTGATGTTCGCGCTCAGCGTGTTCAGGAGGGATTGAGATACGGACAGGGCAATGAGGATAATCCAGATAGTAGAGAAGAATCCCGGAATAAAATTCCGTGAGATTATGCGCGAAACAGGCATGAAAAATGGGGTTATGGAATACTATGCCGCCAAGCTTGAAAGGGAAGGTTCTGTAAAGGTAGAACGCACTCCGGGCCAGACAAGGTTTTACCCGCCCGGGACGTCTGACGAGGAAGCCGTCCTGATAAAGAACCTGAGACAGGAAACCCCAAAGCAGATACTGACCGCGCTGTTGCAGTATGGCGACCTTTCATTTGGAGAGATTGTAAGAGATATAAAAAAATCCCCGGCCACGGTTTCCCTTTACCTTTCCCAGATGGCATACGACGGCATTATAAAAAGCCGCACGACAAACGAAAAGAGAAGGTACTACCTCCTGAGCGTGGAAAAACTTCGCGCAATAGTTGACAAGTACCACCCAAGCCTGATTGAAAGTTCGGCAGACCGCCTAGCAGACAACTTCGCTGCATTGTAATTCATCTAACCACATCATGACATGGCCAGGCAAGATGAGGGAGCAAGGTTCAGAGTTTAATTAGATCCCCACCATGTGCATAAAATGAGCGAAACGTCGTGAAAGCCTTCTATTTTCTGGCAGCTGCCGCAGCTGTTGCGTTTCCGTTTTTAATCCTGAATGCTTACGGCGACGGCCTTGCAAGCGAGACACTCCCTCCATCCCTCATCGGAAAAGAAAATGTAACGCTATCAATTGCCTCCACCCCATTTCTAATCGACAACAACCACGCTGGAACGCAGCTTAACCTGGTCCTTATGGATGCCAACACCCAGCAGCCAATCCCGGATGCGACCCTTGCAATCTCTGCCTTCAAGGGACAGACCGCGGTGTTCGGGCACATATTCAAGAGCGACAGCGGGAACTTTATCCTGAGCTTCTACCCAGCGCAGTCTGGCAACATCACGTTTGACGAGCAGGGCGGCATCCTCTCCGGCATCTTCGGCCAGGACAGCGGCAACTACCAAGTAAAGGGACCCGTCTTTAGCACCGCGGGGCTTTACCGATTCAAGATAGAAGTAATCACCATGGGGGCATATGACAACCAGGTCAGCAAGTCGTACAATGCAGGAATTTCCATTCCCGAATATGACAACCTGACTATCACAGACCCAACCTACGGCACGCACCAGGTCCAGATAATAGCATACTATGACCGGATACATGACATCAGGTACGACCATACAAAAAATGCCATAAACTTTACGATGCCGTTTGACTGGTCCCAGCAGAACATTGGCCAGCTCACGGTGGTCCACCAAGAAATCAGGATCCCAAGGGACGCAGGCAACCTCGTTGTGACAAAATATGAGGCGTACGTAAACAACATCAAGATACCCGACAAGCTCATCTCAATTGACGATTATTCCATGGATGCCTACAGGATTGTCCACCTCATATTGTACAAATCAGACGTCCAGACCCTCCTTGCCGATCAGAAGGATCCAGGCCAGTCAATGGTATTTTCCCTCCGCCCAAGCGACGAGAACGCGTTTCCCGTCGTCCAGTTTACAAGAAACGCCCAGTTCAAGGTAGCCCTCAGCTGGAGCCCGCCGAAGATCCTGGCAGGCTCCAATACCCAGTTCACCTTCATGGTAGAGGACCCATATACCGCGAACAGGACACTTGCCTCAATCCCGTACGATTTTTCCGTGCTTGAGGGCACAAACGGCGTGATCTACCACGAGGTTGGCAAGACCTCGGCCTCCGGCAACAACACGGTCAATGTCGCATTCCCCCCCGGCTATGTGGGCTCGATCACGCTAGCGTTTGAAAACCTAAACGGAAGCAGTTTTGCATCAACCGAGTTTCCGGCAACGGTCAGCAGCCCGGCCGCCGCCACGCAGGCGGCCCAGTCCCAAGCCACGGTTCCCGAGTTTCCAGTTGCGCCCGTCGCAGTACTTGTCTCAGTGTTTAGTACCATGGTGGCCCTGTCAAGGGCAGGCCCGTTTAGGGCAAGAAGTGTTTAGCCCTTCATCCCATATCCGACCAGGACGGAATAGCACCCAAGGCCACAGTCCTCGCAAATCGGCTTCATCGATTTCCCTTCCGCGCTCCCTATGCAGCAAGGCATCTTCTCCCTTCCCAAGTGGTCAACCGAGATGATGGCCCATGTCGGGCAGTCTATCGGGGTTGTTCCCTTGCCTCCCCAGTTTTTCTTCATAAGCTCAAGTTGGCTTACCGGATTTATGATGTAGTCTGGAAGTTTTTCCCTCATTGCAATGATGTCGTCGACCACCTTTGTCCTTTCCTCGCCAAACGGTAGCCACAGCGGGTCATTCTTCATAAACGGCGTATGGAACTGAAATCCAATCTTGTTTGAATAGTCTTTCCATTCCGCTATTACATCATTTACCGTCTTGTAGTTCTGCGAGTTTATTGTCATTGTAATCCAGATGTCCTTGTAAGCAAGATCCCCGTTCTTTTCCACATAGTCTACCACGTTCTTTCTAGTCTTGTCCCACGCCCCGTTTCCCCGTATCTTGTCGTGTATCTCCTTGGTGCCGTCTATCGATATCCAGTAAAAGTACAGGTCCTTGTACCTTTTGAGGGGAAGGGTCCCGTTTGAGACTATGCATATCCTTTTTGGAAACTCCTTTATGAAAAGTTCAATCACGTCAGGCCTCATTGTCGGCTCCCCACCCACAAGTGTTATTATGAAGACGTGGTTCTTCTTGAATTTCTCTTCAATTACCTTCTTCCATTGTTCCACGGTAAGTTCCTCGTTTTCCTTCCTGTTCAGCCACCAGTAGCAGTGCTCGCAGTGCAGGTTGCACACATTGATGATATCTGCTGAACCGTAAATCGGACTCTTTTTGTTAAAGATCTTGTATGCCGCAAACTTGGTGAAAATATGCATGTATGAAGGGGTTTCCTGGACTATCTGCCTTATTCCACGCCCCATGATTTCCATGAGGTTTTGTAGTCTCCATATGCTTATAAGATATTCTGGTGCCGGCGTCGGTTGTAGGAGAGCCTCGGTCCTGCCAAGTTAGCGGCCAAACGGCTCCTTCCATAGGCTCACCTGGGCTGTCGCTCATTTCCGGGCATCAGTTGTTCCTATTTTGCGCACATCAAGGTGGTGGTGCACCGAATCTTTTCCAGCCTTCGAATGTTTGTAATGATGTCCCTGCTCATTTCATCGATTGACTGCGTTTGAATCTTTACCAGCACGTCGTAGTTGCCAAACACTCCTGCCACCTCCTGCACGCCCTCGATCGGCTTAATTTTTTCGATCACTGAACTTTCCGAGCCCATTTCGCAGTTTATCATGACGTAGGCTGTTTCCAACCCATATTATTACGCGACAATAGTATTTTAGAATTCCATATATGTACCGTAAAAAGACCCAATAACCCTGCCTCATGGGCCTTCAGACAGAAAATAAAAAAGGTTGGGAGTTACTGTGCTCCGATGTAGAACGTGACGTCTACAGTTGTCGTTATGTCCTGGTTTGACGTGAAAATGGGCGTCTGTACGGCAGGCGCAGGCACGGCCATCATGGCATTCGTGTGATAGGCCACCAGAGGTTCTGCCATGCGGAACTCGGACAGGTTGACCGATTTTACGCCAATGATCTTTTCGCCAAGGGGTGCAAGTGCCTTCTGCGCCTTTGATTGGGCATCAAGGACCGCCTGTGCAATTAGGCCGTTTTGGACGCTTTGCAGTTGGGCTGGTGACTCGGTGAACGAGACGCTGTCAACCCTGTTTGCCCCAGCACCGACCCCTGTATCAAGAATGCTCCCCGCAAGACCGAGCTTTGTGGTCTTGATCTGGAGGGTGTTCGATACCTTGTATCCCACAAACTCGCTCTTGTATTGGTTATACGGAGGATAGGGTCCCGTGTTGTTGTAAACCGGCTCTATTGTGAAGTTGGTCGTGCTTATCTCGGAACCGTTGATGCCGAGTTTTTCAATAGCAGTTGCGGTTGCGTTCATTGCCAGGGCGTTTTGTGACAACGCGTCCTTTGCCTCCTTGGCTTGCGTGTCAACCCCAAGGTCAATGACCACGAGGTCCGGGATCACGGATGTTGTAGCGCTTCCTGTAACAAAGGTCGTGTTCTGCTCATGCGAGGCAGCGGAGTCCAACTGTCCAAATGCTTTATGCTCCAAAGGTTGGAGACCGGACAAGGCAGTAGCCGAGACAATCGCAATTGCAGCAAGTGCCAGAACATTGATTGTTTTTGTCATTGCAGAGTATTGAATCCTAGATCTTATAGGCTTTGATTAAATTTGGATTTAACGTAATCAAATGCTTTGTTGGCAAACTCTGTTTTTCTAGGCTGTGTGTCCTGAACTCATCAACTGCTTTACGGACTTTCTTCCGTCAGAGATGTGGCCTTCAGTCTTTTCCGCCTTTGAGCAAATTTCGATAAAAAGAATGCGGCAAAAAACAACACCGCTCCCCCTGCCAGTGCCAGAAGGATCATCGTAGGCTCTACCCCCATGGAGGAGGTTCCAGCAGGCGGTGCCGGCGCCGCAAGCGGTGCAGTCCTCATTGCCGCGTGCATCTCAGGCCCTGGCTGAGCAGGGACCGAATACTGGGCGTTTTGGACCTGCGCCTTTTCGGCAACGTAGATTCCAGAGGCGCCGGCAACAAAAGAAATGATTGACGCCATAAAGTGCCTCAGCCGCATCAAGACGGTTTCCTTCTTCGAGTCAGGATTGCCTTTACCGCCCTCCTGCCCGGGAGGAATAATGACAAGAGCCGTCTTTACGGGCCCGTAAAACTTCATCTTCTTGTTTTTCTGGCTCATCTCTATCCTTTCCACCTTGATGAGCCCCACCCCCATGAGCCTGTTTACATGCCAGTTTACAAGGGGCAGTGATATGCCAAGTCCCTTGGCAAGATCGTTGGAGCTTGTTGTGCCCTGCGATATCCTTGCAAAGATTGCCCTTCCGGTGTCGTTTGCAAGCTCCTCCCCAATTACTTTTATTCTCTGATCCTCCGTGCTAATGACCTCAATGTATTCCTCGGGCTTTATGGAGAGATCAGGTTCGCCGCCTTCTTCAGACACTGAAAGTGTGAATCCCGCCCCCATTAAAAATTCTTGACTGCCACCAAGATAGGGATCAAGCAACTACCTCATACCCCAGCAAAATGCAGCCAGGAAAATGCCCCTTTTCCCAAAGGTTTTCCAATTTGGAACCAAACGCAGCCCCCGCATTCCACAGGGCTTTAGTATTGAAAGGACGTTTGTTATGCGTGGAACAAGGCCACAGACAACTAGAGAGGATGCTGGTAGGTCTGGCTGTAGAGAAGACCCTCCTGCAGTTTGGAAAGCCGGCCTTTGACGGGGTCGAGTCGCTCTTCCGGAAGAGGTACCGCTCTACCATAATGGACTCGTATGACCATCCCGAGTACCTAAGCGGGATCCTGAGGGAAACGTTTGGGGACTCGTATCCGGAAATAGTCGGGTCCATAGAAGACTTTCTGATCGAATTCAGGAACCAGCACCCTATACAGGAGTTTATCACAAAGATTTCAGGTTGAGGCTACGATGGGGCATTGGCTATGGCCGGATTTTTCGGGAAGATTTTTGCCTTTTCCCGTTTGGCCACCTACCTTCCCGACATGCTCCACTTTTTTTCCTTGTCCATCCCCATGATGCGCTCAGGGGACATGTCCCTGTGTTCCTTCCCAAGGTGTGTGGTGTATTCCAGAAGGCTCGTGAATTTTTTCTTGCATACTGGGCATTCCTTTTCAAAGGTCGGCATTTGTACCACAAAATGGAAAAATTTCTATTTTAAGGTATTCAAAATTCACAGCTTGCCAAACTCGTCCTCGTCCGAATAGGCGCGCTCGGCATGCTCCTGAATGTCAAGGCCCGAGTCCTCCACTTCAGGAGGCACCCTGATTGGCGTGAGCGCCTGGAGTATCTTAAGTATGACCCAGGTCCCTCCAAAGCCTAGCAGGACTGCAATGCCAACCCCAATTGCCTGTGCCTCAAGCTGGTGCGGATTTCCAAACAAGATCCCGTTGACGCCTGCATGGTTTACCGCGTCGCTTGCAAACACCCCTACGAGCAGGGACCCCAGTATGCCGGCAACTCCGTGTACCGATCCTATGTCAAGTGCGTCATCAATCCTCCACCTGTTCTTGAAGAGGGGCACGGTAAGGGAGGAGGCAAGCCCGCAAATAATTCCTATCACAAAAGCATATTCCACTCCGACATAGCCTGACGCAGGGGTGATTCCAGCAAGTCCCGCCACTGCCCCGTTGATGGCGGCAACGACGCTTGACTTTTTTGTCCTCTTCCAAAACACTAGCACCCATATTAATGCCGAGACGGCGGAGGCGATCTGGGTGTTTATGATTGTCAGCCCAGAGATGCTGCCTGCAGCATATGCACTTCCCGCATTGAAACCAAACCAGCCAAGCCACAGGAGCGACGAGCCAAGCACGGCAAGCGGTATGCTGTGCGGTACCATTATGCCCGGCCCAAAGTTCATCCTCCTGCCTAGCACCAGTGCGGCAGCTATTCCTCCCATCCCGGTTGTAGTATGAATGATTATCCCGCCTGCAAAGTCGACAACGCCCAGGCTGTGCAGCCAGCCATCGCCCCAGACCCAGTGGACCAGAGGATAGTAAATGAGGCCGCTCCATGCCACGATGAAAAGTATGAATGCACTAAACCGCATCCGCTCGGCGACGGCTCCCGTAAGAATCAGCGGCGTAATTACTGCGAACATCATCTGGAACATTGCGAAAAGTACGCCCGGGACCTTTGGCGCATATTTTAGGGAGTCATGCTGCGGTACCCCCTTGAGAAAGGCCCAGTCAAGGTTTCCGGTCGCTCCCGCCCCCGTGTCAGGGCCAAACGTAAGGCTGAACCCGAATGTGAACCACATCACGCTGAGCAGTGCAAGACCGAAGAAGATCTGCATGAAAACAGATACTGCGTTTTTCTTTCGCAAAAGGCCCGCCTCAAACATTCCAAGGGCCGGAATCATCAGCAAGACCAAGCTGGAGGCAATCATTACCCATGCGGTGTCTCCAGTGTCTATTGGCAAGATGGTATCTACTTCTCTTTTACACGTTTATCAAGATTCTGCTGATTTCTTTCCCGCGAGGGTTTCCAAGATTTAGGCGGTGCTTTTCACGTATTCTATGTACCCGCGCTGTTTCCAAACTTGCCCAGCATCAGGATCTCGCCAAGAGGCTTCCGGTCAGTTGGCACCTCGCGCTGTTGCAGTTCCGGTGAGAGCCTCTCCTTTGGCCCCTTCCTGCCTATTGCAATCATTGCCATTACCTCGTATTCATCAGGAACCTCCAGCACCTTCCTTGCCTTGTCATAATCGAATCCCGCCATGGCGTGCGTTGCAAGCCCCTGGCTCGTTGCCTGGATGGCAAGGTTTTCCCATGCAGCCCCGGCATCAAACTGGTGCGTAAAGGACGGCTGGCCGTTGTGCTCAAAGGTCTTGCGTGCTACGATGACTGCAAGGGCTGACGCCTTGTCACACCACTGCTTGTTAAAATCACCGAGCAGGTCAAAGAGATGACTCCAGTGTTCCGAGTTCCTCTTTGCATAGATGAACCTCCATGGCTGGTTGTTATAGGACGATGGGGCCCACCTTGCAGCCTCAAAGAGCGAAAAGAGATCCCCGTCGGCGATTTCTTCACCGCTAAAGGACCTAGGAGACCACCTGTTCAAGATGTGCTCGTTGATATCAAATGACACCTTGCGGTTTTTCTGGACCTCAGGATCTTTCATGGCTAAACTGTCTTGGGTCTATACTTAAGTGTAGGGCCGGCAGCGTGCCATTCCGCACTCATCTCCCAAGCCTGCAAATTGCCTTTGAGATGTTTTTCTGGATCCTTCTGTCATACATGTCTGGAAGGATGTTGTCATAGTGGAGCTTTGCAGGCGGCACAGATGCTGCAATGGCCCGCGCCGTGGCTATTAGAAGCCCCGGAGTGATTGCCCTTATCTTTCTGTCCAATATCACGCGCATGATGTGGGGAAAGACCAGGGCGTTGTTTACCTTGTTCGGATAGAGATAGCTCCCAGTTGCGACAATCCTTGCCCCTGCAGCCTTGGCAGCACCGGGTTGGATCTCCGGGTCGGGGTTTGTCAGCGCAAAAATAATTGGATCCCTTGCCATTGTGCTTATCATTGCCGGGCTTATGAGGTTCTTCCTCCCGGAAACCCCGATGAATACGTCGGCACCCCGCAACACCTCCCCAAGCAGCCCCCGCTCCCGCTTCTTGTTGGTGGCCCTCGCAATATCATTTTTGTACTTGTTCATGTTGCGGCGCCTCCCCGAATAAATTGCGCCGTCAGAATCCGTTACTATGATGTTCTTGCACCCTGCGGATGCCAAGAGGTTGCAAATCCCAAATCCCGCAGAGCCCGCCCCTGCTATAACTATCCGTATTGACCCCGCCTGTTTCTTTACTAATTTTAGCGAGTTTATCAGCCCCGAGAGGACTACCACCGAGGTCCCGTGCCGGTCGTCATGGAAGACTGGTATCGAAAGCGTCCTTGAAAGCTCGTCTGATATTTCAAGCACCTTTGGCGACTCGATGTCTTCAAGGTTGATTGCGCCAAAGACAGGCTCGATTGCCCTCACGGCTGCAACAATTTCCTCCTTCTTTGTTGTTCCAAGACATATAGGAAACGCGCTCACCCCGCCAAATTCCCGGTAGAGTACTGCCTTTCCCTCCATGACCGGGAGTGCGGCGTAAGGTCCTATGTTTCCAAGTCCAAGTATCCTCGTACCATCCGTTACTATGGCAACGTTGTCACCCTTGGACGTAAGCTCGTACTTTTTTGCTGGCTGGCGGTAAATCGCCTCGCATACTGCGGCAACTCCAGGGGTATAGACCAGCTTGATGTCTTCAGATTTCAGGTTCTTCATCTTACCTGTCACCATAATCTTCCCCCTGAGCTTCTTGTGAAGTGCAATTGCCCGCCTTGAGTTTTTGTCCATTGCCAATTTCAATCTCCCCCGGATTCCCCATACTTTGCAGACAGATGCTTCTTGTCAATCTTGTAAACTATTGTGTTCTCAGTAAGATCGAATCGTATCGGGCATCCAAGTTCCTTGAAGGCCGACTCGTAAAAATGCTTAAAGTGCTTTGACCATTTCAGCCCCATGTCGTGTCGCATGATGAACTTCATCTGGTCCCCGTCTTCCAGTTGCGTGAAGCTGAACCCAGCGGCCTTGGACCTTCCACGAAGGACCGAGATCCACTCCCAGACGTTGTATTTGCCTTTCATGGCATAAAGCATGTCCTTTGAGATAAGCCTGCCCTTCTCCTCCGCAATGCTCTGGATAACCTTGTCATCAAGCTTGTCAAACCATGCCATTAGAAGGACCTTTGAAACCGGGACCCATCCTGACTTGGATGCCACAAGATCCCAGTCCACGGCGTGGGCCAGCAGCTGGTTTACCAGCGCGTTTAGCGTGATCCTTTCAAAGGAGGCGTGCGACTTTATCTTGTCCAGCACCTCCTTGTCTATCCTAAAGGTTACGGTCTTGTTCTTCTCCCCTACGCCTTCAAAGTCCATTGTGAGTCCTGCTTGATCCAACCTGATTAATTTTGCTGAACAATTTAAATCCGCGCCCGGCCACTCGCTCCCTTCCCGCCCGCGGCATCCGGGTAGGCCCACATGGACCAGCCCTTACTCCACGTGATGCTGGACAAGAAGGTTGTCGTAAAACCTAACCGATTTGATGTTGACAAACTCGAGCATCCCATACCTTGAGAGATCCCGTCCAAACCCGCTCTGCTTCACCCCGCCAAAGGGGATCCTTGGATCAGAAGCCACCATGTTGTTGACTGTGATTATTCCCGACTCGACCAGCCTTGAGAGCCTGTCGGCCTTGGCAAGGTCCTGGGTCCAGATACTCCCGCCAAGCCCATACTGCGACTCGTTTGCTAGGCGTATGGCCTCCATCTCGTCCTCTACCGCCGTGATTGGTGCCACCGGCCCAAAGGCCTCCTCTTGGGCGATGCGCATTTTTGGAGTCACTTTGCCAAGTACGGTCGGCGCGTAGAAGTACCCCTTGGTCCCTAACCTTTTCCCGCCAGTGAGTACCTCTGCACCCTTTGACACGGCATCCTTTACAAGTTCCTCTATCTTTTCAAGACCCGCAAGATTTACCAGTGGCCCCATGTCGGTATCCTCCGACGTGGGATCCCCAACGCGGAGCTTTTCCACCTTTTGGACGAATTGTTCCGTAAACTTGGCTGCCTGGTTCTTTGTCACAAAAAACCTCTTTGATGCTATGCAGCTCTGCCCGCAGTTAATGAACCTCCCCTTGACGGCGCCGGTCGATGCCTTGTCGACGTCTGCGTCAGAGCACACTATAAAGGGGTCGCTGCCGCCAAGTTCCAGGACGCATTTTTTTACCTGGGAGGTTGCGCGCTGGGCTACCTTTGATCCTGCGACGTTGCTGCCGGTAAATGTCACGGCATTCACAAGGTCTATGAGTTGTTCCGCCATTGCAGAGTCGGCAACAGCGGTCTGGAAAACGCCTTCCGGTATCCCCGCCTTGACAAACATATTTTCAATCTCTATACCGCACTGCATTGTCGCGCTTGCGGGCTTTAGAACAACTGTGTTTCCCGCCATGATGGACGGCGCAGCAAACCTCAGGGCCTGCCAGTAGGGAAAGTTCCACGGCATTATGCTTCCGATTACCCCTATCGGCTCAAAGGCTATGAAGCTCTTCCGCGCGTCGGTGTTAATTGACTCGTCGTGGAGAAAGTTTGCGGCGTTGTCTGCATAGAATTCCATCACCCAAGCACATTTTTCCACCTCTGAAAGGGATTCCTTGATTGTCTTTCCCATCTCCCTTGTCGCAGCGCAGGCAAGGAGTTGCTTGTTCTTGCGAAGCACATCTGCAAATATGTTGAGAAAATCCGACCTGCGGTCCATGTCCGACCTCCAGCTGGAAAAGGCCTTCCTTGCCTTATCGACTTTCTTTCCTAGGTCGTCCTTTGTTATCACATCATACTGCGCAATTACCTCCTCAGTCGAGGGATTGATTGTCTTGATTGTCATACCTGATTAGGTGCAATCCCAGTATATAATCAAGTCTTCTCGTTCCAAGTGAATAAATCGCAATCTTCAATCTTTTAATAATTTGACACCTGATTATGATATCAAGATGCAGTCCCTTTCTTCCCGCGAAAAAGGCAGCCTTGGTTTTGAAACGGTCCTAGTGCTCCAGGGAGGAGGGTCCCTCGGTGCATACGAGTGCGGAGTCTTCAAGGCGCTGCACAGACACGGCATCAAGTTCGACATAGTTGCGGGCACGTCAATAGGTGCTGTCAACGCCTCAATCATTTGCGGGAGCAGAAGCGACGAGCCTGCAAAGGCTCTTGAGGAGTTCTGGCTTGACATCGCCGACGGCATTACGCCGCCCGGCCTTCCCGACGAAGTTAGACCCTATGTTGCGGTTGCAAACTCTGCAATCTATGGGAATTCGAAGATTTTCTTCCCGAAGTGGTTCTATCCCAGTACCGATTATTTCATGCCGTATCTCTGGCAGTATCTCTATGACATAACTCCCCTCAAGAACACCCTCAACCAGTATGTCGATTTTGAGAAGATCCGTGGTTCCCAAAAGCCGAGGCTTATCATCACTTCGACTGACGTCCAAAATGCCAAACCATCAGTCTTTGACAGCATGTACGACAAGATGGAGCCCGACCAAGTTCTTGCAAGCGCCGGCTACCCCTTTTACGGTATATCATGGACCAAGAAAAGCGGCAAATACCTCTGGGACGGAACCCTGCTTTCCAACACGCCTCTACGCGAGGTGATAAATGCGTCCCCGAAGCATGACAAGAAGGTCTTTGTCGTAGACCTCTTCCCAAAGACCCAGCATGAGATTCCGAACAACATGTTTGAGATATGGCACAGGGCAAGGGACATAATGTATACTGACAAGACGGAGCACAACGTACACATGTCAAAGATAGTTGGCCGCTACCTCACCCTAATCCGGCAGATGCACGAGATCCTCTCGAATACGGCAGACCCCAAGTCTAAGCAGATGCTGGAGAACCTCGAGCCGGAGTACCACAAGCTAGCATCCGAACGAGGCGGGATAATAGAAGAGATCGTGAGGATCCAGCGCCGGGAACACCGCCACTTCCTTTTCGAGGATGCCGATTTTTCCGTCGCAACCATAAAGGATCTCATAAGCGGCGGCGAGAGGGATGCCAAGGAGGCCCTTGCCGCCTGCGGCTAGGATGCGATCGCCCGTGCCAAAAACAGTTTACACCAGACCAAAAGTTTCCAACGAAAAAGAAATAACATACATGTCATACCGATAAAAGGAGTTGCAAACCAAGTTTGCAGAGATCTGGGGGTATAACATAAGGTATCTTGAGGACGGGTGTTCCGAGAAGACGGTATTACTTGTCCATGGGCTTGGTGGATCGGCAGAAAGGTGGCTCAAGGTCATCCCGCTCCTGAGCAGCAGGTACCGCGTGATAGCTCCAGACATGATAGGTTTCGGATACAGCGACAAGCCTTCAGAAGACTACACTGTAGAATTTTTCTCAAAGTTCCTTGGGGCATTTATAAAGAACCTTGGGCTTCGATCCGTAATTCTTGTTGGCACCTCCCTTGGAGGTCAGGTCGCCGCCCACCTTGCTGCCACAAACCAGGCCGTCGAAAGGCTGGTCATGGTGGCGCCGTCAGGGGCAATGAAGTCAAGCACGGCTGCAGTCGACGTTTACATAATGGCAGCACTCTACCCCAACAAAGCAAGCGTTAGAGAGGCCTTTTCTATGATGTCAAATTCCGGTGAGGTAGACGACTTTACGGTCTCAGACTTTGTAAGAAGGATGAGTACGCCAAACGCCAAGCTTGCGTTCCTCTCGGCAGTTCTCGGGATAAAAAATTCCGCGGTAGAGCCTGTGCTCTCAAGGATCCAGGTTCCCACCCTGCTGCTCTGGGGCAGGCAGGACACGGTAATACCGATTGCTTTTGCCTCCACGTTTTCCTCCTCCATCAAGGACTGCACCTTCCTTGCCATGGATAGATGCGGCCACCTCCCCCATGTCGAGGTTCCAGATGCCTTTTCAAGACTCATCATTGATTTCATCGATTCAAGGATAGTGTTCGCCCGACAGCAACAGGGTTAAATACCTGTCAATGGTAATAATTACCAATGACTGGTAATGAAAACCAATACGACCCAAGCGAAATGTTTCGCGAGTGGATCCACCGAAGCGGCAAGGCGCAGATGGACTTTATCAAGACTTTTGGCGAGATGATGAGCAAGAACAACCAACCAAACCCCCTTGACATGCTCAAGGAGATCTCAAACAAGACTGCAAAGGCACAGTCCGATTTTGTCCAGAACATGGCAAACATGAACCCCGGCGGCATGTTCAACTTATTCAACCCATCCCAGTTCCTACCGTCGCTCCTGTCGTGGGCAGCCTTCAAGACATCGGTTGGCAGCAATGGTCGAATCTCCATCCCCGAGGCCGAACGCGAGGCCCTTGGAATAGGCGAGGAAGACCTTGTACAGGTTATCGTGATTCCAGTCCAGAGAAAGAAGCAGAAAGAGGAGGTGAAACAATGAGCAAAGCAACAGAGACAAAGGAGATATTTTCAGTGTGCAAACAAAACGTCGGCCGCTACTTTGATGAGACAGAGAAGAACGCGGCACAGTACCTGCAGGCGGTTACCAACCTACAGCAGGAATACGCAACGGCGTGCAAGAACACAATCGAGAATGCAATCGCAATGAACCAAGAGTATGCCTCACGAACAGGGATGTCCTCAAACGTCCCATCGTCATACCTCAAGGCGGTAAACGATGCAACGGAGGAAGTGGTAAAGACTGCCTCCGTTCAGAGCAAGGCAGTGCTTGCGGCAATCGATGCAGTACGACAGAATGTAAAGACGTTCAATGAGAACGCCAAGGCATTCTCAGACATGAATGCAAACATATTGCAGTCATGGTTCTCGGCATGGACTCCAGTAAGAAACTAGCTGGTTCCATCCACCATTTTATTTTTCAGATCTTTCTTTTATCCACTGCCCAAGTTCTGGCAGGATCCTTTTCTGCGAGAATGAGCTTGCTATCATCCCTACGTGTCCCGTTGCGTAAATCCTAAGGGTCTTGTCCTCCGTAGATACCGCGTAGTGGATAGGCATGCTGCATTCGGGAGATACGAGGTGGTCTCCCACAGCCACCTGAGTAAAGACAGGCATTGAAATTTCTCTTAGGTTTATTGTCTTTCCCGACACGTTCATCTTGTTCCGTATGAGAAGGTTGTCCTGGTAGATGTTCTTGACCCATTCCCTGAAGAGCTCACCCGGCACGGGCGGTGTGTCGCTTAGCCATTTCTCCACGCGTATAAAGTTCTCCACATATTCCTTGTTGTGTATGTTTTTGAAAAACTGCACGTATTTTTCAAGCCCCTGCTCGAAGGGCTTTAGGATTGAAAAGACGTAATACATGAACTCCGGAGGCATGTTTCCTATGACCTCCACCATCTTATCCACGTCGATGTGCTTTGCTAGGTTCGCAACGACTGTGCTGTCTTTGCTTCCGTCTATCACCGGAGCAGTAAGGACCAGGTTCCGCACCTTCTCACTGTGTAATGCAGAGTATACAGTCGCAAGCGTTCCCCCCGTACAATATCCCTGCAATGACACCTTGTCCACTCCCGCCTCGTTTGATATGAAATCAACGCAGTTGTCCATGTAGATGTTCACGTAGTCATCAAACCCTAGATATTTGTCCAGCGCAGTAGGGGTCCCCCAGTCGATAAGGTATACGTCGATCCCCTGGTCAAGCAGGTTCCTTACCCAGCTCTTCTGGGGATGGATATCGAGTATATGGTATCGGTTTATCAGGGCATATGCGATTAGCAGTGGCGTCCTGACCTGCCTTGGCTTGTCCGAACTAAAGTGCAAAAGCCGCATCTTTCCCTCCGAGTAGACCACATCGTATGGCGTCATCCCGAGGCTTATCTCGTCGGGCGCGGCAACAAGTTTGGGGGCGTCAAGTATGTTCCGGTTCATCTGCAAGAACTCTTCAAGTATGCGTGGGTCTACCCTAAGTTCGCTTTCCATTCCCATTCCCTCCAACATTTGCTATTTTTTCGAGTTTGGCAACTCTTTTTCGCAACATGTGTAATTCTTTGTAAAGCTCGTCGACCTCCTTCTTGGTAGGCATGTTCCCGGCCTCAAGGACAAGCGACATGATGTTGTTCCATCGCTTGGCAAGTTCGAGTTCACTTGAGACCACCTTGCCAAAGTTCTCGGCAAACTCCGGCGAGTCAAAAAGGCGCGTAAAATAGTTCTCGAAAATGTCTATCCATATGCGCTTTGTAGAGTCCAGGTGTTCCGTATCGGTGGGAATTTCAGGCACCTTTTTGTTGAATTGCTTTTGGGCTTCGTTCCACGTATCCGCCAGCTGCTTGTAGTATTCCGAGAGCCTTGCATTGAATTCCACAAGTTCCTGGTTTATCTCTATCATCTCTGACCCGACCTGTTTTGCGTTCACCCCAAGCTTCCTAAACGGCCCCGTGGACAGTATGGATTGCTGCCTGCTAGACATGAGCGCCAACAGGTCTGTCCAGAAAAGCGAAACGTGTTTGTAATAACCCATTGACTTGGCAAAATCTTCCGTTGTCATGAAATACCTCTTGATAGTCCGCTGAACTTATAGGGATTTCTGAATTTTCGCTTTTCATCCCGAGAGTCTGGCCTATTGGAACAGGACATTGGCGACCCCCTCCCCCATAGGCGTCGCGCCTCGTGACTGCCACCGCGTGCCAGAAAATCATTAAAAGAAACCGTGTACAATGTATTCTTGATGGCCCAGAAAAAGGCCCAGCCGGAAATGACTGGAAATTCTACCGAGCAGGCTATTTCGGTGTGCGATGTCATGCATGAAAATGCCAACACCCTAATTGGCAAGCTGGAATCCCTGCTTCCCCTGAACATGCAGACGTATTCTGAGTTTTATGCCGAATACCTACATTCCCTCCAGGACCTCTTCGGAGCGTGCTATATCTCGGAAAACGAGATCCTTTCACGAATGGGCCTAAGCCAGAACACCCTGCGATTCTTTGGGGAATACACAAAGGCCATGACACGGTCTGGTATCGCCCAGATCGAGATGGCAAACAACATACAAAAGACAGTCCTCCAGAACCAGATTGCGGCACTCAAGACGACAGACCAGTACATACACCTCATGCTGGACCGCTATTCGAAGGTGCTTGCGTGGTCCCTTGCCATTTTCAGAAAGCCCTGATTACCTGCCTTGAGATAATGCAAAGCGAGTAATTCGGAATCAACCAACCGCAAATACTTATCTCACAACAGATATCACAAATTCAAGTATGCAGGAAAATTACGCCACCGTCGATGGAAAAAAGATAAGGTATCTCGAGGAGGGAAGATCTGGTGAGACGATTGTGCTGCTCCACGGGCTTGGCGGGATGGCAGAAAGGTGGCTCCCCGTAATACCAATGCTTAGCTCCAAGTACAGAATAGTTGCCCCAGACCTTCCAGGATTTGGCCTCAGTGACAAGCCGCAGATCGATTATACCCCGGATCTTTTCAGACACGTTACCCTCGGGCTTTTGGAGTCGCTTTCCCTTGACAATGTATACCTGATAGGAACATCCCTTGGCGGCGAGATTGTGGCCGAATGCGCGGCAACCCAAAGCCCCGTCATTAAAAAAGCAGTCATGGTCTGTCCTGCAGGAATCATGAAAAAGTCCACCCCTGCCCTAGACGCATACATCATGGCTGCGCTTTATCCAAACCGCGAATCTGTCAAGATGGCCTACCAAATGATGGCAGGAGAGGCAGGCCAAGTCAGCGATAATGCGGTTGAAAACTTCATCGCCAGCATGTCAAGATCAAACACCAAGATGGCATTTCTCTCCACCCTCCTCGGGATGAAAAACTCCCCTCCCATAACCGAGAAATTGGACCTTATCAAGATCCCCGTACTGTTAATCTGGGGGAGCGAGGACAAGATGATACCCCTTGAATATTCAAGCGGCTTTACCGCATCGATCCCCCAATGCAAGTTTGTAGTAATGAATGGGTGCGGTCATGTTCCGTACGAGGAGCGGCCGTCGGAGTTTTCAAGCCATGTGCTCGAATTTTTATCCAAGCATGTCCAATAATTGACAGCCAATGATAATGATAAAGCGAGTATACGAGCCTGCCGACCCAGGGGACGGCTTTCGGGTTCTCGTTGACAGGCTATGGCCACGAGGCCTATCCAAGGACTCTGCAAAGATAGACATGTGGCTCAAGGACATTGCCCCAAGCGACCGCTTGAGGAAGTGGTTTGCTCACGATCCAAAAAAGTGGCCCGAATTCAAAAGGAGGTTCAGGAGTGAGATCGAGAAAAGCAAGGAATCAGTCTTGACCCTGAAGAAGCTCGAAAAGGAAAAAAAGAAGATCACCTTGGTCTTTGGTGCAAGGGACGAGGAGCATAACAACGCCGTGGTTATCCGTGACTTTTTGCGAGGCTAGGCCTGCCATCGAACCCGCAATGTTGATGTACCATTCATTACAAATTGAAACATGGTAGAAAAAAGGAAAAAGCCCAGGGTTGAGTTTCTCGATGAGACCACGGAACAGACAGGAGAACAGATAGAATTCCTTGACGACGAGTTTGAAGACGACGATTCAGAGGACGAATAGTGGAAGGCGTTTTCCTGACAGCAGGACAAATCATGACAATCCCTTAAATGAAGGCAGGCCATTACCAAATCATGGGCGAAGAATACGACTCTCAAATTGATTTGATTGCCGGCAAAATCACAGAGGACGGGACTCCGCTTGATGAGCAGGATGAGGGCAAACTGAAAAGATACCACGATTTTGCAAAGGCTCGGTTTAATGCAAATGATGATCTTGCCACTAGGATGGTAAACGAGGCCTTCCTCTACCTCAAATTGAAAAGTACTGGAGAGTTCGATCCCCTCCAGCATGGCGATGCGTTTGGTGCAGGCTTTAGTTAGTCAGGTTATCCTATTTTCCGAGTCCAATCCTTCCCCTGTTTGAGACTACAATGATTGTCAACACCGACAATGCAAGGACCGCTGCCGTTGCAGGTCCAAATTCCGGCACCGCCTGCGTTCCAATTATTTCGATCCTCTCCGACCCTCCGGCAAACGGAATGCTGAGTGTCCTGTCTGCGGAGGTCTTGGTTTCATGAAAGGCCGAGTAGGTGTCGTCTACCAACACTATGAACTGGTCATCGGCCGACCCCGCCTTGGCGTCTATCAGGGTTCTTGGAAGGTCAATCACCAGGTTGCCATCCCCCGTCGAGTTGATCAAGATGACAAGCGATGTGTCTGCGGTATTAATTCTCATGTCCTCTACCGTAGCGCTTGAAATGGTATAGTTCACGGTGTACGAGCCTGGGCCCTGCGGATTGTTTACCACGTAGTTCTCAGAAGGCTGGGCAAAAGAATCCGCAGTAGGGATTGAAAGCAACCCCATTGCAGAAAAAATCAGAATCTTCCAGAGCACAAGAGGTTTGATATGGACCCGTATTTTTCCTTTGCTGGCGCCCACAATCTTTTCGGATACTCCTGACTTGCTCCCAGTGGCTCCCGGCGGGCGTCCGGCCTTACTAAGATATTATAGGCACTCTCCTTCTTTCCAAGACAAGGTTGCCAGACATAGTCAAGGTAAAACAGATGAGGGAAAAAATAAAGCAGAAAGAAGACAGGCTGCAGAAACTGATTTCAGATGCCGAAGGCCTCTGGGAGGAAACTGGGCTGGACCCCAAGGACCCCTCGTATCTTGTGGAAAAGACCATGCGTTTTGAGGTGGCTCAAAGGGACATTTCGGTGATTTTTTCCTCGTTCAAAGGCCTAGTAGAGGACTACAAAAAACTATGCGAAGAACTTGGGAGGCCGGAGGAATAATGCAGGTTGCCGATTCCGCGGAGTTGTTTGCAAGGGAGAAGTACGGGGCAAGACTTAGGCCCGATGGCGTGGCCTATGTCGAGCACCTGAAAGGCGTAGTATCAAGGCTGAAGGGTCTTGGAATTACCGATCCCGAGGTCCTTGCTGCCGGCTGGCTGCATGGCACCATAAATGACTCCATGTCCACATTTGACGAGATTGAAAAAAGATTTGGCGGAAGGATTGCGGTGCTTGTCCTGTCCCTCACACTTGACAAGACCCTTCCAAGGGCAGAGACGGAAAAACAGTTTGTCAGGCAGCTTAAGGATTCCCCTCCCGAGTCAAAGATCATAAAGCTTTGCGACGTCTCAACGCTTCTCAAGGACATGAAAAATTCGCCCCTTTCAAGGACTAGGAAGACCAAGCAAGCAAAAAAAGAATCATTCTACCTTTCAGTCATGAAGGGAGGCCTCACGGAGGCGGCCTCGGACTATCCCGGAATTCATGGAATTATTGCAGGAATAAACGAAATCTTTTCTTATTTTGGCATGCGTCCAGCAAATCTATGACTAACGCCATGGGTGATAGTCGCCCCGTGGCTCCCAGGATCGGAAGAGATATCAATGATATATCCTTACGGCGTCTAATGAAAGACGAGGGCAAAAAAATGAAGTCGAATACAGAGGAAGAATACAGGGAGGCGCTTGCCTCCGAGGATCCTACAAAAATTTCTAAAAAATCCCAGGAGGATTTGGCCCGAGAAGCCATCAAGAAATTCAAGTCTCTTCGATAATCCACCCTATCGCTTTTATCTGGGCTTGAGCGCCAAGATTCCATTGTCAGAAAACCTCATGAATTCCATTCAGCAGCTCATAGTACTTGGCAAGGGAGACAGAGGAAGGCTAGAATACTTGCTTGAGATCCTGTCAAGAGGAAAGCCCCTTCCCCTGTCGGACCAGAAATACCTCGAGGGAATAATCCCGCTCTACCTCGGGGCGCAGGATTCAGAATCCACGCAGAGGCACGCCGAGGAGGCAATCAACTCACTTTATGCCGAAATACGCAGCCTTGTGGAAAGGCTTGACAGACTCGAGGGGCGCGGCTTTGAAAGGTACGTCGGTAAAAAGGCAGCCTTTTTCTTTGCCACGGTATTTGTTGGATGGCACGCCTTGCAGGACCCAATAGTATCGTACCTTGGTTCATACATCCCACCCTCCCTCATCCAATATCTCTTCCCCCTAAATTCCGTTGCAGAAAGACTCGGCATCGCGCCGGTTGTCTGGCAGATCTTTCTTCTCATGTCAATCGCGTGGCCATTTATTGGCGCGGTGCACCTTGCACGATTCATAAGGTCCCGCAAGATTCCCAAGTCAGCCTAAAATTCTCTCAAATGAAACTGTAGTCAAGTTGAATGGATGGGGTTGTTCATGATCCAACTTTTCTACAGTTTCTGTCTCCCTTCTTTCCATTCGTTATTTAAGATCCGTGCATTAATCTGCACCTACTTGCAACCAGTCTCGGATAGTCGCCCTACACCCACTCACCCCGCCGCACTGGCAGAGAAAAAACCGGCTCTTGCAACTCCCCCCATTATGCCGTGTCACCGCCCGTGCCCTGATGGTTCAAGTAGACAGAATCTTATAGATGGCATTGCAAATCCAAACCTGTTGAGGCCATTTCTCCTTTCCATCCCTCTAGTCTTTGTCCTCTTCTTTGCCGCTGGCCACGCGTGGGCCCAGACCAACTCGACTCAGGGTCCCCTTACGTCTATGTTCAACCCCGCAAACCTCCGTACCAACACCTATAACGACACCACGTACAACTTTTCCCTGCTGCCACCGCAGGGTTGGATTCCGGTAAACCAAGAGAACAAGTCGGATACGGCCCTAGCCGTCTTCTCAAACGAAAACCCCGACAACGAGGCAAACTTTGCCATCTATTACTACAAGGGAAACCCGATAACCAACCTAGTCCTTTCCACCCCTGATCCCCTCATCCTGAAATTTGCCATGGCAAAGCTCTTCGATCTCTCAAAGTTTACGGTTTACCAGCAGAACATTCAGAGGTTTTCCGACGGGTTTGTAATTGAGGCCGTGGTATCTGACAACCAGACCAAGAACGCCCCGGCAATCGAGGAATTCTCATTCTGGCTCATGGACGGGCGCCAGTATTTCTTGGTCCTTGCCACATCACAGGCAGGTTTTTACCAGAACGCTGCCCAGTTTGAAAGGTCGGTATACACGTTTTATGTGGGCAACCCCCCTTCTGGGACCCAGATTCCACCATGGGTTAAGCAAAGCGCCAAGTGGTGGTCCGATGGCCAAATAGATGATAAGAGTTTCCTGAGCGGTATCGAGTACCTATTGGAAAAGCGGATAATCACTGTCCCAGATCAGGCGCCAGCCGCCCAGGCATCACCCGAGATCCCCTCATGGGTGAAAACATCAGCAGGATGGTGGGCAAGGGGCGAAATCTCAGACAGCGACTTTGCAAAGGGGATACAGTACCTAGTTAGCAACAACATAATCAAGCCGTGAGAAAATTTCCCCTAGACTCCAGCAGGGCGGCCAGATACATAGTAATTTTGGTGAATCTTCCTTCCCAAGTAAAAAATACCCGTAATCACCGCCATCTCCACAGGAGCAAGGCACCATAGGCATACAAGCAGCGCTTTCCTCCTCCTAGGCGGCATGAGCATAACCTGTCTGTACCACTCTGATACATACCTCATTTCTTAAGCCTAAGTTTGTCAAGGTTCCTCTTAAGGTTATGCAGAAATTTTTTGATCGACAGCCTCTTGCTATAGGATATGTGTTTTCCACAACCTCGGCCAAATACGGATAATGGGATTCGCTAGGATGTGGGGGTTTGCTTCTTTTTCCTCCTAAAGTCGCTTACGGCTATGACAGACCCCACAATTAGAGAAAGCATTCCCCCTATTACGAACCCTATTGTCGCAGGAATTGCATAGCATGAAAATTGATCACTTTGATTGCATTTGCCACTAAGGTAAGGATCCTCGCCAAGTATGACGCTAACGGTGGCGGGTTCGCTCCCATCGTTTGATACCAGTACCTTGTAGGGGCCCTGCTGTTGCGTGCTCTTTCCTATGATATGGTATGCATACCCTTTTGAGGTCTCCTTATCAAAGGTCCCTCCCCCCGGTTCGTCCACATGCAGTTTTACCTGGCTTGAGACCGGTGCGGCATCCACAATGAGAACGCTGTGCTCGTACAGATTGTCCCAGGGTATCGTGTAGTTGATGAACCCTCCAGCAGGAATTACCTGCCCGTGCGCGAGGAACTTTTTGCCGAGCATGACCGACTCTACCACATCATAAGAGTTGTCGAAAATCATCGAGCCTACAACGAGGACTGCAAGTCCGATTGATGCCACTACCACTCCCCGTGGAACCCTCAGTTTTGCCAAGCCTAGATCCAAACCCACCCTTGCCTAATAAGAAAGGTTCCCCAACTTACCGGCTTTTCCCATCCGAGCCCCGACGCCTACCCTTTCAGGTCTATTTGGCCGTCTCGGCTTCCACGAAGGGGACCAGGTCGATATGGGAGCATGCACACTTGCAGTATACAGACTGCTTGCTCTTGAACACAAAGTGCTTCTTTCCACTTTCGTCTATCGAACCTGAAACTACCAGAAGTTTTTTGTCATTGAGCCTCTTAATCTGCCTGTATACTGTTGTAAGCGAGATGTCGCAGTCCTGGCTAAGCTGGTAGGCATTCTTTGGCGAGGTTGCAGACCGTAAAATCCTTACCGCGCTTTCCTCTGAAAGAACCCGCAACAGCGGTTCCGGTATCTCGCTTTTTGAATGATTGTGTGTAACTATCGTGCCAAAATAAAATATTACCTGCTTAAAGATAAACTTGATTTCGCAGATTGCAACTAATTGCACCAAAATCACGTGGAATCAAAGTACTTGAGGGCATCCCGAATTGTGTTAATCTCAATGACCTGCATTCCATATTTGCTTACCATCATGGGCGAGAGGGGTTTCTGTTCAACGGTGCAGGTCTGATATGTGATTGGCCCTTGGCTTTTCTCGCTACAGTTCTGGACAGATACCACGGCTTGGCCCTGCGGCACAAGGAACGTCTTTGCTCCGAATTGCCCCGCCGCCTCTGCCTTTTCTGATGCGGCGCCTATCTGCCCAATCGTGCCGTCCGGCTGGATTGTACCAGTCATCAGCACCTGGTGGTTTATCGTCTTGCCTAGCAGGTCCGAAACCAACAGGACCGTCATCGCGCCGCCTGCACTGCCACCGTCTACTGCCTGGAGGTCCTCGTTGTTTGCAGAGCTGATTGAAAATATCACATCCTTCTTTGAGAGATCCATGCCAGTCACGTTTTGCGCAACCATCACCGCAGTCCGGGCAGAAGACTGAAAGTCAACACCGGTTGGTATCGCTGTATTGACAAGCACCAGCCCTGAACCGTCCCGGATCTCTACGGTAATTTTCAGTATGGAGCCTTGATAGGTCGTGGTCTCAAAAAACCCGTCGGTCTGAATTACCGGTCTCACGGCTACGGCATAAATAGAATCATTGTTCTCTGCCGGTGTAACCCCCTGTGATGAGATGCTTTTCACCTGCTGCAAAAGCATGTTGTATTTTGACTCGAGCGTATCATACCTAGACTGTAGGTCGCTAAGTTCCAATCCAGCGCGGCCCGTACCAGGCACGGAAGAGTTGACCATGGCCGTGGAAGGAGGCACTACATGGAGTATGTTATTGTCAATTAGGTACTGCATGGCATCCAGAAATTCAGAGTCGCTTGTCTGGTTTTCCGCCCACCATTGTGCAGTCCTCTTTACCCACGCAGGCACCCCGCCCTCCTGCGCCGAGGCCTTGTCAGAATAAATGGTTGAAAAGGATACGCCAAGCAAGATCATCAGAAATGCCGCTATTAGGTATTTTTTCACGGGAGGGTCCCGAGTAGGAGAAGAGTAGATCCTCAATTATAAATTTTTTTTTGGTTCTCACGGACCTTCCCTTTATCAAGAGTCATTCCGGTCCCTCTTTTTCCTAACGGTCAGAACAATGGCCAGTGCAGAAACGCCATAAATGAAGGAATTTATCCCATAGAACTTTATCCAGTGGAAATCGAGTTGCTCGATACAGTTGTCACCCGATCCCCCATCCCCGCTGGCTCCCTGCCCGGAATTGATTTTATTTGAAGATCTACAGTCCATGGCAACGAGCGTGTGGTACCACGCGGCTGAAAAGACCACCAGCCCCGCGCACAAGACAGCCAGAACTGCCACCCTCAGGTTGAACGGTTTCTTATTCCCCCTTATCACCGAATTCACCGCTTGCCAAGCCCCGCCAATCTGCCGGCATTTTACACAGGCACGACATACCAGTACCAGCATGATTTCCGTTCCTGCTATTTATTCTGAGCCAGCCTGATTCAGGATAGGACGGGCCCAGAGCCACATGTCGGAAGGGCCCGATACTGATTGCCACACCCATGGTAACCACCAAAATAGATAAAATCGCAGTGCTGTATCTAGATATGATGGCGGGATTCAATGTTGCCGTGATTGTCAAGCTCGAGCCTGATTTCTCCGAAGGGAATGTAAGCTACAACCCCGACGGCACCCTGAACCGCGCCGAGACCAAGAACATACTTGGACCCCACAGTGCGATTGCAGTCAATGCGGCATTCTATGCCAAGGTAAGGCACGGCGCGAAGATATCGATTGGAACCATGGGGCCTCCCACCGCAGAGTCGATGCTGCAGCAAGCCCAGATCCTTTCAGACGCAGACGAGCTCTTCCTTTACAGCGACAGGATTTTTGCGGGAGCCGACACCCTTGCAACGGCGGAGGTCCTCAAGTGCGGAATACTCAAGATGGGCTCAAAGATGGACATTGTCTTTTCAGGCCACAGGGCCTCGGACGGGGAGACGGGGCAGACCGGTCCCCAGACCGCCTGGAAACTTGGAATGACATTCCTTGGCAACGTAATCGAGTATGAAATAAACGAGCAGGAAAGGACGGTCAGGGCCAAACGGCTTGTCAGACTTCAGGGGATTTATGACGTAATCGAAGAGATCGAGGCTCCTCTTCCAGTATTCATTGCAATAGACCCTTCCTACAAGGCCAGGTTCAGTACAGTTTCCCAGAGGCTTGCCTATGAAAAGTACCAGAGGGAGGCCGCCGCCCGGGCCCAGAACTTCAAGCAGTACCTCAAGATATTCAACGCCTCCCAGATAGAGGCAGACCCCAAAATGATAGGCATCGCAGGCTCCCCCACCATCGTATACAAGGTGGAGCGCATCCCAAAAGGAAAGGCAACAAGGCAGGCAGACGTGATAGACGGGCAGGACGCGGAGCAGGTTGCCAAGGCGGTCTCAAGGATAAGGCAGGCCCTTTCAACAATGGTGATCAAATGACAGACGGAGACTACAGGCACGTCTACATTGTGATTGAACACGAGGATGGAAGGCTGCTCCAGGTAAGCCTGGAGATGCTAGGCGAGGCAAGGAGGATGATGGACGACTTTAACAAGAGGTACTCGTCCAAGGAAAAGGTCGTAGCTGTACTTCTTGGCAGCAACGTGGGCGAGGTGCCAAAAATCCTGATTGCCCACGGCGCGGACGCGGTGGTGTGTGCAGACAGCCCGGAGCTGAGGCACGTGAGGAATACTATTTTCACAAAGGTAATTTCCCAGATATCTCTCGACAAGGGTATTGCTGAAAAGGTCGAACCCGAATACGCCCCACAGTTTAAGAGGCCAAGATACCTCTTCTTTGGTGCCGACAGCATTGGCAGGCACCTTTCCGCTACCGTCATGGCAGAGTTAGAGTCGGGACTTGCCTCGGACATCAACAAGCTTGTGGTTGCAGACCTCCAGATAACCCACCAGAACAAAACTGGCGGTAAGCCGATCACGTATGACAAGACCCTAGAGATGTACCGTCCAGACTTTTCGGGGTTCCTGTGGACAACCATTCTTTGCCTCGACAACAAAAACCCCGCCCTGCAAAAGGACTACCATCCGCAGGCCTGCAGCATCATCCCCGGGGTATTCGAGGTCCCCAAGGAAGATTCCACAAGGAGCGGCACCGTGATAGAGTATTCCCCAAGGTTCGACGAAAAGGATCTCCTTGTAAAGATAATCGACAGGAAGGTAATCAAAAGCGAGATTGACTTTGACAGTGCCAAGGCAGTCGTAAGCTTTGGGCGTGGCGTCAAGGACTCGCCCGAGGAAAACATCAAGATGATCGAAAGCCTAGCATCCGAAATTGGCGCACAGATAGGCATAACCCTACCCCTGTCCAAGCGACCGTTTTCCGTCAGCCAGTCAATAGACTCAACATATCTCATACCGGACAGGGTGATCGGAATAAGCGGAAGGAAGGTTAGCCCCAAGGTGTATTTTGCCATAGGAATCAGCGGCGCGATGCAGCACATCGCAGGAATGAGGGACTCGGAACTTGTAATCGCCATAAACCCCGACGAAGACGCAGCCATAAAGAACGAGTGTGACATCTTTGTGAGGGGCAGGATGGAGGACGTGGTCCCCGTATTTCTGGAGGAGCTGAAGAAGCAGAGGCAGGTAGTCCAAGCATAGGGTGAAATGGCGTGGAGAAATACGACGTAGTAATAGTAGGCGGGGGCTCGGCGGGGCTTGCTGCCCTAAAGCAGCTTTCATCCCTTGGAAAGCAGGCCGTGCTCCTGGAAGCGGGCGAGAAGGTGGGCACCAAGAACATCTCGGGGGGAATCCTATACTCAAAAAAGCCCAAGAAGGCAAGGGTGTACAATGTCGAGGACATTTACGAGAATTTTCTTTCCGATGCCCCCTTTGAGAGGAAGATTACAAAGTACATACTTCATGCAACATCCAAGGACAAGGTATTTTCAATAGACCTTACCGCCGCTCACAACTACGAGGCAAATTTTGGCTGCTCCGTTCTTTTGGGCAGGCTGAACAGGTGGTTCCTGCAACAGGCCGACGAGGCCGCCCAGAAGACCGGCGGCGGAGTCGTCCCGGGCGTCCACGTAAGATCCATCAGGTGGGAGGATGGCCGCACCGTGGTAGAGACGGACGAGTTGGAGGACATTGAGACAAAGGCCGTGATTGCCGCAGACGGGGTAAACTCGGAAATCGCCTTTCTAACGGGAGCGCGTAAAAAGTTTTCACCGGGGCAGCTTTACCAGGGTGTAAAGGTAATAGTAAAACTTCCAGAGGACATCATGAACCAGAGGTTCTCAATTGGCCAAGAGGAGGGTGCGGCCTACCTGTTCGCGGGCGACGTAACCCTCAACCACATAGGCGGAGGGTTCCTCTACACAAACAGGGATACCCTTTCTCTAGGAGCGGTCTACCACCTTGATTCGCTGCTTGAAAATCCCTCGGAGCCCTACGACCTTGTCAACGCACTCCTCCGGAATCCCATGATAAGCGAGCTTGTAAGGGACGAGGTGCCGGTAAGGGGCGAGGTTGACAAGAACCTCCCAAAAGAAGAACAAATGAGGATCAGATTTGCCGTTACAAAGATGATAAAGACTTGGACCGAGCTGAGGGGATCCTCCCTGTCCCGGACCCAGAGAGAGAAGATGATAAGGGACGGCAAGTTCGGCTCGGCCGAAGAAATGGACGAACAGATGGCATCACTTAGAGCCCAGATGGCCGAAAAATACGGCATAAAATTCGAGACGGACTACGTAGAGGCAGAGTACGGAGCAAAGCTTGTCCCAGACGGCAAGCGGTGCAGGATGGAAATGCCCTACATCAAAAACGTCCTTTTCGTGGGCGATGCGGCAGGGAGGGGGATATTCGTGGGCCCCAGGATAGAGGGGCTCAACGTAGGAATCGACGATGCGGCAAGGGCCGCCTCCGCCGTTGCAAGGGCCCTAGACAGGAACGATTTCTCCGACGACCACATGGGCAGGTACTATACCCAGTCGCTGGAGGAGAGCCCCTATACCCACGACATGAAGGCCATCGACAAGGATTATCTCAAGATATTTCTTGACGCGGCAAAGGGCGTACCCAAGGATATCATCTCATCCAAGTACGGAATGGTTGTCAAGATGATGTCAAGCAATACACTCAGGAGCTTTGCAGTAGGGTTTGCCAACATCCTAGGGTACGACAAGCTTTTGCCGATAATCGAGACTGCCGACACCTACGTCAAGGTGCCTACAGAGATGGCCGAGAGGCTTGGCAAGCCAGTCACGGCATCATACACCCCCACAATACCTTCCATTGCCGAAAGGATTGCCAAGCTAAAATACAACGATGACCCACGGTCCCACATCAAGGTGCTCAAGCCAAAGAGCGAGTTCATGGAGAAGATGATAACGCTCTGTCCTACTCGGTGCTACTTTATGGAAAAAGATGGAGTCATGATCCAGCATGAAGGATGCATCGAGTGCGGTACCTGTTCTGAGGAAACGGACTGGAGACACCCCGCGGGCGAGAAGGGGATAAGCTACCAGTACGGATAGGGCCTATTTGGCCGCAACCCTTACGGGCTCCCTTACCGCAGACCTGAGATCCTCGTACGCCTTCCGCAAATCCCCGTAAAAATCGTCCATCCGGGGTTCGATTACCGTATATGCAAGGTAAAAGTCTTCAGCCTCCCTGAGGTATCTTGCTATTTTCTCGTGTCCCGGAACCCTTGAAATAAACTTCATGTTGTTAATCCTGTCCGCAAGCTTTATGGCCTTGATGTCATAATCCGACCTTGCAAGCACGTTGCAATAGTCCCGGAACCTCTCAAGTTCCTGCTGCCCCTGATCAGCCCCCGGGTAGATATCCAGAGGCTTGGTCTTCAGCGTGTTAGCCGCCCGGTAAACATAATCCCCAAACCGGTGTGAAAAGTAAGCGTCAAACCCGTATGACTTGGCAGCATGGAGATCGAGTATCCTGTCATTGTCCTCCATGACATCATGGAGGATTGCTGAGACTATCTGGATGGTGGTCATGGGCTTGTTCACCCTTCCGTAGTGCCTTATCACGTCCATTGCCACCGGGAAGATGTGGGTCTCAAGGAAGGGAGCGGCACCATCCTCCCTGCGGACGCCGGCGTGTACCTCTTCTGCCATGTGCACCGCGCCCTCGATAAAACTGTCAACGTGAATCTTTGCCTCCCTTTCAACAAACGCCATAAACTCAGCCTTCGTTACATGCTGGCTCATTACATCATAATGGCTGCCGCCATTGAAAAATATGATCCTAGCAATGCGGCCTTACCCGCCTTGCCGCTGGGCCCGGCCAGCACGGCATGGCGCAGACGCAAGGCCGCAAGGGTGGTATAGATAATTTTTCCGTAAAATAGTTAAGTAACTTTACACTATAAAATACAGAAATGGACGGTGCAGAGGAGATTGCAATTCCCGAGGAGTTCAGGCAGATTTTGCATGACCAATGCGCACAAATGATAAACGAACTGCAGGACAAGATGACCCAGATGATGGAGATGTACAAGAACAACTCCACCTTCCCTTTTGACTTTTACAACCTAGCCATGAGGGAGACAGATACAAAGATCTCATGCGTAAGGGAGATTTACAGGCGAATTTCAGGAACCGACCTAGGTTAGATCCCGCCTTGTGCAACATCATGGGGAGAATGTCTTTTCCGCTTGCAGTCCGCCATCGGCTCCCATTCCACACCCAAGCCCTAGCAAAAAAAGGATTGTATTATTAAACGGATAATTTCCAGTAGGGTAGAATTGAGATTTCCCTCCCTGAACAAGGTCAAGCCTGCCGAGAAGGAAAGCGTGGCTGAAACAAAACCTGCCGAAATTCAGGAACCCGTAGAGGCCCCCCAGCCCCAGGAAGTGCAGGCAGCCCCCACAAAGGACGACGCGACCAGGTTTGAGGAGAATATCCGCTATGTTGCAAAGGCCCTTACCGCGCACGGGATGCCCATGGTTCTCAGGTCAGAACAACCCCTCCAAATGGAGGATGACGCGGTCCGCGAGATCCTCTCTCTGCTGGACGAGAATGAGGCCCTCAGGTCCCAGATTTTAAAACTTGGCATGACAGTCGACGAGGGCGAGGAATACCTCCTAAAAGTTGCAAACTTTTACCACATGAGGGGCGAGTCCGAAAGGGCAGTCGGGATTTATGACCGCATCCTTGAAAAAAACCCCTCAAAGATGGCTGCGCTCAACAACAAGGGCGTTGTTCTCGATGCCAGAGGCGAGTATGAAAAAGCACTTGAGTGTTTCAACAGGGCGCTAGAGAGAGTCCCAGAAAATGTACACCTGCTATCCAACAAGGGAATCACGCTTTACAAGGACGACAGGTACCAGCAGGCCTTGGAGTGCTTTGATATAGCGCTCAAGGTTGACTCGGGTTACATAAACGCCCTGACCTTCAAGGCTCATGCGCTTTACCGGCTTGGAAAAAATGCCGAGGCACTTGAACTTTACAACAGTGTGATCCGGCTTGAAAACAACAATGCCGAGGCCCTCTACAACAAGGCTTGTCTCTGTTCCCTCAAGGGGGACGAGTACGGCGCAATCACCTCACTCGAAAAGGCAGTGCGCCTTGACCCTTCGTGGAAGGAGGCAGCTGTGCAGGACGGGGATCTCGACCGCATAAGGCCAACCCAGAGATTCAAAAATGCAGTAAGCTAGCGGCCCGACCCAGGCACCCAGAATCTTCCTATCGGACCTGGCATTTTAGCGAGCGATAAATGTGCGAGATTGTTTCAGTAGTTGGGTGCAGCTTCTCAAGGGATTTGCGGCTTATTCCAAAGGTTTCAAGCGTCTTCCACATCTCTTCCAATGTGATCTCGGGGCTTGTCATCCCATCTAGACTGATTTCAAAGTAATATGGCAAGGTGTCAAGCGTTTTAGTTCTGGAGCGTCTATTGCCTCCACAACCCGGCGCCGCGTCGGCCCTTGGCCTCATTCGGTCCGCTTGTAAATCGACTTGAAGTCTTCCGCTATCCTGTAAGCTATGGTCTGCAGTTTTGTTACCTCGGTCATGTTTGGCTTGCCGCGGGCAATCTGCCTCATCATGGTCATGCACTTGTGAACCTTGTTGTGGTCCGACGGCATGGCTTCGTCCGACCACGCCTTGAAGCAGTCGTCAAAATCAAGGCAAAAGTTTAGGATCACCTTTTCCCAGTCCTTGCCACCCACCGGGTATCCAGTCGCGAGGGCAAGCTCCCGGAACTCGTTGCTCTTGTCGGCATAAAGCATCTTCAGTGCCTTGTCGGCCTTTTTCTGGTCATAGACGTCAAGCGCGCTTGAGCCCTTCACGCGAGACCTCACCACTCCTCCTATTTTAATTTGTCAGCAACACTCCCTTGTCCCAAGTCCTGTTGCCGGGACTGCTTGGCAATGAGCGATACGTTTGATTGTAGGAGATTCCAAGCCATGGAAGATGAAATTAGCCATTGCCGCCTTCGTGGCCCTCCTGTCTGCATCAGCTGCCGCGCCTGCATTTGCCCAGGAGTCGCCCGTTTCCGTGAGCATAGTTAGTGGCAGCGAGGCAAGCCAGCCGTGCGTTTCCGCAAAGACCTGCTATGATCCAGACACCATAACCATTTCCCCAAGGACCGAGGTCTTCTGGACTAACAATGACACCACGGCCCACACGGTGACAAGCGGCGACCCGTCAGGAAATGATGTCGGGTCGGTTTTTGACAGCGGCCAGATAGGCCCGCAGGGCACCTACTCCTTCATATTCATGTCCCAGGGGACCTTTGACTATTTCTGCACAATACACCCCTGGATGACGGGCCAGGTAATAGTCGGCGCCCCGTCTGTCCCGGGCAGCACGACGCCAGAGTTTGGCCCGGCTGCCGCCCTGGTCTTTGTGGCATCGGTATTCTTCACAGTCTTCCTCGCAAGGGGAAGGTTTTGAACCTAGGAAAGCCCTACTGCTGCGCGCCGCAGTGCATGCAGAACTTGGCCCCCTCCTGAAGCGGCTGGCCGCACTTGGCGCATGTCCCGCCCTGCGGCAAGGATGGTTTGGGCTCGGTAATGGTCGCATTAAGGGATTTGACCTGCTGGTTTAGCCACTCCCAAAAGTTCTTCTCGAATTTGTGTGCCCTGTAGGCCTCGGCTCCCGCTACGGCTGCGCCAGCCCCAAATGAGACGGCACTTGCAAGGAGTGCAGGTATGGCAATGTCCCTCCCCCATGCACCCGTGCGTAACGTGAGGTCGTAAGAGTTGTCCGACCCTGTTATCATTATCTCGACATCGCGAATGCTTCCGGTGATGACTGACACCTTGCCACCTTTGTGGGCCTTGATGCTCCAGTAACCGTCGTGCGAGTCCTCGTGGATGACCTGCAGTCCAAGTTCGGAAAAGTGCTGCTTTATGCTGGAAATCAACCTGCTAACCTCTACATTGCTTAATTTTACATATTCTTCCTTCATGTTGATATGTAGAGTCCAACTTACTATTTGACGTTTGCTGAGATTCCCACAGGCCAGCCCGCCCGGCACACCTTTATCCGCATTCCGTAATATGATACATGTTGGACTCTGCAAAATCCAGGTCGCTGCACAGGAGGGGCCTTGCCCTGCAGAGGCAGGGAAGGCAGGACGAGGCAATCGCATATTTTGACAGGGCAAGCAGGATGGACCCAGAAAACATCGAGATTTTGTACGACAGGGCAGTCTCGCTCCAGATGGGAACAAGGTTTGAGGAGGCAGTCAAGGCATATGACGCCGTGCTGAGAACCGACCCTGAAAACTTTGCAGCCCTTGTAAACAAAGGCCTCTGCTATTCAAACCCCAGCATGTCCCGCGAGGAGGAGGCACTGATGTGCTTCGACGAGGCGCTAAAGGTTTCCCCAAGGGATGTCGGGGTGCTCTCCCTCAAGGGCTACACGCTTGACAGCCTTGGAAGGTACCGCGAGGCCATAATGTGTTTTGACCTGGTGTTGGAACAGAGTCCGGGTGACCTAAACGTCACGGTAAACAAGGGGCTTTCGTTGATGCACCTTGGAAGGTACGACGAGGCAATCGCATATTTTGACAGGGTGCTTGAGGACGAGCCTGGAAACCTGTTTGCACTAGAGTGGAAGAGGGATGCAGTAAGGATAAGGGACCGCGACCTCTGCGCCTGATCCCCGTCTCTTGTAGGTTCCTAGTTCAGACCAGGGGCCACATAGCCCTGCCACTCCGATGCCACAAACCCCTCGGCAGTCTCGTTGCCCAGGTAGTAGGCCTTGTCGTAGACGCTGTCAGAGAACAGCCTGTATGTCCCGTTGTACTGGATAACCGTGACAAGCGGTATCACCGGCTGGTCTACCTTAAAGTCCTGCGGCTCCAGGTTGTACAGGTCGCAAGTCCTCAGAAACCTCAAGTACTTGTCTGAAAAGTCGACAAAACACGTGGTCTCAAGGTTCCACTGGGAAACCTTTCCCAGATAGACGGTATAGTTTCCCGCCAACACCGGCAGGCCGGAGATCGTGTTTGTGATAGGCACCGTAGTGTTTGCCGCGGTCGTCATGGTTGTCGGATATGGGTCTACGGTGTAGTCCGATGCGGCAAGCTGCTTTACGTATCCCGGCTTGGTAACGGTAACATCTATCTCAAAAGTTCCAGGGGTGGCAGGTATGGCAGACTGGTACCTAAACTGCCCGTTGCTATCAGTGGTAGTCGTCACGGCTTCCGGGCCGAAAATTATGAAAACGTTGGCGTCGGCGACCGGCCTGTATGCCTGGTCAGTCACGTTGCCAACTATTACTGGATAATCGCCCTGCATTATGGGATCTGTTTGCGGCTTTACTGACACCAGCATGCTGTAAGTAAGCTCAGACTGGGACTGCTGTATGCTTGAAAAGCCCACAACGAGTGCAACAATCACTGCCGCAACTGGTATGATATGAATCCCTTTCAACGTGGTTTACTTTTTGTAACCATTGTTAATTGCCGAAATCTAACTTTTTTCTCTATTGACTCAGAATTGTTTTAGGCCTAGGTCTGGGGCTCGCCAAAGTTAAATACCGAACGCCGTGAATGGTGGTGTTGAACAGGTCCCAGGCACAGGAGATATCAGAACGGATAGCGAGCATCAGCCGCTATGTAAGGTTTGCAGGCGTCATAAGCGGGAAGGGGAGGCTCATGGCGCACGTAAGGAGGTCCGGCCTAAAGCCCCTGCTTGGCACCGCAAAGACGAGGAATCAGTTTTCAGACCTTGCCACGCACCGCGGCATGTCGTCCCAGTTTGACACGCAGCTTGGCAGGATAAAGTTCCTCTGGGAGGAGCGCGAAAAGGTCCAGACAATATCTTTTGCCCTCGGAAAAAACACGGTCTGGGTCTCAATAGACAGGAACGTGGTCAGATCCGAGGTCCTGAGAATAATTGACAGCTGCCTACCAATTGTGAAGAACTACCAGTAAGTCAGAGCATCGTCAGGATAATCTTCGGGATGGAGCCATAGTCTATCTCGGTGCTTGCCGAGACATACAGTATCTCGCGCTCTGATATCGGGAAACTCATGATGACAACCTTCTCGCGCACGGACATTGCAAACTTTACCTTTCCAAGCTGCGAGTCAAACTCCTTCCGCATCCTTGCACGCAGCGCCACCTCGGTGAAGAGCATCTCGTCATCCTTTTGTTCCTCAAGGGATTTGAGACCCTCCCTTAGCCCCCCGCCCAGGAGCTTGCCCCTCTCGTTTATCACGCCGACAAATCTTATCCTTGGATCAAGATCCATTACCGCCTTGCATATAGTGTCGTAGTCCCCGAGGTTCTGGTTTGTCAATCCCCCACCCACCAGTTTATTGTACAACTGCTAGATAACGGCTTCGCCCCCGCGGCGTGCCCTATGACTTGCCTGCCGAGTTTAGGATTGCCTGGGTTATCTTCTCAGGCCTTCTGGATTCGACAAAAATTGTCCTTCCGTCCTGAAAGTCAAGCCGGATTCCGCGCCGCCCCCCTAGAGAGTAGGCCTTTTTCCCAAGGGCCTTTCCAAGCCCCAACTTGTTCTCCTCCTTCGCGCCTGGCGAGTACGGTTCGCACCTCTCAAGCCCTGCAAGCGATATCTTTCTAAATGACAGGTGGAACGGGATCATCTTGACGTAAAGACCGTCCGTGCGCACCTGGATCCTCATCTTTACCACCAGCAGAAACACCGGAAGAGCAAACCCAACCGCTATGAAGGAACTTGCCCCCACTGCTACCGCCATCGAGGGAGACTTGTCTCCCCACATTGCAAAAATCGGCGGCAGCGCAAAGTATACGCTGCAGAATGTAAGGCAGATAGCAAGTAGCCAGATGGCGCCGTTTGAGAAGAGGCTTGCCTCCCTGTAAAGGACTTCGGAGCTTGCCATTTCCTGCTGGTTTGTCCAAGCCTGATTTATATCCTAAACAAGAATCCCTTTCTGGCCGGCTACCTTCGCTTCATCTTCTGGAGCTTGGTAGTCACCGTAACAATCCTGCCTATTGTCTCGTTGTTGCTCCCCTTGCCCTCGAGAAACTTGCAGAGCCAGTCTATCTCGTCGTTGGTAAGTAGGTTTTCCACGGGTTTGCTACTGCCTGGCCTCTAAAATAGGGTTGTGTTCGGGCCTAGTATCTCGGGCTGAATCGCAGGCCGGTCTTCCTCGATATGGCTACAATCGATATGATTGCTACCGTGAGGACAAGTGCAGCCACCGGGCCGAACTCCGGAATCACGAAGGTACCCACTATCTCAATCTGCTGAGTGCCGTTCTTGAAGGGTATCGCAAGGGTCCTCTGGTTGGCGGTGTTCTGGGTCTCGTTGACCTGGCCGTTCTGCTGCCCGTCGTTTAGGACAACGAACTGGTCGTCGGTTCCGTCAGACTTCTTTGCGTCAATAAGTGCCCTGGGCATGGTAATGGTAAGCAGGCCGTCCCCTGTTGTCTGGATGGTAACTACCAGCGACTTGGACTGCGGGTTTGCCTTGATGTCAAGGACCTTTCCATTTGTAATGGTATATGTGATAGAGTAGCTCGTGCCGTCCACCTGTATGGTGCTAGGTCCCGCGCTGACTGCAGACCCTGTAAATGCGAATGTCGTCTTGGCAGACCTGTCCGGGCTGCCATATTGTACTGATACCGTATAAGTTCCGGCAGCCTGCCATAGGAGGCCTGTCGCCGTCAGAGTAGTAGAATAAGTCTTGTCGGTTCCCACCTGGACCTGGTCTACCTTGACCACATTGCCCACTGGGTTCCTCACAATCAAAGTGAGCGGGGTGTCTGCCATGTAGTCCCGTGTTGTTCCGGATATTGTCACCTTGTCGCCGTCGTTGTATGACTGCTTGTCAGTTGCCACGGTCACCGCCAGCTGGCTTGTCGACGGTACCCCCGTGGTGGTGCTGTTAAGCATGTATGCAGGCGGAGGAAGGTTTGCCGGAGGCGTCGGCATGACGTGCGTGGTGTTTACAACCGGGCTTGAATTGGCGGTGTTGTTTGTCGCCGCCGGAGAATTTGTAGAAGTGGAATTGGTGCTGGTGGAGTTCGTTGCCGCAAAGGCAGGAATGGCTCCCATCGAGCCAAACATTATTGCTATTAGCAAAAGTCCGCCAGTCTTTTTATTCAATAAATGCCAACGTTCTACCCGTTATATAAGGAATTGTAAAAAAAGTGTTAATTTCCAGATCAGCAGTATTTGGCAAAACTTGCAGGAACCTGCAGGCCCCGCAAAAGAAGCCAGTCCCAACCTCCACAAGTACCGCAAGGTCCAAGCGACTCCAGGTCTTGCAGACTTTGGCAATATGGCCTCATGAAGAAAACCCGGAGTACCAAAACTTTAGCGTCTTGGTACTGTGTGTCTGGTCCTGGGTTTTCTTCGCCTAATAATCCGCGTCCCGCATATTTAAGAAAGAGTTACAGAATTTTCCTTTCCCGAATTAGTATCATTGCAATTTGCTTGCTGGATATTACATTGCACGGGACATGTGCCCTGCTTGTCCTATCCCTTCCCGTCCAGAATCGAGCGGAGCTTCCTGTCAAGCTCTCCTATTGCGCTTATTGACGACTCGTGCTTGTCGTCAAATGCCGCGAGTTTTTTCAATATGGCGTCATGGTTTTCCTCAAGGTCCTTTATCCTGCAGAGTATGCGGTCCTGCTGGTCGGATGTCTTCTTCTGCCTGTTGTAAATCCACCAGCTTACCACCCCGCCTATTACAGTGCCCACTATTATGCCAAGATATGCCGACGATGCGTTGCTCATGTCGGTGCAGCCCTGGGATACCTCGGGTATGCATCCCCAGACGGCCAGAAGGAAGGGAATCATGCATTGGGTTTGGCGTGTTCCGTTTTCATGTTTTCTATGACAATCAGTTTACGAGATTGTGAAATTGATCAAATTCCAGTCATGAGGGCTTGAGTAGGATCTTCCCGAAGACGCCGCCCTTGAGCATCTTGGTATGCGCCTCGGCCGCATCCTCAAAGGTGTAAATTGAGTCAATTACCGATTTGATTTTCCCCCTTGCCATCCAGTACAGGCCCTCCTCAAGTTCCGCGCGAGTCCCCTGCGTAGACCCAAGGACGCTTACCCCCTTGAAAAATATGTGCCTCAGGTCGGTCTGCACGTCGTATCCCGTGGTTGCTCCGGTGGTTACAATTGTCGCACCATACTTGAGCAGCGTAAGCTCCTTGTTCCAGTGGGGGCCCCCGATGTGCTCAAATATCACATCCACCCCCGGCCCCGTCCCGAGTTTTTTTGAAATCGCGTAGACCTCCTTGTGCCAGTCCTCCTTCCTATGGTCTACCGCAAAGTCTGCCCCAAGGTTCAGGCATTGCTCTAGCTTGTTTGGGCTAGCAGTTGTTATGACATTGCAGCCGTAAAGTTTTGCAATCTGTATGCCAAACGTTCCCACGCCGGATGCCCCTCCCATCACCAGCACCGTCTGGCCAGGCCGTATCTTTGCCCTCCCGACAAGCATGTGCCATGATGTTACAAGTACCATCGACGCTGCCGCCGCCTCCTCGTAGCTTACGCCGTCTGGGATCCTTACCACGTTGACCTCGGGAAGGTGTGTAAGCTCACAGAAACCTCCCCAAAGCGGGCCGGTCTGGAAACCCCAGATCTTCCTGTGTCTGCAGTCATATTCCCTCCCGTCCGTGCAGTCCCTGCAGATACGGCAGGAGATGTTCCCGTGCGAGACGACCCTGTCCCCCACCTTAACTGTGGTGACATCCTCGCCCACCGCAACGACCTCGCCTGACGCGTCAGTCCCGGAGATGTGCGGCATCGGAATCTCTATTGGCTTTCCCCGCATCCCCCAGATGTCGTCGTAGTTGAGTCCAGCATAGCGGACCCTGAAAACGACCTCGTTTGGCTTTGGCATGGGATCCGGCACCTCCCTTATCTTCAGTATTCGATGAAAATCGTTGTCAGGAGCATATTCGTCATAAACAAGAGCCTTCACGATTCAGAAAATCCCACCATTCGTAATATTAACAAAGTGTTAAGACCTTGCTTCATGGCTGCCCCGAGGCTATCAAAAAATAATAACTGAACGCCAGTTTGGCGCTTAGTGGTGGTGACCGCACCCGCAGGAGTGGTCGCTTTCCATGGTCCCGGCGTTCTCTTTTCCCGCACACTTGGAACACTTGTTCGAGCCGGTGGCAGAGAAGAACCCGATCCCGCATACTATGCACTTTGTGCTTGTCATGACTTGGGTTGCAAGGCTCCGTTATTTATTGTACGGGCACGAAAGCCCCTGCCAAAATTATGCAAGATTTTGCAATTTTTGTGCCTAAATTCCCATTTCCTACATGCCCTGACCCATTGCCACGGCAGGGATCCGCGTTTCATCCCGATTCATAGAACTTATTAATTGATCCGGTTGGTATTGAACACAATGATGTCAAAACCAACGGGCGCATTATTTGGTGTTTTGACGCTAGTTGCGATTCTTGCAATAGCCCCTTCGGCTTTTGCCCAAGAATCTCAAACAGTAAACATTTCGGCGGGCGCAGGTTCCGGTCCAACTTGTTCTCAATCGAACAATTGCTTTGACCCGGACGTGATCACGGTGGCGCCAGGTACAACAGTGGAATGGAAGAACAACGACAAGGTCAGCCACACAGTAACAAGTGGCAATCCATCTGACAATCAGACTGGTACTGTCTTTGACAGCAGCCTGATTGCGGCAGGAAAGGACTTTTCGTACACATTCAACACGCCTGGCACCTTCAATTACTTCTGCCAAGTCCACCCATGGATGACAGGCAAGGTGATTGTTAGTGCATCTGCTGCTCCAAGCACAGCTGCAACCACAGGTACATCGTCTGGGATGAACATGCCTTCTGGATCAAGCATGAACACTACCTCGCCGTCAAGTCAAGGCCAGCAAGGAGGCATCCCGCTAGGGTCTCCATATAGTGCACCGGCAAACGTTACTACGTCTGCCCCGACAATACCTGCACCGCCTTCACAGGCACCGCAGTATGGTTCACAGGTACCAGCATCAAATGAATCAAGCCAGGGCCAGCAAAGTGGAGTCCCTCTGGGATCATCATATGGCGTACCTCCAAACACGCCACCACCATCTGCCCCGACAACACCTGCACCGCCTTCACAGGCACCGCAGTATGGTTCACAGGTACCAGCATCAAGTGCATCAACCCAGGGCCAGCAAAGTGGCATTCCTCTTGGCACACCAACAGGAACCCAACCCACAATAGGCTCAGGCGGTACTGAGGAACCAAGTTCGGCAGGCTCAGATCCCACCCCAGCATATGCGGCAGGAATTGCAGCAATCGCTGTCATGAGTGGCGTAGGAGTCTGGTCAGCAGTAAGACGCAAATAGGCTGAAAGAAAACCTATTCCCTTTTTTTAATTTATTTTTCCTGACCCGGTCCACCCGTGGTTCTGTCCGGGATCTAAATCGAGAGTCGCGTCTTGACGGCCTGCAGTCCCTTTTTCAAGAATGGGTCACATGCCACCCTAGTGCGCCAGATATGTACTCCTGCGTACTTTCCTACCACAGTGGGACTTACCTTGGATGTCGCATAACCCAACGTCCTCTCGCATTGCTTCCACAACCCCTGCTCATACTTGCCAATTTCGCACAGCAGCCTGCCAGCGTACCTTGAACAATACCCAAGTTCCTCCCTGAAGATTTTTTCGATTTTCAAGCCTGTCCAGCATCCTCCCCTTGTGTCTACCACAAAACCTGTCCTTGCCGTCCGACCCTGGCAGGAGGGCTGCCCGCAGTGATTGTGCGACCTGAGTATGCCATAGGCTTCCGTGATGAGCTTGAATTTCTCACCCTCCTCCTTTGACATGCTTTTGTCCGGATGGTATCGCAGGGCAAGTTTCCTGTAAGCGGACTTCACTTCATGCATCGAAGCACCTTCGTTCAAACCTAACAGGTCATAGCAGTTGCGGGTGTTCAATGACCATACTTTGCCCCCATGTTTTAAAAAAGTTTAAGCACATTTTCTTGTTCTGTTTGAAAAATAAATTAGATCACATATCTGGAAGGCTGGGGAACCGCCAAGGGCCAAAAGGACCAAAATTTCCCCAAGCGCTCCGCCCACCCCCGCACAGCATGATTGAAATATTTAGCCATGCATCCATTATTAGTTGAAAATTCCGCTAGCTGCTATAGGCATAGGTGGGGCCCTCGCGGGAATAGCAATCTTCCTAGTATTCAACTTCCTCATATCCACGCCAACCCAAAAGTACGACATATCCGTCGACCCGATAATTGTCAAGGACAGCATGGGTACCGAGACTCATGTGAGCATAAAGAACACTGGAATGGATGCCCTCACAAATGTAAAAGTGGATTATGGGGGCACCGCAAAACCCGACCTCATTGCGCTCCTCAGCCCAGGCGAGAAGATTTCGCTCTCGCCCCCCGCCGGCAGTGATCTCACATCGGTCAGGGTCACCTCAGACCAGGGAATCGATGTGACAACGCCATACCGCCAGCCAGCAAGCGCCCCGTTTATCGGGAATTCAGGCTACGGCGGATAGATTCTTGGCACGACAGACTCGCCGTGTCATCGTTTGTTGTGACACCCAATAGTTTAATCTTAAATGTAACAGCCCCCAAGACCTTACGTCGGATGGCACGGATAAGGATGAACCTTTCAGGGGCAGAGATATCGCTGGACTTTAAGGACACCAAGGATCTCGAGGATCAGTTGTCACGGATCGACCTTGGGAGGATTGATATGCTACTTGGAACGGTCAGGCAGCACCTTACATCCGAGCCCTCACCAAGAGGTCCAGCCATCGCAGATCTTCCTGAAGCAAGGGAGGTAGGGACCGTCAATCTCCTCAAGGTGCCCGATGGGGGGCAGGATGCAGTAAAGCTTGCAGTTTTTCTTGCCTCAGAAGGCCTGACCAAGGACGAGATAAAAAAGATAACAAGGGTCTCGCTTCTTAGCTCCTAGTCCAAAGCCATAGCATGATTTTTGCGGTTTGCCACCCCAAGGCATGTCTGGATTCCATCAGACCAAACGATGGGTTTTTCCACTGTGGAACCTCAAACCTGCCTCCATTTCCAGCCTGCTTAAGGTAACGCGTGCCAAAAGTGATTACATGAACAGGCACCAGAAGCTAGCCATTGTACTGCCCGTAATTTTTGCAGTTTATTCAGTCATGCTTTTCCTACTTGTGCCGCATGCACACGCCCTTCCGGAGAACCCGCCTATTGGTCCCCAGTGCAAGACAACCTACACGGTATTGTACAAGGATCCTTCAAAGTTTGACGAGGCAAAGACGATAGACTCCCTGAAGCAGAGCCTGTCAGGAATAGACTTTAGCTCCGAGGTCCTCGACGGCCACGACTGGTGGACATATATCGAGGTCAGAAGCCCTGACGCAAACGCCACCTCGAGCATTACCATACCCACGGTCTCAGGCGAGGCAGACCGGATAGTAAACCAAACCATGCTTGGTTTGGACGGGGTCCTCAGGGTGGACAGCATGATAACAACATGGTGTACCTGAGACAGAATGCAGCTCGTGCCCGAGTATCTTTCCTATTCCCTTCTTAGCGCCACCATTGGAGACAGCTTTGAGGCCTTCCATGCCGGAAATATGCCTGCCGCTACAGCAAGACCAACCGAGAGGAGCCACACCCTGATCAGGTCAAGCGGCAGAAATATCGGCGGGAACGAGCTTATGCTCCCCCCTCCAGGACCAAACCCCCCTGGCCCGCCAGCCTGGTGAGAAGGGAAGCTTGTCATTGCGTAGCCGCCCACTATGCCAGTTGCAAGCCCAAGGGATGCCCCAATCACACCTATCATTGCGGCCTCCACAAGGAAGAGGGCAAGGATTGCAGCGTTCTGCGCCCCTATTGCCTTCATGGTTCCAATCTCTCGGATTCTTTCGGTGACAGAGTTGTAAAGGGTGGTGACAATCCCTACCGCCCCTACGACAAGCGCGATTAACCCAATCATTTCCACGAACATTGCATTTCCCTGCGCGGTCTGCTGCCTTACCTGGATGAATGCCTGCGGAGTATTGAGCCCAATGTTTTTCCCGTAAATGTCCGTAATCTCTTGCTGGACCGTATTCACGTATGTGTCATCCTGGGTCTGGATGAGGAGCGAGTCATACCTGTTCGACTTGTGGAGTATCTGGTTTGCGGCGTCAAGGTTTATGATAAGCGAGTTGTCAATCCTGGGGTTTCCAGAGGGCGTCATTATTGCACTGACAAGAAAGTTCCTCGACTCCTGCTGCGACTTGCCTGAGGAGTCAGTGTAACTATAGGTTATCTTGAGGGTCTGACCGACCGTGACAAATGGAGTTGTGGCTCCCGGTGGGTTTGCAATTGTATCTCCCACAACCGCCGCAGACCTGTCAGAGGGAGACAGGTTTGATCCATCCACAAACTGTAGGTTAGGAAGTTCCACCGTAAGTTTGGTCGGATCCATTCCCACTATGGAGACTCGCTGGACATTTCCGTAAGAGTTGATTGTCACGGAGCCAGAATACATGGGGACCACCTGGGTCACATATGGAAGGCTCCTCAGCTTGTTTACTATAACATCGTTGAGGATGAGTGAAGACTGCGACGATGCGCCGCCGTAGTAAGAATGCGAGCCCGATGTAGCAGTAATGACGTTTGACGCAAGCGAATTTAGCTGCTGCTGGAGGAATGCAGACTGGCCCTCGCTTAAACCGTTAATCACTACCACAAGGCTTGCCCCCAGTACAACCATCAGGACGGTAAGAATTGTCCTTACTTTGCGGTCAACCAGAGCGTCATAGGCAAGCGAGAAGATATCACTTGGATTCATTTTTCTTCTTGTCTGCGTTTTCGAGAACCGTAACGATGTCGGTATCGCTTCCTGTAAGCATCTTTAGTTTTCTGCGGGTCTTCCTCTTTCGGAGCACCACTGCGGCTACCCCTCCTGCCACTGCCGCCCCTATCCCTGCCAGAATGAGTGGATTGCCTGTTATCATCTCAAGTGGCGACTGGGCAACGCGGGCATGGGTCTGCTGAGGCCTGGGCACCATCAAGTTTTCAGTGAGGACCAGAGTGTGGAAGTTTTTGAGATCATCTGCATACACGACCTTGAATGCCACAGGATAAACCCCCGGCTTCAAAAGGTTGAGTCCGTAGATGGGGATGCTGAAAGGAATTGGAGAGTCTGACGTAAGGTCCCCCAGAAACTGCTGCGATGCGGCAGGTCCCCCGGCACCGGGTCCGCCCTGTCCGCCGCCGCCAAACCCACCCTGTCCGCCTCCGCCAAATCCGCCCTGTCCGCCGCCAAACCCACCGCGGCCGCCGCCACCAAACCCACCCTGCCCTTGCGAGGACTGGGCATTGGCCGACTGGAATGACGAGGTATAGTTTGAGCTGTTGGCGTTTGCCATCCTTGCCTGCTTTAACGCCTCAAGTAGCGGGGAAGGTGCAAGCTGTATCGTACCGTATAGACCCGTCGTACTGCCCTGGTTCAGGAGGCTTCCCGCTATCTGTGGCGTAGAGCCCACATAGTTTACCGCAAGGCCGTAAATTTGCAACTTTATGTCTCCCACCACAAAGGCGCCAAGGGTCAGCGAGTTTGACTGTGTCTGGCCGTTTGCAACATAGTTTGCAGTAAGCGTAAATGAAGTTGGGGTGTCAATCAATGAATTTGCCGCAAATACCTCAGTAGATAGCAGCTGCTGCTGGCCCGGCTCGAGCCGCGGTATGGTCCACGTAGACTGGCCCACCACCGACACGGATGTCGACTGTGGAACCAGTGATACCACTATGTTTGATGCTGGAACCGTGCTGTTGTTTGCCACTGCAAAGTTAAGGCTTGAGAGGTTTCCCGAGGTGATTACTGCAGAAGTGGAGTTGCCGATATAATTCAGGCTAAGAGATTCTGGCGGGATGGGATTTACCACAATACCGGTGTTAAGCGTGGTGCTGATCTGTTTTCCCCATGCATTCTCATATGTCAGCATTATCGAAACATCCTGGGTCTGCCCCGCAGCAGAGGTCGACGGATATACAGTGGTAGCAATATCCGCGGTTCCATTTGGCGGGATATTTCCCAAGT
Organism: Nitrososphaerota archaeon; assembly: GCA_021325615.1. Lineage (GTDB taxonomy): Archaea > Thermoproteota > Nitrososphaeria > Nitrososphaerales > Nitrosopumilaceae > Nitrosotalea. Next base: position 25,371 of record JAJPGU010000008.1, on the reverse strand, counting down.
TGAACTGGGTGGCACCGAGGTTTACGATGTTAGTTGTGGTAGACGACAGGGTAAGTGTGGAAGAGCTAGAGCTCGAGCCAGAGTTGCCCTTCTGCCCAAGATTCGTTATTGTTGCAACCACACCTGTGGCAGTGGCAGAGCCGTTGTTAGAAACCGTAATGTCTATCGGATCTGCCTTTGCAGGAGCGATTTCAGAGGTGTCGGTGACAACATTCATCACCACCTTCCCTGGCAGAACCAGCGGGACCTCTAGCAATGCCGACGTGCAGCTCTGCACATTTAGGTTTGCCGCTCCTACCCCAATCTTGTAATTAATCACCATGTTAGTACTGTACGAACCTACTTTGGCAGAAGGCAGTACGTTTACGTTAAAGAACAGAGTAACGGTTGCCCCGGCCCCTACCTGTCCATAGTAGCTAGCAAGCGCATAATTGCTTGCAACCTTTGAGGCAGGATTGTATTGCTGGAGAAGCTGTGGGATCTTGCTCTCGCCGGTTGGTTGGAACCCTTCAGGAAGATTCAGGTATGCGACTACGGAATTGAGCGGGTTATTCCCCTTGTTGTTTATGACCACCGCAAATACGGACGCGCCTTCTCCCGGCCCTACCTCCTTCTTGATTGGCACGGAATTGGTTGCGGCAGCATCGGCAGTCCCCTGATCTACCCAGTATGCATCAATGACTACAGGACCCTGATAATTGGCGTCGATATTGGTTGTGAGAGGTGCCGAGCAGTCATTTTCCTGCATTACCTGCCCATATGACGGAAAGCTAAACGAGGATGCAAGCAATATGCCGATTACGGCAAATGATGCCAACTTTGCAGCATGTCCTCTTGGAACCCTAATTGATGACATCTTTCTCGATTCCTCCATCTCTTATCAAAATAGATCTATCAGTTGATTCTGCAAGTTCGGGGTTGTGGGTGACCATGATGATTGTTCGATTGAACTTGCGAGAAAGCATCTTTAACATATCAAAAACGTCGTCACCAGTCTTTGTATCCAAGTTTCCAGTTGGCTCGTCGGCAAGGATTATTGCCGGATTGTTTACAAGGGCCCTTGCAATTGCAACGCGTTGCTGCTGGCCTCCGCTTAGGTTGATTGGTTTTTGTGATGCCTTGTCACCTATCCCCAACGCGTCAAGTATCTTCATAGCCCTCTCGTTGGCCTCAGAAACGGACATCCCAGATATTGTTCCGGGAAGTTTTACGTTTTTTAGGACGGTGGTCCTGTTTATGAGATTAAACGACTGGAAGATGAAGCCTATGAGGCTGTTTCTCATTGTAGCTATCTGCGAGTCGTTCAATGCAAAGATGTCAATACCGTTGATGAGCACCTGCCCCACAGTTGGCCTGTCAAGGGCTCCCACCATGTTGAGCAGCGTGGATTTACCGCTCCCCGATGGGCCCACTATCGAGACAAACTCGCCCTTTTTCACCGTGAAATTAATGTTATCCAGCGCCACCACGCGGCCTGCCGTGGAATCGTAAATTTTTGAAAGGCCTCGGACTTCTAAAGCGTTGGCTGTTTCATTAGCCCTGCTTACCAATGTTGTCGCTTGTCTAGTCCCTGATTTATCCCTACTCAAAGACATTCTTATCCTCCCTCGACTTTCTTGCTATAATTACATACCCTTGTAAAAAATTTATTACAATGGTAAAAATCCGGCTTGCACAATCCGTCCCAAAACCAGATTTGACTGGAGTTTTTTCCACGGTTGACTTGAATTCATTGTGGGCACCTCCACTGGTGGAGTAGGCACTAAGATCGAAGGGGTTGTGAAAATAGTTCTCCACAGTAGATTCTAAAGTAGTGCCCACGTCTCATCATTCGCCGGTGATAAATTAAATAATTGTCAAACTTTGTTCATGAACATTGTTAACGGAGAGCGCGGGACAACAAGATGCCGTCCGCCAGCTACCTTGCCAGACAGCATAGACTCCAAGTAAAAGCTTAATACAGATTTTTACGCCCAACAAAGTCGATACCTTGTCCCATGAATATCGTGACCGAGTTTATATTCGAAAGGACATACTTTTGAAACTTACCGAGTATGGGGAGCTCAACCAAACCAACCTCCTAAGCTATTGCGGGCTAAATCTGATGAAACACCGCGATATTCTCGAGAGCCTAGAGCGCAAGGGTTTCATAAAAAGGACAGAGATACCATGGGGCAACAAAAAGGTGATAAAATATTCCGTTACCGAGAAAGGAAGGCAGTTTTGCCGAATGGTTTTGGAGCCTTATGAGGAAATCTTTCCCAGGAGTGAAAAAAGTGATCGGGAACAAAGTTAGCGAAATGTTTTATTCGCACACGGGGGAGTTGATCAACTGAATGTCTAGACCAGATGATGAAAAAGACAAGACTCCTGACAAGGGAGAGGGGCCAAAGGAAGCTCCTGAAAACATGTTCAAGATGATTGATGACCTTCTTTCGCACACTAATAGTTCAAGGCGCATATTCCTCATATTCATAGCCTCAGCCCTTATTTTCGCCCCTGTGGCCCTCGTAATGGGCGGAATACTCATTGGCCATCCGCGTTACAGTGTTTTCAGACTCGAGTCCAACCATGAGCAGTTTGAAAGACCCATTATGCAGGGCGGATTTATGCCCCAGAATGGATCGCAGTTTTACCTAGTCGAGAAAGTTGGCAATGCCACCATACGGGAGATCCCCTTCCATGCCCCGTTCCACCCGCCCCACCAAGACCTGCCAATTTTCATAGGCATCCAGGCCTTCATTTTCCTCTGCATAATATTTGCGGCAGTATTGCTCTATGTGGCATTAAAGGAATACAGGTTCTTTTCAAAATGGAATTCCCGGTACAAGAAGTACAAGGCAACACAGGACAAGATAGACGACGAGCTCGGCAAAGACTAGCACTGGTACCAGAGATCACCCCCAAACCCTGTGAGAGTTCCTTCCTTCCAGGTCCTGCCCATGTCGTTATCAAAGGGCCATCACAATCATTAACCTTGTTCCTTAACAAGGTGGCACAATCCATTATAAATTGAAGGCACAATATACGGTGGAATGAACACACAGGTTCTGAAGAACAACCAGAAACTGCTTGCCGTGATTCTCGGCGTGGCAATTGTTGCCACCGTCGGAAGCTCACTGGCATATGCACAGACGGCGCCGGGTTCAGGTTCCGGTTCAGGCCAGACGGCCATCCAGGGCTCAATCAACCTACCGCACATGATACTTGGTAGCGTGAAGACATCCTTTACTGCCGCAGCAACTACCGCGGCAGGACAGGTGCCAAACGGCCAGGTTCTTGCCGGAGGCCTTGCAATACAGCAGGGGTATGCCGTTTACGTCTTCAAGGTAACGGACGGCGTCAGCATCTACTCCGTAATCGTGGATGCCGGAAACGGTCAAGTGCTAAAGACATCAACTGGACATCCCTTGAACATGATGGCGTTTGGAGGCATGGGCGGATCTGGATTTAGGGCACACGGCATGATGGGCCTGCATGCAGGAGCTTGGTCAAAAATCCCTAGCGGAAACCCAAGCCAAGGTCAGTCCTCATCCGGTGCAACCACGCAGAGCGGATACCAAGAATAAAATCCTCGGCACGCTCCTCCCCTTTTTATCCATATTTTTCTACCACTCCCACCATCCCATAGAGGAAGCAGCCTTTGGTTCAAATTAGTATGATGCATATAAAAGATCACAGACGGTAAGACCTGATGCAGTACAAATGGATAGCCCTCACAAACACCACGATTACGATCTTGATGGCATCCCTTGACACGAATATTGTGATAATCGCCCTCCCAAAGATCTCGGCAGACCTACACGCATCAATCCTTGAAACAATGTGGATTGTGCTATGTTTTGGGCTTGTCACTACGATAGCTCTCCTTAGTTTCGGGAGGCTTGCTGACATGTTTGGCCGTGTCAGGCTTTACAATCTCGGGCTCATCATATTCACCGGCGGCTCCCTCCTATGCGGATTTTCAAGCTCTGGCCTAGAACTGATATTGTTTAGATCCATCCAAGCAGTGGGGGCAGCGTTCCTTTTTTCAAACAGCGCGGCAATACTCACGGATGCCTTTGACGCAAAGGAGAGAGGAAAGGCCCTAGGCTTGAACCAGGTTTCCATAGTATTTGGATCAGTCGCAGGCTTGGTACTCGGAGGGCTGCTGACTGACACCCTCGGGTGGAGGTCAATTTTCTGGGTAAACGTGCCCATAGGCGCCTTTGGCGCCGTCTGGTCCTACACAAAGCTCAAGGAGCTTGGAACTAGGACTGGCGGCAGGGTAGACTGGGTCGGGAACTGCATACTCGCACTTGGCCTTTTAAGCCTCTTCCTCGGGGTCACCCTAGGACCCCTGCAAATGCTGTCCGCGGCTCAAGAGATGCTGATGATTTTAGGTGGGATTGCACTGCTGGCGGTTTTTGTCTACGCCGAGTCCAAGATCAGGGATCCCATGTTCGATGTCAGGCTTTTCAAGATACGTGTCTTTAACATTGGCAACCTTAGCGTGTTCTTCAATGCCCTCGCAAGGGGTGCGTTGATTCTTGTGATGTCATTTTACCTCCAAGGTCCAACAATGAGGCTCAGCACCCTAGAATCTGGCCTCTACCTAATACCCGTATCGTTCACAATGGCCACGTTCGGACCAATAAGCGGCTGGCTCTCTGACAAGCATGGCTCCAGGTTCTTCATCCTTGCAGGCCTAGGGATTTCTGCAGTAGGATTCCTTCTCATGACCTCGCTCAAGCAGCACGAGGGTTTTGTCCAGTTGATGATACCTCTCGTTCTCATAGGATCAGGAATGGGGATGTTTGCCGCCCCAAATAGGACAGTCGTCATGAATTCCGTCTCGCCCGAAAGGAGGGGAATAGCTTCCGGCATGACAACTACTCTCGTCACCCTCGGGAACGTAACCAGCATAGGCATATCCTTCCTCATCATCACAAGGGCAGTCCCAATCTCAGAACTTGAGACGATTTTCGTAGGCAAGGCTGCGAGCTTTTCAAGCGGCGTAGGCTTTGTGAACTCCATCCACGCAATCTTTTACCTTTCCGCTGCCCTGCTTGTGTCATCTATGATACCCTCCCTTCTCGAACTGAATGCAAAAAGGAGGGACGCGCATGCAACCCAGTAATCGACCGTACTTTGAAAAGGCCTAAGGGGACATCCCTAGGGCTTTGGCAGGAACCTCAGCCCGGTCTTTGAGGAGATTGCGATTATGGATACTATCGCAACCGCCAGCACCATGGCTGCAATCTCGCCAAACTCCGGCACCACCACGGTACCGATTATTTCTATCTGAGATGTTCCGTTCGTGAATGGAATCTCAAGCGTCCTTGCTGTGGTTGTGGTGTGGGTTTCCTGGGCCTGGTCGTTCTCCTGGCCGTCATTTAGCACAAAGAAGGTGTCATCAGAGCCGTCGGTCTTCTTGGCATCGATGAGTGCCCTTGGCATGGTTATTGTGAGAACTCCATCTCCCGTGGTTTCGATCGAAACTATGAGTGACTTTGAGTTGGTGTCTGCCTTTACGTCAGTTACCTTGCCGTTGGTTATTGTATAGGTTATCGAGGAGTTGGTGCCGTCTACCAAGATGGTGTTCCCTGCAGGACCTACTGTCGAGCCTGAGAACTGGAATGTGGTCTTGGCGGATCTGTCAGGACCTCCAAACTGCACGTATACAGAATAGGCACCGGCAGCCTGCCATAAGGCTCCGCCGGCAGTCATTGTAATCGAAAACGTTTTCGCAGTAGTAACCGGAATCTGGTTCACAGTAACTACGTTGCCATCTGGGTTTCTAAGAATAAGGGTAAGCGGGGTATCCCCAAGGTAGTCATGGGTCGTTCCCGAGATTGTAATCTTGTCACCATCGTTGTACGAGGACTTGTCGGTTGTCACAGACACCGCAGGTGTGGCGCCGCCCATCTGGACTATGGAGCCCGAATTCCCCGCCGTGGCATTTGTTATCATGTATGCAGGAGGTGGAAGGTTCGCCGGGACGGTAGGACTTGTATTGTTAGATGAAGAAGAGGCCATCGGTGAATTTGACCCTGTAGACGTAGCCTGGGTCATTGTGGTGTTTGAGCCCATGGCAGGCGGAGAGGCCATGGTTGAGTTTGTACTGTTAGTAGAATTTGCAGCAAAGACTGGAGCTACACCGGTAGCACTTATCAAAATTCCAAGTAATGCAAGCGCTTTGGCGTTAATTCTCACTAAAGACGAGTTTCTTTTCTTGTATTTAAGCAATTACTCAAAAATAATTAATTTCTGAATGAATTGCAGTTGGCAAAATTTTTTGCAATCCCGACAGGTTTGTTGCCGTGGCGCAGTGACTGAAAGATGCAAACCTCCGGAAGCGAGAGCGGCCCTAAAAGGTAATGCCCAAGGTAGAAAGCAAGACCGGCATGAGAGATTTTGCAGAGACTTGGGCAACTGCTGAAAAAATGTCACCATAGAACGGCATAACAACCATCACAAGCGATGCGACTGCCATGTTGCTTATTATCGTCATACTAAATCATTCACAAATAATTTATAAAAAATTGCGACACCTTGTTAACGAACAAAGTTAGTGAATGAATCTTCTAGAATTTCTTGAAGAGGCTTTCAAAGAGAGAGATAAACTTGTCAAAGATTGTTTCAGGCGAGTTTATTATCTGGCTGACAGTAGGCGTTCCCTGCTGCGATGGATTGGCAGGACTTGAAATTCCCGATTGGGTCTTTGAAGGCGGTGAAGATTGTGGCACGGCGGCGGGGCTAGCGCCCTGATCAGATGGCTGCACTTGTGGATTCTGAGAACCAGCACCCTCGAGTGGCGCAGTACCCACGGATGGATTGGCGTGTCCGTTGTTTGTCGTTCCCGCAGGGCTGGAAGGCGGGGCCTGTCCCTGCTGTCCCGTTCCCGCCATTGCCGACGGATTTGGTGCAGGAGACGCGGAAGATTGGGTCTGGGTCGACGGGTTTGAGGGCGCATTTGGCTGGTCTGTGCCCTGGGATGTGGTAGGCGAGGATTGTGTTGAGGAGGGGGCTGTCTGCGTCGTACCCGGCTGCTGTGCAGAGGGCGGGTTCTGTTGCGGGCTTGCTGGTGTCGTTGCAGGGCTTGTTGCCGAAGGGCCAGAGGATTGCTGACTTGTGGCAGTGCCGGAGGAAAGTGAGGAAGTTCCCGAGCTGCCAGAGTGACCAGAGTCGCCCGCATAAGTAGCCGTGATTGTAACAGGGCCTGCAATTTGAGAGGGAGGCGTGTACGTTACCGCGCATTTGTTGTTTGACAGGATACAGTTGTTCGGGTTGAAAATACCCCCTGCTCCCCCGTCGCCCCATGAGATTATACCTATCATGGATGAGGACGGGTTTGCAGCATCAGAGACCGTAGCCGTAAACGCGACGCTGCCCCCAGAAGAGTATGTGGCAGGATTTGGAGTCAGCGTGGTAACAGTACCGTCTAGCGTGGACGTCGATATGCTAGATACCGCCGAGCTGCCAGAGTGCTGGCTGTCCCCGCCGTATGTCGCGTTGATTTTTATCACGTTTGGAGGGTTCACAGCAGCAACATAGGTAGTGACACACTGCCCAGCAGTAAGTGTGCACGAGTCCGGGGTAAAGGTTCCCCCCGCGTTGTTGTCGCTAATGGTCACGCTGCCGGAGAGCGCAAGGGGGGAGGCTGCCGTATCCTTTACCACTATTGAAAACTCCATAGTCCTGTTTGCGGGCAGTGCTCCCGTGTTAGGTGAGATGGTGGTGCTGGTGGGATTGAGAGGGCTTATTGTAATTGAATAGGTTCCAGAGCTTGGGTTGTGCCCCGAGTCTCCCGCATAGCTTGCCGTTATAGTTATGGTCCCCGACGAGGTTTGCGATGCGGTATAGGATACGCTGCACGTGCCGCCGGATACCGTACATGAGGACGGGCTGAACGTACCCCCTGCGTTGTTGTCAGACAAAAGAACGCTCCCCGATGGGGTGTTTGATGGGTTCTGCGCGTCTTCAACCGTTACGATTAGCGTTACAGACGCTCCCGCATTGGCCGTTGGAGAGCTTGGGGAAATCGAGACGGATGTAGAGTCCGGCCCGGTTGAAACGGCGGTGGAGTTGCTACTTGTAAAAATGAGCCCGTTGTCTGCAAGGGCAAGGGGGATCTGGCCCGATAAGGCAAGCGGTGCTGCAGCCAACGCGACAAAAAGTATGGGCGCGAGCGCCAGGTTTTTGAGCATCAATCGGATCCCTCAGATTTTGACGATGCCATTAGAAACCAAGTATTGAATCCCTTTTATGAAATCATCGTCGGAGATCTGGCCCTGCGACCACCATTTGGCATTAGTCTTGACCCATGCCGGAATCGGCTGGCCGCCAGAGGTCTGGTTTGCCTGGGTCGGAGGGATCTTCATTATCCCTTGCTGGATGAGGAACTGCACTCCCTGAACAAAGTCAGAGTCACCCATCTGCCCCTCGGACCACCACTTTGCGTTGTTCCTGACCCAGCTTGGTATCTTGCCCGATGTGGGGCCCATGGAGGCTGACTGGTTTCCGCCTGCCGGGAGGCCTGCTGTCGAGTTTTGGGCATTTGCCGGGCACGGGGGCAGCCTAAAGCCCGCATGGTTCCCAAACTGTCCAAAGTTATGGGTGCCATTCCTTATCCATGTCCCATTCATCCCGTACGGATGCATTCCGAAGCTGGTCTGGTTTCCATGACGCACAAAGTGTCCCCTGTGGCCGTGACCCCCTAGCGGGAAGCATGGTTTTAGAGCACCGGCGTAGGTGTGGTTGCCCCATGGCATCTGGTTTGCCTGCCATTGCGGGGGCTGCTGTGCAAAGACCTGTCCACCACATTCCAAAACCGACGATATGATTACAAGTGAAAAGACCAACGCCATGGTGTTTTTTAAGGAACGGCGCCCAAGCATCATCCCAGATATTCCTGCTCCCTATTTTAGATTAAAGAAACAAAGTTCAGAAACATTGTTAACTGTCACATGGCTCCTGCGAAATCCCATGTCATACTATCACATGATGCCAAACTTACCAAAGGACAATTCTCCATGCCGTGCCTGCACGTAATTTTCAGCCCTCCCCCATTGGAAGCGAGATGTGAATCTCCGTCCCTTTTCCTTCGCCCTCAGACTCTGCCCAGATCCTGCCGTTGTGTGCCTCAATGATTCCGCGACAGACGGCAAGGCCGATTCCCGAGCCGCCATGCTCCCTCGTAGTAGAAGTGTCTACCTGATAGAACTTGACGAATATCTTGTCAAGTTTTCCCCTTGCTACACCTATGCCGTTGTCCTTTACAACCATCCTGCACTGATTGCCTTCCCTGAATAGTTTTACAGTTATCCTGCCGTCCTCCTTTGGACAAAAATCAAGGGCATTGTTAATGAGGTTGTTTATGACCTGAGAAATCCTTAGCTTGTCACATGTGCAGAAAATTTCATGCTGCAGTTCCATCACAGGCGATATTCCGTTCTTTTCCATGTCCGGTCTCATGTTTTCTACCACCCCCAGGACCAGATCCTCCAGATTGCAGCTTGCCTTGTTTAGCTTTAGCTGGCCAAGCCCTATCTTCTGCACGTCAAGGAGGTCGGACATTAATTTCATGAGATATCGCACGTTTGATTTTATTATGTCCAGCCTCCGCCGCTGGTCGTCAGTCAACGGCCCGAATTTTTCAGCAAGGAGTATGTCCACATATCCTTGAATTGGAACAAGCGGGGTCTTCAACTCATGGGTTATCATGGTAAGAAATTCCTCCTTTGACTTTTCCACGTCTCGCAACTCCTCATATTGCTCCCGTATCCGCATCTCGTCCTCTTCTATTTTCTTTTTTGCCATGTAGATTTCAGTAATGTCCTTGATTACGGTGTTGCTTCGCATGCTGTTCCCCTCCTCAAAAGAGGTTGCGCTCAGCAGTGCTGGAAAGGTTGTCCCGTCCTTTCTCTTCATCCAGATCTCCTTGTTTGAGACGGAGCCTCCGTCCTTCCATGAGTTCAGAATTGCCTTCATGTTGCCCAGGTTCTTGTCGGCCGTATGGTCGTAAATCATTGCACCCACAATCTCTTCCTTGGTGTAGCCCAAGCTCCTTGCGTATGACTCGTTGCAGTCAAGGATGATCCCATTAGAGTCTATGGTACGAAGAAGGTCTGGCGAGGTATCATAGAGGCTTCGGAACTTTTTTTCGGCCGCCTCAAGAAGGGAATTTGCGCGTTTTAGTTCCTCGTACTGTTCCCTTATCTTTGCCTGGTCCCGCTCCATCACCATCCTTGTCTGGTAAAGATCCGAAATGTTTCGGAGTGAGACTGTCCTTCCGACCACCCTGCCCCCCTCATCGTAGATGCTGGTACCTGAAAGCAGCGTTGGGAATTCAGTCCCGTCCCTCCGCCTCAGCCAAATCTCCCTGTTTGATATGACGCCAGTCGCCTTCCATTCCTCCAGCCCATTTCTCAGCTCCCCATGGCTTTTTTCTGCCGTAAATTCAGAGATTGGCCTTCCTATTACCTCCTCCTTTGAGTAGCCAAGGCTTTTCGCATATGACTGGTTACAGTCTATTACAGTCCCGTTCAGATCAATCGTACGCAGAAGGTCCGGCGAATTTTCATAAAGATTCCTGTATTTCCTTTCCAGCATAAGTAGTGAATCATGGGCCTTTTTCAGCTCGGAATACCGGTTTTTCGCGTCCTCTTCTGCAACCTTTGCCTTTTCCAGAGCCTTCCTTATTGGCGATATGTCTTGTATTGTTATCAGATATCCCTCATTCTCCTTCCCATCCCCGGAAATTCTGGCACCCCTGCACACCCCAAAGAAGGTCTCGCCGTTCTTCTTAACAAGGCCAAGCTCGATTGCAGGCCCAATTCCCAATCTTCTCATCTCCGCCAGACCGTCAAGGGCTGCCTTCTTGTAGGTGTCTATGATAAACTCGAAGCACGACCTCCCCACTATGTCGCCCTTTGAATATCCAAAGTGATCAAGCATCCTTTGGTTGGCATCAAGGATTGTACCTCCTCCGTCAAGCGTGCACACCAAGTCTGGCGAAATTTCATAAAAAGTACGATAAAGTTGATCAAATGAGCCGGGAGGAATCATCCGCGCCTTAAGTTGGCCGCTTTGACTTAAAAACGGTGCTATTAAAAACCACCCCTCGGTGCGGGACATTTCCCCTACTTGGATTTTGCGCCTGTGCAGATTGGGTTTCCCACGCAGTCAAGCCTTGCCCCTGAAAGGTCAGCCCCGCCAAGGTTTGCACTGTGGAGGTTGGCGTTGTGAAGGTCGGCACCGCTAAAGTTGGCGCCGTTAAGGTTGGCGTCTGAGAGGTCTGCCCCCTCGAGATCGGCGCCAGAGAAATCCGTTGAATAGCCCTCCGAACTGAAAAGATTTGCCCCGACAAGTATGGCCCCCTTCCAAGTGGACCAATTCAGCGAACTTTGCTGGAGGTTAGCTCCTGTCAGGTTGGCGTCAGTCAAATTTGCAAAATGAAAGTCCGAAAAAGTCGCCTTTGATCCGGAGAGGTCCGCACCTGCCATGTCGGCTCCCGGCAGGTCTATGTTTTCGATATCTGCATGACTCAGGTTTGCGTCGAGCAGGTCCGCGTCCAAAAGGTATGCCTTTTCAAGGTTGGCGCGGGAGAAATCCACCCCCGCAAGATCCGCGTCGGCAAGATCCTCGTGGTTGAGGTTCTGGCCCGAAAAGTCGCACCCTGACCAGTCAACCTTTGGAAAGTTCCTGTCCCAGCACCTGTCGTCCCCATCGGGTACGTGGACAGGGCCCGCCGCTTCAATAAGCTCCTCCCCTTCCTCATGCGTTATCAGGTCCTTGCCCACGAGATATTGTATGGCCTCACTATACTCAGTTACTGTGATCCGCCCCCGGTCCTGCCAGTGCTCTAGTGTTTTCAACCACGGTTTCATGGCAATGTCATTCTTCTCAGGCATACCTCCAGCCCCGTAAATTCCGGAGGCTGCCAATGTCATGACAAGGATGCATGCAAAACCCAGAGAGCCCCCCATTGTCAAGTTCAACAGATGGGCTCTTCCATCCAGATATTTATCTGACTTATCTGTGACATTGCCCTAAAACAGTCCCTTGTTACAACCATTTGGAATCTAGGCATGCGAGAATATGCGAAATACCTAATTCGTAGGAACTACCACATCGAGGCATTGCCCGGCAGTAACGAGGACGGCGGGAAGGACAAATTCAGATGCAAGGAATGCAACATGGAATTCAGCGACAAGATTAGGCTAGAGAGGCATTTTAGGGCAGCCCATCCTTCAAAACACGACGGGTTCACGCAAAAGTGGTATTGGGAAGGCTGAGAGAAACCCCGAAAGATAGAACCGTGGCAAACCAATTATGACGCAAGCAGGAAAGACACTACATAACTGATTTTTAGAAAATTCTGCCCATAAACAGATAGAGATTCAAGTAGTGAATCCATCAATGACAAAGCCAAACATAACAAGTCCTGCCAGTTCCAGCAGAAGGCTGTCCATGACGCTCTTTGCGTCCATCCTAGTCTTGTCGGTAGCAGTATCTGCCCACGAGGCTTATGCCATGGGCCAGGCACCTAGCACGTGCGGCAACCGATACGACGGCACCATAACTACGCTGAAGATAAAGGTAGGAGATATGACCTACAACCCGATTGCACATCCTAACCTGACGTTCAGGCTCCAAGACACCAAATCATATACGGTGACATATACAATCCACACCCAGAGTCAAAGTTCGCAGGGAAACTCGCTCGGTGGAAGCACCTGGGTTGACACAAGTGCTGCTGGATATGAACTTGGGCAGTGCATAAACGGCGTGAACGCGAACCAGTATGTTACAAGGACTGTGACTGAGAGTCACCCCGCAAACCTAACGCCCGGTACGGAGCAGACGGTGACATGGAATACCCTGGTGCCAGGCCAAGTGACATACAACATAAAGTGGACGTCGTCATAGGGTTCAGCCCTCCCTTCCTTTTTGATACATCCCAAGTCTTTGAAAAATAATGCAGCCTATAAGACCTGCCAGCCTTGCGTGTTCTTTCAAATGGCTGGCATCAAACCATTTCAATTCGCTTGATTATCTTTCCAAGCGTTATCGTATCAAGGCTCGACCTTATCTTTCCTTCCTTGATTTTCCTGTTCCATTCCTTTATTTGGCCAAGCTTATCGTTTCCGCTTATTATCTTGCACGCCAGTACCGGATTTGAGCCATACCACGAGATTGCCGACTGCACCACGTATTGGAGGTCCGAGTCGTTAACTATTGGCCAATGCTGTGCAACGGAGCTCTCAAGCGGAACATCAAGAAGCCCCAGTTTTTTCTTTATCATCAGGAGTATCTCAGAAAACCTCGGAGGAGCCTCTAGTGCATATACCGAGACTCTAAGATCACTCCCCTCGTTGTAGCTCTTTTCATCGCTGGTAAATGAAACCTTTACGGAGCCGCGTTTTCCCAAAACCACCATGTGGTCCTCATGGGACTCTACTTCCCCTCCCATCTCCTTGATGATTCCCTTGAGAGCATCAAGCCTTTCCTTCTCAACGATTCCTATTGCGACAGATCCCCCGGTTGTGCAGGACGGGTCCGCCTCAACGGTCTCGGAAGACTTTTCAAGTCCAATCTTAATGCAGGCCAGTGCCGCCCTCACATTGTCAAGGTCCTCAACCTCAAAAACAATCGCTTGACCGCCTCTCTCCTTCTTTCCAACCCGCCTCAGGAAGCTAAAAATCTCGTCCGGAACTGGGCCAAGGTCGGAAGCATTCACGAAGACCTTTTGCCCAGAGGCATCAGCCTTCCACGGGACGGTTACAGGCTCGGCGATGGTACAGATTATGTTGAATGCGGCCCGCCTTTCCATAGGGACCAACTGCACCGAATCATCCTGCCGATTCATCCTATAGTAACTGGTTCCATCTATGGTTGAGCACCTAAGGACGTTTCCAAGCCTTGCCGTGGCAAAATGCCTTTCCCCCCTTGATGCAACATTTACCTCTCGCCAGGTCCTCGTTTTGGGGTCGAATTCCTCCCACGAGTCCAGGCCGGACATCTCCACCTCCTCAATGGTCCCAAGGGGCCGTATGTCTGGCTTGTAAAGCCTTGTCAGCACTTTCAGATGATCGTCAAGAGTATGCACAGAGATTCCAATCCCCCAAAGAGAGTCAAGAAACTCATGGCGTGCAGGCCCCTCCAATGTGCAAGTCCACTTCCGGTCTACCATCCTAGGCGCAGCCCCCAGCTTGTTAAGGAGCCTGTCAAGCTTGTTTTGCTGCGAGAAGTGGATAGACGTTATCTTCGTAAAGGTATTTTTGTACGTCTCGCAGAGGTTCGGCCTGGCCTTCTGGAAACACACGTCACAAAACTCCAAGGGATCAAATCCGGTTGCGGAATTTTTCACGCTATTCGGGTAACCTCATGCCAATTTCAGCTTTTATTTCGCGTGTTTTGCCCGACCCTTACTGCAGGAACCTCGGGATTCCCCTTGCCACATGGGCAATCGAGATCCTTCCAGGGCCCAGAACCGCGATTGTAAGCACGATAATGAACGCCAAAAGTTCCAGTTCCACACCCTGGGTTCCTGAAAACGCCTTTAGCTTCTTGACGTAAATTATTGCCCCAAGCATGTCCACTGCCAGCATGGCACTTGCTATTCTTGACAGGACACCTGCTACAAGTAGTCCTCCTCCTGCCAGCTCAAGGAGTCCCACAAGAACTGCCATCTCGGGTGGAAGTCCTAGGCCTGAAAGGAACTTCCCAAAGCCGCTCCCAAACTTTGCCTGGCTGTGGATAATAAAAAAAACACCCACTACCAGCCTCAGCCCAAAGTGACTGAGATCATGGATCCTTCCAGTACGGAGGCTTGCTTCTACCATATGCGGCACAGGGATTAACATGGTTATACACCTTGGCAAATTCCTACAACGGGCAGATGTTGCCACCGAGCCCATGCCAGAATCAACCGCGCCCTGCATTCAGATTGCCATGGATGTCCGTCCTTGGAATATGGAATATCTGCTGGACCTGGTCAGGGGAAAGCGCGGTACCATAAAGATTAACATCAGAAATTGCCCCCGAGAAGAGATTCCTCGTTTCCCCCCTTTCCTTTTCATAATATGCCCCGATAGTCACATTGTCATTGGAGACTATATTCTGCGATGTCCTCGTGACAAGTATGCCATCGACAAGGGCAGGAACCGGGCCAACCCTTGCCGACCCATCCAAGGCACCGTTTACATAAATCCTGATGGTGGTCCCGTTAAAAGTAGCTGCAAGGTGGGTCCACTGTTCCGGAATCGCGGATGATGATGTTACCTCCGTCCATTTTATGCCGTCAAAAACCGAGAAGGTTGCAACCTTTTCTGGCGGCAGGATGTTGTCCAGTGCTAGCACAAAAGCATTCTCGTCCCCTACCACGGTAAATACCGGAGATCCCATACCATAGTCAGGCCGTACCCATGCAGAGACTGTCAGGTTCTTCAGTTCAGGCACGGTATAGTTTCCATCCACATATTGTCCCCCCTGAAGGTCTACAGAGCCCGAGCCCGACTTGTCCCCAAGCCTACCCAGCATGGAATCAAGAATCCTCAAAGGAATCTTGTGGTCTGTCCCGTTTGCCGCGATCGAGTCCCCTATCCCGATAGCCTCATCAAGCACCCGTGATGTCCCACTTGCAGTCATAGTCATGTTCGAGAACTGGTCAAATCCAAGCAATTGGTTTGACCCAGGCAAGGTAGAGTTTGAATAATTGCCAAAGAACAGCGTAGAGTTCGAATACTTCCAAAATGACATGGCCTGGTTGTTGTCCGTTGCGTTTCCGCATTTCATAGAAGGATAACATAATCCAAAGGAGTCTCCGGCAGTCGGCAGTAAAACACATGACAGAGCCAGGACACAAACTACCGTAAGCAAACCCTTGCCGACTAGAACCCCCGCAACCGAGTTTAGCAAGACTTCACATTCATATCCCTTACACAGCCTATCATGATATGGTAAGATTCTTCTGTAAAAGGATGCGAGTAGAAAAGATACACTAATTTTTTATGGCATGAGCAAAAAGATTCCCTAGATTTGGAGATTGGGTGCGTTTTACTTTCATGAAGAACAAGACCCGCGTTGCAAGACTTGTCGAGTCTAGCCTCCATTCAAAGAGCCTCTTTGCAATAGGCATCCTTTCACTCTCCATAGGGCTTTTCCTGTACAATCTTCTTTCAGAGGGAGGTACCGGAGTCGAGGTCGTGAGCACCGCGCCAGTACGCCAGTACGTAACCATTATTGTTTCCGTTGCAGGCCTTTTCAGCGCATTAGGCGCCATAGTTTTCAGCGGCTTGTCCCAGTCTAGCCAGAACAAGAACCAGTATTACCAGATTCTCAAGGACTTTGAGACAGAGTACACCAAGCTTGCAGAGATAGAGGCCCAGCTCAAGGACTACGTGTGGATGCCGTTTGAAGACCTTTCAAGACAGCCTAGGGAAACTATAGAGGATGTAGAACTTTACAGGTGGAAGTTTTACCAATTCCACGAGCGACTCTCCCACCTTTCCCTTCGCGGCATAATACCCAAGGAGATAGCAAGGTACTACGTCTTCTCCTTTGGCATCGACCTTGCATACATCGACATAGATTTTGACCCGGATCTTTTGAGAAAGGAGCTTGGGTACACTATGGCATGGTGCAGATCAGAGGGCATCACAAAGGCAAGGAGGCCATAAGGCAGCTTCTGATGCATATTCCAGAAAGCGAAAAGCCATCTCCAGTCCAAGGTGCGCATGCCGCGGCACAGGGCTGACATATTGGTGCACCGCTTGAAACTCAATATTTTAATAGCCACTCGGCTCGAAAAAGGGCAGATTCAAACCATGTCTCTGACAAAGCCTGAGCTATTCACTCGCTCAAGGTCGCTTTCAATAATAATTCCAACATACAACGAGTCTCAGAATATTACAAAGATGCTAGACATTGTTTCGGCAAGCCTCCCGCCCACATCCAATGCCGAGATTGTGGTTGTGGATGACAACTCCCCTGACGGCACGGGGAGGATAGCAGAGGAATACGCCGGAAGGTCAAGGTCCGCAGGCGGCCTTGAGATAAGGGTCATCAGCCGCAGGGACCAGAAGGGCCTCAGCTCTGCAATACTTGCAGGCATCAGGGCATCCGTGGGCGAGGCCGTTGTCGTAATGGACTGCGACTTTTCACACCCGCCGGAGACAATAGCAAAGATGCTGGAGGAGTTGAAAAAGGCAGATTGCGACATCGTTGTAGCCTCAAGATACGTGGAGGGGGGCTCAATTACCGGCTGGCCCTTCAAGCGCAAGCTGATAAGCAAGGGTGCAACCAAGATTGCCCAGCGAAGCCTCGGGATAAAAATAAAGGACCCCATGTCGGGCTTTTTTGCCTTTAGGCGACACGTGATAAGGAACATCAATTTTGACGCCATAGGGTACAAGATACTTTTGGAAATACTCGTAAAGGCAAGGGGTGCAAAGGTAAGGGAGATCCCGTACAACTTTACAGACAGAAGGTCAGGCACAAGCAAGCTTGACAGGTCCGTCGTCCTCGACTACATAAAGTCAGTCTGGAGGCTTTACAGGTACGGCAAGACAATGCGCGAAAGGAGGACCTCGGTCCGCTTCTTCTCCAAGGCTGGGAGATTCTACACAGTAGGGGCATCAGGGCTGCTGGTGAATTACGTGGTGTCCTTCCTCTTTGGCGTTGTCCTTTCAAACCTCTGGGATGTCTATGCCACGATGATAGGAATACTGTTCTCAATGACATCGAACTTCTTCCTCAACAAGGTTTGGACGTTTGAGGACATGGACATGAATCTCAAGAAGACGCTCCGCCAGTACGGTTCCTTCCTTATGTTCAGCGGCATAGGCGCGGCCTTCCAGCTTGGCATGATTTATCTGCTGGTAGATTTGAGACACATGAGCTACGCCCCCTCCCTCTTCATCGCCGTTGCCATTGCCTCAATAGGAAACTTTGTCCTGAACAAAAAATGGACTTTCAAGGAAAAGGTCTGGGGATAGCTGCCCGCTCAGCCTTTTTCCCTCACCTCAATGTGCCCACCGCCATAGGTCTCCTTGATGCTCGTGTAGGGATAAAGCAGCGTGTCGTACCTTCCCGCATTTCCTTCAAAGGTTTTCACCGTCCTTGAATCGTTGAAAAGCCTTTCCACCGGCATGCCCCTTGCCATGTCTATAAAATAGTGCTCGTCTGCAACGAGCAGGAATTTTCTAGTGGGGACCGGCTGCCACAAGACCTGCGTATAGTCAGGCATGACGTCCCCCCTGTGGAAGGCTGATGCAAAGACCCACGAGTAGACTGGGCTTGCAAGGATAGTCGTTTCATTGTCATTTTCTTTCACAAGGTGGAGGACAAATGCCGCTGCCTGAAACTGGCTCGATGTCATGTCGGTTGAAATCAGCGCAATGGTGCTTGCAAGACCAAACGCCCCGATTCCAAGCACGACTGCAAGCAACGCCTTTTTTTTCACCTCCACGCCGTTTCGTACGACAAGCCTTTCAATCAACAAGGAAGACGCAATGCAAAAAACCGGAAGCACCGGAATCCAGTAAAAATATTGGTTATACCCCACTGCCAGCAGCAAGATTAGAAAGGGAACAAGCCACATCAGTACCAGGGTATCCCTCCTTGAGATCGCAAAGGCAGCACCTGCAACCCCAAGTATGAAGAGGACGGGATCCATGCGCAGGAACATGCCTGAGATATATGGAAGGCCATAGGTGGGCCTGTGGGCCTGCAATGCAACGTCGTGCAGCCACATATCAAACTGCCCAGCCTCTAGGCTTTGGATGGGCCAGGCTGCAGGTATCAGGATTGCAGGTAGCAAGAAAAGGGCAAGCGCCTTCAGGCTCTTTCCGCTTCCAAAGTACGCCAGGCCTGCAACCAATGGAATCATTGCAAAGACCGGAATTTTTGTAAATATTGCAATCCCCATGGCCACTCCCGAGACCAAGGCAATGAGGCTCTTGTGTCTTGCCCCCTTGGATTTCATTGCAAGGAGGATTGATGTCAAAAGGAACGGCATTAATATCGAGTCAAGCAGTATCCTGCGCACCACCCACGTCATCGGCATGACTGCAAAAAACATGGCAGAGATGAGTCCCACCCTTACGCCATATCTTGCCTCAGCAATCTTGTAGGTGAGGTACGTGTCGGCTATTGCAAGCAGGCCCATCAGAACCCTTGGCACCGCATAGAGGCCCGAAATCGATTCGGCGGTTGGAGAGGCGTGAAGTGATGCAGGATACCCGACAACGTAGAAAACGGATGCAAGGAAAATCTGACCAAAAAACGGATGGTCGTGAAAGAAGGATTCCTGGGGCCCAAGCCCTGCAAGCACATGCATTGCCCTCCTCATGTACACCCCCTCATCGAAGAAGAGATCGGGAAAGCCTGCGGCATTCCAGATGTGGGTGAATCCAGACACAGCCAGAACTGTCATCACCAAGTAAGACGGCTTTACTGCCTGAAGCCTAGCGATCACCCCTCTGGATGTTCCCTTTTGTCTAAAATTGCTTGCGGTCAATCTCCCACATGCCACGTTAAGTAAAATTCATCTGTAAAAATCTTCTACCCGGTGCTGCAATT
This sequence comes from Nitrososphaerota archaeon, assembly GCA_021325615.1. GTDB lineage: Archaea > Thermoproteota > Nitrososphaeria > Nitrososphaerales > Nitrosopumilaceae > Nitrosotalea. Next base: position 5,805 of record JAJPGU010000008.1, on the reverse strand, counting down.
CCTGCGACAGACTTAAATCGCAAAGGTACGGTACAACCATATGATGTTTTGCGTTATGAACCACTTCCACATGCGCGCACCAGTACTTCCAAGGCGCGCGACCCCACGGCAAAGCACTGGCATGCCGCCCTGTCCAGGCAAAAGATTTGGAATAATTGTTTGCCAAGTCAGCAAGGGGGCAGTTTGAGGGTGCGCCGAACCTTCCATCTCCCAAGGCCCCACGGAAAGGGGCCAACCTTCCGGCAGGAGTCTCATGGGAACCAGCAGTTCCAGCCCCTCCCCCCACCCACAGGCAAGCCCCCCTACCGCCTCTCGCTTGACACTGTCTTGCCTGCCTCCGAGATTGCCAAAATCAAAGACTCTGGCGGGATTTCATTTCATTGTATTGGAGATACTGGCGGGATCATTAACGGTACCCCGCAACAAACGGTTGCAGATGCCATGGAGGCTGACAGTGCAGTTTCAAACCCCTCCTTTTTCTACCACCTCGGGGATGTGGTGTATTTCTACGGGGAGTCAAGCAATTATTATGCACAGTTCTACGAGCCGTACATGCATTATCCTGGCCCAATACTTGCAATCCCTGGCAACCATGACGGCGACGTGGTAGCTGGGGGCGCACCCACCCTTGCAGCCTTTATTGAGAACTTTTGTGCCAATGAGCCCCGCCTGACGTCCGAGGCGGGCGAGTCCCCAAGGGATGCCATGACCCAACCAAACGTCTACTGGACCCTGGAGGCTCCCTTTGTGACCATCATTGGCCTCTACTCCAACGTGCCAGAGGGGGGCCAATTCGATCAGAACCAGACAGAGTGGTTCGCGTCAGAGCTGGCCTCCGCCCCAAAGGACAAGGCCCTCATAGTATCAGTACACCACCCAGCCTATTCGGCAGATAACGAGCATGGAGGCAGCGCCACAATAGAGCAGGTCCTCGATGATGCCTTCAAAAAGGGCGGCAGGGCGGCGGACCTCGTGCTCACCGGGCATGTCCACAACTACCAGCGTTTCACCCGCCAGTTTGCAGGTAGCGACCTTACCTACATAGTGGCAGGATCCGGCGGATACCACAACCTGCACAAACTCAACCCATATTACGGCAAGAATGTGGCCCTCCCTTTCAGGATGCCAAACGTGAACGGCCTCACCCTGGAGAACTACTGCGTTGACCACTATGGCTTCATGTCAATCCAGGTCACGAGTGATAAGATCACTGGCGCCTATAACGCAGTCCCGAACCCCCAGGATGTCTGGAATGAGGAATATAGATCTGTAGACAAGTTCCAGATAGATCTCGGCGGACGGGACTCCTAGATCCATATTTACCTTGTCTTGCTGCCTAAGTTCATTCCCAAAAAAAGGGAAATACAGTTACATTTTTCCATATTCAGTATACCAAGAGTTTATCAACGTACCGTACAACCATAGGTATGCCAAGAAAAGAATACAAGACAATCACCGTGAAGAACGAGTGCTACGAGCACTTTAAAAAAGCGGTAAAGGAGGCAAAGAAGAAGAACAAGTCTCTTGACAACAGCGCCTTCCTCAACTTATTGGTAAGCCATCACAGGTCTAGAAGATAATGATGGCAAATACCGACAAACCAACGTTTGAGGAGATGTGGAAGTTCATGAGCGCAAGGCTGGCTTCCAGGGGAGCCCTTCCTGACAAGGCAAGCCTGGACTACAGGCAGGCGTTTGAGATCTATTCGATACTTCTTGTCGAGGAGATGATGTTCCGGGAGATGGTCCAAGTCGCCCTTCTTAAAAGGGAAGCAGACAAGGTAAAGAACACCTGCAGCTAGAATTACAACCCCCCAAAGCCGAGATACCGCGGTTTTCTTATTTCCCCCAAGACGCCCCATTCCGGCCGGCACGGCCTCTGGCAACGCACGCAAAGGCAGTGAGCGGTACCAAGGCAGGATGTTTTCCATCTCAAATGGAAGGTCGTACCATAAGATGAATGCTAGAACAATCTTACACAGTACTTAATTGGCATAAGTTTGAACTTCAGCTTGAAACTGTAGTGATAGTAAAGAGTTCCTCCTAACCCCATCCGAACTCATCCTACAGTTTCATCCTTCCTTTCATGTTTTTCACAGGCCCGCCGACCAGCAGTCGTGTTCATCTTACAGAACAATCTTAGCATGTACTTATCCGCCACCATCCTCAATAGCATGTCGGTAGGTTGGTGGGTCTCCTACGAGCGCACTGGTGTAAGAATGGGTACAATCCAACATCCACTCCCCCACAGTTTACACACAAACCCACCGTCTAACACTTTTCTCCAGACGAGGCTTCCTGCAACAGGCCCCCTATATGCTCCGAGAGGTCTGCAAGTACGTGCCTATCGGTGTCCCGGTTACAGCTTACAAGAATTGTCCACTCGCCCACATAGAAAATCAGGACATGAACCTTGTCCCTGACCATATGCAGCGATGTGCTTTGTCCTATTATGTCGTCATACATCTTTAGAATCTTCCGCAGTATCTGCAGGTCGACTCCAAGGAGTGAAACCTGCTCCCGGTCAAGCAGGAAAGCGTTTGAAGAAACCTTGCTCTGTACAATCTTGCCTTGCTCGTTTGTTACAAAACCGAACCGTATCGATTCTGAAAGGTTCATAATGTCTCCTAGCAGTTTTTCAAAATTCACAATGGTTCTACCCCCTCCTACCTACAGGGCTTTGAGTTTTTAACCATTATCGCCCCGGGCCGCGCAAAATTTCGCCCGCCGTGCCACCAGACGACGAACCGACATTCACTTTCCCGGCATGTACCGGCCTTGCAGCCTTGGCCATGTCCGACGCTCTCCTCGAACATCTTATAGAAAATTATTCTAGAAGATTATTCCAAATTACTTTAATAGTAAAATCAACAGAACAATTTGTGAAAAACCGAAGCCGGACAGAGATTATCACCACCATTCTCAAGGCCGCAAGGTCTGGAACCACTAAGACGAGGATAATGTACATCGCATTTCTGTCCTATGCACAGCTCACAAGCTACCTCAAACTTCTAAGCGAGAACAAGATGATTTCCTATGACGAGGGGACCCAGATTTATAGGACGACTGAAAAGGGCCTCAAGTTTCTCGACATGGCAGACGAGATAAGCGACATGTTCACAAAACCAGAAGATATCAAGCTAAAGTAGGAGAATAATGTTGACAAGATACCAGAACCACTTTCTCATGCCCAAGGAGATTGTAGATAGGATATTGCCAGTCAGCAAGACCATACGGTATGTCCTTGTCGTCGACAACCACGGCGAGACGGTATTTAGCCACACCACCCCAAGGTCATTAATCAACGGCGACCAGTCAGAATCCATAGCAAAGGACGTCCACTTTCTAGGAGGGCTCCTCAAGGTCTATGATGACATTGTAGGGGAGAACATCTTTACACACCTCATAAGGGCAAAGGGCCACATCCTCATGTTCCACAAGGCAGGCTGGATTTTCCTTGTAAGCTGCGACAATGCAAGCAGGCAGGAGGTTGCAGACATGGCAGACGAGATCGAAGACATCATACATGCCCACATGGGCTAGAGGAAGCCCTCAAGGCATGATGGCGCAAACCCACCAGCCCCAAGGCACCCGCAGTTGTCATCAGAAAATGAACTCGTCTTTACTAGAAAAATTACGAATCCATCGCAGGATAAAATGATCATTAACTCACTTATAGATTTCAACATAGGAAATTCCAATGACATTTGATGCAACTAGACTTGCCAAGAAGCATCTGGCCGCATGCATGCTTGCCTTTGTGATGGTCGGATATTCCACCATTCCCGCATTTGCGACGCAGACCGAGACCACAAGTTACATGATGCCCGTTACCGCACAAATCGGGCTGAGTGCCTCTGGTTGTTCCAACAGCCCAGGACCATACGTGACGCTTGACGGGGCACTTGACTTGAGCCCAATTTCCGCACAATTCACATTCCAGAACAACGCAGACGGAACGCATTCGTATACGTCCACCGCCACAGCAAGCGCAGTACCGCAGGGTGCCACAATCACCATCCCAAAACAGCCGGTCAATGGCGGAGTGGGAGGCAACCCGTATATCTTCGTCCAACTAATTGACGGAAGCGGCAACCCTCTGACTGCTCCAGTCTTCCTCGGAAGGTGTGTGCAGGGGAACATGGACGGGTTTGCAACATTTTCCATGCCGACAACCCTTACTGCCGAGGTGTCAGCCATGAAATGCGACAATACGGCATCCGATATTGACTTTGGCGGCACCATGACGACAGACACGTCTGTTACGGCAAAGGTAATTTTCACCAACAATGCCGATGGGACCCATACAAACAGCCAAGTTGTCAGTGCCCAGATTCTACCGTCGGGGGTTTCAATTGAATTTCCAAAACAGCCATCCCTTGGCGGGGTTGGCGGCAATCCCTGGATATACCTCCAGTTCCAGGATGGAAACGGCACTCCGATAGGCAGCTCGGCACTTCTTGGCAGATGTGTGCAAAACTTCTAGCAACATCCCAACCCCATTTTTTTCAACCCGTCATCCCTCATGGAAAGCCCGGTTATTGGCTCCCCCATCCCGCACCCTAGAGGTTAAATCAAAGTTTTCGGATCATATGACCATTGAAGTTTGACGAGTTTTGGGACCTTTTGACAAGGGATCTTGCAGTACCGCGCCAGTTCGCGACCCAGTCCAAGCCGTTTTCGGCCAAGTATTCCGGGGGCAGGATAGTGGTGTCCACCTCAGACGACTCGCTGTGGACAATCGACCGCTCTACGATAAGGCAGGTCTGGTCAAAGGCAGCCACCCTGCACGAGTCCACAAGGTTCAACCACGCAAACTATAGCCATGACAACATAAGGACGTCTTCCTTCATCATATCGATAATGAAAAACTTGCTTGCAGACAAGCAGATCGAGTAAATGCCGGTGATTTCTGCAGTATCATCGTGCCTTGACAAGCGGTGCCGAAGCCCGCGGCTTGGCATCAGGCCCTGAGGCAACCGCCCTTATCACGGACGCAACATCGCTTGCAAGCGACAAGGAACCCGTGGACGGCCCGGATTCCACAAGCACGGTGTCTCCCCCAAGAGGAAACGATAACAGCGAGACATTCTCCCTTTCCATGTGGGTAAACATTATCTTGCCAAATGGTTCGTCAAAGTCCCTTCCCATCGACATGGCCAGGGCACACTGCATCAATAGCATCTCCTTCAGATCTCCCCCGTCAAGGGAATTCCTTCCCCCGCGGCTGACCTCCTCAAGGGGGCGCCCGCCGCTGGTTATGACTGAGACTCGGAGAATGTTCTTGCTTACGTCCAGAATCTTCCTGCACAGTTTGCCCAAGTCACGGTCTTCCATCGGGATAAGATAACCAATTCTACTACAAAAATCATTTTGCAGATAGTTATAGAGAATTGTTCTATGAAAACACGCCCCTTTGAGGTTCACCCTTCGTCCTGAAAGACATGAAACCGCGTGGCGCCAACTTGCTTGCCAGACACAAACTATTTCTGCAAGTTTCACGTATCACGTATCAGAACGGAGAATAGACCACATTTGATGGGCAAGAGCCCGTCACGGTGGAAATTTATCTTCCGAACCCTTTTTGTTTCAACCAATTGCTTGCGCAAGTCAGGATTGTGCAATAGATTCATGTGTGTAGGCAGACCCTAGGCTCCGCTAGGGACGGATTTCAAATAAGTATAGAAAAATGACGTAGTAAATCGTCGCGTATAGTCTCTATGTATGTGACTGAACTGATGTATTGGGTTGTTAGTGACAGCCAGCTCACCCCTCGCCGAAGCTTGGGATTTATACTGCTGTTCTA
>JAJPGU010000011.1 GCA_021325615.1 Nitrososphaerota archaeon | reverse complement strand
CAGAGCATTGACAATCCAAACGCACTGAGCCCGCCGTTGAGCACGACAATCAACGTACAGTAGACTAGCAAACCAACAACTCACTTTCCCTTTTTTCCTTTTTTTGTGATTCTGGCAATTCTTAGGGTATCTATTTACAGTATTTTCCATCTCAGGCGCTACATGCAGCACATGGTAAAAAGCTAGGGCTAGGGAGACCGAAGTATTAAGAAATTCAGGAAATCCTATGGCGGATTACGTTATATCAAGAAGACTGTTCATCCTCATCCTTGGGCTGGGCCTTGCCTATCTTTTCATGGACTTGGTCCCGAAATATCGTAAGCCCTATCCTTCCTGCATGGGGCTGTCCCTTTGCGAACGACTCTGCCATCTTTGCGACTAGCTTTAGGTCAGTCTTGGGGGGCATTGGTGGTTCAAAGGGATCCACATAAACCTCAACTATAGTAGGACCGGTCTGTGACATTGCCTCGCGGATGACCCTTTTGACATCGCCAGGCTCCTTTATGGTGTATCCTTTCCCACCGCAGGCTTCGGCAAATTTCGCAAAATCGATGCTTGACAACTCTATGCCGTATTCCGGGTTTCCGAGAAAAGCCATCTGTTCCCACCGTATCATGCCTAGCACGTCGTTTTTTATTATGATTACCTTGATCGGGAGGTTGTATTTTACAGCGGTCGCAAATTCCCCCATCAACATGGTAAATCCGCCGTCGCCCACGAATGCCACTGATTGTCTCTCTGGAAAGGCTATTTGTGCCGCTATTGAATATGGCAGTCCGCAGGCCATTGTTGCGAGTGTACCGGATAATGAAAACTTCATCCCTTTCTTGAGGGAGATGTGCCGTGCAGCCCATATGGTATTGGTTCCGCTGTCCACCGAAATTATTGCATCGTTTCTCAATTCGTCGGATACTGCGGATGCTACTATCTGCGGCTTGATTGGTTTGGCAGCAGGGTCTGCTGAGCGCATCATTTTGTTCCATTTTTTCATTTCCTCCTGCTTGGACTTGAGAAACTTGTCATCCTTTTGATGCAATAGTGGTAATAATTTTGAAAGGGTAAGCCTTGCGTCACCTACCAGGCCGACTTCAACAGGATACCTCAGTCCTATCCTGTCGGGGAAGATGTCTATCTGAACGCCGCGCGCCTTGCCTGGCTTTGGAAGGTACTCGATGTAGGGGAACGAGGTCCCGACCATCAGTAGTGTGTCTGCCTCCGACATTGCGTCGCTTGCAGGCTCCGTTCCAAGGAGTCCAAGGCCGCCTATGTTATGCGGATCATCGTCGGGTATGACCGCTTTTCCAAGCAGCGCCTTCACTATTGGGGCAGAAAGCCTATTGGCGGTCGCAAGCACCTCGTCACCTGAATCCAGTGCGCCCTGACCCACAAGCATAACAATCTTTTTGCCCGAGTTGAGTATTGAGGCCGCCTTTTCGATTAGGACGTTGTCAGGGACCCTGTTTGCCGTGTTCGGAGACAAGAGATGTGCAGTATGGGCTCCTACATTGTGCCTGGTGTACTGTCCTGTAAGTTTTCTTTCCTGCGTGTCGATGGGAATTGTGATGTGGCTTACACCTCTCAGTGCAAGCGCGTTTCGGCACGCCATGTCGATTACCGCTTCGGCATGCTCGGGACTGTTTATCATGTTGTTGTATACTGCAACGTCAGAAAAAACCTGTAAGAGGTTGACATCCTGCTGGTACTTGGAACCAATCATGTCAGAATAGGTATTTCCTGTAATGGCAATCACTGGCGCGCTGTCTGCCTTTGCATCATACAGGCCAGTTATGAGATGGGTAGCGCCAGGACCCGATGTCACCACACAGGCTCCAAGTTTTCCGGTGTACTTGGCATAAGCGCAAGCCATGAAGGCTGCCGACTCCTCATGCCTTACCAGCACGAATTTTATGCGGTCTTTCCTCCTCCGCAGCGCCTCTATGACACCGTTAATCCCGTCTCCTGGTAGGCCAAAAATAACCTCGACCCCCCATCGAATAAGCCCCTCTACTATTATGTCTGCAGTCCTTAGACCCTTGTTTTCTGACATAAGATAAGGAACCACTACGATGATAAGAATATTTTTTTGATTATCACGCTAATACCTCTACTTTCTGGGCCCTGCCAAAAGAATGCCAGAAAGTGGAACTTTTTTATCCGACCGTTATACAACCAATTCCATGAAGCTGTTTGCCAAAAAATTCCAATGTGAGCAATGCAAGGAAGAGTTCAAAACCCAGGAGGACCTGATAAGCCATGCCCGCCATGTCCACCACCACCCAGTGGTCAAATGTACAGAATGTGGACAAGAATTCATCCACGAGGCAGACAGGCTGCACCACGCAAGAAAGGAGCACCAGGAAAAGATGGAACACCGCATACACAAGAGCGAGCACAAGCACGAGAACAAGTCACCCTCCCCTCAGGATGAGGTCGACGCGCACACAAGGAACTTTAGTGATAACTTTTAACGGCGCATTTCCACCCTCCGGACCGAGGATTACCACGAACTGCGTTAACCCTATGACTTTTCGAAACTAGGGAATCCAGTTAGGTTCAAATGGACAAAATGCCCTAAATGGAGTTCCTACAAAAGCGGGTTCGCGGGGATTCGGACCCCGGACAGCCGGATTAAAAGTCCGGTACTCTACCTGGCTGAGCTACGAACCCATAGCGAAAGGTCATAGGTGTGTATAATTTAGTCTTTTAGGCGCTTACAGAGTCTTGGTAACTTGCTGTATTGCCAAAATCGAGAGATGGATTCAGGTCTGGGGGGAACCTCGATGGGAGGGCAGGAGGGTTATCCGTGGAAGGGCCTGCCAAGCCCATGTTTTGGGCAGCCTGGGGGTCGCAGGCAGAACTACCCGATCTTTTGAGGATGGTTCTATAGATTGCAGCACGGTGCCTCTGTCTTTCTGCTTCAGTAATGCCCGAGCCGACCTACGCTGGACCATGTGACCGGCTGATAGAAAGCTTTAAACTCAGAATTTTCTGCACAGTACTTCACGCCCTTGTAGTATAGAGAGGTTTGGGTAAATCCAATCCTTGTATAACCCGGTCTAGAATGGGGCCCTGTCACGGCCTCGACGCGAGTTCAAATCCCGCCAAGGGCGCTTACATTTTTCTTCTGCAAGGCTGGCTCCGGCGAGCCTCACTCTCGAAGTCCAAGTTTCTCGATGGTCTCGTCCAGAATCTTCTTGTTTGCCGCGGCTATGAATGAGATTTTTTTTTCGTATCCGATATCAGAGTCAAGAGGCCGTGAATTCCTGTCAACGATCAGTCCACCGGCCTCTAGAACCATCAGGTAACCAGCTGCAACATCCGTGATCCTCAGCTTCTCCCTGAGGTCCACGAAAAGGTCTACCAGCCCACGGGAAAAAATTGCAAGTTCAAGAGCAACGGCCCCAAAATGCCTGATGTGGTTAGAGGCAGAGATGATTGGAGAGAGTTTTTGCAGGGAATCTGGTGAAATTCCCGACAGGTCAAGTCCCACCACAAAATATAGGGGTGTTTCCTTGTGAACCGTAATTCTGTTCCCGTTCAGGAAGGCACCGCTGCCTTTGGACGCCGAATAGAGGTCGCCATTGTAGAGGTCTATGATTACCGCATCGGTAACGGAACTTAGCCTGTCGCCTGATGCAAACGCAAGAGAGCAGCAGGAAAACGGTATGCCTCGTACCGCGTTTGTGGAACCATCGACCGCATCCATTATTACAATCCCATCGGGATTGTCTGAGATCTCGATTCTCCCGCATTCTTCGCCGAGCACAATACAAGAAAATTTGATCTCCCTGAGGTAATCCAAAACGGCCTTTTCAGCCAAGATGTCGATCCTCCTTGAAATGTCACCACCAGCCCCCCTTCCGAAATCTCCAGCAGACTCTTTGGTTCCGGGAAGGTGTTTGACGCTGTTGTAAACCCTTCTTGCGGCTTCTTCGAGGACCTCGATCTTTTTCACGGAATTTTTATTTTAATTCCTAATTTATTTCAAGTAATTGCGAGACCATCTCAATGCATAAATAGAAAAGAAGATGTGCCATTATGTGAGTAGCAAGGACGAGTCAATTTTTAGCAAGGAGTCTCTCATGTCCACCAAACCTGGCAAGGACATCGTAAAGCAGGCACTATTCAAGAGTAAGGGTTACAAACAGTTTGACAAGTACAAAAAGGAGGCGGAGGAAGAACTGCCGAAATTCACGAAGAGATTTGCGGAGGATCTCTTCAAGCAAATAAAGTCGGACAACAATCCCGCGGAAACGCAAGAAAAGTTTGCAACAGAAGTGGGATCGACCGAGATCGTGCTGGAAAGGTCGCAGATAGCAACAGTAAAAAAAAGGCTTGAGGATTACAACGTACTCCTTGACAGGGTGACGCGAATCTTAAACTCCAACTTTGTCAAAATGACCTTCCCAGTTTTCAGCGCTTTGTATGATGCGTCTTCCCAACACTTTGGAGACACACAGGACGCAAAAAGAAAAACGGACCTTATTGATGGCCACATCATTGCAATAGACCTTAGCGAACCGATGGACAGGATAATGGACAAGGACGAGGACGTGGAATACCTAGACGACTACAAATTGATGAATCCGTACATCTTGCAGATCGCACGAGCCAAGATTGCAATCGGCGGGGAGGATGTTTTGGCGGAATTTGAGCGGGGCTTCAAGGATGCAAGGGTGGGGCAGTATGTTGATTTCAAACTGAAGATGAAACCAAAAGACATTACAGAGGAAGCAATGATTGAATGTTACAAAAAATACAGGGCGGTAATGGGAACTGCGGGAAAAAATATGGCCCTTGCCCGTCTTCCGCTGGGGGAAATCTTCTACCTAGGTATGGCAAAGGCGGCAGAATCCGTGGGTTGCGGCAACGAGATAGAGGACTCGATTAAAAACAAGTTTGTCAAGGTGCCATCATGGCCCCTATACTATACAATGCTTACAAACGACGTCCAGAAAGGATTTGAGTTTACAATGAAAAAGGCGGAGATGTATCTGGGAGAGGCACGGCTTGCCCTCGAGCTTCTACCTGAGGAATTTTCGCACAGGGACTTTCTCGAATTCCTGTTCCTTACTGTGGAACACTACAACTCCTTCTGGTTTAACCAACTTCAGAAACAAAAGCTTTGGTCTGATTTTAACTCCAAACTCCCCAGGTAATGCAAAATGATGTGGTCTGAAAAATATAGGCCAAAAAATCTCGCCGAAATGGTAGGCAATGAGGAGGCAAAGGAATCCTTTGTCAAATGGATGACCAAATGGATGAAGGGGACAAAACCGCTTCTCTTGGTGGGCCCTCCCGGAATTGGAAAGACAACCATGGCATATCTTGGCGCCAAGCAGTTTGGATATGACCTGATAAGCCTTAACGCAAGTGATGTAAGAAACAAGCAGCGCATCCAGGAGATACTCAATCCTGTGATGGGAAACCTGGGTCTGCTGGGAAAGATGATGATTTTTGTCGATGAGGTGGACGGCATCCATGGCAGGTCCGACTTTGGAGGTGCAGGTGCACTTTTGGAGATTCTTAAAGAACCGACTGTTCCAATAGTTCTTGCTGCAAATACAGACGCCTCCGACAAAATGAAGGACATCAAGAAGGCGACTACCACAATAAGGATGAGGCCCTTGCCCCCACGGCTAATGCGCCTTTACCTCGAATCCATCCTGAAAAAGGAGGGGGAGTCGATAAAAATCGGCACCCTGATAAAGCTTGTACTTGACTCGCACGGCGACATCCGGTCGCTCCTAAACTCGGCACAGGTGCTTGTATCCGGTTTTGAACCGCAGACAGAGAAGACGGTAGAGATAACAGATGTAGAATTTGCAGTTAACGCCTTCTTCAAGGCAAAATCAAAGGAGGAGGCTACTGGAATCCTCTATTCGTTAAGAATTGATCCGCAGGAGAAAATAAACGCCTTTTATTCCAGCGTGATTACAAGCCACCTCTCAAAGGAAGACATGAGCTACATGCTGGATGTGATATCTGAGGCAGACATGCTATACGGAAAAATAATGCGTGAACAGCAATGGAGGCTTCTCCGCTATCTCGATGCCATACTTTCTAGGCTATACAGGAAGGACACTCCCGTGCGATACTCGCAATACAACCTTCCCTGGCCACTGATAACCCGCCTCAGGTGGGACGGGAAGGCCATCAAGGAACTGGAATCAGGGCTGGCAAGGCAAATGCATGTTTCCCGAAGCAGTTTTGCGACCTTCTACCTGCCCTTTCTCCTTATGTGCCTAAAGCACAAGACGGTGGATATGGGATTCAACGCGACCGAGTCTGAGATCCTGCAAAAGGAGATGGCATTGATAAAATGAGCTGGAGGGCCATCCCAATGAAATTCCCCGGCACTTGCATAGTATGCAAGAAGAAAATTGAGGTAAACGAGACAGCCCTTTGGGCCAAGGGTCTTGGGGTCAAACACCAAGCCTGTGCCGAGGTCTTGGAATTGAATTGCGCAGTATGCGGGGGTCCTGCCGGATGCCAGCAATGCGAGTTCATGGAGGACTGCGACAGGTCCAAGGTCTCGCAACTGTGCATATGTAAAAAGTGCTACGAGACCAAGGACTCGTTTAGTCTCTACCAAAAAGCAGTCCTGAAGCAGTCTCCGATCCTGAACCCCTAGCAAACCCATCAAAAAAAGTTAAAATTTAACCATTAACCGAGTGAGACTGATGAAAGGCGATACTTCGATAGCCCCACTAGATCCCTCTTTTCACGGGGAATCAAACTACGAGGTGGGCCTCGAGTCTTTGCTTGCAGAGGCCAGAGAAAAGGTCAAGAAACTACAAGCCGATCCCCACACGACCCAGGAAACCCTTCAGGACGCAACTCAGAATTTGCAGGTGCTAGAATCCCTCTGGGAAAACTACCACATAGGAATGAATGTTTTTAGAAACGCAAAAGGGGGGCGTGACGGTATCCGCGAAGTCAAACCTGAGTAAATTAATATAGGTTAGGAATCGCTTCTAATTCGAACCATGCACTCTGACAAGCTAAAAAACTTTCTACATAAGAAACGACAGGCAGAGCAGGGCGGGGGCGAGGAAAAAATCGTCGCCCAGCATGAAAAGGGTAAACTTACAGCGAGGGAGAGGATCGATCTCCTGCTCGATGAGGGCAGTTTTACAGAGATAGACGCCCTGGCAACACATCACTATTATGAGTTTGAGATGCAGAACAAGAAAATCTTTGGCGACGGTGTCATCAGCGGCTATGGGACGATAAATGGACGCAGGGTTTTCCTTTTTGCCTATGATTTCACAGTCCTTGGAGGGACATTGAGCGAAATGGGGGCGAAGAAGATAACCAAGGTGATGGAGCACGCTACGCGCGTGGGCTGCCCGATAATCGGAATAATAGACTCCGGAGGCGCAAGAATACAGGAGGGAATACTTAGCCTTGATGGTTTTGCAAGCATATTCTTCCACAACCAACTTGCCTCAGGCGTTGTTCCACAAATTACATGTAGCATAGGCCCGTCGGCGGGAGGCGCCGTATACTCGCCTGCGATGACCGACTTTGTAATAATGGTGGACAAGCTGGCAACAATGTTTGTGACTGGACCAGAAGTGGTCAAAACGGTCCTTGGAGAGGAGGTATCATTTGACGAGCTTGGCGGTGCAATGTCTCATGGAAAAATAAGCGGGGTCTCCCACTTTGTGGCCAAAAATGAATATCAATGCATGGACGTGGTCAAATCTCTCCTCTCATACATACCGCAGAACAGCACAGAAGAGCCTCCCGTCGTAGAGAACGGAGATGATCCTAACAGGCTTGACAACAACCTGATAAACATAGTACCTGAAAATCCGCTGCAACCATATGATATGAAGGAGATAATTCATTCCATTGTGGATAACCACCAGTTCTTTGAAATCCACGAGCTGTTTGCACAGAACGTAATTGTGGGGTTCGGAAGATTCCACGGAAGGACTGTTGGCATAGTAGCCAACCAGCCTATGGTGCTTGCGGGAGCGCTGGATATAGACTCGTCAAACAAGGCGTCAAGGTTTGTTAGGTTCTGCGATTGTTACAACATACCGGTGCTCACACTTGTCGATACCCCGGGATACATGCCTGGAACACAGCAGGAGCACGGGGGAATAATCCGACACGGCAGCAAGCTTCTCTATGCTTACTGCGAGGCAACAGTTCCGAAAATCACGATCATAATTGGAAAAGCTTACGGTGGCGCATACATTGCCATGGGCAGTAAAAACTTGGGTACGGACATGAACTTTGCCTGGCCTACCGCACAAATTGCAGTGTTGGGATCCGAGGCGGCAGTAAGGATTATGAACCGAAAGGAGCTCGAGGCTGCAAAGGACCCAGTGGCTCTGAAAAAACAACTCGTTGATAATTTCACTGAAAAATTCGCAAACCCCTATGTGGCAGCATCCTATGGTACCGTTGATACAGTAATCGACCCGGCAGAAACGAGACCGGCAATCATCCGGGCATTGGAGTCGCTTTCAAACAAAAGGGAGAGACGCATACCACGCAAACATGGGAACATAAACCTCTGATTGGACATGATCAAAAAAATTCTTATCGCAAATAGGGGTGAAATCGCCATACGCGTCATCAAATCATGCAACGCCCTTGGCCTCAAGTCGGTGGCGGTCTATTCCGATGAGGACGTGAATTCAAAGCATGTCAAGATGGCATCAGAATCGTACCATATCGGAGCCGCGGCTCCCTCTCAAAGCTATCTCAACATGCAGAACATAATGGAGGCAGCGGTCAAATCAGGCGCTGACGCCATCCATCCGGGATACGGGTTCCTCTCTGAGAACGCCGACTTTGCAGACCTATGTGAAAAGAACAAGCTAAACTTCATTGGTCCTTCGGGCAAGTCGATGAGGCTTTGCGGGGACAAGATGCTCTGCAAGGCGGCAATGGCAAAGGCAAAGGTACCAACGGTGCCGGGAAGCCCGGGAATCGTAGAGGAGGTTGAAAAAGCGCTAGACATCGCGAACCAGATTGGATACCCGGTATTGCTCAAATCAGTGTTTGGCGGAGGCGGAAGGGGAATTAGACTTGTCAACAACGAGAAAGAGCTAAGACAGGCATTTGATCTGGCCTCCGGAGAATCCAAGGCGGCCTTTGGCAAGTCTGCCCTATTTGTGGAAAAATTCCTACCAAAGATAAGGCACATTGAATTCCAGCTGGCAAGGGACAAGCATGGGAACGCGGTACATATTTTTGAAAGAGAGTGTTCCATACAGAGGCGACACCAAAAATTGATCGAAATGTCCCCATCTCCAGTCGTAGACCAAAAAACGAGGGATGAAGTAGGACAACTTGCGGTAAACGCAGCAATAGCAGTAGATTATCTTAACGCTGGAACCGCAGAATTTCTAAGGCTTGATGACGGGACATTTTACTTCATTGAGATAAATGCAAGGCTCCAGGTGGAACATCCGGTAACAGAACTGGTATCCGGCTTGGACCTCGTAAAGCTTCAAATTGACATTGCTAACGGCTTGGAGATTCCGTTCAAACAAAAGGATCTCAAAGTAAACGGCTGTGCAATAGAATGCAGGATTAACGCGGAAGACACCTTCCTTGACTTTGCACCATCTACCGGAAGGATATATGACGTGGATATTCCGTCGGGGCCAGGAGTGAGGGTTGACACCTACCTGTTTCCGGGATGCAGTGTCTCTCCATACTACGACTCCCTCATGGCAAAACTAATCACATGGGGGCAAAACTTTGAGGAGGCAAGACAGAGGATGCAGATGTCTCTTGGAGACTTTTACATTGAGGGTGTGGAAACGGCGATCCCTCTCTATAGGACAATACTTGGCACTAAAGAATTCGTCACGGGCGACCTTTCTACCGACTTTCTCGAAAGATTCAAGATCCTTGACAGGCTTCGCGACGACCTCAAAAAGGAGGCATCGCAAAAGTCGGACGCCGCCCTTGCCGCTACACTAGTTCACTCGGAGTTCCTCAAAAGCAGGGTTAAGGCACACAAGGAACAAAGCCTTCGATGGAAGGCACAGCTGGATAGGAATTGAATATGAAGTTCAAACTAGAGAATACAGACGAAATGCTGGACGGGGCTTTTGTAAAGCCTCTTGGCCACAACGAGTTCCTGATTAAGGTGAGAAACCACGAAAGGAACCTGAAGATTCTAGGCATGAGCCAGGACAGGATAGAATTCATGCTGGACAACTCTTTCCATTCTGCAAAATACATCGAAAACATCACGTCAAGAATTACCTTGGTGGTGGACGGGGTCAAGCTTACCTTCAACAAGCGCCCTGAAATGGACAAAATAGTTTACAAAAACTCTGGCATGGAATCAAGCGTTGACTCACAAACAAACCTCAAGAGCCAGATTCCTGGACGTGTTGTGTCGATAAACGTCTCTGAAGGAGACGGGGTAAAGAAAGGCGACGTCATCTGCGTCTTGGAATCGATGAAGATGCAGGTTTCAATCAAATCGCACAAGGATGGAACTGTAAAGTCTTTGAAAATAAAGCAAGGGGCATCCGTTGCCAAAAACGACATCCTCGCGGAAATAGAGTAAGTCGAATTTAGAAAAATTTTAGGGAGGGTTATTTTCCTTGCTTGAGGAAATTGGTGATCTCTTGATAGTTTGGTTCGATCAAGGGGTTGTCTGACACCCACTTGTAGGTCACCGTGCCATTCTCATCCACTATGAAGACGGAACGCTTGGCTGCGTCATACCCCTTGACATGGAGCAGGTCAGGCATCAGGACACCGTAGTCCCGGATGGTCTGACTCTTGTAGTCCCCAAGTACGGGGAAGTTTAGGTGGTGCGCCTCGGCAAAAGCCTTATTGGCAAATGGCCCATCATTGCTAATTCCTATCACTTGTGCGCCAAGCTTTGAAATCTCGCCCCAACTATCCCTGAAGGTGCACATTTCCTTCGTGCAAACCGGCGAGCTTGCAGCAACGAAAAAAGAGAGAACCACTTTCTTGCCTTTGAACTCATCCAAACTTCGCATTTTGAGATCCGTGTCCACCAAAGTAAATGGCGGAGCCTTCTCTCCTACGTTTACCATAGGATTGGTAATGTTCGGTCATATATCAATCATTTTTAAAAAAATGGGAGAACTTGTGCGATTTTGTTGGAAAATTCATAGAGAACAATCACAAAGTAATTTTAATAGTTTCGAGAAAATTGATGAAAAATTACTTTTAAGTTAAAATAATGATCGCAGAATGCACATAGATTTTTATACTCTCCGATTAGCTTGTTAGCTACTTTGGTAGGAGAAGCTGCAAGTAGTTTTAGTCCAGTTTTACTAATGTTCGGTTTTGCAGTGGTAGCCACTGGACCCGCTCTAATTCTCTCCAGAATGATCGCTCCAAGAAAAACCAGCAGTCCTGTCAAGTTCCTTCCAATGGAGTCAGGCCAGGTTCCAAAGGAGGAAGGCCGTACCCATTTCATGATGCAATACTATTCCTATGTGCTCATGTTCGTGGTTTTTGATGTCATGTCGATCTTTCTATACGCATGGGGAAGCAGCATACTAGGTTTGCCAAAAACGGCGACTTTGCCAATAATCGCGTTTCTTGGCGTGATGTTTGCAGCATTTGCCTACGCGTTATATCAGGCTGGGAGGAAAAACATTTGGTAACTTTTAAATCAAATATTGGAAAACTTCGAGGTAGGGAAGAGTATTGCTAAAGGAGTTCTTTAACCAAGATACGGCGCCTCACGCAACCAACGTCCTTGTCGGCAAGCTGGGCGAGGTACTGGTTAGGGCTGTCGGGAAACCCCTTGACTATGCAATAAACTGGGGCAGGCTGTGGTCATTGTGGCCGGTCCATCTTGAGACCGCCTGTTGCAGCGTGGAGTTTGGGGCTGCGTCAAGCCCGAGATACGACGTTGAAAGATTTGGAATTATTGAGGCATTCGGTTCCCTCAGACAATGCGATCTGATAGTTGTTATGGGGACAATCACGAGAAAGATGGCGCCCAGGCTAAGAATGGTGTACGACCAAATGCCTGATCCAAAATATGTGGTAGCCATGGGCGCTTGCGCAATCACTGGCGGATTATACTTTGACTCATACAACGTGCTTCCCGGCATAGATGGCGTCCTTCCGGTAGACGTCTACGTTCCGGGCTGTCCACCAAGGCCTGAAACTCTGATTCAAGGCTGCATGCTACTTCAAGAAAAAATCAAACGGATGAAAGGCGCATAACAATGAGCTCGGAAAACGACAAGGATGGGCAGCCCAGTGGGACTTCAGCAGGGTCCTCCGAAGATTCAAAGTCACTATCAAAAGAAGACGCCAAAAAATTTTACGAGGAAAAGGGCATAGACTTTTCGCCCGACGTTCCAGTCAAACCAAAACCCATCCCACAATTTGAAAAGTCGATCTCTGACAGGGTTTCATCAAAATTTGGTTCCAAGGTAACCGTCGATTATGTCCGTGCTGGAAGGATCAGGGTCTCCACAAAGAAGGAAGACATCCTAGATGTCGCGCAATTCATCCGGGACGAGCTGGGGTATGACCATGCCGAATCGGTTTCAGGCGTTGACTATCCTGATTCGAAAGAAATCGAGGTTGTGTACCACTTGGGTTCCTATACTGATGAAAAGCTTGCCACGCAGGTTCTGACGCTTGCCACACGAGTGCCGCGCGAAGAAATTCCAAATCCTGGCAAGGACAGCTCAAGAATGACATCCTTAAGGGAGGTCTTCTACAGTGTTGAATTCCACGAGAGAGAATGCTTTGAAATGTTCGGGGTATACTTTGAGGGTCATCCAGATAACAGACGACTGCTGCTGCCTGAGGACTGGGCAGACATTCCACCCTTCAGGAAGGATTTCAAGATAAAGGGGAGATAAGATGTCCACACAACTTCCTCCTGGTATACAGCTCGAAAAGATAGACGACAGGATCATGACACTAAACGTAGGTCCGCAACACCCTGGGTCAGGCCACATGAGACTCATAATAAAAGTAGACGGCGACTACATAGTTTCCTGCGACCCGGATCCAGGATACGTCCACCGGGGAGAGGAGAAGATGGCGGAATACCGAAACTACATACAAAACATACCGCATCTTGAAAGGCCCGTAATACACGACTCGTCAAACATACTCTATCCCTACTGCCTTGCGGTCGAGGAACTGCTGGGGATCGAGGTTCCAGAAAGGGCAAAGTACGTCCGAGTAATCGCAGCCGAGCTTAACAGGTGCATCTATACACTTTACTGGCTTGCAATCTACGGCATCTTCCTTGGCCACTCGACAATGTTCATGTGGCCCGCGGGAGACCGCGAACTTTTCATTGACCTGCTTGAGGCAATGTCTGGTGCTCGCGTAACGCATGCATACCTTGTACCGGGAGGCGTTCGCAACGACCTGCCAGCAAATTTTGAGGAGAGGTGCCTGAGGCAGGTTGACTATTTCGAAAAACGACTCAAAGAGTACTTGGCAGTTTTCTACAAGAACCCGCTTCTGATAAGCAGGACGGAGGGCACGGGCATCCTGTCAAAGACGGACGCGATAAGGCTGGGCACCACAGGCTCAGTCCTTCGGGCATCTGGCGTAGACTTTGACATACGAAAGAAAGAGCCATACGATGTATACGAAAATCTGGATTTTGAAACTGTAGTAATGAAGGAAGGTGATTCCTACGCTAGATCCTACGTACCATACCTCGAAATGTTTGAGAGCTGCAGGATAATCAGGGACGCGTTAAGGAAGATGCCAAAGTCAGGCTCGGTCCGAACAAAGCTAAAACCAAACCCCAAGGGTGGAAATGATGAGGTGTACAAAAGGGTCGAGTCCGGAAGGGGAGCGCTTGGATACTACATAGTTTCAAACAACAGGCCAGAACCGTACAGGGTAAAGATCAGCGTAGGTTCCTTCAGGAACCTCATATGCATGCCATATCTGCTGAAAGGCGAACTGCTCGGAAACATGCCTTCAGTTTATTGGAGCCTTAACTATTGGCCAGTGGAGGCTGACAGATAGGATGTCAACAATCGCACCCCAGTTTAGGCTCAGCCGGTTCATAGCATCGCTCTTTGACATAATTTTCTGGGTCCTGCTAATCTTCTCGCTTGTAGGGCTGCCATTGGTGTTTATTGTCCTATTTTATATCAAGATGCCAGTCGTCAACGGACAAATGCTTACGCCCTATCTTGCCATGACTTGGATGGCAGATCCTTCACGTACATTGCCAATAATCAAGTCCTTCATGCATACCACCTTGTTCCACGTGCTTGCATTCCCAGGATTCGGGTTTGCGGCACTGCTATCGGCCGCTACCATATACGTTGAGCGAAAGTTCCTTGCCAAGATCCAGCTAAGGGTGGGACCGCTTTATTGCGGAAGGATAGAAGGGATACTCCAGCTCATGGGCGACGGCCTCAAACTAATCTCAAAGGAAATTATCATTCCAGCCAAGGCAGACAAGCCGATCTTCTGGGTGGGACCTCTACTTTTCGTTGGTACTGCCGGCGCCTTTGTATCGCTTATTCCTGTAACTGGCGGGTGGGTGGTGGCAAATCCGGCCGTAGGACTACTGGCGGTCTTTGCCACGATAGGGTTCTTTCCAATAATATCCGTCCTTACAGCATGGGCCGCCAACAACAAATGGACATTCATCGGAGGCCTGAGGGCACTCCACCAGATGATTGCATTTGAAATACCTCTCATCCTCTCGCTCCTTCCAATAGTAATCCTGACAGGAACCCTTAACCTTTCACAGATTGCCGAATCACAACAACACTACTGGTGGATTATCTTTGCACCGATAAGCGCCATAGTGTTCTTCATATGCATACTTGCCGAGCTTGAAAGGATCCCGTTCGACCTTCCAGAGGCAGAAAGCGAGATTGTCGCCGGGTGGCTTACCGAGTTCTCGGGAATGATGTATGGCCTCATCCAACTTGGCACGTACCTAAAACTTTACGCGTTTGCAGGACTGTTTACCGTGCTTTTCCTCGGCGGCTGGAACGGCCCGTCGGTCTGGCCGGCATTCCCGGCAGACATCATTACTAACGGGATTACAATAGGCCCTATTACTGCAAAGATAGCCGGACTTCCGCTCTTTGACCAGGCTATGCTCAATGGAATCCTCTGGTTTGTAATAAAGACCGTCGGAGTTATTCTGCTAATCCTTCTCCCACGTGGTGTGTTCCCAAGGATAAGGATAGACATGCTGCTTCACACTGGTTGGTACAAACTGATAGGACTTGCCTTCATTAACATCTTTATAGCTCTAGGCTTGCTATACGCAGGTGTCTTGGGACCCGGAGGTTTGATTCAATGAGTACTGCAGGCGGAATCATAAGGGCATTGAACTCCGGAGTAAAACACCTTGCAATTAGGAGATTTACATTGCGCTATCCTGAGCAGAAATTAAAGTTTGTAGGCGATGGGTTCCAGTTTAATCCAGAGACAGGAGTTGGGATAGCAGGGCTTAGAGGACGACACATTCTGTATCACGAGCACTGTACAGGGTGTCAGCTCTGTTCGGTGGCATGTGAAGGGATTGCAGAAGCCATAGGTATGGTAAAGGTGAACGAAACATGGAAACAGAACAAGAAAGCAATAATGCCTCAGATCGATTATGGCAAGTGCGTGTTTTGTGGTCTTTGTGTGGATGCCTGTCCATTCTATGCTTTGTACATGACAAATGACTATGAACTCTCATCCTTTACAAAATCCGCCTTGATTTACACCCCTGCCCAGCTTGCCATCAAGCCAAAAATCTCACAAGACGTAGAAATCAAAGTAGACGACAGGGGTGCCACGCATGGTTGACGCGGTATTTCTAGCGCTTTCCGTCCTGACAATAGGCAGTGCCATTGTTGCCCTTGAGATAAGATCTCTGATTTACGGCTCGATAGCCCTGATGCTTACCCTCTCGGGCGTTGCCGGGTTTTTCCTGCTGCTTGACGCGCCCTTTGTGGCAATGTTCCAGCTTTCGGTCTATGTGGGTTCGATTGCAGTGCTTATCCTATTTACAGTCATGCTGGTAAGACGTGAGTTAATATTCAACAAGATTGAGGACAAGAGGAGAAGATACGCAGGGATAGGACTCATGCTGGCCCTAATGCTTGGTATCGGAATGATAATAATTGGATCTGGGATGAAATCAATGGAAACAAATTCACCATCAGTGGATTATAGGAAAATAGGCGAGGACTTTCTCACATACTACTCGCCTGCTCTGGTGGTAATGGCGTTGGTTTTAGCTGCTTCCGTGGTAGGCGCGCTTACTTTGGCAAGAAGGGAGGATATAACAAATGACCAACGGGCTGATTGATTTCGTCCTCGTCTCGGTGGCCCTCCTAGCCATTGGGATTTACGGGCTGTCTGTGAAACGAAACGCGATAAGGATGCTTTTTGGTGTGGAGATGATAATAAATTCTGCAAACCTCAATCTTGTGGCATTTGCTAGGTTTATCCCAAACAGCCAGGGCCAAACGCTTGCGCTCTTTTCGATCGCAATTGCTGCAGCCGAGGTTGCAGTTGGCCTCGCGCTCGTAATCGTAGCGTACAGGATGTACAAGAACATTGACATAGAGGACTTTAGGAGCCTGAAGGGATGATGCAGTACGTATTACTCCAGGCAATTTTCCTGCCGCTCCTTCTTTCCCCGTTGGCATATTATCTAGGCAAAAAGTCAGGACCAAATGCTGCCACGTGGTTCAGTTTTGGAATCTTGGCATATAGCACGGCCATAATGACCCTTGCAGCGGTGGATGGCACCTACAGCGAGCATTACCCGTGGACGCAAGAATTTGGCGAATTTGGCCTTGTGCTAGACGGACTGTCATCGCCGTTTGCAATAATAATCTACGTCATATCTACAGTGGTTGCAGTATTCTCAAAACCGTACATGGTGGCCAAGTTCACAGCCCAGTACGAGGAAAAGATGAACGCTGAAAAGCAAGTGGTGGGAGACGGCCCAACCGCAATGGTGGAATCCTCGGGACTGAAGGCTTACGTGAACCAGCAAATCGGCGTCTACTATGCCCTATTCCTCGTCATGGCTATGGGGATGCTTGGCTCAGTGCTTGCAACGAACCTGATTGAATTCTATGTGTTCTTTGAGGTGATGCTCATTCCGGGCTTCTTCATGATCGCATTTTGGGGTTATGAGGCAAAAAGAAGGGTTGCACTGCTCTTCTTCTTCTGGACACATGTTGGCGCAGTGATTCTCCTACTTGGGTTCCTTGCCATCGGGCTAAGTGTTGGAAGCTTCAACTATGCCGACATTCATGAGAGCGCCATCCCGCATCGAATTCTCGCCCTTGCGGCGGTAGGAATTATCATCGGGCTAGGTGTGAAGATGGCAGCATTTGTGGTTCACATATGGCTGCCGCATACCTACAGGGCAGCCCCTACGCCACTTAATGCACTCTCCTCCGGCGCAATGTTAGGAGTTGGTGCCTACGGATTCTTCAGGCTGCTTGCAACACTGCTTCCCGGGGAATATGCGCATTTTGCACTGTTCCTTAACTTGTGGGGTGTTGCAACAATGCTTTACGGCGGAATAATGGCGCTGGTCCAAGACGACATCAAGAAATTCTTTGCATATTCAAGTATCAGCCAAATGGGATACATTCTGTTCGGCATCGGCACCGTGTCCTCACTGGGGCTTGCGGGGTCGGAGATGCTGTTTATATCGCACAGCCTAGGCAAGGTCATCCTTTTCCTTATGGTGGGAGCAATAATTCTTCAGGTTAAGACAAGGAGTATTACAAAGATGGGCGGACTTGCCGCAAACATGCCAATTACCGCGACATGTGCGATGATAGGGGTGCTTACGATATCTGGTGTGCCGCCAACCAGTGGTTTTATGGCGGAGTGGACCATGTTCAACGGCGCCTTGCAGACTGCAGTCCAGACTGGTTCGGTGGTAAGGATGATCGCGTTTGCCTTGGGGCTTATTGCTACCGTACTAACCATGGCATACTCCCTCTGGATGATGAAGAGGGTCTTCTTTGGAAAACTCCCGGAACATCTGGAGGGCACAAAGGAGGCAAGCTGGTATGTTACGGGACCTATGATGGTTCTGGCAGGATTCACAATTGTCATCGGGATTTATCCTGACATATTCTTCAACAAGATAATTCCGTTCATGAAGGGATTGGTGGGGGCATAAAAAATGGACTTTGGATCTCTCGGTTTAACAGCAAGTGCGGCAAACGTATGGGCCATCTGGATACTGCCCTTCATTGGAGCTCTTATAATCCCGGCCGCTGCTAGGGTTTCAAAGAAATCTTCAGGATATGTCGCAGTTGCATTTGCACTTGCAAGCGCAGTTTCGGCTGTGACTCTTCTACCGCTAGCCCTCCACAACCAGGAAATCCACAGCCAAATCCCGTGGATCTCGTCAATTGGGCTCAAGGCTGGAATCTTGGCCGACCCGCTCGCAGCACTGATGTCAAACATTGTTGCGTGGATCTCATTTCTGATTTTTGTATACAGCTTGGGGTACATGAAGGGAGACAAGGACCTCATGAGGTTCTTCTTCTGGATGTCGTTTTTCATAGGCTCGATGCAGCTAATCGTTCTTTCCGACAATTTCCTACAACTCTTCTTTGGTTGGGAAGGCGTAGGTCTTGCCTCGTATGCGCTTGTAGGATTCTGGTACAGGGACAAGAAGAAGGACCACGTCGGAACGGAAGGCAGGACGGTTCTTGGGCTGCTGGACTATTATTCGCCAACCCAGGCAGGCATGAAGGCCTTCATCATGACAAAGGTGGGAGATGTCATGATGCTTGCAGGGATGTTCCTCATCTTTGCATTTGCCGGCACGTTCGGGTTTAAGGAACTTGCATCAAACACCAGCTGGGCTGCAGCCATGTCGTCACAGAACCTGCTTGTCCCCGCCGCAATACTCCTCTTTGGAGGCGCTATTGGAAAATCCGCCCAATTCCCGCTAAATGAATGGTTGCTTGAGGCAATGACTGGACCTACTTCTGTTTCCGCACTGATACATGCGGCAACGATGGTCAAGGCAGGTGTGTTTTTGGTTGCAAGGCTTGCCCCGCTCTTCTTTGTACTTGCCGCTGCAGGTTTTAACATGGACCAGTTCTTCGAAGTGGTTGCGTGGGTGGGAGCCATCACCGCATTCCTTCTTGCAACCCAAGGAATGGTACATACAGAAATTAAGAAGGTCCTCGCGTATTCCACCGGCTCGCAAATCGGCTACATGATGATGGCCCTAGGAGTGGCAGGACTTTCGCGGCAGTTTGCAGATGGTTATACGGCAGGCTTCTTCCACCTAATCTCGCACGCAATGTTCAAGGCATCGCTCTTCATGGCGGCGGGTTCGCTGCTCCACATTGTGGGATCGAGGTACATGACCGATATGGGCGGTCTGAGAAAGCTCATGCCCAAGACATACATCTTCATGTGGGCTGCTGGACTTGGTCTTATGGGAGCTCCGTTCATCTCAACAGGCTTCTGGAGCAAGGATGCAATCTTTGGGGCCGTTTACCAGTCAGGCAATACCTGGGCCATGCCAATATTCATCATGGCGGTAATCACTGCGGTCATGACGACATTCTATACAACCAGGATGATTGGAATGGTATTCTTTGGCAACAAGAGCAAACACGTCGAGCACCTGGAAAAGGAAGGATACCACGTTCACGAAGCAAGCCCTGTCATGTGGGTCCCATATGGCATACTGGCAGCACTTACGGTTGGAATTGGGATTTTAGGCCTCGTGTTTGAACACAAGATACACGACGTGCTTTCCAATTATCTTTCATCGACATTTGGTATCCAGTCACAGGCACAGGCCGTGGCTACCGAATCACAACAGTTGCTTGGTGGGTTCCTTGCGGGCATCAACCCAATCGCTCTTACCGCATCACTTGCAGCCTTTGCAATAGGTTTCGGCCTTGGCTACGTCTTCTACATAGGCAGGTTTGCCGATCCTGCAAAGTTCGTCAATTCCAACATCGTATTCTACGCCATGCACAAGTTCTTCCTTAACCGGTGGTATCTTGACGCGCTTATCAACTGGACCTTCGTGGTAGGTCCGCTTTATCTCGCAAGAGGTGTTTATCGCTACTTTGAGGACAAGGTATTCGAAGGATTCAATCTGGTGCCAGAGAAAACCATGGCAGGCGGAGCAAGGATAATGCAGGCAACGCAGACCGGAATCTCGCAGTCGTACCTCTACATATTTGGGGCAGGCATACTGATAGTGCTGCTGCTGCTGTTCATTTAGGTGAAAAATGATGATGCTTGACTTTACCTCAACACCAATAATCCTGACACTGATGCTGGGCGCAGTCGGTGTGATAATACCGGTCATCAGCGTCGCAAGGAAGGAAAAGAACGATTCACTCTACGGCGGGATAGCGTTTGGCGCACTAGTCGCAGCCATCGGATTTGTGGCATACCAGATAATATCCAAAAACGTCCTCCCGGGGGCAGTCTTCTCAAAGGGAGTCCTGTCAAACGACATGTTCGGGTCCTTCTTTGCCATTGCAATGCTTATTGTCGGAATAATGACAACGGTAGGTTCCTTCAGCTACATGAGGGGCCGCTCAAATCCTGCCGTCTACTATTCGCTGATAGTTCTTTCGTCTATAGGGATGGTGCTCATTGCCTATTCCACCGATCTTGTCATGCTTTTTGTAGCCTGGGAACTGATGAGCATCCCGACATACGTGCTGGCAGGCTACATGAAAAAAGACCCCACATCAAATGAGGCGGCAATCAAATACTTCCTGTTCGGCGCCCTCTCCTCTGGAATAATAATATGGGGAATCTCGCTTGCCTACGGTCTAACAGGCTCGACCAACTTGGAGCAGGTAATAGCGGGGTTCTCGCACCTCAGCCCAGACCTCATGCCTCTTGCCATCCTCGCAGTAGGCATGTTCATTGCAGGTTTTGGTTTCAAGATAGGGCTTGTACCCTTCCACATGTGGCTTCCTGACACGTACGAGGGAGCACCGCCAACCATATCTGCACTGCTTGCAGCAGGCACGAAAAAGGCTGGCTTTGCGGCAGCGCTCAGAGTCATAATAATGGGCGCAATAGCCCTCAACATGAACTGGTCGCTAGCTCTTGCCGTAATCGCGATAATCACAATGACATTTGGAAACCTGGCAGCCATAAGGCAAAAGAACCTTCCAAGGATGCTTGCATACTCTAGCATCGGCCATGCAGGGTACATACTCATAGGCCTTAGCATTGCCCCGTTCTCAGCATTAGGCGCTGCCGGTGCGCTTTTCCACATATTCAACCACGCAGTAATGAAGGCCGCTGCTTTCATTGCGGTCGCAGGAATAATGACAACGCTTGCAATATCGCATGTCGACAAGCTAAAGGGCCTGGGAAAGAGGATGCCAATTACGTCGCTCGGGCTTGTCATTTCGCTACTTGCTCTGGCGGGTGTTCCACCATTGAACGGATTTTGGAGCAAGCTTATGCTGTTTGGAGCCGCGATAGATGCCGGCAGTACCGTTTCATGGGCTCCGTATCTTGCAGTTGCAGGGGTGCTTAACAGCGCGCTTTCCCTTGCGTACTACGGTTGGCTCATACGAAAGATGTACTTTGAAGAGGGCGAATCAGAAAAGAGAGTAAAGGAACCCAGGGCGATTGTAGCTGTCATGATATTCTCGATAATATTCATGGTTGGAGTCGGAGTATATCCGGATCCGTTTATCCAGTTTGCAAAATCAGCAGTACCCGCACTGACAACACTTTCTACGATACATTAAGCATCGTAAGATCAATCAGGCTTTCCAGCCTTCGTATTGCCGGGCCTTCATCTATTTTTCTAAGCGCACCCTTTGCCTTTTTCGAGTAACCGTTTAGTAGCATTTCCATGTGGTCGAAAACGTCACGGGGGTCAGAACTCTTCTTTATCAAGATGTTGAACAACTTGTCCTCGTTGTTCCAGTCCTGAAGGTCGTCGCGGATCTGGTAGGCAATGCCCATGTTCTTGCCGTATTCTGCAAAGGCCATTATCTGCTCTTCGTTACCGCCTCCAAGGATGGCTCCAATCTTGGTCGCCGCCTCGAAGGCCGTGGCAGTTTTGTATTCGATTACCTTCAGGTAGTCGTCAAACGTGATGTCTTCACTTGACTCGAGTCTAGTCTCGATCATCTCTCCGTCGCTCATCATCATTGCAGTGTTGGCAAGCTCCCTTGCAATCCGCGGGTTGTCAAGGCGGGAGATGATGTTAAGAATAAGTCCTAAAACAAAGTCTCCTGTTATGATGCTGGTGTTGTAACCGTACTTGATGTGGAACGGATCCTTCCTCCTCCTGAGTATCTCGTTGTCGATTATGTCGTCGTGGATTACTGACTCTGTGTGAAGCAGCTCCACGGCGCAGGATGCGACGAAGGCATTCTCGTCGCACTTGCCCACGCTCTCAGCTGCAAGAATGAGTATTATCGGCCTGATCCTTTTGCCGCCCTCCAAGGCATACTGGAGGGGCTCGAAAAACTCCGATGCGGAGTACAAGTCTAGTTCCTTCTTAAGCGCCTGATTTATCAAATCGATGTAGTTTTTGTAGTCTTTGATTAGTGGGTTTATCTCAAAGTTTTTTCTATCCAAAAAGTCGCACTAGCCTGCGTAGGCAATTCTATGAATATTAATGCTTTTGTAGGTGCTCCAGCCGGGATTTTCATCACAAAGAATTTGAACCCGGGATCCCCGGCTTGAAAGGCCGATATGCTTGACCGGTCTACACCACTGGAGCCCGAAATTGCATCCGGGGTCTTATCCATAAAATCCTTTTGAAGCTATTCAAAAGATTTTTTTAGTGCCGAATTTGATAAATCGCATGAATTCCCTGATTGCAGAGATTGACAAAATTATCGAGGATCAAAGTTTACTAAAACACAAGTTCTACGTCATGTGGAGCGAGGGCAAGCTTTCCCTAGAATCTCTTAGCGGGTATTCAAAGGAATACTTCCAGCTGGTGAAGGCCGTACCTTCCTATGTGGGGGCAGTAATGCAAAACGGCCCATCTGAACTCCAAGCCAGCATGGCTGCCAACCAAAAAGAGGAGAGCGAGCATCTAGAACCATGGATAAAGTTCGCTACAGCCCTCGGAGTAGGTCGAAAAGAAATAGAGAACTATCACGGCCTTGGCAAAACAAGACTCGCTGTTTCCGAACTCGCAGGCCTCATGGGCTCCTTTGAGAGCGGGGCTGCCGCAATGTATGCTCTGGAGCAGGAAATTCCGAAGATAAGCCTTTCAAAAATTGACGGCTTGAGGAAGTTCTACGGCGTGGCCGATGACGAGGCAATAGAATACTTCAGGCTTCATACAGAAGCAGACATCAGGCATGCCGCGCTGTGGAGAAAGGTCCTTGAAAACTCCAAGACAGGTAAGGACGAGCTCGTGCAGGCTGCCGCCAAGTCGCTGGCAGCTCAAAACCTGCTGCTTGACAGTTGCTACGAGGCATACTGTTAGCTCTATACCATTTTATACCGCCAGCCAACTTGTTTTGTCGTTGGGCCCATAACTCAGCTTGGTAGAGTAACCGGCTCATAACCGGTGAGCCAAGGGATCGAAGCCCTTTGGGCCCACTATTCAATTAATTTCCTGATTTCGAAAAACCACTCGGATCATCATCCCGGCCGCAGGCCCAGACAAAACCAATTTTAAAATAATCAGGCAACTATCTTGATTTGGCTGCAATGAGGAATCAGAGTTATGGCTGAACTGGTGATGTGAAGGCATTTGTCTGAGCTGCCGAAATTCTACAAATGATCTGCTAAATTTGACATAAAGAACATCAACATGAAACGTTACAGAGTATATATAAAGCACATATATAAGCAGCAGGATGCCCCAGACCAAGCCCATTGTCAGCATTGAAAATGTTGTGGCTTCGGCATCGGTTGATCAAAGAATCGACCTTAACGTAATTACTCAGACTTTTCCAGACGTCGAGTACCACCCTGACCAGTTTCCGGGGCTCGTCTTCAGACTAAAATCTCCAAAGACTGCCACGCTGATTTTCAGCTCAGGAAAAATGGTCTGCACCGGCGCAAAATCAGAGGACCAATCGATAAAGGCAGTGCAAAGCGTTGTTCAGAAGCTGAGAAAGGGCGGCATCAAGATAAAAAAGGACGCGGTGATAGTAATTCAGAACATCGTGGCCTCCGCAAGCTTGGGAGGGAAGATACACCTAGAACAGGCTGCAAGAGGGCTGCCAAGAAGCATGTACGAGCCGGAACAGTTCCCGGGACTAATCCATAGGATGCTAGACCCAAAGACCGTGATTCTCCTTTTTGCGTCCGGAAAGCTGGTCTGTACCGGTGCAAAAAAAGAATCCGAGGTCTACAGGGCCGTGCACAACCTTCACACGCTCCTTGAGGAAAAAGAACTCATGATTTACGAAAGCTAGGCTGAAGTCTAAGGTGCAGCCATCTGCTTCTTTATGCGGTCAAAGGTGCCTTCATCCAGCATTCCTTCTCCATATAGGGCACTTGAAATCTTCATCACGTCGGTAACCTCGTGCAGCCTCACCCCATCGGCAGCTAGGGCCTCTGAGGCGCCCTCGAGCCTGTTGATTACGACAAACGCATCGACAACTGACATCTTGGCTTCCTTTAGGGCCCTGACTGCCTTTATGATGGACTGGCCTGTTGTCCCGACATCATCTACAAGAAGGACTTTGGAGCCTTCGCGCATCTTTCCCTCGATTAGGCTAGATGTTCCGTATTCCTTGGGTTTCTGCCTGATGTATGCAAGAGGCTTGACTGTTTCGATGGCAAGGGCGGAGGCGATCACTAGTCCCGAGGTAGGAACGGAGGCAATAAAGTCAAAGCTGTCAAGCCCAACTTTTTCGGAAATGTCGCCTTGAAGGTGCTTTATCATCCTTCGGAACTGGTGAGGGAAGCTTGGCACAATCCTGAGATCGACATAATAGGCGCTCTCCTTTCCGCTGGACAGTTTGAAGTTTCCAAATTTTATCGCGCCGGTCTCCTGCAAAAATATTGCAAATTCTTTGACAAAATCCACAGGAAAATTTACTGAACTAGATTTATTTTAACTGTCCCATCGGTATTGTATGCCAGAGATTTGGCTCAGCTACGGGCCAACGGAAGTTGTTCTAGATATAAAGGCAGAAAACCTCGAGAGGGAGGTGATCTCCTCAGGGAAAACTCTGAGCGGCCCCGAAATTGCTTCAAAGCTAGAGACCGTGGATCTCACAAAACCGACGGAGATCGTGATCTTAGAGTCCACAAGGGCCGTCCACAGCGTGGTTTCCTCGCTTCTTGCAGCCTGCGAACAGAAAGCCATCACAAAACCTAAGATCCTTGTGGAAAGGTCTAACCTGCATCTTGCCAAGAACATGTTTTCCGACCCGTCGATAACGGTATCTGAGTTTGATAACACGCAGCTAACAAATACCAACCTCATGTTTGTAGGCGAGGCCGGGTTTGACGGCCTGTTCGGATTTGATACCGTCTCGACAAAACTGCTTCGAAAATTCGGAAGGGAGCAGATGCTCGAGGCATATGAGAAGAGAAATGGAAGCCTGCCTCATCCTGGCGAGGAGGTGCAGGCAACGGAGGTCGCAAAAAAATTCACCGATGGATTTGAGATCTCGGCTCTGGAGGTGGCTGCAAATTCTTCCGGGGTGGTTGATATTGCCTCGGGTCACCCGTCATCAACGATTTCTATTTCCAAGTCCCTCTTGTCGTCTGCAACAAATGAGATAGGAAAACACAGAGTATTGTTTGTAAGCACAGGCAAGGAGTCAAGCAACGAAACCCTCGACAAGTCGCTTTCCGCGCTATGGAACACAGCCGGAGCGGTAAAGGAGGAGGGGTTTGCGATACTGCTGGCGGAATGCAAGAACGGCCTGGGTTCAGACGCCCTCCACCAGTTTGTAGAGGGAAGGATGACACTTGACAGGCTGAAGAGCCCAGCGAAATATCTAGACGGAATGGAAAATCTCCTTTTTCTGACCGAGTTGCAGAAGCAATTCAAGATAGGAATTGTCTCCGTTCTTCCTAACTTTTACACCAAGGACAAGCTCGGGATGATGCCGTTTGGCGGAACAAAGGAATCCCTAGACTACGTCCTGAAAACCTATGGGGAAAGGCAGAAAGCCGTGATAGTTTCAGACGGTGCCCGTGTCCTACTGAGGTAGTATCGAAAAAGGCAGCGGGGCGCAAAGGAATGCGAGGGCCATGACTAGGGGGAACATTTTCCTTCTGACAGGAGAGAGAGGGGATAGATCGTCAAGCGGCTTTACATCCATGCTTTTCATGCTGAAGGCCAGCACAAACACCGCCATTATGAAATAACCAGTTGCGGCAAGCACGCCTATGCTCGCATAGGTCAGGATCCTGTGCCATTTTATGCCAAATGTGGATCGTGCGACGTGGCCACCGTCAAGCTGCCAGGCTGGAAGCAGGTTCAGGAATGTGATGAGGAATCCAAACCATGCTGCAAGCAGAACGGGGGTCATGATTATCTCTTTGCCCGGGATGTGCTTTCCCTCTAGCGCGATGGTTGCGTCCATTAGAATGCTAGAATGTACCTCGACAAGTCCCTGAGTCTTGGTGAGGTCATGCACCATGGCATCTGGAACAAGCGGTGACGTCGATGCACCGTATGCCGAGACAATTACTGCAACGATGAGCCCTGCAATGGGCCCTGATATGCCAACGTCGAAAAGGATGTTCTTGTTTATGATTAGGCCTCGTGACATAATCAAGGCACCAAACGTGGGGATGAATCCAATTATGGGGATTCCTGGGATAAAGTAAGGCCAGCTTATCTTGAGCCCGTGTTTCTTTGAGGCAATGATGTGGCCTAGCTCATGTATGCCAAGGATTCCCATGAGAGAGACGGTGTAGAGGATGGCAATGTACATCGGATCCCCGACCTTTGCGATGGAGTTGGTTGCAACGGCGCGGTAGTATCCGTCTACAAGCACCGTGACAATAGTGCCACCAAAAAGTACCCTGGGAATCCAGGCCCGTTTTGGAGATGGCGGCCTGAACCTGTAAACCAAAACGAAGGTTCCCCGTGAATTCTTTTCAAGCCTTGCAATGAGGTTCATTTCCTCCATCTTCTGGGCCATATCCTTGAACTTTGCGGCGAGGTAATTATCGTCTATCTGAATTTCGAGACAATTCAAAGTCTGGTTAATTCCCCTTATGGCAAAAAAACCTGAAACGATGTTAATGACCTCATCCGTCGTAGGGATGCTCAAACGGTATTAATGAAACCCAATTACATTAATTCCTTTATTTTCTTTAAAGTTATATAATTAATAATTCCAGTATTCTGGTAATGCAAGTGGCACTACGGGAGATTGGCAACTGTATAATCAGAAGGTGTGATCCATCCGACATCATTCCTGTAATGGAGATAAATCTCAAAACTCTACCAGAACATTATTCTGATTATTTTTATGAAAGCCTCCTAGCAGAGTTGCCGGAGGCGTTCATCGTGGCAGAGGTTGAAAAAAGGCTTGTAGGATACATAATGTGCAAAATCGAGTACGGATTTTCTAACTTTAAAAAACTCGGGTTTGTTAAGAAAGGGCACGTGGTCTCTGTGGCAGTCCTGCCTGAATATAGGCAAAAGGGAATTGGCCGGGCCCTTGTAGAGGAGTCCATAGCGGGCGTGAAACTGAAAAAAGCCGATGAGCTCTACCTTGAGGTAAGGTGCAGCAATACCGAGGCAATAAGGCTGTATGAAAAACTGGGCTTTGGGGCAAAGCAGAGGCTAAAGGCGTACTATAGAGACGGTGAGGATGCCTATCTAATGGCAATCGAGTTCTCTTACTAGCTTGAAATAAATAAGTCTGGAAAAGTGTTTAGCGATATGACAAAGCGTCGCACCGTTGGCATTATGATTTTTGTATTGTCAATAGGGGGCTTTTTCGTATATGCCTACCTTCTAATGTTGTCAGAGTGGAGCCCCATAGTCCTCCAGCTCTCAGTCCTTATGGCAGTTGGGGGGATCCTTGGAGTGATCTCGTGGATTGGGTATAACATGGCCACCTCCAGACCGCCGCCGCCCTCCTTCATATCGGACGACAAAAAATAGCTACTTTGTTATCGCGGCGTCTACGACTGCCTGATAAAACCTAGGTCCCACGGGCCTCACCAACTTTGCCTCCAGCACCTCTGCCTTCACTCCTATGACCGAGTTGAAATGATCCGTGGCAACCGCCCCAACTTGGCTCTTTTTGTCGGAATGTACATGGCAGTAGTAGTGCAGGATCCCCTTCTGCTTCAGGCTCTTTATCGCAGACTCCAGAAACTCATCAGACCGCTCGGGAAGCAGCATCAACACCCTGTCCCCTGCGCCTGAAAGCCTCTTGTCTATTACATCCGACGCATCCCCCTCTATTGATTCAACTGTACCCTTGAGTTTGTTCATAGAAACATTCTCAGTACAAAGTCTCGCCGCATCGGGGTTAATGTCTATGTTGTAGACATGGCATCTCTTCTTCTTTGCCGCCACGATGGAAAACATTCCGACGCCGCCAAACATGTTGATTATCGTCTCGCCTTCGCCTACATGATCGGCTATTCTTAGGCGTTCGGTTGATAGCCTGGGGGAGAAGAATGTCTTTTCTATATCGACTTTGAACCTGCATCCATGTTCTTTGTACTCTGTCACCGTCCCCTCCTTGCCAGCAAGGAGTTCCAGCTGCCTTATGCGGTAGTCGCCTGCCACCGGTGACGACTGGTAAAAGATGGAATCGGCGGTCTTTACCTTTGAAAGAAGGACCTCTCCGATAATCTTCCTTTTGTGAAGAAGCGAGTCTGGAATCCTCAATATGATCTTGGTACCTATCTGGTCAAATGCACCGTAAAGCTCCTCAGTTTCCTCTGGGGTCAATATGCTTGCCATTGCCTGCTTTAGCATCTTGGTCAATTTCTGTAGTAGTAATGTCCTGTCTGTTTCTGTTCCCTGTCCAGCCTGCTTTCCGACTTGTTGACCCTGGGCCTCATGCTAGTCTCGTCCCTGCGGTAGGTGATGTCAAGTGACTTGAGGAACTGGTTCATGCCGTCCGCCTTTGGCATGGGGGCGGTGGCATGGCCCTCCCTTCCCGGGTTTCCATGGAATATGACAAGCGAGTCTGAAATCAGATCCATTAGCTGTATGTCGTGATCGATTATTATTGCCGACTTGCCATAGGAGCGCACAAACCTCTGGATCAACTTTGCCATGGCAATCCTGTCCTCGACATCAAGGAAGGCCGATGGCTCGTCAAGGGCGTAAAGGTCAACCTTTTGCAGGAGGCAGGCAGCAATCGCCACCTTCTGGAGCTCACCCCCTGATAGGTTCCTGACCGACTTGTTGTAGAGTTTTCTTATCTTCATGGGGTTGAGTATTACCTCCTCCTCGGTAGTCCCCTCCAGCCCACCGTTGTTTGCCTTTTCCAACAGTGAGATTACCTCAACGTCGTAGTCGTTTGAAAGGTACTGTGGCTTGTAGGCAATCTTGATCTTGGTATCGATAGTGCCAGAATCCGGCGTTTCGGCGCTTGCAATCATCTTCATCATTGTTGTCTTGCCTAGAGCATTTGCGCCCACGATGCCGAGTACCTCGCTTTTTCGCACTCTGCCTGCGTCCACAGTCAGTGAAAAGTTGGCATATTTCTTTGCAAGGGATGGATACTCTATGATGTTTTCTGTCATGACAAACTCGTCCGAGGAGGTGGATGCATCGAACCTGAACGCCGCGTCCCTGAATCTTACATTCTCGTTGGGCAGGTATCCGTCCAAAAAGACGTTTATCCCGACCTTGGTAGACAGGACGTTGGCAACTATTCCATAGGCGGCAGGCTCGCCGTAGATGATCTCGATAAAGTCGCTAAGATAATCTAGTAGGGTGAGGTCGTGTTCCACTACCATGACGCTTTTTCCTATCTTGGCAAGGTTTTGGATAACCCTTGCAACCCCCATCCGCTGGAAGACATCGTTGTATGAGGAGGGCTCGTCAAAAAAGTAGAAATCAGATTCCTTTGAGGCGGCTACCGCGACCGCGATCCTTTGAAGTTCACCCCCGCTCAAATCTGGAAGCCTAGTATCGAGGGCATTTTGCAGGCCTAGATCATGAACAAGTTCGGGAATCTTGTTCCGTTCGTCATATTTTTCGAGGAGATCCTTCGCTGTGCCATCAAACACCTTGGCAAGGTTGTAAACCTGCTGTGGTTTTATGGATGCCTTCAGGTCCTTGTTCGCAATCTTCTCAAAATGCATCTTAAGCTCGGTTCCATGAAAATGCTTCAGGATCTCGCTCCACTCGGGAGGGGACTCGTATCTGCCCAGGTTAGGCTTGAGGCTCCCGGATAGTATGCCGACTACAGTACTCTTTCCTATCCCGTTTCGTCCAAGAAGCCCCATCACCTGGCCCTTCTTCAGGGTGGGTATGCGATACAGCCTAAACGAGTTGACCCCGTACTGGTGGATCTTGTCCGTCTTCAACTCCTCTGCAAGATTTACAATTGTTATGGCATCAAAGGGGCAAACCTTGACGCAGATGCCGCACCCGTTGCAGATGTTCTCGTCGATCTGGGCCTTGCCTATCTCCTGGTTCATTATTATGCAGTCTGCCCCCGACTTGTTGACGGGGCAGTACTTGATGCATTCAAGGCCGCATTTTTTTGGCTGGCAGGCTTCCTTGTCAAGAACGGCGACTCGGTGGGTCATGGCTAATCACGTTTTCCTTAATTTATATCTCTATCAAGCAAGATTAATACAGATCATTATTTGGTGAATTAACAAGCCGGCCATAGCGTTGGGGTCCGACCCGGTCCCATTCCGAACCCGGAAGTCAAACCCAATGTCGCTACTGTGCTACTAAGGTGCGAGAGCCCTTGGGAAGCAGT
>JAJPGU010000014.1 GCA_021325615.1 Nitrososphaerota archaeon | reverse complement strand
TTGCCGTCAAGGTACACCTTCAGGTAGTTGGTCCCGTTGGTGATTATGGTGCAGTCGCGCGTGGTGGGCTGGCTTGTGCTGTTGTCCACCCAGAGGGCCGTCTCGTTGACGGCCTGTTGGTCATTGCCCGTAACAGATGCAACCACCCATTGTATTCCCCAAGCTCCTGAGATGGAGAAACATGTCACATAATTGACGGGCAGTGCGGCCCTTTGCACGTAAAGTCCATTCTCGTACCATTCAGGGTTTGTGGTGTTGGACACGGTGCTCAGTGGCGTCGTCACAATGGCGTGGAAAAGTAGGCCCGTGGTGTTCTGGCTTTCTGCGTAGTATCCTGCCCATGTCCCGTCCTGAGGCGCTTTTACTCCCATGTGAAGCCCCTTCGCATCCCTGAAAAAGTCGTATGGCGCATTTTCATTTGGCGCGTCCCCCCCGTATATCCAGTATCCATGGTTTGCCTGAAGCTGCTGTTGTGTCTCTGTCTCGTTTTCCAGCGAATCGGATATGATAAGGCCGTGTTTTGCAAGACTAATGTCGTCCGGGCCTGTCGTGGCTGACGCGGGAGTTGACGGTATGCCGGTACCAACCGCGTTTATTGCCGATACTCTGTATGTGTAGGCAGTCGCAGGCAGGAGCCCCTTGTCCTGATATGCGGTTGTGCCAGTCCCGGTGTCTGCTGCCACCGTGGACCACGAGGAGCCTCCGTTGGCAGACCTTTCAACCATATATCCCGCAATGGCGGAACCGCCGTCATTAGACGGGGCTGTCCATGCCAGGTCTATTTCCGAGGACGAGATCATGGTTGCAGCAAGACCTGTAGGCGAGCCCGGAACCGTCGGGGCCTGGGTCTGTCCAGAATCCGGCCTTAATTCCAATGCGATGTCATCCCACTGGTCTCCGCCTCCGCTAGCGGTCCACTTGCATGTGGCAGCCCCTGCAGACGACACCACATCAGTACTGGAAGATCCCGTTACGGCATTTGGGATGTTGGCATCCCATCTAGGAGTACATGTCGGGCTGGAAAGCGTCACTCCCCCGTAGATGGATGGCAGGTCCACAACCCAGCTGTTTTGATATGCAGTGGTTATGGTTATCGAGGGACTGCTGTTGGCGGTGCTGTGCCCCACCACGTGTCCGGGTATCGGGTCTGTCTGGTTTACCCCGGAAAATGCGTACGCCCCCGCCACGGCGGAAGTTGCTCCGGCCATTGTCACGACCACATTTCCGGTGCCGTTTGGATCCTTGAGGTACCAGAATTCTGCATCGTTGTTGTAAAAGGAAGAGGCGGCTTGTCGCAGCGGTATTCCCCCATATGTTACCGATGCCACATTGTTATTGTTTGCACTTATCCCGACAAGGAGGAGGCGGTCAGGGCCCGATCCTATGCTAAAGCTTGGCACTGTCAGTTGGTAGGGTGAGGACGACAGCGTGCCAGAGGTGGACTGTACGCCGCCCATTGATATTCCCCCGTTAGGACTGGCGGTGGCAGCAGACGCGCTGTTTGAAGGTCCGCTTGTCCCCGCGGAGTTTATCGCAGAAACCCTGTACGTGTATGTCGTCCCCGGTGCGAGTCCTCCGTCTGAAAAGGACGTGGAGTTGTTGCCGGTGTTTGCAACGACCTGGGACCATGTAGAGCCAGAATCGGCCGACCTCTCTATTTCATATCCTGTTATCGGCGAACCCCCGTTGTTTGAGGGGGCGGACCACCCAAGAGCGATCTGCGAGTCCGAGACGGCAGTTGCCGATAGGCCTGTTGGCGGCTGGGGTGGGGAGGCCGTCCCTGACGAGCTTACGGAAAACTCGTCTCCTCCGTATATTGTTTCCGGGCTTGAGGCTAGGACATTGTTGTTTGCGTCGTACACGTTGATGGTGGCGGAAAGTGGGAAGATGTAACTGCCCACATCCAGTTCCGCCGTACCTGAGGAAACTGCTGAGCTTGCCAGCACCTGCCCCGAGGAGTTTACTAGGCTTACCGTTGCGGCGTTAGCAGGATTGTTCGTTACCTTGATCTTCTCGCCACTTGTGGCGTAATAGTTGGAAAAAATTGCATAATGCATTGCACTTGATGATGACGAATCGTCCTGAAAATAAGGGATTAGCGGGGTAGGCATGCCAAGACTCAGGGAGGAACTCGAGTACACGGCCTTGCCGCCGATGTATACCTTGAGATAGTTGTTGCCGTTTGTTATTATGGTGCAGTCCTGCGTATGCGGCATGCTGCTTACGGGCGAGCTGTACAGGATGTTGTAGCTTGCCCCCGCGTTGCTTGATTGCCCCACTATCCAATAGTATCCCGTGCCGTCAGAATATGTCTCGCAGCTTACATACGGGGTGTAGTTCGAGCCCTCTACATACAGCCCGACGTCAAAGACACCGTCTGGCACGTCATTGTACGGGTTGTTGACTTGGGCATGGTATAGAAAGGCGTTTCGCTGGACGTTTGTGGCATAATAGTTGACCCACTGTCCGCTTTGGGGTGACTGGACGCCGAGGTGCAGGCCCTGGGAATCTTCATAATAGTTATGGATGGAGGCGGTGCCTGAAAATGCCCATTCCGTCATGTTTCCTGTTGTCATCGGGTCGGAATTGACAAGACCTGACTTGGTCTTTGTGATTGTGCCCTCTGCACTGGCATTGCCAACGGTAGAAAGCGATGCAACCATGAATACAACCAGTATGGATCCCAGCAAGAGGGAATTTGGAAACCTTTTCAAAAATCAACCCCCGCCCGCAGATGGAGATCCTAGAGTTTTTCTCCGCACAACTATTGATTCAGTGGTAACTTTATCTGAATATGCGCATAATAAACTAGAAAACGGATACGCAGTATCGTTACTTTAGATCAATACATTTTCTGCATCTGGACTTGTTTTTGCGAGCGGCGCATCTCCCTTCGCCCTTGCAAATTCACAGGATTCTTTGTGTTTGCTCAGAGGCCCGCATCCCCATTTCTCGGATTTGCCATTCCATCTCACTGTGGCCTGTGTTTTTTATCATCACAATATAGAAAAATGCAATATAAAAAGCGCAACTGAACAAGGGTACATTTTTTCAAGTCGGTTCAGAGGACAAGCCTATCAGGGTCTCTCATACGGCAGATCCTCGCCCGAGACTCTCCTGTAGAGTTCCTTGACTGCAGAAATTGTGGACTCGGATTCCCTTACGGCCTCGTTGTAAAACTCAAACGGGAATGACGTGCCCCTTTTGTACTGTTCCAAGGCGATGATTTCTCTCTCCTCCTCCCGTATCATTTCCACACACTTGGCACGCAGGAGGGATTTGAAATCATTCTCGGATAGTAACCTTTCAGCCGCCATGTCTGCCCAGTTTCTAACGGAGGTGCTCCGGCCCGTGGCTGGTCTCCATGATATCGCTTATTTCATTTGACAGATTCAGCAGCTTGTATCCCTTTTCCGTAGTCCTGAACACCTGTTTGCCCTCTTCATAACGGATGAGTTCGTTTTCCTGCAGAAATTTTACGTAACTTACAACCTGAGAATAGGAGAGGTATGACTGGTACATTATTCTTGTCTTGGTCGCCCCCTGTTTTGTGGTTTCAAGGATGCTGGCAATTATGTCGGACCTACTTCGATACTTCATGAATATTCTATGTGATTGTACTATTAAAATCGTTGGTGAGTTGAATCCATAATTTAATTATGAATTTATTTTCCATTTTTTGCAGGCCCTCAAGTGGTGCAGTTCCTATCCATCATGGATCGATCTCAGAATTGATGCGCGCTACAAGATCACCCATTCCCACCGGCTTCTTGAGGATGCTGTCCACCTCCCATTCAGGAAACATTTTGTTGAATTCTCAGTGGTACATTTCAAACGCGGAAAGGAAGAATATCTTTATCTTTCCATCCATCAGTTTTATTCCCCGGTACAGGTCAAACCCGTTCATCTCCGGCATCCTAAAATCAATGATTGCAAGATCATACTTGCCTTGGGTAAACTCGGATAGTGCAAGCTCGGGGTCATTGTAAGTGTCTACCTCGAACCCGGCACTGCCAAGTCCGGCCTTTATAGAGGATGTGATATCCGGCTCGTCATCCACGACAAGGATTTTTTTCAATCACCATCGCCAGGCCCCATTCCATCATTGCATATGATAGGCGTTCCCTCTATAAAAGGGGGGTGAGCCGACCCCCGAGATTCTTGGTGTCGCGGGACCAAATCCACGTAAGGTCAGTTCCTCGGCCAGGCTTGTCGCACCAGTATGTGGGCATGGCGACTATACCGGACTGTGGCCTAGTGTGGAATTTGCAGGATGGAACGGCCATCGTTGGCGACAAAATACAACACGCGTGTAACATGGATGGAAAAAACTTAGGGGTGACGAGCCGCCTTGCCGGAACCTTTGTCTTCCCATGGACTAGGGCTTCGTTTTGGGCTTCTCGCCAGGTTTGCAAATGTGATCCCCGCACACCTGCTG
The DNA here is from genome assembly GCA_021325615.1 of Nitrososphaerota archaeon. Taxonomy (GTDB): domain Archaea; phylum Thermoproteota; class Nitrososphaeria; order Nitrososphaerales; family Nitrosopumilaceae; genus Nitrosotalea. Next base: position 4,740 of record JAJPGU010000014.1, on the reverse strand, counting down.
GCACGGGTATGTCGCGGTACAATGTTCGTGAAGATAGCCTGCGTTGACTTGGGATGGGTCTGCCCCTGGCTTGCCAGTAAAGGAGACAGCATTCTCCACAAGCGAGTACCCCGTGGAGGACCTAGAGTAGGTTGAGCTGACAATCATGTCAGACGGCTTCATGTCTGATTTTGGCGTTATTACGAATTCGACGAGTGCCAATTTTCCGGAATAACTGACGCTACCTTTGGCGCTGTCTATGAAGTGATGGGGATCCTCTATGATCGTCTTTCCTGAAAGATCATACTGGATCCATGTGTCGCTGTTTGCCACAGACGATGTTGGTCCCCGGATGTTGAGAAAGATTGCCGCTGTTCTTAACGAGTAGGATCCTGCGTTGTCAAATATTTTGAGTGTGACGTTGGATGGCGCGCCTACGGTAAGGTTCTGCATCTCGATTTTCTGCGAATATCCCGATATGTCAAATGCCTTGCCGTTTATAACAAGGCCGTCCGCATAATGGTACTGTCCCCCGCCGAAGGTTGGGGTGTACCATGTACCGTATGAACCGTATGCCGCAAGGCTGTTGCCGCCAAATACCGTCACAAGCAGTGCAACTGTTGCAAGAGCCGGGATGGTTTTGTTCATTATCATCTAGATTCGGGCTGGAGGTACATAAGACCCGGAGATGCTTCCCATGTCTGATTATCATCTTTGGTATTGGCCCTGTGTGCGTATAAGGCTGCAGGCGGGTAAAAGGGCATGAGGCAGCAGGCACAGCCGCTTACCGAGTCCCACATTTCGCTAGTTGTGATGTTTCTTTTCCTCATGCTTGCCATTGCCTTTCTGGCAATTGTAAATGTCCAGGTTGTATCCCCCTCCCCCTTCGAGGGAACGGCCGTGACCTTTGTTGTCAGCCAGCTCGCACCTTGATAAGACGAAGCATTATGATCAAATGGGCCATCAGCATCCTGGTTCGACAATTGAATTCAAGCAGGGAGGAACCATTGATTTCACGGGCGCCATATATGTCGATGATCCAAAATTGAAATTCAAACTTACCGATCATCTTCCGCGATGGGCTGAATTCTCTACCGTTCCCGACAGAAATACAAAACACATCAATCCATCATAAAGAAGTCAGACTTGTCAACTAATTATTGTGTGATCTTTCTGCGGGGATAGAATCCACATATTAGCTAGCTAATCTTACTACGATTTCTATAGGCGCTGTAGATATTATTGTACGGCCGGCTGATGGAAATGAAGCGGGTAAAGCTCCATAGGTGTTAGTTGCAGTATATCCAGTGCCTGATGCTACAGATGCACCAGTCGGCACGAGGCCCAGTATGTTTGGTTGGTATCCTAATGGTATATACATTAGTTTTAGCGTAGCGGCGGTACTGCATTCATAAGCAAGCCAATATAGATTGTTTGCCTGAAGAGTTACTGAGATTGTATTTGTTTTCAATCCAGTAGAAGCCGTGTTAAGTGTTCCGGCATCTGATCCACTAACCAAAGTACTCGGGGCGGTATTTCCCGAATCTGCGTATATACCAACGCGACAGGTTGAACCGGCAAGTAAGGTCGATACGGCCAAGCCTATTCGATCAACATTAATGGTTTTTGAAACAATGAATGGATATGCACTTAGTAGGGTAGCAGAGGGTGTTCCACCTACTGTATCAGAGTATGGACTCACAGCGCTTGAAAAATACCTGTTTGCAGTACTTCCTCTTATTCTAAAGGAATCTACATCATCTCCCCTAGGAGTAAGGATAGACCAATTGGCATTGTTGCTTTGGACTGTAATTTTTTCCTGGGCATTGTTCAATGTAATACTTGAAGCTCCGTCTATTGTCTGGCCAGATGTACCAGCTATTGTCACAGTATTAAGCGAGCTTGAAGTTTTCTTGATTGTGAATATTTTGCCGTCCAAGCCTACCGCACTTGGTAAATTAACTGTCACAGATCCGCCAGAATCATCGACATATATTGTATCATCGGTTGACGATGCAGTATATGGAGAGTCTGCCACAGTTATTGATCTTTGCGTAGTCGAAAATCCATTTACTTTTGCACCCGCAGAAAATGTAGATGCCGAGCTGACTGTTATAGCACTGCCAGTAGAGGCACTCAGAGTGTTGGCACGAACAGTTGTTCCATTTATTGTTGTACCATAAATAGAGCCAAAACGAACACTTGGCGTTCCAATGTTTGTACCTCCATCAGAAAGAGACGAAGCCGTACCGCTGAGGGTTGGAGATGATAATGTTTTACCGGATAAAGTTTGAGATCCGCTAGTCACAACAACATTTGGGCCCAGCTTTATGTTGTGAATCCCACCCGTATCATTGCTAACTGTCAGGTTTCCTGTGGCGCCACCAATTTGCTGTGCAGCAGTTGCGTCAGTATTGATGGATGTAATTCCTGCAGCAGAGGGGGTAGAACATATCCAACTTGAATTGCTGGCATATTTCAAAATTTGATCGGTAGAGCATGTCTGTGCAGTTGATATTATTTTGCTATCATAGCTTGGAAAAGTGAATGTGTATGATGCTCCTAGACCTGAGTTACTTAGAATAACACTGTTGCTTGTTCCTATTGTCAATGGGCTTGGAAATGTTTGGGCAGATGACCAATTTGGCGTACCTCCCAGGGTGCCACTAAGAAAAGAATTTAACAGTGTCATTGTCTGACTTGCAGTCCAGCTATTTGATTGATCTCCATATGCCACTACAGGCGGAAGGTCACTCTTTGAAAAATTCCCAGATGAAGAAATTGCCCTTTTTGGAATTCCTGCACCCTCTGCAGAATACGTTACACACGTGGTTAGCACTACGACTGATATCATTAGTAGAACGAATGTCTTTTGTTTCATTATCTTGACGTCTCCAGTATCTTCAGTTTTTCTTGGAAGCTTCTAAAGGCTCGAGTCGATTTTCAGGATTGATAATCAAGTCTTTTGAACCTCCCGGCATATTGTGAGAGAACGGAAACTGGAGATATCAAATCTCGCAGATTTCTTAACGTACTTGTACAGGAAACCTTTGTTGCCTCTGCCCTTATTCCATCATCGAATAGATGGATTGGCTCCGCGCATATGCATATCAAGTCCTCTTCCCGTATCTCCGTTTCTCATCGTGCCGTTATGCGTGACGGGCCGCAAAAAGAACACTAGAATGGCGGGCCCGGGGGGACTCGAACCCACGACCTGTCGCTCCGCAAGCGACCGCACTATCCAAGCTGTGCTACGGGTCCACATGCAAACTTTGAGTCGAACCCGTTATAATCATTTCAAAATTGATTAAGCTAGGCAGAGGCTTCCTGTTCGGATTTCTGAATGAATACATAATTCATGATGAGGCCTGCGATTACTCCTCCCACTATTGGGCCTACCCAGTAAATCCAATGGTAGTCCCAATACCCCGATACCAGTGCCGGACCAAAGGTCCTTGCCGGGTTCATGCTGGCCCCGGTAAGTGGGACGCCCACTATGTGATCAAGAAAAATCATCCCTCCGATGGCAAACCCATACAGGCCAACGGCGGCTTTTTTATGCAAGACCGTCATGAATATCGTGGTCACGAGGAAGAAGGTAAGGATTATTTCTACTGCTACTCCCGCCGTGGCGCTGTTTCCTATCAAGGCACTAGGGCCCGTTTGGACTCCATACTTTACCTTCTCGCTCGCGGGAAGGATGACCTTTAGTGCGCTAGAAGCAACGACCGCTGCAATAATCTGGAAGGTGATATATCCAATTGCGTCTTTGACATTTATCCTTCGGGTTGCAAGGAATGAAAGGGTGACTGCAGGATTAAAGTGTCCGCCGGATACGTGGCCAAATGCATACACCATAAGGCCAATTGCGGCACCGTGAGCGAAGGCTATCACAAGCAATGACTCTAGGTTCAAGGTTCCGTTTCCAAACACCACAAGAGACAGAGTTATGGCCAAAGGACCAAAGAAAACAAGGCAGAATGTTCCTATTGATTCTGCAAACCAAGCACGCGGATTTACCATTACAGACTTCTGCCCTAGTGGAATACAATATAAAAGATTCGAAACATGGTGAGAAAAAATAATAGTCGTGTGTTCTATTCTCCAATCATGTTAGGCGAGGGTGAACCGGTACCTGATTTTGCACTAAGGGATTCCGAAGGCAAGACTGTAAAAAAGTCAGATCTCAAGGGCAGGAAATATGTTGTTTATTTTTATCCAAAAGACTTTACCCCCGGTTGCACGACAGAGGCCGCCGAATTTGCAAGGGATTACAGGAAATTCAAGAATGCGGGCATCGAGATAATAGGAATCAGCCCTGACGACGAGGAATCACACAAGAAATTCGGTGAGAAAATGAGCGTGCCGTTCATCCTTCTTGCCGATACGGAAAAGGATGTGGCAAAGAAATTCGGCGTCTGGGGAAAGAAACAGTTCATGGGACGCGAATACATGGGTGTAAACAGGACAACTTTCCTGGTGGACGAAAAGGGAAAAGTGTTAAAGGTTTTCGAAAAGGTAAAACCGGCAGGACATGCACAGGAAGTTCTAGACGCCTTTAATGCTTGAATCCGGCCGGAAGCGTAGTCCTGAAGGTTGACTTGGGCTTTGGTGGCTCCGGTGCAACATAGGTTGTCGTACTGCCCCCAGCGGCTGCCTGACCCTTGAACTGCTTGTTTGGAGGATGGTACGATAATCTTGCCCGGGTTGCAAAGTACTTGTTCCCAGTATATCCGCTAGAACTTACATGCGCGTATGCTG
>JAJPGU010000002.1 GCA_021325615.1 Nitrososphaerota archaeon | reverse complement strand
CAGCAGCAGGCCCAACAGCAGGCACAACAACAATCACAGCAGCAGGCACAACAGCAGGCACAACAACAATCACAGCAGCAGGCCCAGCAGCAGGCCCAACAGCAGGCCCAACAGCAGGCACAACAGCAGGCACAACAACAATCACAGCAGCAGGCACAACAGCAGGCACAACAACAATCACAGCAGCAGGCCCAGCAACAGGCACAACAACAAGCCCAGCAGCAGGCCCAGCAAGTTCAACAAGCAGCCCAACAGGCCGTACAAAATGCCGCGTCGAACGCAAACCTAGGTGTCGGCAATCCTAACAATAACGGAAATGGCAAGAAATGATTTTTTACATTTCCTTAAATTTTTTCTAAGGTGTTCTTGATAATGAAGGCCAGAATAGTGCTGCTTGCAGAAATCGTGGTATTGTCGTTCCTAATCGCAGATTTTTCAAGTTACTCCGCATCAGCACTGATGTCCTCGTCGCTTCCTGCCAACTGCTACATTGCGCCGCAGCCCCAGGTCAACTGGGAGCAGTGCCCGTTTGCAGGAAAGGCCCTCTCAGACGTCAAGCTGGACGGCTCGAACCTGTCGCACATAAACCTCTCGGGAGCCCACTTTACAGGGGTAAGCCTAAAGGGGGTGAACCTTTCGGGGGCGGACCTGACAAACGCCCATCTTGAAAACGTCGATCTTACCGACGCCAAGCTATACGGCGCCAACCTGGAAGGCGCGGTACTATCTAACGTGAAGATGTCAAAGACAGTCCTGTCCGGGGCGATACTTAGCAACCTGAACCTGTCAAACCTCAGCATGAACTATGCCGACCTCTCCTCCGCAATGCTTGACAACTGCAATCTGGAGGGGACAGACCTTTCGGGTGCAACCCTGAGTTATACCGTACTTACGGGCTCTAACATGGAAGGCTCGAAGCTCTTCAACACGAATTTCTTTTACGCAAACGCAGGAAACGTGGACATCTCGCACGCCAAGATAGGCGGGACAAGTTTCTTTGGAGCCAACCTGACAGACTCCAACCTCTCGCACGACGACCTTACTGCCGACAACCTGTCATTTTCCACGCTTGTTGGCACGGACTTTTCCTATTCGAACCTGGTGGATGCAAACTTTGACTATTCGCACCTTTCCGGGACAAAATTTGAAAGCGGCGACCTCAGCAACGCGCTCATGACAAACTCCCAGGTCTTTAATGTAGATTTTAGGAACGCAAATCTACTAGACACGAACCTTTCAGGTTCCACGATCACGCAGGGAGTCTGGACCTGCATCAACAACGAGGCCTGCCGAAGTTGAAGGCCTAGGACTGCCTCCGTAAAGGAGATGCAAAATGGCCTCGCGATGCCATTCTGTATGTCGCACAAGCACAAACAACGTCTTATAAGAAAAACAGCTCCCAAGGTGTCAGAGAGCTGACAAAATTGAAAGACAAAGAACGATTCTACAGGACGATCCTTGGCCTCCTGGACGACGAGCAGGCAATGAGGATTGTCCGAAGCACTTCAAAAAACGCAAAATCGATGCTTGAGATAATGCAGGAAACAAACATAGCTCGCACAACCATCCACAGGAAGATCAACTCCCTTGTAAAGGACGGCATCCTTCTGGTGGAGAACTTTGCCATATCAAAGGACGGCAAGAAAACCAGGCTGTTTCGCGGCAGGGTTTCCAACATCCAGATAAAGTATGAAAGGAACGACATGTTCATAATAGTTGAGGAAAACCCGTCCAGCACCTCAAAGATACTGCTCCATTCGCAAAAAAAGGCAGCAGAGGACATGGATATTTCAGGAGGGCTTGATATGCAGTCGAATTCCGACTCAAACACCGTGGCCGTCACGCCTGCATGAAAGCCAGCACTATGGATAACCTGAGATAATGCCTAACCTGTCTCGACCAGCATCTCTTGCTTGCTGTCCTGGGACCACAACTCGCTTACTATTGCCATAACCTTGTCCATATTGAACGGCTTGAAGATGATTGCCGAGGCCTCGAGGTCCTGAAGCCTTTCGTGGGTGCTTGAGGTTATGTCGGCCGTAACCATGACCACCTTTGCATTCCTGTCGGCCTTTTTTATCTCCCCTAGCCCGTAAAACCCGTCGTATTCCGGCATGGCCACGTCCATGAAGACAATGTCCGGCCTTAGGCTGGTGTAAAGGTCCAGGGCGTCCTTGCCGTTGTATCCGCAGGCAGCCACCGTAATCCCCTTGATTTCCAAAAACTCCGAAAAGAACCTCACGGTATCCTTGTTGTCGTCCACCACGACTGCAGTAAGGCCCTTTTCCATGGCAACCTATTTGGCGCAGGAATTAGATTAACCCCTGCTCGTCCCGAGCAAACAGACAAGGCGGATCCGCAGTACGGGATATCTTGCATGTTGCCATCACTCCAAATGCAGGAATCATGCTGACTAAAAATAAAGATGGGGGGAAGACCGCCTATGGCGAGAAAATGTCCCCAGAGTTTCCGCCGTCGGCAGTGTTGTAGTTGCACCACTGGTTCACCGAACTTGAACCCTGGAAGATGGGATCAAGCTCATACGACCAACCCCAGTGGCCCTCGTTTAGCTGAGAACCTCCGGTAAAGTATGCCGACTCCCAGTCGTACGCATGCCTGTCTCCAACCTGGCCGTTTCCATATGACTGGAGAAGTACGTCGTGGAGCGTGCCCCCGTAGTCAAACGTGCCGATGAATCCGTAAGTCCTCTGCGTGCCGGGTTCAAATGTACCGGAAAACGTGCCCACGTAGCCCCCTGATATCTTTCCATACGACGTGACGTTCTCTACAAGGCCTGTTGGCGGACCGGAGGTCGAGCCAGGACTGACGGCTCCCTGCGGTGTTATGAACACGCCGTCGTAGGCCTTTTCCGCATAGTATGTCCCGTTCGGGAGGGACCAGACCTTCAGGTTCTCAGTGAAATGGTCAAGCGCCCAGTATCCGTAGAGGCCCGAGTCCTCGTCGTTCTTGCCTATCCAGCTGACGTTTAGGACAAGCTTCTGTCCCCCGACGCCGGGTCCGCGGAGAAAGCCCTGGCTTGGACATGTCCCGCCGCCCTGCTTTTCCTGCCACCCGGCAAGCCCTTCGCGGTGGTGTATCACGCCAGGGTCGGAGGCTGCAAGCGCAGGCAGATGTGCCGAAAACCCAAAGGTGGCCACAAGTATTGCCAGTGCGGCCGATGCCACATATCTCGATGTAGGCCCCGGCCGTGGTGATGAAAATGAAGTCATTGTGCCGTAATTGTTTTGCAGCTATTTACAGATGATCCTGCCATGCCTGCCCTGCTGCTCCACGAAATGGGCCAAAATGCCGCCTAGTGTGCGCACTGGCAGTCGACAAGCTTTGTGTCAAAGGTGCAGTCGTGCGGCCCCTCGGATTTTGCGTCCGTGGGAATCTTCACCATGCACTCCGAATGTCTCCCCTTCTTGCAGAACCAGCAGATTGGGGCCGCCTCGGGCCCGGAGCAGTCCCTCAGAATACCGCAACATCCCCCGGTGCGGGGCCGCGGTCCTTGTGGAACTCGGCAAAATCCTTGTGGTCTCTTTCCTGGTGCTTCCGGAGCTCCTCGATGTTCTCAAAGGAACCGCTGCAAAGGAAGCACTTGGGCTTGTGCTGGTCTACTATGGGGAGCACCATGCTACCAAGTACCTCGACGACATAATTGAAGCTTTCAGCCCTAAATGGGTACCAGCCAGTCGGAAAACCTCTCGTCCCTGCCCCTTGAGGCCTCGTAGAAGAGATCCTGGAGTTTGCGGGTGACCTCGCCTGGCCTACCGTCGCCCACAGGGACGTTGTCAACCTCCGTAACGGACTTGACCTCTGCCGCCGTACCGGTCATGAAGACCTCGTCTGCCAGGTAGAGTTCGTCCCTGTCAATCTCCCTTTCCACGACGGTCATCCCCTCGGACCTTGCAATCTTGATGACGCTGTCCCTTGTTATGCCGTCAAGTATGCCTGCGTTGAGCGGCGGGGTGGCTATCTCGCCCTTGATTACGGTGAAAATGTTCTCGGCGCTCCCTTCTGAGACCTTGCCGTGGTAGTTTAGCATGATTGCCTCGTCGTACCCGTCCTTTAGGGCCTCCACCCTTGCAAGCGCGGCGTTTGCATAGTTCGAGGCGGCCTTGGCCTGCATCGGCTGCGACCTTGAATCAATCCTGAGCCAGCTGGATACCTTGCACCTGGCGCCGCGCACCTTTCCGGCGCTTGACTCTCCGGCGTTCCACTCCCAACAGGCGATGGCAACTGCCACCTTGTTTGGCGTGGGGGTGAGCCCCATGGTGCCGTAGCCGTAGTATGCAATGGGCCTGATGTAGCATTCCTTGAGGCCGCTTGCGCGGACTGTCTTGATTATTCCTTCTGAAATCTCGGCCCTTGAAAATGGAATCTTCATCGAGTAAATCTTGGCAGACTTGAACAGCCTGTTCACGTGCTCGGGGAGGCGGAATATTGCCGATCCCTTTGTGGTCTTGTAGCACCTTATCCCCTCAAAGACTGCAGTGGAGTAGTGGAGCGCATGTGTAAGCACATGGACCTTGGCGCTGCCAAACGGAACAAGCTTGCCGTTCATCCATATCCTTCCCTGCTCCTTCATAGGACTGAAATGAAATATTGGTAATTTAAAGCCGTGCGCCTTGTGATTTCTTTAAATGCCGTCTGCCCAAACATATCTCATGAACCCTGCATTCCAGGCCGGCGCCGCAGCACTCCTTGTCATAGGACTTGCAGGCAACGGCTTTGAGATGAGAAAGGCCCGCATGTCTGCCACAAAGGATGAGGAGATGGGAACCAAGAACGCGTTTGCAAGCAGGCGCAACCTCAAGTGGTACGCGTGCATCGGGGCGGCCCTTGCCCTTATGGCTATAGGAACGTATGCCTAGAACGGGGCGCACACCCAGCCTAACGGTTCTATATAGATCAAGTCTAAATAGATCCTTGCCGAATATACACTAGCGCGTGTTTTGGGTAACGCCGGGCTGATTCTAGATAATGGCCCAAGAACAAACCCACTTTGACTTCCTACAGGTAAAGACCTGCAGGCAGTCAATGCAAAAAGATTTTCCAAGATTTCAAAGAGGAAGATACAATACGTCCCGCCCCCGGTCTACAATAGGATGGTTGCAAGAAAGAAAGGAAAGCACATGCGTCCAGCAGACCAGAGGGCCGCGCGAAGAAAGCGCAAAAGGTCGCACTAGGGTTTCCAGCAAACCTAGACAAATTTTATTTTTGATCGTTCGGCATGGACCGCGCGGATGGCCCTCTCGATGCTGTCCCCGCTGTCCTCCGTCACTATGATTATCCTGGATGTCTCCTCCTGGGCGTCCATGTTGAGTATGTTCAGGCCGGCCTCGCCTATCCTTGAGCTTGCCTTTGACGCTATCTGCTGGACACGCCACATCTCGTCCCCAATGAGGGTGATGACGCCCCTGTTGTAGGTAATGGAGGCAAGCGGATCGAAGGCAAGCACGTACCTCTCGTTGCGCTTGACATAATCCCCGTCGAGGAAAAGTATCCTTGTAAACTCGATGTCGTCCTTTGTGAACGGCGAGAGGACCACAAACTCGCTGTACCTCCTGTCCCTCTCGAGAGACTCGAAGAGGTCTTCTGCAGACCTGCTCTCCATGCGGAGTATGGCGCAGTTCTTCTTGCCAGTTACAATCTTCAGCGGGTGGCCGTTCCTTGCGGCAGGGCTGCGCTCTATTGTCGTAATCCTGTCGGGTTTTCCCATGTCTGTAATGATTATGGGCATGTCCACGCCGTTTTCTACGATCTCCTTTATTGCAATCGGGTCAAGTATCTTCATGCCGAACATTCCGGCAATGCGGGCCTCGTTGTAGGAGAGATGCGTGATGTATTCCAGCTCGTCCTTTACCACCCTAGGGTCTGCAGAAAGTACGGCGCTGTCCTTCTCAAAGTCAATCTTGGTCCCGTACTTTTTGCTCAAGAGTATGCCTAGGTCTGCCGCACTCCTGTCCGAGCCGCCCCGCTCGTATGTAGTCTCGACCCCGTCGGAGGTCTTTCCTATAAAGCCGCCCATTGATACGACGTCGTTTGCCTCAAGCAGAGACTCCAGCCCCCCGAGGTTCTGCGCGGACTGGGCCGCAAGGAAGTTTGCCGACTCGATGTTCTTGTCGGTGATGATGGGCCAGCGGTCAAAGGGTACGGCCTCGGCACGTATTCCGGAGCTCTGCATCACATAGGCCATGACGTTTGACATGAGGATCTCGCCCGAGTATGCAAGCACCCTTGCCCGGGTCTCGTTTGCAAACTCCCTTTTTACGGCGGCCTCTGCAAGCGAGCCCTGGGCCTTCCCAAGGAATTCCTCGATGGTTTCCCTGCACTGGTCCCTGTGCTGCGCGTCCACAAGCTCAAGTATCTTAAGGTAGGGCTTGCGCAGGTCGTCGACCCCTACGCTATGGCCTCCCTCGGCCTTTTGCCCAAGCATGATTGCAATGTCGGTAAGGGACCGCTGCTTCCCCTCGTAAATCGTAAGCGGGGCCGAGAAAACTGCAACAACCTTTGCCCCCTGCCTCAACTCGTTTATCCTCTTGATGATGGTGGGAATCAAAGTGCCGTCCACTCCTACCGCGCTGCCCCCAAACTTGGCTACAATGAGATTCTGCAAAACTTGTGTACATCTTGCCACACCTTCTATAAAGTTTGGGTGGTGCCCCGTCAGGCTTCATGGTGCATGGCGGCGTGCCGTGAGGTGAAGATGGGAAAGGGCAGGTGTTGTACGATGCTTGCCGCCAAGTCTTGCAGCGGGGATGCCGGGCTGGCGGCACGCTGGAACACGGCGGACAAACGGCAGCACGCATCCGGATGAATTGTACGCATCCCTTAATAGCAAAATTTGGCCAACTGTGCCCATGGACAAGATCGGAGGGTGCTCTGCATGAGCATCGAAAACGGGGAGCTCTTCAAGGACAGGAATACGAACCACATTCTGCAGTACCTCCCAGACGTCGGGCTCGTTCACAACGAGGAGTTTTGCAGGGAGATAACCGGCTGCATAGACTTTCAGAAGAACAACTAGACAAGCTTCCTTATCATGTCTGCCGCCTCCTTGGCGCCGCCAAACGGCCTCGGATCCCTTCTCTCTTCCAATTTTTTAATGACGAGTTCCCCAAGCCTTGGCAGGTCGTCAAAGGAGTATCCGACCTCGCGCGCGTTCTCCTCCTGCTCAAAATGCCCCTTGATAGGTATGAATATTCCAGGCGTTCCAAAGTGGGCACACTCGTCGATGGTTGACTTGCCTGCAAGCGATACCACGAGATCGGCCGCACATACCACCTCGTGCATGTTGCTTGCAAACCCAAGGTCCCTGTACCGTGCCTGGGGCATGCTCAGGGTCGGCCCGGATACCAGCACAAGGTCCGCACCAATGTTGCCCCTGTCAAACACATCTATGATTTTCTTAAAGAGGAACCTGCCAAGGGCCGTGCCGCCCGTGCTTACAATCACGGTCTTTTTTACAAACCCGTATTTTTCCCTCATCTGCTCGCGCGTCCCCGATGGCTCCCTGACAATCGGCCCAACCCTTGCTATATTCCCGGAGGAATCGCCGTTTTCCGGCACGATGACAAGGTCGCACTTGGATATGATGCCCCTCATGCCCCGGTTCATCAGGCGCTCTATCGCCGCGCCTGCTCCCCTTGCAAACCTGGTCTCAAGGATGTCGGTGACAAGGACTGTCCTGAACTTTTTTTTCTGTGCCGATACAAGCGACCCAAAGTCCTCGTCTGACACCACGAGGCGGGGCTGCTCCCTTGCGAGCACCCCTGCTGAGATCCCCTTTGTCTGCCTGTAGTAGGGCATGTATGTGACAAGCCACCTCAGGGGGCTCTGGAGCTTGCCGTTTTCTATCTTGAAGGGAGGAGGATGCAGGAGGTCCTCTGCCTCGAAACGGTACTCCGAAAAGAGCCTGTATGCCCCGGCTCCTGTCACGAACTTTCTTGACAGGCCATCAAGGTAGTGTGATATTGCCGCGTCGCGGGTGGCATGCCCAAGGCCGATGGGGCTTGTGAAGAAAACTATATCTCTCATCTCGTTTCACAAAAGGACTCGTGCCAGTTATAACTGCAATAGGATGTTTCATGCACGTGAAAATAGCGTGTGGGTTTCCAGGCAATTTAAAACTTATATTCATTTCAAATCGAGCCTAACTGGGTTCATAGTCCAGTTGGTTATGACGTCGCCCTTACACGGCGAAGATCCAGGGTTCGAATCCCTGTGGACCCATTT
>JAJPGU010000010.1 GCA_021325615.1 Nitrososphaerota archaeon | reverse complement strand
TTATCTGATTCAATAATGGTTTGTTTCCCTCATCGCCTCTTCGGACTTTGTCTCGAAGATCTTTTGGGATAGTACTCCACCATTGTTCAAAGGTTCTACCCATGTTCTGATCAATTTTGGTCCGTGTAATTAAGTCTTTTGTAAATTAAACAGACGGGATAGAGGGTCGGCCCTCCCCCGCCGCTAAACGTTTAAAGGTGCTCCAGAAAAATTTTCAATTCTTGCAGGTTAAAGTTTTGGGCGCGGCAAGGGAAGTGGGAAGATCCGCATTCCAGGTAAATTGCGACGGGGTCAGCTTCCTCCTCGACTATGGCGTGGAGCTTGGAAGGGAGCCAAGCTACCCCATGAAGGTCTCCCCGCAGGAGATAAACGCCGCGATAATCACGCATGCCCATCTGGACCACTCGGGCAACATGCCGTCGCTCTTTTCCCACGGCAGCACAGACGTCTATGCCACGCCACCCACCTTTGACCTTTCACGATTATTGATAGAGGACATGGTCAGGCTCGAGAAGGAAGGCCTCCCGTATGCCCAGGCCGAGGTCTCAAAGATGATGCTGCATGCAAAGGAGATAGGCTACAAGGAAAAGATAACCCGCGGAAACGCGTCGTTTGAGCTCCGCGAGTCTGGCCATGTGCTGGGCGGGGCATCGGTTATAGTCGAGTCGCAGGGCAAGAAGCTGTTCTACACCGGCGACATCAACCCAAGGGGCTCCCGGATGTTGAGGGAGGCAGACTTGGACCTTGGCGAGATAGACATGCTGATAACAGAGAGCACCTATTCCCAGACCGACCAGATGGACAGGAGGGAGTCGGAGCGTAAGTTTGTAGAGTTTGCCTACGAGGTGCTTGACAGGAAGGGGACGCTCTTTGTGCCTGCGTTCTCCGTCGAGCGGTCGCAGGAGATTGCAGTTGTCCTCAAGAACGCAGGCTTCAAGCACAAGGTCATCATGGACGGGATGGCCATCAAGGTGAACGAGATTATGCTCAGGTATCCCGAATACCTCCGCGACGCAAAGGTGTTTGCCGACTCGGTCAACCACGCAGTGTGGGTGAGGGGCGAGAGCGAGAGGAGGAAGATGCTGGGCGAGCCTGCCGTCATAATATCGCCTGCCGGAATGCTTGTTGGCGGCTCCGCGGTATTCTACCTCCAGAACCTGGCGCTGGACAAGAGGAATGGAATCGCCCTCGTGTCATACCAGGGCGAGGGAACCCCCGGACGAAAGCTGCTCGAGACAGGAAAGGTAAGCATACGCGGGAAGGAGCTCAAGGCCGAGTCCGAGGTAAGGCAGTTCGAGTTCTCAGGCCACGCCGACAGGACCTCGCTTTTTGAGATGATGAAAAAGATCCAGGGAAACCCCAAGGTGCTCACCATACACGGAGACAACGAGTCATGCACAAAGTTTGCAGAAGAGATTCACGAAAAGTTTGGCTTTGACGCCCATGCCCCGGAGGCAGGCGAAGTAGTCACCGTATGACATGCAGGGCACCGAGACCGTAAACCTTGAACATACAATCAACAGCGGCCAGGTATTCCTGTGGGAAAAACTTGGCGACACGTGGCTTGGCGTCGACGGCAGCGAGCTCATCGTCGTATCGGAGCCCTTCAAGATAGTTTCAGACAAGAGGCATGCACGGCGCTTTTTCAGGCTGGACGATGACATGCCCGCAATCCTTTCAGAGATTGGAAGGGACGCGCTGGTAGCAAGGGCGGCAAGAAAGTTTCCCGGCCTGAGGCTTGCAAGGCAGGACCCCTTCCAGTGCTACGTCTCGTTTATCTGCTCCTCAAACTCTTCCATCCAGAACATAAGGAGCAGCCTCAGGAGGATCTGCGCAAGGTTCGGGGCAAAGGCAGAGCATGGAGGCCGCCAGTTTTTTACCTTCCCAAGCCCCGGCAGGCTGGCCCGCGCCTCGGCAGCCGACCTTCTCGCATGCGGCCTTGGATTCAGGGCAAAGTACGTGAGGGAGGCTGCGCGCGCGGCAGACTCGGGGAGGGTGGATTTTGCCTTCCTTGCCACTGCAGACTATCAGTCGTCAGTCGAGGCGCTCAGGGCAGTCCCCGGGATTGGCAGCAAGATTGCAGACTGCATCCTGCTCTTCTCCCTTGAGAAGATGGAATCCTTCCCCATAGACAGGTGGACCAAGAGGATATTGGACAAGTACTACCCCAAGATTTCCAAAAGCGTACCCGGCAAGTCGCTTACCGAAAAAAAGTATTCCCTGCTGCACGAAAGGATAGTGGAGCATTTCGGGCCCTATGCCGGATACTCACAGCAGTTCCTCTTCAAGTTGGAAAGGGAACTAAACAAGAAAACGTGGTAAAATGCCGCCCTGCCTGGCGTCTTGAGGCCTGCCATGGACGGGGTCCCGTGTGGTACACTCTCCTAAATGAGGCCTTGTTCCAGAACGGAATACCAGTTTTTTTATTTCGAGGATTGTTCCTCAAAAATAAAATACAAAGGTGAAACATCGTATGACCGGTGGCAGAGGCAAGATGCGATTTTGTACCAGATTCTCCCCCCAAGGCATACTGCTAATTGGTCTGATCCGTGCCACCGCCTTTTTTTCCAATCCTTTGCGGGGAACAGGTACCGCAATGCATGCAGTAAGGATTTGCGCCCTTTTTCTTGGAATCATAATAATTTCCTCCCTCGCAGGGGCGGCACTTGCTCCCGCAGGCCATTTCCCTATTCCTGCCGCTGCAGCCTACGACCAGGGCGCCCCCGACTATGTGGACTTGTTCAAGAAGACAGAGGACTCGGTGGTCAAGATAACCAGCACGGCTGCCGACCCCTCCAATATTGTAATCATAAACGGAAAAGAGTCCGACCAGAACACCACGATGCTCGGCTCGGGATTTGTCTATGACAGCGCGGGCCACATTGTGACAAACGCGCATGTCGTAGGGCAGGACAAGACGGTTTACGTCACCCTTACCGACGGCAACACGTATGACGCCAAGGTGGTGGGCACCGACCCGTACAACGACATGGCAGTTGTCCAGCTTGAGGACTTTGCAGGCGAGAAACTTGTCCCGCTGCAGCTTGGCAACTCCTCCCAGCTCGAGGTTGGCCAGTATGTGGTTGCAATCGGCAACCCGTTTGGCCTTGAGGACTCGATGACAAACGGCATCATCTCCCAGCTTGGAAGGTCCCTTACCGATGAAGAGACCGGAGTCTTTGCCATACCTGATGTCATCCAGACAAGCGCTGCCATCAACCCCGGCAACTCGGGCGGACCGCTCCTCAACATGGAAGGCCAGGTCATAGGAATGAACACGGCAATAAGGACCGACACGGGTGATTTTGCAGGAATAGGGTATGCCATACCGTCAAACCAGATAGCAAGGATCATTCCCGTCCTGATAAAGAACGGTACCTACCAGCATCCCTGGCTTGGGATTGAGGGAAGGAACCTGTCCCGGGACATTGCGCTTGCAAACGGGCTGCCCCGCGACACGAGGGGCGTCGTGGTGGAAACGGTCGAGGCCAACAGTTCCGCCGCCAAGGCAGGCCTTGTTGCCGCCTCTGACGACCAGGACGGCATCCCGCACGGCGGCGACATCATAGTGTCTGTGGACGGCCACCCAATAAGGTCAGTCTATGATATCACGGCATACCAGGACGACTTCAAGTCGGTGGGCGACAAGATGACCCTGGGCATTTACCGGGACGGCAAGACGATTTCCGTCCCGGTAACGCTGGAGGCAAGGCCCCCTCCCGCGCCCCCGGCACCTCAGGCACCGGTCTCCATGCCGCCCTTCCCCCAGGCGCCGCCGTTTCCCCAGGTTCCGGGCTTTCCGCAGATCCCCGGATTTCCGCAGCTTCCATGATCTCATGCTAGACCCGGGTGAAGACCGGGAAATACTGCGGCATGCCCATTCATCAACGATTCTAGATTGTTTTTTCAGGTTTTCGTGCCGAATCCAAGTACAGTGTTTTTAGTACATCCAAGTGCTGAGCAGCCCCTAAGCATAGGCGCGGAGTGTACGGTATCATGAGCTTCAAAAAAGAAATGAAAGATTCGAAGTACTATCTAATTGGTTCTGCCCTCGCTACATTTCTCATAGCATATGTTATGAATCCGATTCACTCGGTCACGGCGTCTCCAGAGCCGAGCGCTTCGATTGCTTGGGATTATAATGCCACTACCGCCTACCAGGGAGACGCTGTTTACAGCAAGGACGTGTGCGGCTGTACCACATTTCCTACAAACGCCATGGTTTCAACAAAGCTGTCCGTCTTCGGGATGAGTTAGTTTGTAATTTAAAATAGGACGCGGGGCCTTGGATGATATGACAGACATTGCAGCAGGCAGAAGGCCTGGGCGAGAGTTTCCCAGTCCTCCGCCCAAGAAAGTAGGAGACAGGTTCGAACGTGACGTAGGAAAATATGCAAGGAAGACTGCGGAAATCCGGATACAGGTACGCAAAACGAAGGGGAGCCTGAAAACATATACGCCTCGATAAGTTTTGAGCATGACCAGGATTTTTTCGTGCTTGGCCGAGATGCCCCCAAAGTCACAGAACACCTCGTGCGGTATTTCATAGCACACAGCAGGTCGGATATCCAAACCTAAGGACTCGAATTGGACACGTGTCAAGCCTTCCCCATTATCAGTTATAGAACGCGGTAAGGGTCATGCTGGCAGCGGCCGCGACAGGCCTTGTCGCGTTTGTAGTCCCGTCGTCCCAGTGGCTGAAGGAATAGTTCCCATAGTTTTCGGCCACGACGTTGTACCTTCCGCCCTCGGTGACGTGGAACGTAGCTGTCGTGTGGCCCGAGTTGATGACGGTCCCGGCAGACGATTCAAGCCGTACCGGAATCCCCGTAATCTCTGCTCCCGTCGAGTTCCTTGAGACCACCGTTATTGAGACCTCCGGAGGGGTCGTTGCAGAGGCAGGTGCGGAAGGCGGGCCTGACCCCGCCTTGTTTTCCGCAAATACCGTATAGTTGTATGTGGTGTTGGGTGCAAGCCCCGAGTCAACAAAGCTTGTCGCGTTGCCAAACGAGAAGAAGAGTGCGCCAGTCGAGTTGGAAAACGCGCCAAAGGAGAGATCACCCATTGCCCTCTCAATCTCATAGCCCGTGATGGGCGACCCCCCGTTGTCTGCAGGCGGGGACCAGCCCAGTTTAATCCTCGAAAAAGTCGTTGCCTTGGCAGCAAGGCCCGTCGGTGCCCCCGGTGCCGCAGCCGCCCCCGGAGTGGTATACGTTGCATTGCCCGAAGATGGGCCCGTCCCCATTGTGTTTATCGCCGAAACCCTGTAGGTGTAGGTGCTTGCCGGTGCAAGGCCCGAGTCCGAGAATGACGTGGCATTTGACGCCGTGTCCCATGACAGGACGGACCACGCGGTGTCCCCCTCCCGCACCCTTTCAACCTTGTAGCCGCTGATGTCAAGCACGTTGCCGGACGGCGCAGACCACGTCAGGCTGGCCTGGGACGGCGCCGGCCCTGACACCGTGAGGTTTGCAGGAGGAGGGGGCGCGCTTCGCGGAAGCAGGTCAAGGAACTGCATGAGAGTGGCCGACTGGGCGGTGCTTGCCTGGTCGTACCACGGCAGGAAGCCTCCTACGGCGTCGGCGTCCAGCTG
Organism: Nitrososphaerota archaeon; assembly: GCA_021325615.1. Lineage (GTDB taxonomy): Archaea > Thermoproteota > Nitrososphaeria > Nitrososphaerales > Nitrosopumilaceae > Nitrosotalea. The sequence goes on along the minus strand of JAJPGU010000010.1, from coordinate 184,273 downwards.
GTAAATGTCAGATGATGTTATCTGCGGGGTTCCCCTGTTTGGCATGAGCGATAGCTCGATGAACTCCTGCGTGCCAGGAGACTCCTGCCTTATCTGCGAGTAGACCTGCGGGGCATACTTGAACAGGTTTGGCGATTCCGTGTACCCGCCGAACTGGACGTCTATCATGTCCATGTGCTTCGCGGCAAGCCCCCAGTCCCAGTTGGCAGCCCTCAGCTCGCTGTACGATGGGGCTACCATGAGCCTGGCATTGCCCCCCGTGTTTGCATTGTACTGCCGGACCGCGTTCTCGGCCTCGTCAAAGTATCCTATCGACTTGGTCTCGTTTGATGTAAACTCGGGCGAGAATCCCGTACCGTTCTCATAGTCATAAAAGACAAGGCCCAGGCCCTTGGGCCAGGCAGGCACCTGGCTTGTGATATCTGCAATCCTTGTGTACATCGCGGCAGGCACCACGTTCACGCCGGGCCGGACAAGCAGGCTGGCGTTCCTTGCCTCCTGAAGCGTTGTCGGGAACTGGGTCTCGTTTCCGTGGATGATGATATAGTCTCCTCCTTCCATGTCACCGATGAGCATTTGCGAGTCCTGCTGGTATGACGGCGACCCGGTCTTTAGGAAGGACGCAATGCTGAACGGCGGTAGGTTTGCAGGCCCATAGTATGCAGTAATTGTCATGTTGGCATTTGGCGTAATGGTCCTTGTTGCGTTTGTTGTCCCGTCATCCCAGTGTTCAAACCCGTTGGTGCCAAGATTCCCGGCCACGACGGCGTACCTTTCCCCGTAGCTTACGTGGAACGTTACAGGCGTGTGTCCCGAGTTGATTGCCGCGCCCCTGTAGTTTTCAAGCTCGACCGGCATTCCCCCTACCGCGGATCCCGTCAGGTTGTCGGACTGGACAGTCACGGAAAGCTCCTCAAGGGTGGTCCCGTTGGACGGTACAGAGGGCGGGCCCGAGCCTGCCCTGTTCTCCGCAAATACGGTATAGTTGTAAGTGGTGCTTGGCTGCAGCCCCGAGTCCGTAAAGGACGTCGCGTTGCCGGTGGAAAGAAAGTCTATGCCGGTAGAGTTTGAGAACGTTCCGAATGACAGGTCGCCCTGGGCGCGCTCTACCTCATATCCCGTGACTGGCGAGCCGCCGTTGGAAGGGGGAGGATTCCAGCCAAGTGCCATCCTTGAAAATGTGGTGGGTTTTGCAGTGAGCCCGGTCGGCGCGCCGGGAGGGTCAAGAGGGGTGCTTGCTGATGCAGGGCCCGACCGGGGGCTTGAAAGCAGGGCAAAGACCGAGTAGTTGTACGTGGTGCCAGGCGCAAGGCCCGAGTCTGTAAAGGTTGTCCTGTTTCCGTATGAAAAGTAAAGCCTGTCGGTGGAGTTGAGAAAAGGCCCGGAGCCGAGGCTTCCATTTGCCCTCTCAATCTCGTATCCCGTAATTTCATCTCCCCCGCCGGGGACAGGGGCCGTCCAGTTTAGGCGCACCTCAAAGGGAGTAACCGCCGTTGCCACAAGGCCGGTCGGCTCACCCGTCGGAGTTGCGGCAAACGCGCTGCTTGCCACAGCCCCGACGGAAAGCAGGGCAAGTGCAAGTACCGGCAGCGCCCGCGCCTGCCAGTGGTTCATACCTTCCAGTAGCGACAACAAGGTTCACCGTCCTCAATTACATATCTCGATATGGGTGCATTTTCATAGAAGACGGGTACAGATGACTGCGGCAGACCCGCATGCCGGAATGAGCGGCGCCTTTTTTTATTTCCAGTGAGGCATCCTGATTATGAACGTGGAGGGCAGCCTCACCCCGATCGTCCATCCGTGCTGCTCTGCCAGGTTTTTGCATGTTGCAAGTCCAAGCCCGGTACCAGACCGTTTTGTCGTAAACAGGGGCTCAAAAATTTGGGCAAGCATGCCGGGTGGTATCCCTGGCCCGGAGTCTGAGATTTCCACCATGTCATAGCCTGCCTGGCTTTCGGTTTTAATCGTGATGGTACCGTTGTTGGCATCAATTGCCTGGATTGCATTGTCTATCAGGTTTTCGAAGATTACCTCAAGCTTTACCTTGTCGCAGTACACCTCCAGGTCACCTTCGGGCAGGCTGACCTTTACATTGTGAGGCAGCCTGATTTTGGCAAGGGTCGAGTCCAGGATTTCCAGGAGCGAGCAATGCTCTTTTTTTATTTCGGTGGACCTGACAAAATTCAGTATGTCGTCAATCTGGTATGATATCCGTGAGATCGACTTGTCTATCATTTCAAAAAGGGGCCGGATCTCGCTCTCATTCATCCCTTGGTTTCTGGTCTTCAGCATCTCCGAGGCATTGTGGATTATTGTAAGCGGGTTCCTAATGTCGTGCGTTAGCCTTGAGGTAAGCTGTCCTATTGTCATGAGCCTTTTTACCATCTCTGTCTCAAGTTCCTCCTTGGCAGCGTAGATCTCTGTCATGTCCTTCAGCGAAACCGTCCTTCCTACCACCATCCCCCTGTCATCATACAGGTTGGTGCCGCTGAGAAGCGCCGGAAATTCAAGGCCGTCCTTCCTTCTCAGCCATATTGTCTGGACTAGGATCCTGCCCGTCTTTTTCCATTCCTCCATCCCGTTTGCCAGTTCCCTGATGCTCCTCTCCGATGTATGGTCAAAGACGGACTTGCCAATCACCTCGTCCTTTGTATATCCTAGCGTTTTTGCGTAATTGGCGTTGCAGTCAAGGATTGTACCGTTGTCAGAACTAGAACGGACAAGATCGGGCAGATACTCGTATAGATTCCTGTATTTTTCCTCCATTTTAGAGAGGAGCTTGCAGGTTTTCCTGAGTTCGTCATACTTGGCTGTCGTTTGGGGCTCTGACATCTCCGTCTTTCCCATCACCTCCATCTTTTCCCGGTCCAGCTCCTGCTGCAGCCTTAGCCACTTTTCGTTTGACTCGTAGATTCCCGAGAGGTCCTTCCCCGTTACTATATATCCCGAGATGCTGTCCTCCCCGTTTCGCAGTATTGACCCGCTCCAGATGGTTGGAAAGACCGAGCCGTTCTTTCTCTTCAGCAGGATTGGAACGTTCAGGTTTATCTCGTTTGTTTTTACCTTCTCAAATTCCCGCATTGCCCTTTCCCTGTCCCTCTCTGCAACCAACTCCACCGGCCCTATGATGCCTATCAGTTCGTTTCTCTCATACCCGGTGTTCTGCACAAGATGATGGTTGCATTCAACAATCTTACCGTCCTCATCCAAGACCCCCACCATCTCCGGCATTGTCTCAAGAATTTCTCTAACGGTGTCCCGATGTGGCAATTGTTGGGTATATTCACATGTAAGACTAATAATGGTTCTCATTTGTTGGAACGCATCGGCATTCCTTCAGCCAAGCACACGATACTGATTAGTGGATACATCGCCCTGCCGGTCCTTGGATGGGATGCAAAAACTACAATGGCAAAACCTTCACAGGGTAAAGCCCCTGTGGATTTGCGCACCGGAATGTCTTATGCGACAAGGACCATTTCAAACCACGGATTTCAATCCTAAGGTTTCACTACACCAGCACCATTTCATGCGAACTGGCAAGATTCCATTTTTGCCAAAGTTCAGAAATCATAAAGACCCGAAAGTAAAGAGGGAAATAATTTTGACCAGCCACATGTTATAGATCGCGGCTTACCGAACAGCATGTCCGAGAATCCGCCGGCCAAAAAATCGTTTATTGCGGAATTCACGGATTTTTTGGAAAAGTTTTCAGTAATCGGACTTGCTATCGCATTTGTCATCGGCCAGGCGGCCTCCAAACTTATCAGCGCGTTTGTAAACGACCTCATCACTCCATTTATCGGACTGCTCACACCAAACGTGGGGGACCTAAACAAAGTTGAATTTACGGTAGGCAAGTCCACGTTTTCATACGGAGATCTTATCTCAAATGTGATTAATTTCTTGATAATCGCACTTGTGGTGTTTCTTGCATACAGGCAGCTATCCAAGTTTGGATTGATGAAGGATCCAATAAAGGGCTGACAAGAATCCTGCAGCGTGAGAGACGGAGGACAAACCATACGGGGCGCAAGAGATGAGCAAGCTCCCCACATCATCAAGCCATATTCAGAGAGCAGCTACAAGTAAGGAACTGACCGTGTCAGACCTGACTGCGGATGTTTGTCGGCATATTTACAAAAGGAAAAGCAATCTTGCAGAAATAAATAACGCCGAGCTAGAGGGCACTTGGGCCTGTAGCTCAGCATGGATAGAGTGCTGGACTTCTAATCCAGTGGTCAAGGGATCGAAGCCCTTCGGGCCCGTTGTTTTCTTTTCGGCCTGGCGGCGATGCGCGTAAAATTTCCCAAGCCGAGCCATAGCAGGGCAAAAGAATTGCAGGCCTTACCCTTGAACACTGCAAACTACAAAAAGGTGGATGCTGTGCCTGGCGGCTACAGCTTCAATACAGGCAGGCCCCTGCCGCGTACCAGGCAGAGCCCCGTCATGACTCCGACACCAAGCCCTGCAAATGCAACGGTCACCGCTACTGCCTTTTCATCCTGCCATACAGCCACATGGCCGTACGGAGGTCCGAGCGGGATCCCGTTTTCACTCTGGAATGATGCCTTTGGGACCTGCGGGCCGTTGTATGAAACGGCAGGCTGTGCGGTGCCCTGCGCAAATGCCTCAGGAAGCACCGGAACGAGGCCTGCTGCTGCAACAGACCCCATCAGGAAGAGCCCGAATGCCGCCAACGCGACCGTCCCGGCGCGTGATCTCTTATTTTCCATGATAAACCTTGCACATGATGAGATAAAATCAGCGCGTACTCATTGTCTTACAATGTAGACACCCGCACCTCCCCGTGCAGGCCCTCGCGTCATCCACTCTGTTTCCCTCGGTCCGAAACTATTGATGCCGGGATGGCACGATTTATTATCGCCGTGCGGAAAGACCCACACTGTGAAAGACATAGAGCTGGTACTTGAGAGCACGGACATCAGGCCACACGAGACCATCAAGGCAAAAATCAAGGTCAACTATCCCGGCAGGTACGACGGGGTGGTAGTGAACACCCAGATACTTGACTCCAACCAGCTTGTCGTTTACAGGTCCTACAACGCCAAGCCCATAACGCAGAACGTCTCAAGGCTTTTCATAAACAGGAACGACATGCCGCAAAACTCGGCCGAGTTTACCGCCTCGATAGAGTTCGACCCCTCCGGCCCCCACGACGTCAAGTTCAGGGCATCGATAATACAGGAGCATAAGGAGATAGAAAGCGACATCCTGTTTGCAAGGCTAGTCCCCAACCAGGAAAATACCTAGGATGTCAGTGCGCCGTGCACCACGTCAATCTCGCCCTTCATCCACGGGTGCGGGTCGCAGTGGTATGTAATCTTAGCCTCCTGCGTGAAGAGGAACTGGTATGTCTTTCCGGGCAGGATTACCCCGTTTGACCCAAAGTCTCCGCTGTAAAGGTCCTTGAACGGCTTGTCAGGAGTGACGGTGTGCGCAGCCGAGTCGCTCGTGTTCTTCCATATGACGAGGTTGTCCACTCCCAGCTGCGACTCTATCTTCTTTGGAACAAAGTTCTGCTGCTGCTGCGGGTTTTCAGCGCCCGGGATTATCGATATCTTGGTCGTGTCTCCCGGATGCAGTATCTTGTCCGGGATTATCGGCTTGGCGTTGAATTCCGGAATGAAGTACATCTGGTAGTACGCGATTCCGACTGCCGACCCCACCAGTACCGCTATCAATGCGATTCCATAAGCATGGCTTGTGGCAGGGACGCTCAACCCTCGTGATGTTTTTTTGGAGTTTTATAAAGTTATAGCGCGGTTTGCCAGGATCCTACGGTCCCTTGAGATCAAACTTGCCCACTACCGGATCCTTGGCATCCCCAAGTCCCGCCTTTATCTCCGGGGCTACCTGGGGCTGGGGCGGCGGCGATGGCGCTCCCGAGTCCGCCTTTGGCGGCACTGCTGCAGGGGACTGGGGGCTCTCAAGCGCCTTGGGGGGCTCCTCCTGCTGGGGCGGGGGCTGTGGCACCTTCTTTGCCTCGTTCAGCCCGTGCCTGTAGAGGTGGAACAGGCCGGCAAACACCATGAGGCCAAGCCCTACGAGGAATAGCGAGAAGTTCTTCATTCCTGAAAGGGCCGCATTGTATGCCGCGATGTTGATGTAGACCTGGAATATGAGAAGCGCGATGATGAGCCAGTTTATCCACTTGCCCGTAAAGCTGATTCCCGCAACCTTGTGCGGTCCCTTGGAGGCTGCAAGCTTTGCCTTCCTCTCTGCCTCCTTGGCAAGGTGTATCATCATGTATGAGAACCCGAACCCAATTGGGACTAGCAGGAGCATTATAGTATAGAAGAACACAGGGTCAATGACCAGCCTTGCAACGAGCGGCTTTGACACGTCAGGCGTAATGTAGAATCCCCAGTAGGTGGTCACCATGACCTGGGTAATGCCCGTGATTCCAAAGGCCGTTATTATGGGCCTGTCCTTCCAGGAGAACTTCTTGTACCTGTCTATGAACGGGGTCATGGCTATCGCTACGATAAACAGGGCGGGCCAGAGCACTCCCGTCACGAACTTGTCGTACATCGTCCGGAGGAACGCGTAAATCCCCGTAAGGTACCACTCGGGCACCGTGATGCCGGGCGGGACGGTGGGCTGGAACTTGGAACCAAGGTCCACCGGGAATAGCCCTCCAGTTATCATGATTGCCCCACCAATCGCCATGACCATGGGCACGTCGAAGACGAGGAACCTCGGAAGGTGCACCGCCATAAGGCCCAGCATCACTATTGGCAGGATGAAGACGTGCAGCGTATAAAACCTCAGTATAAAGTCGGCAAATCCCGAGCCGAACATCGCGTCGCGTATGGTCGGTCCCACCACAGGCATGGAGTTTGTAAGCGACGCGGCAATACTGATTGCAAGCTCGGCGCGCTCGCTAAATATAATGTCGTATCCCGTAAACGCCTCAAGGATGGTCACGGTACCCAAGACGACTCCGGTCACCCAGATTATCTCGTTTCGAATCTTGTACCTTCCGCTAAAGTACTGGTAGTACATGTGCAGTACCGCAAGCAGCACCATTGCATTTGACGCATGATAATGTATGTTACGTATCATAAAGCCGTACGGGACTACGTTGTTTATCTTTGCGACGCTGTCCCAGGCCCTGTCAAGTATCGGCTCGTAGTAGAACATTAGCAGTGCACCCGAAACCCCAAGTATGATGAACACTACAAAGGTCAGCATCCCAAGGAACCCAAACGGGCTCACAAACCTTGCAGGGAACGAAAACTTGGTGCCTATGAAGACTGTCCTCTCAAGGCCATCCCAGATCCAGTAGCAGAAATCCACGAAACCGTTTCTACGTTTTAAGGAGGCGACCATATCCCACTATTCCATTCTCGTTGACGTTCCATACTGCAGGCTTTATCCAGAGATCTCCCTTGTCGTCGGCCTCGAGATAGAGCGTCGCAAGGACGTTTGAGGGAGGGGCCTGGAGCGATGCGGGCCCTGCAAATGCCTTCCCGGTAAGCGGATTGTACATGCTTCCGTGGCACGGGCACTCTCCCCTCTTCCTGCCATCCTGCGGCCAGTATTTCCATAAACACCATAAATGCAAACATACCATACTATAAACCCGGAAGGCGCTGACATCCTGCGCGCTGCCGCCAAGTTCCGCAGGGAGCCTGATGAACTGCCACTTTTTGAATGCCTCCTGGTCAAGCACCGGGTCGCCGCTGGCCGGGTATGTGATAACCTCGGAGCTGTTCATCGGAAAGGTCTTGACATTGGCAATGGTCCCGTCCGGTAGCGTCACCTGCACCTTTGACGGCACGATGTTTGACGGGTTGGGCATGAACTGGCCCCACGGTACAAAGGGTGCAAAAGTTGTCGCGACCCCTGCCGCGCCTAAAAGTCTGAGGAAGTCTCGCCTAGTTACTGTACCCCTAGTATCTTGCTCAGACATCCAAAGCTTCGTGGCTGAAAAATTGCATATAAACCTTCTCGGTTCCAAAGCAAGATCGGTGAGAAAAAGTCACAAAACCGCCCCCTTCCCGCGGGCCCGGCCTGCGGAAAAAGAATTCCCGGTATCCATTCGTGGCGAAGCGCAAGGGATCCTTGTCCAATAAACGTCCCTGCACCATTTCAAAAACGCATGCCTCTCCACCCGCGGTCCTGCTTGCCGGCGGTCTGTCAGGCCCTCGGAGGGACCCTGAACTTTCGCAGCACAAGGGCCGAGACTGCCGAGGCTGCCGCAACTCCCGCGACAATCTCTATGATTGTTGCAGTGCCCACCCCCTGCACCGGCCCGGCCGCCCCGCCAAGTCCCGGACTTGAGTTGTCAATGCCCACCGTGACATCCCGTATTGCCACGTTTCCCGCCATGTCCCTTGCCACCGCCTCTATTGTGTAGGGTCCGTTTGGAAGGGTGCGCGTGTCAATCTGGAGGGTGGAATTGTCCCGTACCACCATGCTTCCCGCCCTCAGCTCGAGCCAGCCGCTCGAGGGAAGGTTGGGGTCGCTGACCTGCACCTTGACGCTGATTGTACCGGATACCTCCGAGCCGTTGGAGGGCGACTCGAACACGACAGACGGGGCCGTGTCGTCCACGGTAAAGGACGCCACCCCGGACGCCGTGTGTCCCACCGCGTCTGACGCCGTTATCTCAAGGGTGTGGGGGCCCTCAGCAAGCCCCATGGTGGCGTTTGGAAACGTCGAGTTGCCGACGGCCCGCGGGGCAAGCGAGTCAAGCGAGTAGGTCTCTTCCTGGATGTCGTGTCCCGTTATGACGGGCCTTATCTTGTATGTCCCGTTGATGAATTCAGGTACATTTAGGGTTATGGCAGGCGGGGTCTCGCTTGGCAGTATCGTCGAGAACTTGGCAAACATCGTTAGGGGTTCGGACACCGAGTCCCCCCCGAACAGCGTGGTGTGCACCAGCACCGAGTAGACCCCGGTCTGGTTGATTGGGGCGTACACCTCCTCAGAGGTTGCGTCCCTGTTTTTCACCGGGTAAAATCCCCCGCCCTCGCTGAAGGGCGTGCTAGGCCCGAGCCAGTCCCCGCTTGGCCACCCCTGGAACTGTCCGAGGATTCCGGGCGGCGAGCTTGCCTGCACTATGTTCCCCTTGGGATCGACCACAAAGACCGACAGGTCCGTTCCGGGATCCTTCCACGAAAATATCATTGTGGCCGTGTTGATTGTCTTGTCCGTGACGTCAAAGTAGTACTGCCTCCAGTCGCCTGCGTTGTACCGGTTTGACATGTCAAACCCTCCCCCCACGTACCCGTTTCCAAATATCGCGCTGCCATAGGACCCCTGGATTACCGTGGGCAGGTCCTTTGGCTGGAGTTTTTTTAGCACCACATAGGAGACCGGGGCGTTTACCGCATGCCCGCCGGAGCTGAAGGAGACAAAGCCCTGGTATACGCCGGGAAGCGCATTGTCCGGTACTACGAGCGTCACCGGGACCTGCGCCTTGCCGTGCGGCGCCACGCGGACGCTTGCGGAGTCAACCCATATCTGGCTCCAGGGCGCCTTCTTGTAGTAGCTTGCAGTAATGTTGTAGGCCATGGCGGTGGCGTTCTTCTTGGTGTCGCCAGACCAGTATGAGAACCACGTGGGTACCGGGTATACGCCGACAAGCGGCTCGCTGCTAAACCTCGAATCGGGGTGCGACACCCTCACCTCCTGGACCGTCCCCCACGACCCTCCCCTGTTTACAAGGGCAAGGTCCCGGTAGACTGGCTGGGTGCCGTTGTGCCTGTCCCAGTCATACAGGTATAGCGAGGAGATCCTTATGCTGTCGCCATACATCTTTGACGACTCGTTTAGAAATTCCGAAAAGGGGAAGGTGAGGTCCAGCACAAGCATCGATGCGTCGTGCGGGATGGGGTCGGACCTCTGAAAGTACGATAGCAGGCTTGTGTGGTTTGACACCTGCTCAAGCGACACATAGTCTGGCCTGTACACCCCCGCCTTTTTCAGCGTGGGATCCTGCAGCCGGGGTTGCGTGGTCCCGTTGTATTGCGAGACCTTTTCAAGCGAGATTTTCTGGGCAGCAACCTCAACGTCAATGGCATTGGCACCCGGGTTGTCAACGGTGAACTGCGCCGTGGTCCTCTCCCCCGGGTAAAGCCTCCCTGCAAACCACGGGGTTTCAGGAAGCGGGCTGCCCCCGATGCCAAAGGCCTTGAGCCCAAAGGAGGACGAGTTGAGCGAGCCTATCGCCGGCCCCAGCACGTCCCGGACATTTCCGTAGGTGCTGTTGTTGTAGACAATGAAACTGCCGTCCCTGCCAAGCACATAGTCTATTGCGCTTGTGACGTTGACCAGGCCCGAGCCCTGGGCGAACGGGTCGTTTCCGAGATCGTCGGCAGTAGACATGAGTATGTTCTTCACCTTGAACGGGTCATATGGCACCCCCCTGTCATGCAGCGCCTGCATCACTATGGCGGCAGACCCTGCAGTCAGCGGTGCGGCAAGGCTTGTGCCGCCAAAAAGCGCAAAGGGCCCCGTCGAGTTCTTGCTGTATTTTGTGACGGAGGTGGGCGTAAAGCTGTACTCGCCCACGGCCAGTATGTCGGGCTTGGGGTCGCCCACGAGCGAGGGCCCCTTGCTTGAGAATCCCGATACGTCGCCAAAGTACTGCGTGCTGTTACCAAACCTCGGCTGTCCCTTGAAGGGGCCGTATCCCACAAAGATGTTGTCGGTCGCGGCCCCCACCGTAAGGCCAAAGGGTGCGGCATCAGGGCTCCCTATCGTCCCGTATCCCGGCCCGGCATTTCCCGAGCTGCTCACCGTGAGTATCCCTGGAAAGTCCTTGTCAAGCGAGCCCGGGACGTTGAGTGCGCTTAGGAGGAGCGAGCTTGCGTCAAACCCCGGCACGGAGCCCAGCGCAGGGAATGTGGAGATGCCCCAGCTGTTGGAAAGAATGTCGACCCTTGGCTTTCCCGAGTACTTCCAGGTGCCGTTATACTGGTCAAACCCTGCGGCCCAGAGCCACCCGTATATCGCATCGCCCACCCAGAGCGCCTTTATCGGCACTATCTTTGCGCCAGGAGCCACGCCCCTTATCGGGTATGTGGTCGAGTTGCCGTAAATGTCGTACCTCTCCCTGCCCTGCGAGGTTATCGAGGCTGCCGTCGCAGTCCCGTGCCCCTGGTAGTCGTACATCACGCCAAAAAAGTTCCCGTGCGGGTCAAGCGGCGGAAGGAGGGTCCCGTTTATGGCCCCGAGCTTCTTGTCCGTCTTGGACGCATGCGAGAACACGCCGTAGAGGTCAAGGACCCGCGCCCCCACGGTGCCAGCGCTGTAAACGGGGTTGCCGCCCCCTGTCCCGTACACCAGGTACTCCCTCCCGTTCCCTAGCGTTATCGGGGCCTGGTTGGTAAAGTCAAAGCCATATGTTGGCGGGACCGGGCTTGTTATCCTGATAAAGTCCTTGTAAGAGTCTGACATGTCGGGGATGATGGTGTCGTACACCCCGGCCTTTTTCGAGTCCACCACCAGGACCGGCACCAGCTGGAGCACCGAGAGCTGTCCCTGCGATACGCTCTCGTATACCATCCCAAAGTGGTACACGCCGCTTTTTGATACGATAAAGTGCCTGGCGTCCCGCCCTATCTTGTAGTCGTCCGAGACGCTGCCGTTGATGACGGGGGCCCCTCCCTTGGGGTACTGCGAGTTGTAGACCTGGATTGTCGTCCCCATCCCGTTCCGCTTGAGGTCAAGGAAGACGCCCTTTGAGCTGACGTAGACGTCGGAGGTGGCGTTCTTTGGAATCGGGTGGGTGTAGTTCTGGATGACCCCGTTGTTGCCAATCTGGGCCACAAAGGTCGCGTTGGTAAGCGCAATTCCCTGCCCGTCCGCATCTATCATCACGGGAACGTTGTTAGAGTCCCTTGCAAGCGAGCTGCGTACGTCGAGGTTTGAAAAGTCGGTGCCCGTGTCGACAATCCCCACCCTGATTCCCGCACCGGTGTAGTTGTACTTGTCAATGACCTGGCTTGAGCCCAGGATGCTGCCGACCCTTGAGACCTCCGGGGGATCGGACGGCCCGGGCTGGTACGAGTCAAATTCCAGCGGGAGGTCCTCCATCACCTTGTATCCCTCAAGCCTGAGGCTTGATACCGCCTGCTGGTCGAACATCCCTACCGCAAAGGACCCGTGGCCTGAGCCAAGCCCGTAAATCATCGCGCTTGAGGCCTGGGATATGTCCGAGACCGGTCCCGGACCAAAGACGATATATCGCTTTGCAGCCGCCTCCTCCGGTACCGGCTGGAATGTTATCAGGCCCGTGTCCTGGACAGGCGGCGCCTGCGCCTGCGGCGGGACATCGACGTCAAAGGAAGCGGCGGCCGGCCTTGGCACCGCCGCCCCGACAAGGAGCAGGATGAGAAATACGGATACTAGAGCAAGTGAAGGATGCCTCTTGTCTGCCATGACCGCTATCTTCGCCTTGCAAGGATGGCAAGCTGCAGGGCTATCATCACGGCAATCAGGGCGGAAAAGGGCAGCAGCAGTGAGTTTATCTGTCCCGACGCCGACTCGATGTTCTTTACCGAGTCCGACATGGAGGTTACAGTCTTGTTCATGTTCTCGTTCGCAGTCGCAATCGAGTGCTGGCTGGAGTTGAGGACGTAGCCGAAGGTCTGGACCTCGGACTTCATCTTGTCAAGCTCGCTTGCCGTCGAGGAGAGCGCCGTGTTTAGTTGGATTAGCTGGTTTGATATCCCCTCGATGCTCTGCTTCAACACCAGCGTGGCAACAGACCCGTTTGCCTCCGTTCCCTGGCTGAGGGCTATTATGTGAAAGACATATGTCCCCTCCTGGGAGGGCGTAAAGTCGACATAGTAGAGCCCCTGGTGAAGCGTGGTAAAGGAGTTGGTGAGGTCTACCACGCTTCCGTCCGGCTCGTGGACGTGCGAGGTGGCAAGGAGTTTTGAGGGGTCCCCAGCCACAAGTTCGCCGTCGCTTGTCACCTGGACGAACACCCGGAATGTCTGGTTGACTGCGGCAGTCTGGGGCGCATACACCGATACCAAGACGTTCCTTTGGATTGGGACCGGTATTACGGTCGAGCTAGAGGCAAACTTGATGTCCACTTTCTGCGAGTATCCCTGCTCCTTTGGGAGGATTCCCTCTACGGAATATGTCCCGTATGGGTAGTTGGTCGTGGCATTTGGCCACCTTATCAAAATCTGGTTAAAGTTTCCCTGCGCATCGGAGGATATCTGGTTGAACTGCTTTATGGTGCCGTCCGGCGCGAAAAGCCTCAGGATGACCGTCTCGTTTGCATCTGCGGTCTTTCCGTATACGAGAAGCGGTTGGCCCTCGGAATAGACCTGCGAGTCGGTGTAGAGCTGCATGGGTATGGAAACGGCACAGGCCTGAGAAATCATGCTCGATACAACAAGGAGCGTGAGGCCCGCCACCAATAATTTCAATCTATACGTGATGATCTTCACCCATAGATATTGCTTCTGTTGAAATTAATGGTGTCAGTCGGTAAAAACGGCTTGAGAGAAACACGCAGCGCAAAAAATGTTTTTGATCAGTCCTGAAGATACCGTTCAGGGCACATGGAGTTGATTGAAACGATGGAAAGGTTTCCCTGCTCCCTCTTGAACATCGTAAGAGACGCGTTCCTAATTATCAGCTCGTAAAGAGACTCGGGCCTGAGCTGCATGACGGTCGAGAGCAGCGACTTGATCGGGTCCATGTGGGTCACAAGCAGGATGTCTCCGTCGCCATGGTGCTTTGAGCAGTGCTCCACAAGGTCAGTCACCCTCTTCTTGATGCTTGCAAAGGTCTCCATCCCGTTCTGCTCGATGACCGGGTGTCCCTCGTAAAACCTCAGAAATATGTTCCCGTGCTTTGCAAACATGTCCTCGTACGGCATGCCCCCAAGGCCGCCCATGTCAATCTCGGTAAGCCTTTCGTCTATCGTGTATTCCATTCCCAGCGTCTTTGCAACGATGCCGGCGGTCTGCTCGGCCCTCTCGACCGGGCTTGAATATACCGCCGAGATCTTGAACGGCTTGAGGAATTCCGCGATGTTCTCCGCCTGCCTGACGCCAAGCTGGGTCAGCGGGTATCCCTTTGCCCTTCCGGCAAGAACTCTTTCAACGTTGTTTCGGGCCTGCCCGTGTCGCAAGAAGAGGAACAATGTCTGTTCTGAATCGACTAGTTCCGCAAAGCTAATAATAAGATTCTCAGAGCAATCAAGACATGAAAATAGGAGTCATCGGCGGCACCGGCGGAATGGGCAAGGGCTTTGCCCTGCGGTGGTGCCTCAACCATGACGTGATAATCGGTTCAAGGGATTCGGCCAGGGCGCAGGAGGTTGCGCGCGAATACTCGTCAAGTGCGTCAGCAGAGCACGGCTCCCCCAAGGGGAAGATAACGGGTGCAGACAACATTTCTGCTGCCAAGGAAAGCGACGTCCTGGTGCTTTCGATCCCCTATGAAAACATCGAGTCCATCTGCTCCCAGATCCTGCCGGTAATCAAGGACGGTTGCATAGTGATATCACCCATAGTGCCCCTCACAAAGACCGATGCGGGCTTTGAGCTCATCTCGTTCAGGGAGAACAAGCCGTCGGCGTTTGATCTTGTCAAGAAGCACATGAAAAACGCGTCAAACCTCGTGTCCGCGTTCCACACCATATCGGAGAAGAAGCTAATCGACACGAAGCTTGTCCTGGATTCGGACATCTTTGTCTGCGGCGACAGCGAGGCCGCAATATCCGTGGTAAACGGCCTCATACAAGAGATAAAGAACTTGAGGCCCATCCTTCTTGGTCCCGGCTCCCTGTCATACCTTGCAGAGAGTGCCACCCCCATCCTAATCAACGCGATGATAAGGAACAAGATGAAAAACCCGGGCATAAAGATAATTTGATGCTCCTTCAAACCTAAGGGATGGGAGACAGCCAAAGGAAAAACTGGTTCACCGCCATGGGTGTCCTTTTCATAATTGTTGCGACGATCCCGATAGTCAGGGATCTGCTTATCTTCGGGCCGGACTTTGTGTCGGACTTTTTCACCTCGCCCGACCTCACCAGTGAAAAGGTGTCCACTGCCATGTACGGGATTGGCGGGTTCCTCATCATCCTGGGGATAAGGGTCGGAAGCTATGTCAGATAAGGACTTTGCGAGGTCCCAGAAGATACTGCGCATTGCAACGATAGACAGCAAAGGCATGCCGCACATTGTACCAGTCTGGTACCGTTATTCCTCAGGCAAGTTCTACATCGGTACGAACACCAAGACGGCAAAGGCAAGGAACATAAGGCAAAATCCCAGGGTCTCCTTCTGCATAGATGTCGGTGTAAACTCCCCCGACATCCGCGGCGTCATGGGGACAGGGAGGGCAAGGCTAATCCTGGAAAAGGCCCGGGTAAGGCCGATTGCAAAAAAAATACTCCTCAGGTACTTTAGGAGCCTCAAAAACAGGTCTGCCCAGTACCTCCTGGACGACACCGACTGCGTCATAGAGGTGACGCCAAAGAGCATGACCTCCTGGAAGTTCTAGCCCACGAACTCCTCTATCTTGTCAAGCGCGCCCTCAAGCACCGGCATGTCAGGAAGGAAGACCATCCTAAAGTGCCCGCTGCCATACTGCGTGCCAAACCCCGACCCGTGGACTGTAAGGACTCCCTTGGACTTGAGGAGTTCAAGGACAAATTCCTTGTCGGATCCGTACCTGTTTTTCTCGATCTTCGGGAAGGCATAGAATGCCCCCTTGGGGTTGGAGCAGCTCAGGCCCCCCATCCCGTTGAGCCTCTTGATGGTATAGTCCCTCCTCCTCTTGAGGTCGGACACGAATTTCGGGAGGTAGTTCTGCGGCCCCTTGAGCGATTCCAGCGCAGCATACTGCACCGGCAGGTTCGTCGCAATCCTGACCCTTGCAAGTTTTGGCACGTTCTCGCGCAGGGCCTCGAGTTTTTTTGACTGGTTGAACGAGATGTACCCTATCCTCCACCCCGACATCAGGTGGACCTTTGAAAACCCGTTGAGCAGAATTACCGGCGAGTCGCCGCTTACCTTTCCTATACCGACAAACTTTTCGTCAAATACAATCTGGTCGTAAATCTCGTCGCATATTATGTAGAGGCCGTGCTCGTTTGCAAGGTCGACCAGGTCCTTGAGCGACTTTTCACTAAAGACTGCGCCCGTCGGGTTGTTGGGGCTTATCAGGCAAATTGCCACCGTGCGCGGCGTTATCTTTTTCCTGATGTCGCCAAGGTCCGGCGTAGAGTTGTGCAGGTCCACCGAGAACTCGATTGGCACGCCGCCAAACAGCCTTACGTATGACGCATATGGCGGATAGTACGGCCCAGGAATCAGCACCTCGTCCCCCGGCTCTACGATTGATGCCGTTATCATCTCAAGCGCCTCTGACACGCCGTTGGTGACAAGTATGTCGTCCTCGCCTACTCCAAGGCCCTTCCTCTTTTCCTTCCTGGCAATCTCCTCGCGCAGCTCAGGCAGGCCCTCCGAGACGGCATAGTAGTTCTGCCCCTCCCTGACTGCCTTCATGAGCGCCTCCTTGACGTTCTCGGGCGGCTGGAACCCGTACTGGAGCGGGTCGCCTATGTTGAGGTAGGTTATCTTTTTTCCCTGCTTCTCAAGCTTCCTTGCCTCCAGTGCAATATCCCGTATGGCATATTCCACCCCGGCAACCCTCTGTGATATCTTCAATTACCTAGTCAAATAACCAGCCCCGTATAATACTTTCAAGCCCCGTCTTGTGCGCTGCAAGGATCCTAGACAGATTTTTAGCACCGGCATATTCTTACCTGATTGGACCCGTTGCATAGCCAGGATAGTGCGGGTGGCTTCGGACCACCAGGTCGTGGGTTCGAATCCCACCGGGCCCTTTAGAAATAGATAGATACGATAGTTGCCGTTGGAAGGTATTGTACAAGGGACTGACAATTTTCAGGATTGCCCTGGCCCTTACTGCGGTAGGCTCCATATGGACTGGCGCGGTCTTTGCATCGTCGGCCAAGACCTCGCAGGAGATGGACATCGACAAGGGGGCCTCAGGCAGCGTGCAGGTAATCCTGCAGGGAAAGGGAATCGGCTTTTACCAGGTCTTATCCGACCAGTACGACAACCTCGTCCTTGTAAAGGTGGTTGACGGGCACGGCAACTACCTAAGCTCAAGGACGATAACAAACAAGGAAACGGTCAACTACTTCCTCTTCAACCAGCCAGGCCAGTATACTCTTGAGATGACAAACCTCTCGCAGAACCCCGTCCACCTGACCATAGGTTTTGGGGACACGCGGTACCAGGACTTTGGAATCTCGTCATCAATGATTCTTGTCGGGGCATGCCTCCTAGTCCTTGCAGGGTACATGAAACTCAGGGGCTACATTACTGCGCATCCGGAATAGAACAGCTGGAAGACCGGCACGCAAAGGACCACGGAGCCTGCAAGTAGCGCCAGGTTAAACCCTATCCAGGATGCCGACAGCAGGACGCACAGTGCAGGGACCGGGTACATCCTGCGCAGTAGGGCGTTCTGGGACCTTGAAATGGTCACAAACCCCCCGGCCGAACTGAGAAGCAGGCCAGACTCTACTACAATGTGAGAGGGCGTTACAAGCCCGTCTATCCCGTAGACCTCGTGAAAGTTGTAGTCCGCATACCCCCCTCCGAGCTGGAGCGCGGCGCCCACCATTATCATTACCATCCCTTTCCTGAGGGTCCTGTCGCTGCAGCGGCCCACGACAAGGCCTGCACCTATGGCAGAGCACGCGACAAGCGAGGCCCCAGAATAAATCGTCTCATGCTGTACTGTCCAGAAAGTATCGGGAATCCTCAGCTCATGCGATGCCGAATCCCAGACGCCTCCAGCCAGCATTGTCATCGTGCCAGCGACCGCCAAGATGCACGAAATCTCCGTAATCCTCTGTGTCCTTGAGAGAACAGACACGGAAAATCTGTTCAGCGGATACATGTGAAAAAATATCTCGAGCGGCGCTATATAGAATTTTGTCTTGTTCTCTTTATCATTTGGTTCCGATTTAGAACCAAGCGCGCGCGGGAAAATTCCAACCCCTTCCAATTCCACAGTCGGTGGGAAACGGATCTCCGGATCCTTGGATTCCAAGGCAAAAAAGGCAAGCTAGTTTATTATACAGCCAGGCTCAAGACGGTGTAAGATGACACCTGGAATAGGCCTGATGAAAAGGAGGTTGCCGACAGAGAAGGAAGCGGTACCGGTAGCGGTCTCAGGTATAGTCCAAAAGTACGGAGTAGCCCCTGCAGACGTCAAGACGCTTGAGACCAAGTATGATGACGATGGCGGCGACTGGTACGTCGCACTGGGTTTTGGGGAGAAGAGGGCCATAGTAAAAATGGATTCCGTCCAGGGCACCATTACGGAAATTACCGAAATCTGATCCTATTTCTTGAACTGGACGTTTGAAACTTCGGGCTCTGCTATTGTCAGCAGTCCGCCGTCGCGTAGCTGCGTTACCAGCTGAAGCACTTCCTTTTCCACCTGCTCCCTCTTCAGTCCCATCTTCTGCGCAAACGCATCAACAAGCTCCGTTATCCTCCGCTTCCCGTTGCACAAGTGCCAAAAGTCCACTATGGCCTGGTTGACCATGAATCCCTGCTCTTCCTTGTTCATCAATATGAGCGAGCCATCCTCCTGCTTTACCACTGAGCCCACGCCCTGGGGCATTGCAACCTCGTAGTTTATCGGCGCAACGGTCTTTTGCTTCCCATAATTGATAAGCTTCTTGCCCTCGTCTGACATCTTTTCCGGAGTCCACGGGGGATCCCATACAATCTCAACGTTGGTTCCGGCCACCCCCGGTACCTTGTTGACGTACCTCTTGACGTCGCTTACAAGGGTGTCGTGAAGGGGGCAGCCCCTAGTAGTCATTGTCATCTTTATGTCTACCTTGTTATCGTCGGTAATTTTTATGCCGTAAATCAGCCCCATGTCCACTACGCTAATCGGGATTTCAGGATCCATGCACTGTTTTAGCGACTCGCGCACCTGAGCCTCGGTTACCGCTGCCATGGACGCTTTGATTCCGATATGGAATAAATACTTTATCGGTTTGAATCGAAGAGCTTCTTGATTGATTCCTCAAAGGGCGGCTTGGCGACCCCCGCCTCGGTTATGATCCCCGTGATGAGTTCAGGCGGCGTCATGTCAAAGGCTGGGTTTATGACGTTGATGTCGTCGGGAGCGGTCTTCCTGCCGGCAACCCCGGTCACCTCGGTCCCCTTACGCTGCTCTATTACGACGTCCTTTGGGCTGCTCTTGAGGTCGAAGGTGGACAGCGGCGCCGCCACATAGAATGGTATGCCGTGCTGCCTTGCCATGGTTGCCACCTGGTACGTTCCAATCTTGTTGTAGACGTGGCCTGTCCTTAGGACCCTGTCGGCCCCCACTATGACCTTTGACACAAGGCCGTTTGCCATAGCGTATCCCACGGCTGTGTCCGGGATGAGGCTTACGTCAATGCCGTCGTGCTTTAACTCAAACGCGGTAAGCCTGGACCCCTGCATGACGGGACGCGTCTCCGTCGCTATCACCTTTATCTTCTTCCCGCTTTCCCTTGTCGCACGTATCACCCCCAGCGCGGTCCCATATGCCACCGTAGCAAGGGCTCCCGCGTTGCAGTGCGTCATTATGGTATCGTTGTCGCCGAAAAGCTGAGATCCGTGCCTTCCCATCCTCATGTTTATCTCAATGTCCTCCTCTGCCATCTTCTTTGCCTCCCTTACCACCTCGCTCCTTATTGCAGCCGCATCGCCGCAGGACCTTGCCACCTTCATTATCCTTTCAAGACCCCAAGCAAGGTTCACCGCGGTGGGCCTTGTTTCAAACAGTATTTTTCTTGCCTCCTCCATGTCGCTGACGAGCCCCTCCTTCTCTGCCGCCTTGCTCTGGAGGGCAGCCAGTGCAAGACCGAACGCCCCCGACACCCCTATTGCGGGCGCGCCACGGACCACCAGGTTTCTAATTGCATCGGCAACGTCGTGAAAATCAGTATATCTAACATAGACCAGCTCGTTTGGGAGCTTGGTCTGGTCAATCATTACAACCGCATTGTCCTTCCACTCTACGGTCCTGAGACTGGAGTGAACCTTGGTTTCCATGCCTCCAGTCACAATCTTCGATATTATATATGATTCACAGCAAGCCGCGGCGTTTCCTTGGTCATCATCCCTCTGCCACCCGCCCGTTACCAAGAATGGGATTCTTGAAAGGGTTTTAAGCAATTCCCCGCAGAAGAGAGCCTATGTCGGTAGGCCGCATCCTTGTACCATACGACGGCTCGGAGCCTTCCCGCAAGGCATTCCAGTTTGCTTTAGACATCGCAAAAAAATATGGCGCCTCCGTCACGGCAGCAACATGCATCCTTGAGGACAATTCCGAGCCCGAAGTCATGTCACCCGAGCAGCCCCAGTCCCAAAAAACCCAAAACGTTGCTGCGACAAGCCTCATTTCCTTGCTGGAGTTTGAGGCAAGGGAGGCTGGCGTCAAATTCAACGGCCTTGTCTTGAAAACCCCTTCCATAGTTGACGGCCTCTTATCATATGCCGAAAACAACGGGATCGACCTGATAGCAATGGGCTCAAGGGGGCTTGGCGGATTCAAGAAGCTCCTGCTTGGGAGCGTGGCAAGCGGCGTTTCCCAGCACTCAAAGTGCCCCGTGCTGATAATAAAATAGACCCAGAGAACCTGTAGGCGGAAAACGAACTGCCCTGCCGAGCGCTAGCGCATGCCGATCGTGAGCAGGGAACTGCCCTTGAAATTGTCCTTTTTGAGGATGTTCCTGCCGTCAAAGACTAGGAGGGGCTTTTTTGCCTTTCCAAGCGACCTGTCGTCCAAATCAAAATATGCCTTGTGGTCCGAGGAGATGAACACAAGGGAGGCATTTTCCACCACAGAGTCAAGGTCCCGCGAGAGGCTCACAGACGAGGGCAGCAGGTCGTCCTCATGAATGTACGGGTCATGTACTGCGACCTTGCAGCCACGCTTTATGAATTCCCTGACTACGGTATAGGTGGGGGACAGCCTCGAGTCCTCAACCTCGCCCCTGAATCCGAGGCCGAGTACTGCAACCTTTGCACCCTTGGGCCTTATCTTGTGCTTTGACATCAGTTTCAGCGAGTCGTTGACGCACTTTATCGGCATGGAATCGTTAAGCTTCCTGGCAAATTCCGTGATGCGGAGGTGCTTTCCCATCTTGTTGGCAGACTCGATTACAAACTTTGGATATACCGGAATGCAGAGCCCACCGACACCCGTACCCGGGTAGTGGAGGTGGCAAAACGGCTGCGAGTTTGACGCCTTTCTTGCCTCCCAGTAGTTCACGCCGACCTTTTCGCAAAAGTCTGCAAGCTCGTTGGCAAGGGCAATGTTCACGTCCCTGTATACCCCCTCGAAGATCTTCTCTGCCTCAGCATTGGCAATCGAAGACATCGAGAGTACTCCCTTCTTTGAGATTATTTTCAAAAGTTCCTCCCCCATGCGCCTGCTTCCCTCTCCAAGCCCCGAAACGACCGCCGGGTAGTTCTCCTCTATATCCTGCAGTGCCCTTCCCTCGTAAATCCGTTCAGGGTTGTAAATTAGCGAAAAGTCGCGCTCGCCCTTGAGCTTGCTGTATTTTTCCAATATCGGAAGGGCGACCTTCTCGCACGTGCCGGGGGGCATCGAGGGGCATATTATTACAATGTCGCCTTTTTTCAGTCCCTGCGCTATGGCTTTTGTTGCGGCCTTGAGCGCCTCCAGCCTTATCTTGTGCCCGTTGAGGTCTACCGGTACAGCCACTATCTTGATGTCCGACATCTTTGATGCCTCCACCCCGTCGGATGTTACTGAAAGATTTCCGGCCTTGAGCGCGGCTGTAAACGTGTCAGACAGGTGGGGTTCCTTCTTGTGGGAGGTTCCGGTCTGTATTTCGGAGATAAGTTTCTTGGATATGTCTACACCGACGACCTTTGCCCCAGCCCTGAGCCAGGCTGCAGCTATCGGCCCGCCGACGTTTCCCATCCCATAAACAGAAAAAATTTTTGCATGGCTAGTAACCAAATGCTGAATATCATTACCCGACGACAATTAACTTTGGGATGTAAGGTACCACTAAATTAATCTTAAGTTGGACTGGCATGTTCAGCAAGACTCCAAGATAGGGCCAGGCGAGATTTGATAATCGTGAAAAGTTTTCCGCGGAGCCTTACCATTGTCCGCCGGTTGCTCGTTACTTCTTGTCAGACCCAAGTTCCTTCTTGGTGGAAGGCTCGATAAGGCCGTCCTTCTTTTGCTTTTTAAGAATGTCATCAAGGTAGTTCATTATTCTCTCTGCCTCCTGCGGGGTGGCCTTTCCCTGCATCTGTTTTATCTGGAACTGGAATATCCAGGCAAGTATCCAGTTCTGCTGAAAGTAGGCCTCGTTTTCAATCGAGTACTGGTTTCTCCTATGCCAGTATCCTATCACGATTGCTGCGGGGACATACACCCCTATGAAGAACAGGATGAAGACGCCCAGGTTGCCAATTATTGCGTGAAGAAAGCTTGCCTGCTTTATGGCAAAGTTGTATGTGATAAGGATGAAGTTTACAAAAGTTAGAACGAATGCAAGATAGACGCTGTGGCCATTTCGGAAATCGAGCCATCGCCTCCTGAAATAGTCACTTTGCATGATACACATACTTCCGATGTTGCCCAATAATTAGTCTTATCGTCAATTTCGATTGGCAAACTCGCATTCGCCCCGCCCAGGAGCCGCGTCTACCTGATTGCGTCCTGCAGAATCTGCATGTGTTTTGTTGCAACAAGTCTTGGCGAATGGGTCTTGATTATCCATTCCCTGCTCTTCCTCCCAAGATCTCTTCGAAAGTCAGGATCGCCTGCAAGCTTGAGGAGGTTGGCTAGGATTTCATCCTCCGTGAAGGAATTCAGGATTGGCGGCTCCTCGCCGAATGCCCTTACAATGTGCTCCTTCTTGTAGAACATTAGCACGGGCTTTGCGCAAGACATTGCCTCGGGAGTGCTTGTGCCCCAGCTACCCACCACGAACTGATCAAGTATGATGTCAGCAATGTTATAGAATTTTATGAGCTGGTTTTTCGGGACGGGTTTCATCCATACAATGTTTTCAGATATGCCAAGTGATTTGGCAAGGTCCAAGCTGGCCTCTTCGTCGACGCTCCATGAGACGATTATGAACTTGGAGTTTGGGTGCAGCTTGAGAAACCTGGCGTATGCCCTTATCATCTTGTCATTGCCCTTCTCCCTCCAAATCTGTCTTGACGGGGAGAAAAGGAGCAGCTCCGAGTCCTTTGCATATTTTGACCGCAGGTCTTCACAGCCAATGGGCCTGTATTTTTCAGGGTCAATCGAAAACGGAACAAACTGGATCTTGTCCTGTCGGAGATATGCCTGCCGTTCAAGGATTTCCCAGGTATCAGGATTGGTAAACATAATGGACCTTGCCTTTGCGTAGCCACGCCTTGCAAGCCTGTTTCTCATGCTGTTTCCTGAGGAAAGGTATCGTATCCATCCTGCGTCGTAAGCCACGTATGGTACGCCTGAAAACTGCGAGTAAATCGACCACGGTACATGTGATTCTATTACGTCGTACTCCTTCATCATCTTAATCACCCTCATCGCAGCCCCAAGCCTTTTCTGTGGGCTCCTCTTCCACGGAACCTTGTTTTGGAAGTCAAAGTACCGTATCCATCCGGGAGGGGTCCACACGTTCTGAAGCTGGTCCTTGCCAATGTTGTAGGGATCAATGCTGCCCGAGATGTCCCCGTCCTCCCATTCGGGAAGGGCCATGCCAAAATCAGACCTGTTTATACCCAGATCCACATCCACGTTCATTTTTCGTAGCTCCTTGGCAACCACGTATCCGTCATTTGCAAGGTTTCCCAGTATGAGAAGGCGCATGGATTTCCCTAAACCTTGATGGCCGCGTATATTAATTCTAACAGGCAGCTAAATTCATTAAATCCCGCAAAAATAACCATCTAGATTTGCGAATATGCGTTTATGACAACCTGGCCAACAATGCATACAACATAGCCAAGGGCCTCAGGAGGATGGGTTTCGGGGCAGAGGTGGGCCTTGACCCGGACGACGTATTCCCCATGAGCCAGCCCCTCTGGGAGGACGTGGATTTTGAGATGCCTATTGGCCAGTTTTCGGGAAAGTCTCTCGATTACTGGATTGCGCTTGAAAAAGAAAAGGGATACCAACGGCCTGACTTTGTCAAGTATATTGGAAGGCCCACCTGGTCGGTGGGAAGGCAGATGTCTACCAACCTCTCCGCCGCAATATCCCATCCCGCACAGACGCTGAGGTCTATGCGACGTTCTGGCGGCAGCATGCTCGAATCCCTCTACACGCTGACCCAGATGGAAAAGGTAACTTCCCTGAAGGAATATGATTATGTTATTGCTTTCGGGCTTGGCCCGTCACTAGCATATCTTGCCGGCGTACCCTACTCCTCAATTCCGTACGGAGGAGACCTTGTATTTGTTCCAAAGTTCCTTGACGACAGAAAATGGACGATGAGGGCACGGGCCAGGCTGCAGAGATCCGCCTACCAGAACTCCGACAACATTTTCCTGTACAATGATCCCACCCTCCCAGAAATTCTCAGAAGCCTCGGGATTACAAGTTGGCAAAACTTCAGCCTGCCTATAGACCACGAAAAATACAGGCCCCTCCCCAATCAGAGGCTGGACGACCTTCTTGATCCAAAGGTGGCCGAGAGGGCCCGGAACAAAATCGTAATGCTCATGCCGTCAAGGGTGGATTTTGCGGTAAAGGGCAGTGACAAGGCCCTTCGCGCGTTCGCAAGGCTTGCCAAGGCTCGCAAAGATGTTTTTCTCATAATGATGGGATGGGGAGTTGACCTTGAGAAGGCAAAAGATATGGCATCGGAGCTTGGCATTGTGGAGAACGTACACTTCCACCCCCATGCAGCAAGCAAGCCTAGACTGATACGACTCATCAATGCGGTGGACATCGTCCTCGACCAGTTCGGTCCCACAGGCGCCTACGGGACAACCACAATAGAAACACTTTCCTGCGGCAAGCCTTTGCTCATCAACATTGACTGGCAGAAGATGAAATCCTTCTTTGAGACAAGGCCCCCTGTGATGGATGCAGGGACCGAGGACGAGATCCTTGCTTCCATGACAGCCCTCTGCAACAGCGAGAAGCGCGAGAGCGTGGGCCGCAGCGAGAGGGAGTGGGTAGTTTCAAACCACTCTGCTGAGAAGAGCCTTTCAAAAATTGTCGAATCCCTGAAAAGATAGAAAGGTAACGCAGCCATACGTTCCTATTGGTTTTTATTTACTTTGCTTGTGAAAAGGGATGTTTGCAACAATCAAAAATATTCCTCATGAGGCCCGATATTGGAAACGAGGAATATGACGCCGTAAAGAAGGTCCTAGAATCCGCGCACCTTACCGAGGGTCCGGTAACGCAGGAGTTTGAGAAGGCAGTTGCATCCTATGTAGGGGCAAAGCATGGCATAGCAGTGACATCATGCACAACAGCCCTCCACACCGTACTTGAGATTGTGGGGGTAAAGGGAAAGGAGGTCATCATACCAGATTATACTTATCCGGCAACTGCAGAGGCAGTGGAACTTGCAGGCGGAATACCAGTCCTTGTTGACGTGGACATTAACAGCATGAACATGACAAGCGAGATCCTCGAAAAGGCATACAACGACAAGATGAACATCTTCATCCCCGTATCGTGGGGTGGCGTTCCACTCGAGCCTGAGGTATACAAGACGGCAAAGAAGCTTGGGCTGATTACGCTTGAGGATGCGGCGTGCAGCCTTGGAAGCATGATAGGCAGCGACCGCGTAGGAAAAATTGCCGACTTTACATGTTTCAGTTTTCACCCAAGAAAGGTGGTAACCACAGGAGAGGGGGGAATGATAACCACTGACAATGACGAGATGGCAGAAAGGTGCCATTCCTTCAAGCATTTCGGCATGAAGGAGGGCAGGTTTGCGGGCAGCGGCACCAACTACAAGCTCTCAAACATACTCAGCGCCATAGGAGTCCAGCAGATGAAGAAGATTGAAAAGATAATCAGCGATCGCACTGAACGGGCAAGGATATACGATGAATTGCTTGCAAAGGTTGCAGGAGTAAGGGCGCCTTATTTCAAGAAAGGAACAAGGCAGACATACCAGTCCTATACATGCTATGTCGAGAGGGAAGGCATGAGGGACAAGATAAGACAGAAACTGGCTGAGAACAACATAGAGAGCCAGATTGGAACCTATGCCCTTCACCTAGAGCCCGCATATGCAAAGACAAAACGGGTAGGGAGCCTCCAGAATTCCGAGAACTTGTTTAAAAACGCCCTCACCCTGCCGCTTCACAACCAACTGACCGTGGAAGACCAGGAAAGAATCTACAGCGTCATCATGTCCTGCATGGCAAGCTGACCCAGGCCAGGGCCCCACAACATGCCGCAATCAACCCCAGCCCCACGTGAAAAAACTTTATGCGCAGGCGCTCCGGATGAAAACCATTAGAAAAAAATCTACAGCCAAAAAGGTTCCATCCAGAAAGGATGGAATTGACTTGTCAGAGATGGAGCAGGGACTCAGACTTTTGCATGACAAGTTGCGCAGGGAAAAAAAGGACGAGTGGAACAGGGTGCTTCCCCTCGAGGAGCTCATATTTGACAGATGGGAGAAGGCGCGCTTTGTCAAGGCAAAGAAGGGGAGCAGCATCTACCACATGAGCTATGTATTTGGTAACGTGCAGATAGGAAGGAACACGTGGGTGGGCCCGTTTACGGTACTTGACGGGAGCGGCGGCAAGCTTTCCATCGGAGACTTTTGCAGCATCAGCACAGGAGTGCAGATTTACACACATAACACCGTGGACTGGGCAGTATCCGGCGGCAAGGCCCCATATGAGAAAAAGGACACGACTGTCGGAAGCTGCTGTTACATCGGCCCCTACTCGGTTGTTGCCATGGGATCAAAGATAGGCAAATGCTCGATCATAGGATCCCACTCGCTGGTAAGTTCCGACATCCCGCCTTACTCCATCGCCTTTGGTACACCGGCACGGGTCGTAGGAAGGCTGGAGATACGGGGAAGGACGGTCAAGAAGATCTACTTCAAGAAGGAAAAGAAATCCCCGGGTCACTGACCGCCCCCAGCCACAGCACGACAACAAGGCATCCAGCACGTCAGACGGTTTGTCCTCAGATCTTGTTGTTCTTGAGCCACTGAATGGTATTTTCCAAGCCCTTTTCAATGCCTGTCTCTGGCAGGGAGCCGAACCTTGACTTTAGGAGGGTCGTGTCTGCCACAAAGTTCCCTATCTCTCCAGGCCTTACGGGCTTGAAGTCTATCGCAGGCGCCGTCTTGAGTATTTTTGAAAAGTGGTCCAACACCTCCATAATTGTGGCACCCTTGCCGGTTCCCATGTTGAATGTCATGTTGTCGCCGGCGCTTGTTGAAACGGCCTTTTCAAAAAAGGGCACGATGTCCCCTATGTACACGTAGTCCCTAACCTGGTCGCCCTTGCCAAAAATTGTAACCGGCTGGTTCGTTGTTATCCTTGAGTAAAGCGACGGTATTAGGCCGTTCCTCTGGTGCGGCCCGTAAATGTTGAAAAACCTGAAAATAACATACGTAATCCCGTGCATCTCGCGGTAAAGGCGCAGGTAATGCTCTGAGGCCATCTTGGTTATCCCATAGGCCGTCTTCGGTGTGACGTCATGCTTCTCAGAAACCCTGAACTCCCTAGGTTCCCCGATAATCGAGGACGCCGATGTGAATATGACTTTCTTGATGTTGTTCTTCTTGCAGGCCTCAAGGACGTTCAGCAGCCCGATTATGTTGGTCTTGGCATTCTCGATCACCTCCGTGAATGAGGAAACAAGCGTGTGCGCCACAAGGTTGATGACGACGTCAGCGTCCTTTACTGTCCTGTCCACGCTGTCATAATCCATTATGTTGAACTGCCTGTAATCCTCGTTATGGTTCCCTTCCACCATGTCTGCCGTTATGACCTGGTGGGTCCCGCGAAGCCCGCTTACAAGGTTCCGGCCCACAAAGCCCTCAGAGCCAAGTATGAGAATTTTCATATCCTGATAATGAAAAGCTGCAGTTAAAAAATTGTTGCTTCCAAGATTCAGGCCGGTTTCAAAATTTCCGGATCTGAAAAATCCACAAATGTCAAGCTTTTCTAGACATGGTTTAATTAGGACATAAAGGAAACGCATGATGAATCATGCAAAAAGTTATGATTACCGGCGGAGCTGGTTTTGTAGGATCCCACCTTGTCGAAGCTCTCCTGCAGGACGGGGCCGAGATTACGATTGTAGACGATTTTAGCAACAGTTCTGACCGGAACGTCAAGGAAATAGGCGGCGACAAGGTCAAGCTTGTCAACAAGGACATAGTGGACACCGACTGGTCATCACTGCATTCCCTCGATCCGGATGTGATATTCCACCTTGCAACACATCCCCGCTCCTTTAGCATACAAGACCCGATGAGGAACATGGAGGTAAACGTGAAAGGGATGCTGAACATGCTGGAATTTGCAAGGAAAAAGAACTCCAAGGTGGTATACACCAGCAACACGGGAATCTACGGGAATCCGCCATCCGTTCCAGTCGACGAATCCTTCAGGGACGACCCCTTTACGCCATACGACGCAAACAAGCTGATAGGCGAGCATTATGGCAGGATATTCCACAAGATTCACGGGCTGTACTTTGTCACCTTCCGCCTTGCCACAATCTTTGGCGAGAGGCAGAAGATAAACGAGAAGCTAGGCTGGCACCCCGTAATACCCGAGTTTGTACAACTCCTGCTCAACAACAGGGTACCGACCATCCACTGGGACGGCAAGCAGACAAGGGATTTCACGTACGTCAAGGACGTGGTCAACGGCCTCATCCTCGGAGCAAAATCCAACAACGCGGCAGGCGAGGTATTCAACCTGTCCACCAATAAGGAGACCTCAATCATGGAGGTCTACCAGCTAATCTGCAAGATACTAAACAAGGACGTAAAACCCACCGCAGGAAACGCCCTGCCCGGGGACATACGCCGCATGCGCTTCTCATATGACAAGGCAAAGAGGACGCTTGGCTACGAGCCAAAATACACGCTGGAAGAGAGCGTCCGCAGGTACATCAACTGGTTCCAGTCTGCCAAAAACTAGTTCTTCAGACTGACAGCGGCCAGAGTTTGGCTGCAGGTCCGGCACTACTGGCTATTCCCCGATTCTTGACAGCAGCCTCTTTTTCTGAAGCGACCTCACAAAACCCCGCAGTTCCGGTTCATAGTAGTGGAAGTAGGGGTCACCTTTCCACCTGCCTTCAAAAAGGTAGTCAAGCAGCATCCTCAGGCTTGCGCCCTTTGAGATTCCGGCCTTGCCTGTCACGATATTACGCAGGACCCTTGCCAGCACAAAGAGCGGGTGGTACCCAAGACACCGCATCGCAGGCCCGTATTCCACGAACTTGTGTCCCACCCCAAAGGTGCGGAGGTGATCGTATCGTACGTCCTCCACCTTCCTTACCTTGTAGCCCATCTGGAGGGCCTTGTAGAGGATCCACGGCTCGTAACCGTAGTACGGCGGATGCCTGCCCCCAATCTTCTTGAAAAAGTCCATCCGGATCATGCGGCCCGCGCCCTCGGGAAGCGACATGTAGTCGGACTGCTGCAGCCCCCTGCTTCCAGAAATGATGACAAGGTCCTGGTCTTCTTCCATTTCAGAGACCAGCCGTTCCACATAATTCTCAGGAAAGACAATGTCGTCGCTTGATATCAGCATGTACGAGTATTCCTTTTTCGAGTCCCGCACGTATTCGCAGGCGGCGTTCCAGTTGTGGACAATCCTCCTGCTGTCATACCCCTTGTCGGGCAGAGTGATTACGTGCACAAGATTCCCGTATTCCCTTACTAGCTCCTCAAGTAATTTCGGAGTAGCGTCGCCGGACCCGTCGTCAACCACGCAAATAAGGGAGGGCCTTGCTGACTGCCTGATGATTGATTCCACGGACTTTTTAATGGTGGATTCGCCGTTCTTTACAGTCAGGAGGGCCCAGTATGACCTCGGGTTGTCGCTCACATTCTGAACTCGCAGGGCGGCCAATATAAGGCGTTTTTATGAAAGAGGTCGGCAGGTCTTCTATTCCGTCAAGGATCCAATCTTAGAGCTTGTCGCTCCTTTTCAGTTCCTTTGAGACAAAGAGCTTGAACCAGACCTCCAGTGCCAGGACGCCCAGCAGTTTGTTGAGGTATCGCAGGCGGGTCTCGCTGTCGCCCTCGAGTTTCCTGTATGCGCCTTCAATCCACTTGCCGCTGATTATTTTTTCCTTTACTACCGACGAGTCCTCGTTTACGTACCTCGTCACAATCTCCCTGCTGCTCCTTTCCCAGAGCGAGTCCAAGTTGACCGAGAACCCCTTCTTTACCGGCTTGAGGTCCTCGAACCCCTTGTGCGTGGAAAGGATCGAGTGCAATACAAGCTTGCCCCTTCCCTCGGCAGGATCGTACTTCATCTGCCACGGGACGTGGGTTGCAAACTTTATCATCTTGCGGTTGAGGAATATCGACTCTATGTTGAGCCTAAGGGCCCTGCCAAAGGCCTTGTTGGCGGGAAGCCAGTCGTACAGCAGCTTGCCGTTGAAGTCTGCAAGGAACACCTGGTCAAGGGCGTCAAGCCGATTGTCAAAATAAGGCTTGAAGATCCTGTATATCCTGTCCCAGGAGAACCTTACCCTGCTGCCAAACATCTTTTCCTGGTCTGGCACCCAGTCCCTCTCATGGCATGAGAGGTAAAGTTTTGCGCGCTCCCGCCAGCCTCCCCCCCTGGGAAGAAGCGACAGGAATTTTTTGTACCGGAACGTGTAACCGCCGAAAAGCTCGTCGCCTCCGTCGCCCGCAAAAAAGACATCCGATTCCTTCCTTGCCTCCTCCATCAGGTAGTAGTGGTAAAGGTTCCAGCGAGGCTCCCTTACAATTGAGACCAGCCTTGGAAGGTCCGACAGGATGTCCCTCTTTTCAATGCCGTAAAAGTCGCAGTCATAGGCTTCGGCGATCTCGCGCGCCCTCTCCGTCTCGTCGTCCTTGTCGCCAAAGCCCATGGAGAAGCACTTTACCTTTACCCCGGGGAGGAACTTTTTTATCATTACAAGCGTAAGGCCCGAGTCTATTCCCGCGCTGAGGGACATGCAGACGCTCTTGAAACCAAGGCGCCTCTTCTTTGATTCCAGCGTCTCCCGGATCATGCCAAGGACCGAGGTTATCACGTCCTCGGTGTTGGTCGGTACAAAATCGCGGTGTGACAGGGGCCTTAGGGGCGGCCTGCCCTGCGGCGAGTATCTCAGTGTTAAAATTTCAGAAATCGAGGAATATCTGATTTTTGGACTGGTCGTATGCAAGAAAGACTGGTCTGACTATAAAAGTGATTTTGTCAATGAAATTTTTTTTGGAAAATTTGTTTGGGGAGGACTACATCAGAGCCTGCGATGCCTCGTGGAACATCGCGCTCTTTGCACATCCTGCGGCAAGCTCGTCGCCTGAACCCCTTCTCATGATTCCCCTGTATAGCCCGTCTTCCAGCTTGGCTCCCACTCGCTGCTCCCATTCCTCTACTGTAGTGGAGTACTTCTTCTGGATTCTGTCCCTGTACCACTCTGGGATTACGTTGAACGCGCAGAAGGGTATGATTCTAAGGTCTGGTGTAAGGTAGTGTATGTCACACCTCTGCAGCCTCTCAAGGTCCTCGTTGTACTTGTCCTGGAAGTGCATCATTCCAAGGAACAGGCCCTTTACATGCCATGAGCCCACGGAATCAAATGACCTCTTCATGAGTATGTTGCCAAACATCTTGGCCAGGTCAAGTCCAGCCGGCTGCTTCTTCCTGTCTACAAAGCTTGAGAGCTTTCGTACGACCTCCAGCATTGTAAAGTACTTGTTCTTTCCGGAGCGAATCTCCTCGGCCTTGTCCTCGAAGAGCTCTAGCATTCCCTGAATGTCTGCAAACTTGGTGAGCGGGACAAACTTCTTGGTCTCCTGGTCCTCGAAGATATAGGTCCCTGCACCGCAGGCAAAGTGGATTGAAAGCTCGTACTTTGGCTTGCTTGAGAATGCCTCAATGACGTTTGTCAGCGGCATGCAGCTTGGCACCGGGAACCAGTCGTCTACTGTTACCTCGGCTCCTGTCTGCTCCTCGATCCTCTGGATGCAGTCTGGTATTGTAATTCTGTACTTTTCGCGCTCCTTCTTGCCCATTCTTCCTGTCAGCGATACGGGCTGGAAGTTTACCGCGTGTACGACATCGAGGTTCTTTTGGGCATACCTGATTATGCCGCCAAGCTCGTGGTCGTTGATTGACTTGATAACTGTAGGTACAAAGACTACTGTCGTCCCGGTCTTTCTGGCGCTCTCTAGCGCATATGGAATCTCCCAATGGTTCTTCGGGTTTGTTCTTGGGGTTACGCCGTCAAAGCTAAGGTACAGGTTGTTTACTCCGGCAAGTCGCACCTCGCGCATTGCCTCCGGGTCGAGCGCAAACCTGATGCCGTTCGTGTTCATCTGTATGTGGTCTACGCCCTCCTCCTTCATTATCTTGATAACTTCGCTGATGTCCTCTCTGAGCATCGGCTCTCCTCCGGTAATCTGGATCGAGTTGCCCGGAATAGGCCTTTCCGCCTTGAGTGTCTTCATCATTGCACGCACCTGGTCCCGGGTCGGCTCGTACATGTACGCGCCCTCGAGCCCCTTCTTCACATAGAAGAAGCAGTACCAGCAGGTAAGATCGCATCTGTTTGTTACTATCATGTTTGCAAGGCCGCTGTGTGAAAGGTGGTTGGAACACAGGCCGCAGTTGTTCGGGCAGGAACACTTGTCAATCATTACGTTCGGTGCATGGGCGCCCTTTCCGTCCATCCAGTAGGTGCTGAACTTCCTGTACATCTCATATGATCCAAAGTAGAGTTCCTCGCACTCGCCGTGTGTTGGGCAGGTCTTGGTCATGAATACCTTGCCGTCCCTCTCAAATACTTCCGCATCGAGGATCATGTTGCAGTCAGGGCAGATGCTTTGGGTGAATCTTATGGTGGATCGCTTCCCCATCGTAGGGGTCTTTAGATTGGATATCTGTATTAGTTCCATACCGTTATTGGCATATCTTAAGAATTAGTATTTAATCAATTTCCAACCATCCACCAGATGAAAAGGTAGTGAATTCGTGCCTAGCCTATCCTAGACATATATACCATAGAGCCTCGATTGAATAAGCATGAGCCTCTCGGACAAGACAAGGAAGGCCCTTGAGAGGGTGGGCCTGACAAGTTATGAGATAAAGACGTACGCGTCGCTCCTCAAGACCGGCCCGATCACGGCATCCGATCTGAGCACAAAGTCAGGCGTGCCGTACTCCAAGATATACGAGGTCCTAGGCACGCTTGAGGAGAAGGGATGGATAGGATCAGACGACTCGCGCCCCACGCAGTACTTTGCCAAGTCTCCTGCCACGGCGATGCAGACCTCGAGGCAGCAGTTTGAGACAGAGTTTGGCAACAACGAGAGCACGATACTGAAGGAGCTCACTCCCCTCTACGAGCAAAGCGGGACAAGCGAGAGGCCCGACATTTGGATAATTTCCGGCGTAATGAATATCGCGACCAAGATCCTCGAGATGGTAGACTCGTGCAGGAACGAGGTGCTCATAGCAATCCCCAAGGTCGCAGAGGCGCTTGCAAAGGAGGCCCTCCCAAAGCTCAGACTGTTGCATGACAGGGGGGTTGACATCACCATCCTGGTATCGGAGGATGTGGACAGCGAGACGCTCAAGTCGCTCTCCCGGGTAGCAAGGGTCAAGTTGAAAAAGGGGCTCTTTGGAGGTGGCATAATATCGGACAAGAGGTACGTGGTACTCCTCCTAGGGGAGGAGCTTGGCACGTCCGGCTCCAAGGAGGCGGTTGCAATCTGGGCGGACCATTCCGGCCTGGCAGGTTTTGCACGCGAATACTTTGAATACTTATTGCAGGAATCAAAAGACGTAAAGAAAGGCTAGGAGTACCATAAGACATGAAAGATCAAGAGGTCCTGTTCGTCGGAACCGCAGAAGCCGAGCATGTGGAGATGTACCTAAAGGCAATCTGGCACATAAAGGAAGGCGGCGATCCGGTAAAGATAAGCACCATAGCAAAGATGCTCAACGTAAGGCAGCCAAGCGTAGTGCAGATGCTAAAGAAGCTCAACGACACCAAGCTTGTAAACTACAACAAGGGCGGAGTCTCCCTTACAAAGAACGGAGAGCAGATAGGCTCAAACATGATGCGAAACAGCAGGCTGCTCGAGGTCCTCATGGACAGCGCCCTAAGGGTGGACATCGACGAGGAGATGGTCTGCGGCATCGAGCACCACATGAACGAGCAGTTCACGGATGCCCTGTGTACCATGCTGAAACATCCCCGCAAGTGCCCCCACGGACATGAGATCCCGCGAGGAAAGTGCTGCAGGATCTAGAATTATATCAGAGTGCGGATTTGGTGATATCATGACATGCTTTTGCGGATGTGAAACATATGTCAAGGACTCCAACGGTTTCAAGGTCGGCTGCGTCAAGTGCAGCCACGGCCCCCAGAACCATGAGGAGAGCTTCAAGATACAGCCCATCACAGAGGGCAGCCAGAAGCGCGGCTCCCTGAGCTAGTCACTCCCCGATAACTTTTACAAGGACGCGCTTTGGTCTTTTGCCGTCAAACTCGCCGTAGAATATCTGCTCCCACGGGCCAAAGTCAAGATTTCCGTCCGTTATCGCGACCACAACCTCGCGCCCCATCACCTGCCTCTTGAGATGTGCGTCTGCGTTATCCTCACCGGTCTTGTTGTGCTCGTATTTTGAAACGGGCTCGTGCGGGGCAAGGTGCTCAAGCCACCTCTCATAGTCATGGTGAAGTCCGCTCTCGTTGTCGTTGATGAAGACGCTTGCCGTTATGTGCATTGCATTGACAAGGCACAGGCCCTCCCTCACCTTGCTCTTTTGCACTATCTTGCGCACTTCCGGGGTGATGTTGACAAACCCCCTGCGGGACGGCACGTTGAACGTCAGATATTCGGTAATTGATTTCATGATACAGTTGAATTTCTTATTTCATAAAAAGGTGCAGGCTCAGAACTCAAGATCCTTCTCATCAAATCAAAGGGATATGGTCATCAGCGCCTGCACCACGTTATTTTCCGCGTTCCTAATTGAGTCTTTCACGAAGCTTGATAAAAGGCGAGGACGAAATCCAGACAAATGGTAGCCATAGATGCAACGTGCTCCCTTGAAAGTTTTAGGAAATTCATAATCCTCAGCACCTGCAACTCCTTCATTCCAGAGAGTTACTTTGAAGATTATGAAGTGTTTCCCGAGCGCGAGACGTCGCCTGGCCTAATCTATGTCGAGGCCGCAGACAAGGTTACCCTGAAGAAGATTCGCGACATGTCCTTTGTCAACGCAAAGGAGGTGCTTGGCATAATTTACTCCTCAAAAAGCGGCAACACGAACCTCAAGTGGAGGCAGGTAAGGCGCGCGACTGGAAAAGTGGTCGGCGAAGCATCCACAAATACCCTTGTCAACCTGACCGAGGCAGGAGTACTTACGCAGGACTGGGTTCAGGGCTATCTGAGGAAGAAGGCCATGGAGAAGCACGCCGAGGCCGACGAGGTAACAAGCTAGTTCACTCTTCTTTTTTATTGTCGTAGATTCCAATACATTTGAGTTGATTTCAAAAAAGATAGACGATGCCACGGCTGCCCTCATACCCGAGGAATCAGATGATCTCTTTACACTGCGCAGGGTCATACGTGCAGGCGACAGGATAGTTGGCGATACCACCCGCGTTATAAAGCAGGAGAAGGATTTTGCAAGACCCGACAAGGGCGAAAGGGTGAAGATCCGCATCGCGCTTGACGTGGAAAAGATATCCATCGACGAGGTTGTCGACAGGCTTAGGGTCCAAGGCACCATAGCAGAGTCGGACAACGAGTCTGTCAGCAAGGGATCGCACCATTCGATGGCCCTGAAGATAGGCGAGCCGGTAACACTTGTAAAGAAAGTCTGGACCGATGTCGACAAGAAGCTGGTCTTTGGCAAAAGGGAATCGGGGAGCTTCCTGCTTGTAGCTATAGACACAAGCGACTGCGGGATCGGCAGGCTTACAGGCACCCACCTGAAGCTCATGCCCAACATGTACTCTGGCGCGAGTGGTAAGAGATACAAGACAAAGTTCAATGTCGAAGATTTTTTCAGGGACGTGCAGGGGGCAATATCATCTGCAATACGGGAAAATGACGAGATGATTATTTTTGGCCCCGGAGAGACAAAGAGGAGGCTTGGGAACTTCCTTTCCGGCTCTCCTGCCGCAAAGGGACACGTCATACGCGTAATCGACGGCATCGATTCCAGCGGGGAGGACGGGATCTACACGTTCATCAGGTCTGACACCATGAGGCAGGCACTTACCAACAGCAAGATCGCAAAGGTTTCCTCAATCATTGACGAGGTCATGTCCCTTGTCAACCGGAAGATAAACAGGTTCACGATGGGCTTTGACGAAACGCTCAAGGCAAACGAGGCGGGTGCGGTACAATCGCTGGTTTTTTCCGACAAAATCTTCGAGGGCCAGGACGAGGACGGCGTCATATCGTTCCTCAACAGGGCTGAAGGAAAGGGCGTTGAGGTCTATGCCGTCGACTCTACTACCGACGTGGGACTTAGAGTATCGTCCCTCGGGGGGGTGGTCTCACTTCTTCGCTATTCCCTTACGGGTTGACTCCTCAAGCCAGCGCCGGTAGGGAGCGTTTACCTGCCCCATCCTCATCTCCGCAATTTCCGGAACCTGGTACGGGTGGGACTTTGCAATCTCCTTTTTGAGAAGGCTCTTCGACCTTGCAGTGGTCTTGAAGAGGGCCAGAAACTCTACCGGTTTCTCAATCCTTCCCTTCCATGAGTATATTGAGTTGATTTTCGTGTAGTTGACGCAAGCTGCAAGCCCCTTTGTTACCACGGTGTTTGCGATTTTTTCGACGGACCTTTTGTCAGGATATGTCGAGATTATGATGATTCCCATAGCAACTGATAAATTTGCCCGACTAAAAAGAATACTCAATTAATTTGGCATTGGGATTTTTGCAGCAGAACTCTATTTTTTACGTGTTGATTGCCTGGTTCATAATTTTCGGAATTGCGAAACTCACAAAACTTGACAAGCGCGGCTTTGAGATCAAACCCTACAGCCTCACCTACAAAAACAAGGACGTCCAGATGCTGCTTTCAAGGATTCTTGGTAGGACTGAACGGGCTACGAGGATCTTCTCGAACACCAGTGTAGTCCTCGGGTTCATAATGATGGGCGCGGGGTTCTGGTACCTCATCTCAAACCTTTCAAACTTTTTCGTCAAGCCTGCATCCTTTGCAGAAATGACCATCCTCATCCCAGGCGTTACCATCCAGTCAAGCGCCAACATACTGTACTTCCTCCTTGCAGTCCCAATCGTACTGGTAATGCATGAGGGGGCACACGGGATTGTTGCAACCCTTGAGAAGATCAAGATAAAGACAGGAGGTTTCGCAGTTTTCATAGCGCTATTTGCAGGTTTTGTCGAACCGGACGAGGAGGAGTTTGCCAAGGCAAAGAAAATTTCCAGGCTCAGGGTAATCGGTGCAGGCGCCACCTCCAACGTAATCTTCTCGTTTGTCATAGCAGGCCTCCTTCTCTTCAACCCGTCATTTGCGCTCATCATGCCAGACGGCATACGAAACATCCTCTACACCGAGCCTCTCGGGGTGCCAGTCATCTCAGTCGAGCCCGGCTCCGGCGCCGAAAAGGCCGGCATGCAGAAGGACGACATCATAACCCAGATCAACGGCGTCCACATCGGGCTCCCCCAGGACTTTGCCAAGGTAGACCTCAAGCCCGGCGATACCGCCACGGTAACGGTAACAAGGAACGGGCAGACGCTGCAGCTTCCCGTGCTGGTGACGCCCTCAAAGACAGACCCGACCAAGGGGATGCTCGGGATCATGAGAGCGGCCCTGCCTTCCTACCAACCAGTTGTACCGTATTACATACACTGGAGCCCGGAGGTATTCATGTTCCTCCTCTGGCTCTGGATGCTCTCGTTTTTCATCGGCATATTCAACATGCTTCCCCTGCCCATACTTGACGGCGGCAAGTTCATCCACAGCATAATCGAGAAGAAGATGTCAGACAGGGCGCTCAAGGGCACGATGCTTTCCCTGTACGTGGTAACCTTCCTCCTGTTCGGGCTGAACATAGGGCTTTCCGCGTTCAAGTCAGGCTTCATAACCATCTAGGCCGCAAAATAGGGCTAAATTGAGGAGGGACGGACAAATCCCATGAAATGCAACCACTGTGAAAACGTGGCGGCCTATTCCCGGAAGTATTCCGGAGAGAGCCTCTGCTCCTCATGCTTTTCAAAATCAATCACCCGCAAGACTGCCAAGACCATTTCAAAGTACAAGATGATAACTCGTGGCGATGTGGTGGGCGTTGCAGTCTCCGGCGGAAAGGACTCGCTCTCACTCCTACATGTGCTCAAGCAGATCTCGCTTGACCACGGCTTTACCCTGCACGCAATCACGATTGATGAGGGGATACCAGGATACCGGGACGAGGCGCTCTCGATAGTCCGAGACTTTTGCAAAAGCCTCGATGTGGAGCATGGCGTCTACTCGTACAAGGAACTTTTTGGGACCACCCTTGAGCAGTCGCTTGAGCTTCGGGCTGGCGAGAAGGTCTCCTCGTGTTCCATCTGCGGAGTACTGAGGAGGCGTGCCATCGACTTTGGCGCAAAGGAGCTCGGCGTGGACACGGTCGCGACTGGCCACAACCTTGACGACTTTGTCCAGACATTCATCATCAACCTGCTTTCAGGGGACACCGGCAAGATAGGGTGGATGGACCCCGACTCGCAGGACAGGAAGGCCATGAGGATCAAGCCTTTTTGCGAGATTTATGAGAACGAGATTGTGTTCTACGCATTTACAAACGGGATCCCGTTCCAGTCTGAGGAATGCCCCCACATGAACGAGGGCATAAGGACCGAGATACGCAACTTCCTCAACTCCCTTGAACAAACCCATGCCGGAATCAAGAACAACATGTACCAGTCCATCCTCAAGGTATCCTCTAGAATGAGGGGTGAGGACGGAAAGGAGTGGAAGACCTGCTCAAGGTGCGGAACGGCCTGCACGGGCAGCACCTGCTCTGTCTGCAACACTCTATTAAACTTGGGACTGGGCTGACCCCAATGCAGATAAAGATCTTCCAATAACGGTATACTGGTAGTAGGGAAGATCGGGGCGCTAGCCGTGCCCTGCCTCTGAAACCGGCTATATGCAGAGATCGGCAACTGCCGGGTAAATCTCTAGATGGATGACACTCGCTTGACTTGCGGAGATGAAATCACGCCGAAGCGGGTGGATGCAGGACCGAGGCTGTCCGAAGGGATGGTTCTCACGTTCTAACTGCCGAAAGGGATGAGGTCCGGGAGGGAGCAATCCTAAGGTAGAGCATCCACGCTGCTTCGTCTACGTGGCGGATCTTGCTTGACTTGAGATGAGATCATTTGCCTAGACTGGAACCGGCAGAGCTACTACCATTCAAATATCACTTTGCCGATGTGGTACACATGGACGGTCTTGTCTCAGGGCATGCAAGGACTTACGACGACTTTAAGAAGCAGCTTACGCCTGCGGTAAAGCCGCTATACGAGGAGATACGCAACTACTGCCTCTCCCTTGGCACAAACGTGGTAGAGGACGTGCGCATGCACAGGATAGTCTTTTGCAAGTCAATGGCCTTCCGCGGATTTGCGGATGTCGAACCGCAGCGCGATTCTGTCATTGTGAAGGTTAGGAGGGACAGGAAGGAGCCCGTAAATGAGATCGAGATAAGGGACGGACAGGACATTGCGGGTCTAAAGGGGAT
Organism: Nitrososphaerota archaeon; assembly: GCA_021325615.1. Lineage (GTDB taxonomy): Archaea > Thermoproteota > Nitrososphaeria > Nitrososphaerales > Nitrosopumilaceae > Nitrosotalea. Next base: position 144,286 of record JAJPGU010000010.1, on the reverse strand, counting down.
TCTGACAGACGCCTACAACAACATCCGCTAGAAAAGTATCTCAAAGCCTGAAAAGTCTTCAGGGTCGTCTTCCACAATTATTTTCAGGTCGTCCACCACGGCCCCAGCAGGCCCGAAGTGGCTCCAGTCCACCACCGCATCAACGTTTGACTCCTCGCCCTCCAGCACTGCCTCGACCCTCTGGTCCGGGAGGTTCCGTACCCAGCCGCGCACATTGTTCTTTTCCGCAGCCTCCTTCATCCCCTGCCTAAAGTACACTCCCTGAACCCTTCCGCTAACAAAAAGATGGACACGCTTCATTGGCAACAAACCTTGTACGTCACATCCGCTAATATCTTATCTATTCTCTTTCCTTTATTCTGGCCCTGCCGGTCTTCCTTGCAGCGATGCTTCCGACCTTGCGTCCCGGAGGCGCGTTCCTTGAAACTGTGGAGCTTCGTCCGACGTGCTGGTGCCTTCCACCGCCGTGCGGGTGGACATAGACTGCCTGTGCGACACCCCTCACGATTGGATACTTGTGGCCCTTTGATCGGAACCTGCGCCACTTGTTCCCCGCCCTCAGGAATGGCCTGTCGCCAGAACCTCCGCCGGCAAGGACCCCAATCATTGCCCTGTTCTGGGGATGAAGTGTCGTAAACTTGCCTGACGGTAGCTTTAGTGTGACGCCCTCGTTTCCGTGGGAGAATACCGTGGCATAGCCTCCTGCCGACTTGACAAGGGATCCCCCGTCGCCAAAGTGCCTTTCTACGTTGCAGACGACCGTTCCGTCTGGTATGTTTTGGATGCTGATAACGTTTCCTGGAGAAATATCGGACTTTAACCCAAATTGTAACCTTGTCCCTATCTTGGTACCCAGTACCGAGGGCACCAGTGACAAGTTCCCATTCTCAAACCTGACCCTTGCAAGCGGCGCATCGCGCCCTGTCTCGTGGACCAGGTCTATTACCTCGCCTTCATGCTGTTCTTGGAGGGTAAATCTCGGGTATTTTGCGGGGGCAAACTTGCCAGTAGCTGCTGCACGGAATTGCATTCCACCCCTTCCACGTCTTCTAACTAGCGGCCTTTTACCCAAAGCACCGATGGTGCCCTCTCTTGTAAATTTTAATCTTCTGATCTGTTTGTGCGGATCAATGACGACAAAGGTATAAAAATTAGTTTGGGGCTGTTTAACCTATGAGCCAGAACACGCTTTCCCTTAAGGTACTTGAGGCATATACACGCGATGTGGGAAGGGGTGTAGCTCGTATTGATTATGACTCGATGGACTCGCTTGGCGCGTCCACTGGAGATGTTATTGAGATAAAGGGCAAGAGGAGGACAGTCGCCAAGTGCCTGCCGCTCTACCCGTCCGACGAGGGCAAGGGGATAATCAGGGTCGACGGGCTTGTAAGAAACAACGCCGGTATTGCCATCGGCGACACCGTTGCAGTCCGAAAGATAAAGGCAGTTGCGGCCGAAAAGGTCGTGGTGGCGCCCCTTGAGGCAATACCCCCCATAGACGAGAGGTACCTTGCAGATGCCCTGGAGAGCGTCCCGCTCATCAAGGGAGACAATGTCATGGTGCCCTACTTTGGCGGACGACTTACATTCCAAGTAATCGGAGTTACGCCGGCAGCTGATGCTGTCCTTGTAACCCAAAAGACGGTGTTCCACATTGCAGAAAAGGGAGAGACACTCCGCGGAGTACCGCAAGTCACCTACGAGGACATTGGAGGACTGACAGACGAGATCAAAAAGGTCCGCGAGATGATCGAGCTGCCGCTCAGGCACCCGGAAATTTTTGAGAAGCTTGGCATCGAGGCTCCAAAGGGCGTGCTCCTGTATGGTCCGCCAGGAACCGGCAAGACGCTGCTTGCAAAGGCAGTCGCAAACGAGAGCAATGCGCACTTTATCAGCATCTCGGGTCCGGAAATCATGAGCAAGTTCTACGGAGAAAGCGAGGCAAGGCTCAGGGAGATATTCAAGGAGGCAAAGGAAAAGTCACCATCAATCATATTCATCGATGAAATCGATTCCATCGCACCAAAGAGGGAGGAGGTAACCGGAGAGGTGGAGAGAAGGGTCGTGTCCCAGCTGCTCTCCCTGATGGACGGGCTCGAGGCGAGGGGAAAGGTAATAGTAATTTCTGCAACCAACAGGCCAAACGCCATAGACCCGGCGCTCAGGAGGCCAGGCAGGTTTGACAGGGAAATCGAGATCAAAGTCCCGGACAAGAAGGGAAGGAAGGACATACTCATGATCCACACGAGGAACATGCCTTTGAGCGACGACGTAAACCTGGACAAGATTGCCGCGATAAGCCACGGTTATGTCGGCGCCGACCTGGAGTACCTCTGCAAGGAGGCTGCGATGAAGTGCCTCAGGAGGCTCTTGCCCGAGCTGAACCTCGAGGACGAGAAGCTGCCTCCGGAGACACTGGACAAGCTTGTTGTAAACGATGAGGATTACCAGAACGCACTCAAAGAGGTCACACCCTCCGGAATGCGCGAAGTTTTCATTGAGAATCCCGACGTTAGCTGGGAAGAGGTCGGCGGACTTGACACTGTCAAGAGGGAGCTGCAGGAGGCAGTCGAGTGGCCCATGAAGTACCCAATGCTGTACTCAAAGCTTGGCCACAGGATGCCGAGGGGAATACTGCTGCACGGCCCAAGCGGTACCGGAAAGACACTGCTGGCAAAGGCAGTGGCGACTGAGAGCGAGGCAAACTTCATCTCTGTCAGGGGACCCGAGCTGCTTTCCAAGTGGGTAGGAGAATCCGAACGCGGAATCAGGGAGATCTTCCGAAGGGCAAGGCAGGCCTCGCCATGTGTAATATTTTTCGACGAGATTGACTCCATAGCGCCGATAAGGGGCGTCGGAGGAGAGACTGCGGTCACTGAGAGGGTGGTAAGCCAGCTCCTGACAGAACTTGACGGAATCGAGAGCCTCCGCGGGGTCGTCGTGCTTGCCGCAACCAACCGGGCAGACATGATAGACACCGCACTGCTAAGGCCGGGAAGGTTTGACAAGATAATCCTCGTTCCATTGCCGGACAAGGAGGGCAGGAAGAAGATACTTGAGATAAACGCAAAGGACATACCCGTTGTAAGGGATTCCACCATTGACGGAGTCAAGAACCCAGACTATGTGGACCTTGACAAGATTGCAGAGTCAAGCGACGGCATGAGCGGTGCAGACGTGGCATCAATCACCAACACGGCAGTCTCCCTTGTAATCCACGAGTTCCTTGCCAAGTATCCCGACCAGAAGGAGGCCGAAAAGCAGGCAGCCGATGCCAAGGTGACCATGAGGCACTTTGAGGAAGCCGTAAGGAAGGTAAGGACCCAGAAGGAGCTCAAGATAGGCGAGAAGGTCGCAGTACCTTACTACAGATAATTACCGCCAAAAGGATCCTTTATCAAAATGGCCATGTCTTGGAAACAGGTACGGCGATTCCCACCAGATCTTATCGAGCCTGTGGGTTCACGGAGCGCGCTTTTCCCTTAACGACGCAATTTTATCTTGTCTTCCAGCAGGTTATAGATAGGACCCTTTGCAAATTTCAAACATGATAATCATTATGCCATTTTAATAATTTTAGATGATAAGACATGCGATTCAAAAATTAATCCACATACAAAGCGAACTCTAACGGTTGTTGTAGGTCTTTCCCTAGTGTGGTTTTTTATTGCATTGCCGGTTCAATTTCTATGGATGTTCCCATCCCTACAAAAATCAGAGGAATACCAGACAATTGTAGCAATAGTAGCCTTACTGTCAATTCCAATAGCGGTGAGGGGCGTTTTATGGATAAGGCAATCAAATAATTTCACCCGTAGATAAATAACATAAATTTACTACCCATGAATCGTTCATTAGTTCTAGTTTTCTAATTCTGTTAGATGTGAAGGACTGATAACAATGGCACGGTCATTTTACGACCAATACTGGGCATCTGGCGTATCTTACGACATCCCCTGAAACGCTGCCAAGCAAGAATTTCTTGAATCCAGACCTCCCAGTACCTCCAATTACGATTATGTCAGCTTTCTCTTGTTCTGCAAATTTGATGATTGCACCCGGTATTGAATAAATCTCTTCGACCGTTTCTGTTCTAATAGATAGCCCCGCTTCGGCAGCTCGGTTCCTGATTTTTTCAAACCAGGTGTTGATATCCTCTTTAGATTTTTTCAGAAATTCCCTAAAATTTTTCTCGGTGGTATATGTCAACACAGATGCAGGAGTATGGATCACACTGATAACAACAAGATCAGCATTATCCTTCTTTGCCATGGAAACTCCGTGTTCTGCCGCCTCCATAGACTGTGGAGATCCGTCTATTGCCACCAGGATTCTCGAGAACTTTTTTAGCTTGTCCAAGAACGAAAACCACTATTTTTCCTTTTTCATTATTTTAAACTTGAAGCCAGAAGACTTTTTTTCAAATAGAAAGATCATTCGGTTGACAAAATAATGGTCTGCATTTGGCATGGCCCTTTTGGGCTTTGAGGCGTATTCATCAGATATTGATTCCACATACTGAGTCATGCCTCAAGGATGAGTCAATCTTATTTAAAAAAGGGGTACGAATTTCAATGATGGTACACAAAAACCACCTTTGATAATGTCCCAGTCCTTTTTATCTGATGCAAGAATTACTGGAATATGACGCAAATTGAGAAATTAAAAAATGACATCAATACTTGGCTGACAGAGGATGAAATAGGCGCTTCAGAACTAGCTGCAAAATATACCGATTTTCATTTGCGATTATCAAATGCCTTCGGATTAGGTTTGCAGGTTGACATATCAAAACTGACAGGCAAGTCGATAATTGTTTTTGGTTCCAAGCTTCATAACTCTGCACCAATTCAGCAGGCCTTTATTTCGCTGTCTGAAACAGAAAAAATCAAGATTCCCGAGGAATTAAAAAGAGATCTAATAAGGCTCGGCGTGGAGTACAGTATTTCGGGCGATTTTTCTGACATTATAATTGTCAAGGAAATTTACATCCAAGATCTTACAAGAACATCTTTTATGGAATCACTAAAAATGGTTCGTAACGCCTGCATCTTTGTGACGTCCATCATGTCTGAAAGGCTTGCAATCAGACAGATTGCAACACCTCCACATTCTCATAGCGAGTTACCTTCGCCTTACGGTTAAGATGTGACAAAACGACAATGACAGAACCCCCTCCTCAGCTAAAGAGGAATCTTGGCCTTCTGGCAGTAACATCGCTTGGAATTGCGAACATAATAGGTGCCGGGATTTTCGTCATAAGCGGGGTCGCAGCAGGCCTAGCTGGCCCCTCTGTCATTTTTTCATTCCTAATCGCTGGAACCATTGCCTTATTGGCTGCCCTCTCTTATGCAGAACTCTCCTCCTTTGTCCATGAAACTGGTGCTTCCTATGCATTTACAAAAAGGGCATTTGGAAGGTTTTGGAGTTTTGTCGTTGGCTGGTTCAATTATTTTGATTATATTGTGGGCGCTGCCGCAGTCTCAATCGGTTTTGCTGCGTATTTCACGGAACTTTTAGGGCTGGGCGGAGGTGCCGCCCTGATTCTTTCGGCGGTTGGACTACCAATCGTCTTGACTGCATTGAATTTGATTGGGGTAAAAGAGGCAACCCATGTTACAATGATAATGGTGTTCATCAAAATTTTTGCGCTGGTTTTGTTGATAATGCTTGGGGGATTCTTTATCCTGACGCACCTAGGTATGACGCATTTTCACCCATTTTTTCCAAACGGTTTTGGTGGCACCCTTAACGGTGCAGCCATTATCTTTTTTGCTTTTTTGGGCTTCAATACCGTCTCAATGATGTCAGAAGAAACGAAAAACCCCCAGAGAACCATACCGAGGGCACTAGTACTATCATTTTTTGTAAGTTTCGTACTTTACATCGCAATAGCGGTGATATTAGTCGGGATGCTTGACTGGAAGACGATTGGAAATAACCCCTCGCCATTGTCAGACCTTGCTTCGAGCATTTCAAAAAATAGAGTCTTCCTGGACATCATATCGTTTTCTGCCGTGGTTGCAACCGGATCGGTCGTCCTAAGTTCCATAATTGGCGGTACACGGGCAAGTTTTGTAATGGGAAGGGACAAGGTTTTACCAAGGCAACTAGACCTGATCAGCAAGAGGTTTGGAACTCCCTACGTTTCAATCCTTATTGGTGGAACTGCCATTGCCATCCTTGCCGGAATATTTTTCAAAAATATCGACGAAATTGCATCCATTTACAATTTTGGAAGTTTGTTAACCTACATCTTTGTTCACATGTCTCTCATCAAACTAAGAAAAAAGGAGCCAAAAACAGACAGACTTTACAAGGTGCCATTTTACCCAGTCCTCCCCATTGTAGGACTGGCATGCTGCGTTGTTCTAATTTACTACCTCAGTAACACCGCAAAGATTGCCTCATTATTATGGGGGGCAGTTGGATTAGCAGTTTACTTTGTCATTACAAGGATATACAAATCAGAAATCTCGAAAACCTAACCACCTGACATGGCCTTTTTGCACAAATGCTCGTCTCACCTTTTTTAACACCTTTATCCAAGTGCTAAATGGATAAATGCACAATTCTCTGATACCTTCACGGATTGAAAGAACTGAGATAGAGTTACTTGTAAATAAATCAAAAAAAAGACTCAGATCCCTTTTTAGGGAAGAGTTTGAATACCACCATTTAGCCATACATAGGTCGGACGCCTTCCTTAGACGGTACAGCGGTAAGAAAATCAAGATGTTTGTTCTCTTTGTGGATCTTGGCAGGTCCACCATCATGAGTTCTGATTTGTCACAGGAAAATTTTGCAAAAATAATCAGAGTGTTTTCCCAAGAGATGTCATATATCATAGAGGGCTATGACGGGCTTGTCTTAAAATTTGTAGGAGACGCAGTCATCGGATATTTCCCGACGGAGGGAAGATCGGGCAAAACTGCCAGGAAGGTAGCATGCTGCGCCTATGCAATGAATCGTGTAATTAGTGAATCTGTAAATCCATTGTTAGAAGAAGAAATGCTCCCTGCCTTGCAGATAAAAATCAGCTCGGATTTTGGAATTAACAGCGTGGTGAGGTACGGATCTGACACGGTCAAGTCCCACGTAGACATAATCGGCCTATCAATTAATCTTGCAGCAAAAATGCAAACACTTGGCAATTCGGGAATTTTTGTCATAGGAGAATTAGTTTACCGCCAACTTCCACAACGGATAAGGGGCTGTTTTAAGAGGATTCGAGTAAATCCAAACAAGTGGCCATACCACGAAATCCATGCAATCAGGATCTATCCCGTATTTTCAGCCAAAATCTAGTTTTTCATAGGTAGTTTTTAATAAAATAACAAATCTATCCCAAGCAAATGTCCTATAGCGGATACTGGGGAAAAAGCCTAGAGTTCCTAAAGAAGAACAGCCTCGAGGTAGGCAGCCAGGTGAAGGTCAGGACGGATGCCGAGTATTCGGGCATAATCATGCCGCGCTACGAGCACAGCGACGACCAGCACATCGCCCTCAAGCTGAAAAACGGGTACAACATAGGCCTCGAGATTGGAAAGATATCGCGAATCGATGCCGAGCCTTCCCACGGCGCCAAGAAGGAAAGCACCGCCCAGCCGCATCCAGACCCCTCCCTTCCAAAAATTTTGCTCATATCAACAGGCGGAACTATAGCGTCAAGGATAGACTACAGGACCGGCGGAGTGACCCCCGCCCTGACTGCGGCAGAGCTTAATGCAAGCGTTCCAGAACTTTCCAAGATAGCCAACATCGACACCGAGGTGCTCTTCTCGGAATATTCGGAGAACCTCATGCCGGAGCACTGGATAAAGATTGCCGAAAGGCTTGACTCGTGCGCAAGGACCGAGTACAAGGGAATCATCGTGGCACACGGAACAGACACAATGCAGTATACTGCGGCAGCCCTTTCCTTTGCCCTGTCGGGATACCCAAAGCCCGTGGCGCTTGTCGGATCACAAAGGTCGTCAGACAGGCCATCCTCTGACGCGGCGCTAAACCTCATCTCGGCTGCAAGGTTCCTCACAGATACCGATGCGGCAGGCATCTTTGTCGTGATGCACAATTCCACCAGCGATGACGAGGTTGCATGCCACTGGGGAACCCGCGTGAGGAAGAACCACACAAGCAAGAGGAACGCGTTCCAGACCGTCGGCGGCGCACCGGCATACATCGTAAAAAACGGCACAATCGAAAAAAATCCCCAGTTTGACCATCCCAGAAAATCCTACAATCCCAGAATAAACTTCGACAAAAAGGCGCTCCTGCTAAAGTATTATCCGGGGCTGGACCCGTCCCTGATAGACCATGCGGTCTCCTCGGGGTACCAGGCCATCATCTTTGAGGGCACGGGCCTTGGCCATGTCGGCAGGATCCTGTACGACTCTATCCAGCGCGCAAAAAAGAAGGGGTTGTTCCTTGGCATGACTTCGCAGTGCATCGACGGCATGGTCCGGATGACTGTATATGACAGCGGCAGGGACCTCCTCAACCTCGGCGTCGTGCCGCTTGACAACATGGTGCCCGAGGCGGCGCTAGTCAAGTCAATGTGGGCCCTGAGCAACTCCAAGGACGAGAAGGAGATGGAAAGGATGATGAGGGACAACGTGGCGCTAGAAATTTCAGACTAAGATTTAAAACAAGTATCGCGATTAATTTACAAGTGTCAGAATTACAGCCGGACAAGATTGGGCTCAGGGTTGGCCTTGAGATACACCAGCAGCTGGGGACTGGAAAAAAATTGTTTTGCAGCTGCCCGCCAATCGAGTCTACCGACTATCCCATAAAATTTACCCGCAAGCTAAGGATTACAAGGAGCGAGCTTGGCGAACTCGACCCAAGCGCCATGTTTGAGACAAGCAAGCAGAAGACCATAATGTATTACGCAAACCCCGAGAGCAGCTGCCTTGTCGAGCAGGACGAGGAGCCCCCCCATGATCTTGATGCAGGCGCCAAGGAGACCGCGCTCATCATTGCCAGCGCCCTCAACACGAGCGTCTTCAGCGAGGTCTACGTGATGAGGAAACTTGTGATAGACGGCTCCAACACCTCGGGGTTCCAGAGGACGATGCTGCTTGGCCTAGGCGGAAGCCTCCAAGTGGACGGCAAGTCGGTGGGCGTCCAGAGCATTTGCCTTGAGGAGGATGCGGCAAAACTTCTCAACGACTCGGCAGACCTCCGGGAATACACACTTGACAGGCTTGGCATTCCCCTGGTTGAGATTGCACTCGAGCCCGTGAGCGGTACACCGGAAGAGATAAAGAAAATCGCCCTTACGATTGGCAGGCTTTTGCGCGCCACAAAGAGGGTCCAGAGGGGCCTAGGCTCGATACGCCAGGACGTGAACGTTTCAATCGCGGGGGGAGGGGTCGTGGAGGTAAAGGGAGTGCAGAAGCTCGACCAGCTTGAAAAGGTGGTCGAGTACGAGGCAAAGAGGCAGCACGGGCTGAAGATAATCCAGGAAAGGCTGCAAAAGCTGGAAACTGAGAGGATTGCAAAGGAGGCGGACGTCAAGGACGTCACAGACGCGTTCGGCGGATGCAAGTCAAAGACGATCCAGAAGGCCCTGTCTGGCGGCGCCAGAGTAAAGGCGATGAGGGTCAGGAACTTTGCCGGGATGTTCGGCTTTGAACCGTACCCCGGGATAAGGCTTGGAAAGCAGCTTGGCGAACTTGTAAGGTTTTTCGGCCTCGGGGGCGTGTTCCATTCCGACGAGCTTCCAAACTACGGCATCGAGGACGCAGAGATACAACAGGTCAGGAAAAGGCTCGAGGCGGGGCAAAAAGACGGGTTCCTGATACTTGCAGGCGAGCCGTGGAAGCTTGACGTGGTAATCGACTCGATAATCCGCAGGATTGAGGAGGCAAAAAATGGCGTTCCTGCCGAGACAAGGGTCGCGACAGTGACTGGGGAGACTATCTACCTCAGGCCCAGGCCCGGTGCCTCGAGGATGTACCCTGAAACAGACATCCCTCCCATAATCGTAACGGGGGACGAGGCAGAGGACGCAAGGAAAAAGGTGCCCAAGTCGTGGGAGGAGAGCCTCAATGACCTCCAGAAGCAGTACGAGCTCAACCCGCAGCTTGCGCTACAGGTATTCGACTCTGAATACCTTGACCTCTTCGAGTCCATCTGCAAGGACGGAAGGACGTCCCCGAACTTTGCCGCCTCGGTTCTTTGCGGCACAATCACAAACCTCGAGAGGCGGGGCCTTGACCCCAAGGCCCTGAAAAATTCCGAGATTGCAAAGGCATTCTCCCTGCTTGCAGACGGCAGGATAGCAAAGGAATCGCTTGAAATTCTGTTCGAGTCCATAATGGGCGGCAAGTCATCCTCCATCGAGGACGCAATAGAGAAGAACTCCATGGGGACGCTTGCTGACAGCGAGCTTGGCGCAATACTGGACGAGGTGGTGGCCTCCAATGCCGGGATAATCGAACAGCAGGGCGAGAGGGCAATCGGGCCCCTGATGGGAATTGCAATGAAAAACCTGCGCGGCAAGGTGGACGGGCAGAGGATAAACAGGATGCTCGAGTCAAAGATAAGATCGCGCCTTGGCAAGGCCCCGAGTGGTCCCTAGGATTAGATCGCGTGCACGCCCTTCTGGCCGCTTCCGATGTCGACTGCCGTGTCGATGTTGTCGATGAAAATCTTTCCGTCGCCTACCGAGCCTGTGCTCGCATTCTCAAGTATTGCCGTTATTACCTTGTCCACTATCGAGTCGTCCACGACGGTAAGGACGTAAGTCTTGGGGTTGAACTTCTTGTAGGTGGCTGAAGACTTTTCTTTTGAGAAGGAGCTTGCCCTGCCCCAGCCCTTGGCCTCGAAGACGGTAATCCCTCCCACCCCGACCTTCTTGAGCGCCTCGATGACCGCGTCAGCCATCTCGTTGGAAACCACGGCCTCGACCCTTTTCATGAACCACCATTTTGATGATCGATTATAAATTTTTCATTGATTGTTTACCGGAAGGTGCGGGAGGTGGGATTTGAACCCACGAACTCCTAAGAGATAAGGTTCTGAGCCTTACGCCGTTGACCAGGCTAGGCGACCCCCGCAACGTGAAAATTAAAATGCCAGAATAAGTGTCTTTATTCCAAGATAAAACTTGGTATAAGTAAGAAATTCTGAAGTCTAATATACGAGGTATATCAGATAAGCTTTGGTTTGGGTGACAATACTACTATTCGCATAGGGAAAGACACTCACACAGAATTGTTGAAGGTAATGGGTCAGATACAGGCTAGGACTGGAAAGATCCCGACGCTTGATGACGCATTAAAGGAACTACTTGAGAATTACAAAAAGAAGGCAAAAGGTTGACAAGATTGGTGGATGCCTCCGAATACCATTTTTTCTTCGTAGACATTGTAGGACTTTCAGATCCAAGATTACATACCGGCAAACAAGTTGAAAAAATCCAGGTTTTGAATCAATTGATAAGTGAATGCCCAGCCTTCAAGGAGATCGAACTACAATAGGAAAGTCAAATCCTAGGGCCGTTGGGGTGGTAAATATTCACATCTGTTTAGATTCAATATGTTAACTTTAAAAAATCAGTGCAACAAGTCCCCGATCTTGAAAGTTTCAATTTATTATCAAACTGGTCCATCAGATCACATCTTGGCGTGGACTTGATTTTCCTGAGATCCGGATTGGCTTGATGCATATTTTGAGCCCAAGTATGCGCCCTGACTCAGACCCATGAGGATCAACATGGTTGGTGATATATCAGGTAAGAAAAAACCAATCGTGTTCACGTTTGGATCTGTCACCTCGCCATAAACAGTATAAAGAAAAACCCCTATGCTGATAATAGTCCATAAAAACATTTGAAATCTTGCAAGGTCCATCTTTCCGTATTCATTCTGAAACATCCTTCTAAACGACATGCTAGTATCACTTTCATTAGATTGGGCAGCGTCGGAATTGATCTTTGATGAAATTATTGGTACCGCAATGCTAATTCCCATCAAAGCTAACAAATTATCCGGGATCTTGTTTATCTGTAGGTTTGGAGGAGGATTAAAGTGAGTTTCAATGAGTACTATTATTTGCATTGAAAGAAAGGTGAAAGATACAACCAAAGTCCATAGCAAAAACTGGAATTGTGATAGGCTTGGGGCGCCATCCTTTCCTACAATAAAATCCCCTATGGGTTTGCAGCCTGCAGCATATTTAAAAACTAAAATTATTGCCAAAATAGCAAGGGTTGAAATTATGAAAATGACAATCATAGTGGATGAATTCTCAGGAATGACGCTACTCGGATCAGGATAACTCATATCGAAGGATCATATTAATTCCCAATATCCAGTTAAACCTTCATCCTTATCAACAACGGTGCCTGATACCCAAACTTTACTGTTAGAAAAACCCCATTTCAAGCCACCCGAAAGGTGCCTGTCTGCAAAATAGCATACATGTGTGCCAGACTCTACCATTTCTTTCCACATTTTAGTATCAGATGGATTTGTAAACATTTCTCACACTATTGCTCGAGTTAATGATTATTTGTAATGTCTTGCAAATAGGGGTTGAGAGTAGTACCCGTACATTCTACTACTTTGTTACCGTCAAGAACAGGAAAGGTAAGAAATAATTTATAGACAGGACTCCAAGCAATGCCCGTGTAGTCATGCAGTGTAATCTTGATGTTTGTTGCATCTCCTGGAAAATCTAATTTCGTAACCCATGAGGCAGTCACATTTCCTGATTCATAGTGTCTACTAACGGGTTGCCCGTTACTGTCTGTTTCAAACCAATCTATCAGAAAATTTGCCACATAGGCACCGCCGTGTTTTAGTGTTATTGAACGGTTGTAATACATTTCACATATTGTTTCAACATATTCCGTCGATAATCGCATGGTGGAATTTTGCCTACTTTTCACATCTGCGACGACATATGAAACAGGGACTGCCGGGGTTTTTTTAGAAAAAGACAATCCATGAGAGATGGCATCGTTGATTTTATCAATTTCTTCTATCAGTATACCGGTAGATTCAGACCCTCCGCCCAGAACTATCGCAGTGAAACTGGAGTCGTTTTTTATGGATTCATACTTGGCTTTGGTATCTGCATCGATTTTATCGTCCTTTCCTCCTAGCGAATACTCCAATGTGAGGCTTGCGTCAATATCCCTAAGTTGTTTTTTTGTGGTCATTTGTACAATTATCGTTCTGCCATAATTCACACTACGCACAAAGCCAGGTGGATCGCTCTCTGCCATATTTTTCGGGTTTAAGATGACATTTTCGGTAAAAAAATCGCCCGATTCTTTGGGTTCCTCCACTATAACTGAGTAATATATTTGACGGAATACCTTGAATGTGGTAGTGCTTTCTACGTTTGACTTGTAATTTAAAGAAGCAGTTGTTGAGAATTTGTCTAATTGCATACCGAAACCAAGCTGAATACCAATCTGTTCTTTTGTATACGCTTTACAAGAATTAGAAAAAGCCCTAACAGGTACGACGTAGTCATTATTACCGAAATTGTTATGCCAATAGTCTACAATTTTGTCAATAGCCGTTTGTACCGATACATTTGTTGGAGAATCAATAATGGCGTTGCCTTTTTCCTCCAATCCAGGAAGCAATACTCGTATGGTTAATGGACTTCTGGCAAAAGTATACGGTGTAGGAAGCCCGAGGGCCAAATTTTCATTTTGTTTTAAAATAGCTCCAGGAAAAATAACCCCCTGGGTCGGATCTAACAAACTATTATCTGTAAGATCTTTCATTACGCCATGGGGAGTTTTTTTGCATACCCGTACCGAACCCGGAAAAATTTGGCGATTTTCTAAGTTTGAATCAGGTTGGGTTTCAGTTTGCAAGTTTACTGTTAACAATTTTTTTAAATCATAGTTCAGGCCGTCAATATATTCAGTGTTTTTGCTCATTCCATTAACCTCATATTTGTCTGATTGTGAAAAGCATCCCCATTATCAAGAGGTTTTTTGGGAGTTATGATTTCATTTATGATATCAGTAAGAATTTGGTTTTCTGCATTTTCGGACATGCGTTACTTTACAAAATACAATTATTAGATATTCCTCACCAAAAACACGTGGTTTGATCACTTAGAATTTTCATAAACACGATTTACTTTGGAGATTCTCTATTAAAATGAAATTTGAGAATAAAAAATAAATTTAAATAGAAATTATCCCGTACAACAACCCGTGTGTGGATCACAACTTGACCTCCGAACAATTTAGAATGGATTTTTTAGTACTGGATCGATTCGCTAAATTATTTTACACGGATACACATGTAAAAAAAACAAATCTACAGTTGGCATCAAAATTAAGATGGGATTCCTTCATTAGATATCTAGAATGGTTGAGCAAGAAAAATTTTGTTGATGCCCAAATTAATGAGGGTACTGAAATTTATTTTCTGACAGAAAATGGATTTAATATGTTTTGCAAGCTATCTGAATTTCTGGAATATATCAAATAATATGGAATTTTTGACGATGATTTCTGATTATCCCCCCGAAGTAGCCGAGATTTACAGTTCTTTCCAAGGAACGGGTTTGCTCATAAGAACACTTCAATTTGAAAATGTTTTCTCCGAGTTTTCCTCATACGGTAAAGAATGTTGTAAATTGTTGAATGATAGGTTTGGACTTTTAAAGTGGTCACTTACCCACAGTAATCTTCTTCCACAATATCATTACATGTCACACGAATCTTCACCAATATATAGACGACATATTGCCGTCTTGGCAATGCCTTCAAGAATATGTCGCTTTATCGAGGGGAGATTTTATTCCAAAGATGCCGCGAGTGGGACCCTACAGGAATGGATGTGTAAAAAAACATTGGGATGGGAGGGTGCCAAGATTTCCTTTCAAAACCTTTACAATGAATTGAAAAATAATTATCCTCAAATAACTGAAAATAATGAGGTTCAGACCGCAGGTATAAATCTAGATGCAATCGTTGGTTTAATGTATTGGGAAGAACAAGAAGATTGGTATAATAAAATGAAGGAATTTCAAAGATTAATTGATAAATTTAAGCAAATTCCTAATTTTAAGACATTATTTCCAATTTTCACGTATGAGAAACCTGGGAATAGGATTGGAACCACACTGAAATATTTGGGATGTTTAAAGGCAAACTCGTAGTTCCTAAACGGTACAAAAATTATCCGATAGGGAACAAAGAAAGCCAAGTCATGAGTTCGATTGTTTTTGGAAGCCAAGTTCCTCATACAAAATTATCTCACAGAAGTGCTTGAGGAAATAATAAGAAGATAAATGGAAATCTTGGGAAAACATAATGACTCTACTAAAGAACAAAAACAGGCAAGGTTGACAAAGGCCTCTGCAGACAGTAAGATCAAGGGCCTTGAAAGCTAAACAAGCCAGTTTTTAAAACGAATAGATTGGCCAAGTTGATTTCTGCTATTGTTATGGTATATCGCTTGATGCCAGATAGGATCTCAAACCAGCAAAAGATTTCAGAATGGGTCTACTTTACCGATTAATGATGGATTTTTACATATAAACGCTAAAGGAATCTCAAAACAAAAGGCCTAGTTTTTCTAGTTTATTGCTCCACCAGATTTGATAAGAACTCCACCACCTGATCGCACAAGCAGGTGAAAGTGCGTAAAGTCAATGTTCAATTTCATTCCAGACGGAATGGTAAGTACGGTACCAGATTGTACAATTACATTTGCAGGGACGCTTGCGGTAGACGAAAGCGTGCAGCTGGAAGATAAGGTCCAATCACCTGAGGTTGGGATAGTACATGTATTGGTACCTAATGCAATAGATGTTCCACCTAATGCAAATACCGGAATGTTGCCACAGACTGAATTATTGGCTGATGATATATTTGAGGCATCATACCAGGCACCTCCATAATAAAACTGCATTACAGAAGATGATTGAGAAGAAGTTATACAAATGTTAGCACTTCCAGTATCAGAAGAAGCAGTTCCAGTAACTTGAACGTCATAAAATGATGTAGGGTTAATTCCGGGGGAATCTACATTTGGGGGTTGTCCTGGTAGGTCTTCACTGGACACTGTGACCTGAGTATTAGAAGAGGTTGTTGAATCAAAAATGGAGGTTGTAATTCCCGTCGTGGAAGATTGATCCGCCACTGCGGCTCCATTATTTAGTACTGTGTCCGTTACGGAAGTTGTTATCGTGGGAGTTCCCACCGTTATAAAATAGGTTCCGGGTTGTTGAATCAGTTCGCCGTCTAATTGAGCCTTGACTTTACATGCTTCGTTTACATTTGATGCAGTAAATGTGGTCTGTGGTCCATCTGGAGGGGCAAAGGTTCCACAATCAGTGGGGGATACACTCCACGAAGCAGGAATAGAGCCTCCAGCTATTGTGGCCACAAATGAGACCGGTTGGCCAGCACTTACTTGGTTTATGCCAGACGGCTCGGTTGTAATGCTATCAGAAGCCGATATCAAGGTGGTATACAACTGAATATTTTCCAGATTTACTGGCTGGATATCAGGAATGACGGGATTTGTTTCCAATGTCATGTTTAAATCCACGCCTCCACAGAGGTCCCACCATGTACCCCCCCTAGTCCCTATCTCATATGGATAACATTCTATGTTGTTTTGTGGGCTTCCATTGTAAAATCCATAGGCTTCAAGATAGGCATATGGTGTTACCGCGGGGCCTGCCATATCATAAAAGAGTGCTGCAACCTCTACTCCTACCTCTCCCACGATATGACCGTTCACTTCCAATTTGCCCATGTTAATAAAACAAGCATTAGCAAGACTGCCACCGTTTTCACAGGTTACAGTGTGTATCGGTTGAATCCCATTCTGAGGGGTGTAATCTGCGCCTAAAACAAATTGTATATTCTGATTAATTTCTGTGGATGCATCACCTTCAAGATTTGCCTCAATTTTTGCCACCGGAGTAAACGATGTAACTATCACTATAGGAACAGGTCCTGCTTGAATATCAATAATTGGACCTTCCACAGGGTCGCCAAGGTTTAGGATTTTATCGTTGTCGTAGTAGAAGGAGCCCATTGCGGTGAGGCTGACAGTAGTGTCAGAATCAAGTGTGGATGTTAGATTTAAATCATTTATGGTTAATTTGCTAAGGTCTGTAATATCAAAGTTGGAATATGTTATACATACCTTTTCACTCCCTGTAAGATTAATGGACCCCGTTACTGTCAACGCACCTTCTGCTGAAGCTCCGCTTTCATCATCAGCCTTACCTTGAATGGTAGCATCTGCAGACAGGGGAATGTTCAGGCTCGAAAGCGAATTGCATTGATTCGTTACAGATGACTGTAACTGTGGTGAAATATAGATAAACTGGTAGCATTGAGCCCCGACGGAGAAAGTCGTACAGGCCCCTGAACTTGCGTAATTGCCTACCATGACAGTGGCATTTACAACTGGTTGAGATGGCTGCTGTGGCAATTCAGGGGCAGTGGCCTCGATCTCCGAGTCAGAAATGATTGTAAAAGATGTTGCAGGGGAATTTCCAAAGTAAACTGATGATGCTTGGGAAAAACCAGTACCGTAAATGTAGACAACCGTTGTTTTATCAGTGCGGCCTATGGCTGTGGGCAGTTTGGCACCATTAGAAGAACAGCTTGAGTCAACAGCAGACGAGGTCGACACACAGTTTACAACAGGCGGGACGGTTATTGATAAGACGATAGTTGAAAATCCTCCTATAGAATCCTGCACCTTAACTACAAACGAATACGTTCCCGGCGATGTCGGAACACCTGTTATTCCACCATTTGATTCCAGAGTTAGCCCTGGAGGAAAACAGCATTGACCGAACAGAGTGAAGACATAGCCAATCCCAGTCCCTCCTTGTACAGGTATGTCTGCAAGATATGACTTGCCCGGACTGGCATTCGGTAATAGGCATTGACCTGAGCAAGTTGGAGCAGTGTTTATTTGTATGGGGAAACTTTCTGTTGCCACATTCCCGTTTTTATCCTGTACTTGTACTGTTATATCGATTGGGCCGGTGTTATACGGAGTGCCGCTCAAGACCCCCTGACTTGATAGGGACAATCCCAATTCTTCGAGCTGTGCATTTGTAGTGGTCGAGCTAGATGCAATCGACCACACATAGCTTCCCGCCCCACCCGTAGCCTCCAATTGGCTTGAAGGATATGGAGAGCCATATTCACCTCCAGGAAGTGAGATCGTAGTAATGGATAGTGGGCCTGAAGATGATGAACCTGAAGCAAAGACAGCATTTATGTTGCCATTTCCGTTTACTGCAAAAGTTATGCTATTCTGTGCCGAGTTTATCGGTTCTCCACTCGGAGTGTTATCTACATTGTTACTTGCTATCCATGCATCGAAGGAAAAACCGTTACTTGGTTCTGCTGTAAGTGTTACTGGAGTTCCTTTTGCCAGAAAAACGGTTTGGGATTGTCCACCTTGATACAAGTTTGAACCGCTAGGAAGAACGACAGAAATATTGCCACCATTACCAGAGGTGACGGTCAAAATTTCGCAGCTCGAAGGTGCTCCAAATTCAGAGACGCTTACTGTGGTTGAAGTCGTCACAGAAGAACCATCAGAGTAAGAGGCAGTGACTTGAAGGGGATATGAATTCCCTTGAGAATATACATGATATCCAATAGCTCCTGTACTGGTGGAACCGTCTCCCCAATTCCACACAATAGAGGTAGTGGAACTTTCAGAACCTATTATCGCATAAATTTGAACACTTAATTCCTGTGTACAAGCCGGGCTTAGAGATATGGATTTTTGAGTTGGGGGGGAAGGCTCGGTAGATGGTACAATCATCACCTGAGTTGTTCCGCTTTTGCCTAATGCAGTAGCAATTATAGTACTGGTAAGTGATGTCTGAAGATTTCCACTGTAAGACAAAGTTGTTGTTGCTTGACCCACGTTGTTTGTTATGGCATCAGTTGCAGATAGCGAACCATAATTGCTGTAAAAGGAAACAGTGACTCCTGAAACAGGGTTGTTGTTCTGGTCCAACACCGTAGCCTGAATGATAGCCTGCTGACCATTAATTGTTATAGAGGTTGGATTTGAAGAAACCTGAATGCTCGAAACGACTGGTCCAATTGGAGATCCTTGTCCAGATATTGCAGAGACTGTACTGGATCCAAAATTTGCTGAATATATTTGATTATTTGCTCCCAAAACCAAATTTGCAGGAGCACTTCCAACGGTGATCGTCGATACCACAGTATTGCTTGAAGATATTACAGATATCGAACTGCCCCCATAATTTGCTACATATACCAAATTATTGTTTGGATCATACAGCATGTTTTGAGCTCCTGTGCCAACAGTTATGGGGGTCAAGGTGCTCCCAGAAATTACTGAAACTGTATTGCCATCAGCTACGTAGATGGAGTTATTTGCAAAGATAATTCCGTCTGCCTCGCCCCCGCTAAGTTGTATTGGATTGCCTGCCTGATAGTTAGAGATTGGATAAACCACATCACTTCCCATTGCATAAATCTCACTATTCGCTGAATCATAAGCAACAAGACTAGGATTGGCATACACCCCGGTTACTGTGTTAGTGACTGAGTTGCTGGAGGCAGAGATTACGGATATGGTATATGAGTTACTGTTTGCAACATATACATTCCCAGAGCTGTCAGTCGCCATTCCCTGCGGCCCCTGTCCTACACTAACAGTATTTTTTATGGAATTATCTGCGCCGTTAATGATGGTAACAGTACCTTGACCATTGTTTGAGACGTATATGTAGCCATTTGCAGAATCAAACAAAAGATATGATGGGTAAGTTCCAGCTGGAATAGTGTCTACCACTTGGTTAGTAGAGTCTGATATCACGGATACGTTGTTCGAATAGGAATTGGCAACATAGATTTCCTTATTTGCTGGGTCGTATAATATTGCAGTAGGATCCGTTCCAACAGATATTGTCTTAGATACGGTGTTAATGGCTCCATTTATCACAGAGACAGTTCCGGAATACAAATTTGCGACATAGATATCTCCGTTATTGGAGTCATATGCAATTGACTGCGGCCCCTGTCCTACACCTATTGAAGTAACTGGTGTAAAGACAAGGGTGGTTGTGGATGGACCATTTACATCAATTGAACCTTGAGTCGGGTATACCGTATAGCCGGGAGGCGGGGTAACGGAATAACCGAAGTTTCCATTTGGTTCGCTGAATTGCAATGAGCTAGTGACCGATGATTGTACGACTCCATTAAAATGGACTGTCCATGGCAGGCCAGATGAGAGCCCTTGTTCAGAAAAGGTAATTTGTGAAAAAACAGTGGGACTGATGTTGATGTAATTAGTGATGTTTTTTCCTGCTACGGTTATGCTGCTACTGCTTGGATTAGCAGCGTATCCAGTTGGCGGTTGTACGCTAAAAGGAAATGTACCATTTGTGGTAACAAAAGAAATTGTTCCAGAACCAGAGGGTTTTGTCTGGGTACCAAACGTGGTTGACCACGTAAGACCTGGAGCCATGCCATCTTCAGAGAAATTTACCTGGTAATTTTTTGTGGGAGGATTAAAGGAGATTATAGAAACAGTACCTGCTCCATAATTTGCAACATAAAGATCAGAATTCTGGGAGTCATACAAGACTCCCAACGGTTCACTTTGTGTAGAAAGATTTGTTACTAGACCATCAGTTGTACTGTTAACGACCATCAAGTTGGAACCAGCATTCATGGCTGCAAAGACAAGATTGTCAGTAGGATCATAGGTAATGCCCCCGTATCCATTAGTACCCTCTGTGTATCCAATAGTGCCAATTACTGTATTGGTGGACCCGTTTATCAGACCAATGCCCACATTCCCCAATACATAAAACTCGTTCTTTGATGGATTGTAGGTTATAGAATAAGGCTGTCCGTTATGTGGTATTATACTGGTGACCATCGTGTTTGAAACCGCGTTTATTACGGAAATGGAACTGTCACAATAATCCGGAAGGTAAATTTCTTGCGAGTTTGCATCATAAACTCCTGTCCATGAAGCCGCATTACAGGTATTACCCACCTTCAATGTTCCAGTTACTTGGTTTGTTGCACCGTTTATGATTGTGACACCGGATGGTCCATCATAAGTAACATAGATGTCACCATTCGCAGGGTCAAAGGTAGTTCCCCATGCACTACCATAGTTAGTTGGAATCTGCGCTATTAATTGCAAAGTAGAGCCGCTGATTACAGCAATGTTTTTCGTAAAATCCGCGACGTAAATCGCATCATTATTAGGGTCGTAACTTAATCCTTCTACTGAACCGCCTACTTGGATGTAACTCACAACATTACTTGTAGTGCTGTCTATGACAGCTACCTCTGAGTTTCCATTTGGTCCACCTACAAACACGTAGCCATCTTTTGGATCGTAAGCTATCCCCCAAGGATTTGATCCCACGGTTACGTTTTGTGTTATAGGGTTTGATAGGTTCAGGGTTCCGTATGCGGCAAAATTTTTCTGAATCTCCTTGTTCGAGTATAACGATTCGAGTGAGGTCAATGATGAAGATCCTGAAAGAATCAACATCGCTATTAGGAGTATCGCGATTAATTTTGATCTAATATTATCTAATTGGGATCCTAGCAACATCTGTTGAAGTCCTACGAATTATGTAAATTTTGTGTAATTAGTTTAAGTTAGATGATGGCAGGGGCCTGACGGGACTACACAATGTCTTGGTAGTTATTCTGGTTGTACTCCCTCAGGAGTCTAACGATGATCGAATCAATATTTTCGTTCTTGTGGCCTGCTGCGAAAAGCCCATCAAGTATATCAGTCCTAATTTTATCCTAACCAACTTTTTCATATCTTTTAGCCATCTCCTTCCATTGCTGCACCTTAGCTAGGTCGGACTTTAGATGTTCTATCTCTTTATGAAGGCTTTCCATAGTATTTTCAACAGTTGAATAGTCAGATATTGTTAAAGATGGTTCGACTTGAAGGTAGGTCCTTAATCTCTCCTTTGAATTCTGCCTATAATATGTGAGTTTGACACTAGAGTGCCCCATAAGGGCTTCGGCAAAATCCGACTGATGTGCGTTTGTCACTTGGGTCTTGAACCAGGCACGGAAGGCGTGAAAGTGGATGTTGTTTCTGCCCTGATATGTATTGTAGTGGGATTAGTACCAAAGTCAATATCACTTATTTTGAGTTGAACTATCTCCCCTATCCTCATCCCGCTGGAGCAAGCAATCAGAATGGCAGTCTGCAGCTTAGGAGAACAATTGTGAAGTAGGCGTACTAGTATTTCCTTAGTCAGCCCCTCCTCAAACACGTGTTGTTTCTTTGGGAGCCTAAACCTCTGCTTAAGATCTTCATTGTATATGTGAAGGCCTTCCGAGTTCAGGAACTCCTTCACCGCCACGATGATTGTAACCATGGTAGAGTTTCGATATCCTATCCTGCCGCTTTTGAGATTATAAGAGGACAAGAAGGTGTAGAAATCGTCAAGTACGCCTATTGGTTCTAGGTTTTCTCTTCAAACCTCTCGAAAATTTGGGCCAGATCTATATTATATTTTGTCCTGAGAAATTCCAGAAACTTGTTCATTGCCATGCGATAAGTCTGCCTCGTTGCATAGCTCTTGGAATACCTTAGTTTCTTGTCAAGAAATGAATTGATCCTGTCCTCCTCACTTTGTAGCTGCATAAGACTCGGTTATGCATATTACATATATTAAGTCTTTTAATTATGTATAGATATATCAAATATATTGTGTCTTTATTCTCCTTGCCCCCATCAGAAAAAACTGTCCTCCTAGGCTCCCCGCGATGGGATCCTTTAGTTTTGGCCCATGCTTCTGATGATTCCGACGGCCTGCCTCAGCTCTGAAATCCTCCTTGCCCTTGGGTCTGGGAATTCAAGGTTCCAGGGCTGGCTGTAAAGTATCACAGATTTCTGGCTTGCAAGCATGGTTTTTGCATTTATGGGCGAGTCGTCTATGAATACGTCATAGTCAAGCCGCGCCTTCTCCGTCCCCTCAAGCACCCCGACGTAGTTCCTAAAGGAGACCCCGTGCATCCGTAGCCAGTTCTTGACGTCGTCATGCGTGGAATCATCCCTGGCAGTGACAATGTCCACCGTCCCCACATTGGCAAGTTCCCCCGAGGTCTGGGAAAGGTTGGACTCGGTTGGTGGTATTGCCTTCCAGTTCTTCCAGCACATAGAGAGCTCCTCGTAAAAATCAAACTTGTTTATGTTGTATTTTTTCCAGAAATCCCACTCGGAGATCTCGGACTTTTGGATCGCCTCCCGCATCTTGTTGTTGTACGAGAGCCAAGAATCTATTACGTCGGCAAGGACCCCGTCGACATCAAGCGCTATCCTCGTTTCCTAATCGCCCCTTTCAAAGCTGTCCCGGAGGTCCTCGAGGAGTTTTTTCTGCTGCTTGTCCAGCTTTTTCGGTATGCTTACGACCAGCCTCACGTACTGGTCCCCCCTTCCCCTGGAGCCGTGGTGCGGCAGGCCCTTCCCCCTGAGCTTGATTATGGTGTTTGGCTGGCTGCCGGGCTCCACCTCTATCTTTTCCGTACCCTCAAGGGTCGGCACTATTGCCTTCTTCCCGAGCACGGCATCGACCATGGAGACTTCCTCGTCGTAAAAAATGTCTGCCCCGTCGCGCTTGAACTTGTCATGCGGCTTTACCTTGATTCGTACTATGAGGTCCCCGTTTGCCCCGTTTGCCTTTTGCTCGCCCTCCCCCCTTATCCGGTACTCCCCGGTCTCGATGCCCGGAGGGATGTCAAAGTTGAAGGTCCTAGTCCCCTTTTGCTTGCCTGATCCCCTGCACTTGGAGCATGGCCTCTCGATTATCTTTCCCTGTCCCCTGCATGTGTTGCAGGGCTGCACCGTAACAAAGGTGGAAAACCCGCTGCTGCGGGAGGTCCTCACCTGCCCGTGTCCGTTGCATACGGTGCATGTGCGGGCAGTGGTGCCGGGTGTCGCGCCCGTGCCCTTGCAGTCCCCACACGGGTTCTCGCTTGGAAGCTCGATCTCCTCCTGCTTGCCCGTGAGCACCTCCTCCAGCGCAATCTCCGTGTCGTATACCAGATCTGCCCCCCGCTGGCCGCCATACCCAAAGTCAAATCCCCCAAAACCAAACCCGCCCCCTCCCCTCCCAAAGAGGTTCTGGAATATCGATTCAAACCCAGACCCGAAGATGTCCTCAAAATTTACGCGTGATCCCTGGAAGATGTCTTCAGTGCTGTACTTGTTGTCAACGCCAGCATGACCATATGCATCGTAGGTCTTCCTCTTTTCCGCATCAGAAAGCACGGCATATGCCTCCGAGACCTCCTTAAAGTGCTCGGCCGCGTCCGGTGACTTGTTCCTGTCGGGGTGGAACTTTAGCGCAAGCTTCCTGTACTGTGACTTGATCTCGTCCTGGGACGCGTTTTTTTGCAGGCCCAGTACCTCGTAGTAATCGCGCTTATTGCTCATGATCGTACGCGGGTGCTTTCAGGCAAGGCATCAGTTAGTCGCCCCGCCCGGGTTCTGGCCCGAGGGCCCCGCATCTTCTTGCGGGCCTGCGCCGGCAGAGCCCTGCGCACCGGCGCCCGGCGGCGGAGTGACGTTCTTGTAAAGTTCAGTACTAATGTCGTTTACTATCTTCTTTAGCGCATCAAGTTTGGGTTTTATCTCAGTGGCCCCCTTGTCAATGACGTCCTTGAGCTCCTTTATGGCGTTGGTGATCTTTATCCCCTGGTCCTGCGAGATCTTGTCCTTGAGGTCCTGGTTAACAAGCTTCTCGGTGGTGTAGATGTATTGCTCCGCCTCGTTCTTTACCTCCACCTCCTCCCTCTTCATCTTGTCCTGCTCGGCAAAGGTCTCCGCATCCTTCTTCATTTTTTCGATGTCGTCCTTTGACAGCTTGGTGCTTGCAGTTATCGTTATCTTTGCCTCTTTCTGGGTGGCAAGGTCCCTGGCTGTTACGTTTAGTATGCCGTTTGCATCGATGTCGAACTTGACCTCGATCTGCGGTATTCCGCGCGGCGCCGGCGGTATGCCGGAAAGGTTGAAGCTTCCAAGTGAGACGTTGTCTGCCGCCATGGGCCTCTCTCCCTGTACTATGTGAATGGTGACTGCAGTCTGGTTATCGGCAGCAGTGGTGAATGTCTTGCTCTTCGAGGTTGGAATGGTTGTATTCCTGTCGATTATGGGCTCCCGCAGGCCTCCCAGCACCTCCACTC
The DNA here is from genome assembly GCA_021325615.1 of Nitrososphaerota archaeon. Lineage (GTDB taxonomy): Archaea > Thermoproteota > Nitrososphaeria > Nitrososphaerales > Nitrosopumilaceae > Nitrosotalea. The sequence goes on along the minus strand of JAJPGU010000010.1, from coordinate 119,091 downwards.
CAAGGGTAAGCGGCGTCACATCAAGCAGGACGATGTCGCTTGTTACCTCGCCCCCTATGATTCCCGCCTGAATTGCGGCGCCTAGTGCTACTGCCTCCATCGGGTCAACTCCCGCCTCGGGCTCCTTTCCCAGTACGCTTGCGACAAACTTCCTTACCATCGGAATCCTTGTAGGACCTCCCACCAGTATTATCTTGCTTACATCTGCCGGGGAAAGCTTTGCATCCTCCATCGCCTTTGTCATCGAGGGCCTGCACCTTTCCACGATCGGGTTTATCAGCTCCTCAAACTTTGCCCTGGTTATCTTCAATTCCAAGTTTTTGGGCCCCGCGGACGGGTCGTAGGAAATGAATGGAAGGTTGACATCCGTCTCAAAGACCGACGAGAGCTCTATCTTTGCCTTCTCGGCCGCCTCCCTTACCCGCACCATGGCGGCACTGTCCTTTGTCAGGTCTATGCCCGATGACTTGCGGAAGTTGTCAACAATATAGTCAATGAGTACCTTGTCCATGTCGGTACCGCCGAGTTGTGTGTCTCCCGAGGTGCTCATTACCTCAAAGACCCCTCCTCCCATCTCCATTATCGTAACATCAAGCGTCCCCCCTCCCAGGTCGAACACCATTATCTTCATGTCCTGTTTTGACTTGTCAAGCCCGAAGGCCAGTGCGGCGGCAGTGGGCTCGTTGATTATCCTTACTACCTCAAGGCCGGCAATCTGCCCCGCGTCCTTGGTTGCCTGCCTCTGGTTGTCGTTAAAGTAGGCTGGAACCGTTATGACTGCCTTGTCTATTTTCTCGCCTACAAAGGCCTCCGCGTCCTTCTTTATCTTCTGGAGGATGAATGCCGAGACCTGCTGCGGCTTGTATGCCTTGTCGTAAATCTTGAAAGTGTGATCCGCCCCCATCTTCCTCTTGGCGGCAACAACCGTGCCCTCCGGGTTTGTCACGGCCTGCCTTCTTGCAGGTTCCCCCACAAGGAGCTGGCCGTCCTTTGTGAATGCCACTACGGACGGAAAGGCCTTGCCGCCTATTGTCGTCCCCTCGGCTGCCGGAATCAGTACCGGCTTGCCCCCCATCATAACTGCCGCAGCAGAGTTGCTAGTTCCTAAATCGATTCCAATAATTTTTGCCATTTTAATTCATCTCGCTTGTCTGTTTCTTAGATATTTCTACCAGGCTAGGTCTAATAATCCTGTCTTTCAAAATATATCCCTTGCGCAGTTCCGCCGTAATCGTGTTGTCGTCAAGATTTCGGTCCTGCTTTATGGAGATTGCCTCGTGCATCCTTGGGTCGAAGACTTCGCCCAGCGCCTCGATTGGCCTCACCCCGTATTCTGAGAGAAAAGAGTTCATGTTCTTCAAGATGGCATCAAGCCCTGCAGTATTTACATTTTGTTTGAATAGCGCATCCTTTGCCCTAACGAAATCGTCATAAATCAATAGAAACTTCAATATCATCCCGTCTGTGATTGTGTCCACCTTGTTCTGAACGTCAAGGTCGGCCCTCTTCTTCAGGTTTTCGAAATCCGCAAGCAGGTACTGGATCTTTTTTTCCTGGGAGGAGGCCCTCTCCTTCTCCCTCTCAAGTTCGTCCCTCAGATCCTCTATTCCCTCCTGCCCTGCGCCGTCGTCGCCGGGTTCCTCCCCCCGTACCGTTTCATCGGGTTCCTTTTCAGACAAGTCTACATCTTTCATTTGCCTCATTCCTTTTATTACAATATCTCACAGAGGGGGTTTGTCTTAATTATTATGACGTCCGAGTCCTTGCCGTTCTTTGAGACCTTCTCGTAGTCGCTTTTGGAGCATGCCACGATAATGGTCGTCTTGTCGCTGTGGAACAAGTCAAGGCCTGGCCCCTGCTGCACCTCCACATCTCCGATATAGTCTCGAAGCTTGGTCACAAGGGAGTTGAGCATGTCCACCTTGTCGCCCCTCATCTCATAAGAGTCCTGTGTCCAGACCAGCATGACCTTGGTCCTGCTTGCCTTTAGCTCGTTCTTCTTGAGCGTGGACCGTATCTCGTCTATGAGCCTCTTGACGTATCCCTCGATTCCCTTTATGCTTCCGTTGACTAGGTACATCATGGTGCCTGCGCCCTCGACCGAGGTGCCAAGCGACCTGAGATCATACAGGCCGTTTGTCATGTCGTCAAGGAACAGGTCCTTGTATTCTGTGAAGACAAGGTCGCTCCTTGTCGGCGCATCCTGGGCGAACTTGCACACCTCCAAGATGCTTGAGAGGCCGGAAAACTGGGTCAGGACCTTTATGGCATGCATGATCTCGGCAGACGACATTGACGCGAATTTTTTTGCCTTCTTGTCAGCCTCCAGCAGCTTCCCGAGCTTGTCGTCCGGCTTGCCGTTAAATGATCCCACAATTTCAGGCGCCGCGCCCTTTGACAGCGGGTAGTAGAAATATGATATTCCCTTTCCCATCTCAAGCCCGGTGATGTGTTCTAAAAGCGATATTGTCTCGTTGTTGCCGCCTATCCCAGTCGGCAGGTTGTAGATTACAGAGGCCCCCTTTTTCAGAGATGCCGTGGCGTCCTTGAACTTTGAGTGGATCTCCATCTTTGCCTCCTGGCCCGTCTTTCTTATCCTCGGCGCAAAGAACAGGTATTCGGCATGCGAGATTGCCACGTCAATTGGCTCCACTCCGAGGAGGGGCTCGTCCTCCTTTAGCGAGGTAACATTTGGATATGTCTTTGCAATTTCCGCCTTGAGGGAGATTGCCATGTGGGCCGACTCGTCCACGATGAATACGTCCGCCCCCTTGATTGCCATCTGGCACGCAATAGAATATCCCTCCGTGCTCAGCCCATAAACAACAACTTTTGTGGCGGCCAAATCATGCGAACTATGAGTGCTGGATAAGAAAAACTTTCCTTAGGTCTTATTCTTGTCATCCCTCACGGACAACTGCCCAGTAGCCCGGCAAAGGCAAAACTTTTTCCACCCTTAAATTCTACTCAAACTGTTTGAAGATTTGGTTTGACATACTTACGCCGAAACAGCTGCTATTTTTCAGCCCAATGATGAGAAAACTTGGAAAAAATCACAAAATATTGTGCACTTCGAGGAGTTATGGGCAGGTTGTGGACCTTGCAAGGATAAAGCATGTCCGCCTTTTGATAGTGGGCCGCCACGGCGGCGCCACAAGGAAGGGCAAGCTGGAGGCAAGCACCCAAAGGGTCAAGCAGCTTACGGAATTGGTCTCAAAGTTCTCGCCCGACCTTGCAATCAGCTTCTGCTCGCCAGAGGCTGCGCGGGTGGCGTTTGGCCTTGGGATAAAGCACGTGGTGTTCTCCGATTCCCCCCATGCAGAGGCGGTGATGAGGCTTGCACTTCCGTTTGCTCAGAAGCTGCTCATCCCTTGGATAATACCAAGAGAGGAATTCATACGGTACGGTATTTCAAAAAGGGACATCATCCCGTACAGGGCAATAGATGCAGCAGTGATAGTAAAGGAGGGCCGCGGGACCGCTGCCCCCATCCTCCCGGGAAGCGGGAAGACGGTAGTTATCAGGGTTGAAGAGTCTGCCGCTGCCTATGCCATCGGAAAGAAAAGCACAAGCCATGCCATCATCTCCGAGCTTGCAAGGGAGGGGAGAAGGTACAAGGTGCTGGTGCTTGCAAGGTACAAGGCCCAGGCGGAAAAATTGAGGAAGGAGTTTGGCAGAAAGGTTACAGTCCTTGGCAGGGTGGTGGATGGCAGGGCGCTGCTCGAGTCCACAAGCCTGTTCATAGGCTCCGGAGGGACCATGACCGCGGAGGCAGCCCTGATGGGAGTGCCTACAATTTCATACGATGCTGTTCCAAACCATATCGAGAAATATCTTGTTAGTGCAGGCCTTGCAAGGAGGGAGACCGACCCCAAAAGGCTGGTTCGCATGGCAAAACGGATGCTGGAGGGGGGCGCCGACAACAGGTCAAAGGCAAGGAGGATCTTGGATTCGATGGAGGATCCCTACCCGAAGCTGCTTTCCGCAATCAGGTCCCTGTAGACTCAGGCGCTTACAAGAGTCTTGTACAGCGCGATTGCCGAGTCCTCGTCCTTCTCTCCCACTATTACAGCCGAGCCCCTCTTTAGGAAGCTTACATAGATGTCGTTTGTGGACATAGAGAGCCCGAGTTCGCCCTGGTTCTGCACCTTGAATCCCCTGCCGGATGCCGCGTTTGTGATTTTTGGCACGTCAATCTCAAACATCTTTGTCGGCGTAATCGAGAATGTCCGCTTGCCCCTGTTGCGCCCGCAGAGCTCCTCAATTATCAGGTCCTGCTTTGGCAATTCCTCCTTCTTTCCGGTACCGCAGATGGAGCACTCGCCAGCCTTGCGGAATTCCGCGGTGCTAAAGTCAAGGTTGTCAAGGTCGATGTAAAGCAGCTTGTTAGTCAGGGTCGGGGGCCTGCCAATCAATATCTTGACCGCCTCGGCCACCTCTATCCCCCCTACGATGGAGAGTATGGATGGGTGCACCCCCTCGGTGCTGCATGTCGGCATCGAGTCCTCCTCAAGCGACGGGAATACACAGTGGTAGCAGGCAGTCGTGTTTGGAAGTATTGTAAACGCCTGTCCCGAGACTCCCACAGCGGCCCCTGTGACAAACGGAATATTTTTTTTCACGCATGCCTTGTTCAGCGAGTACCTTGCGTTTACGCTGTCGAGGGCGTCAATTACTACGTCGCAGCCCTCAACGATGTCAAGCGCAGTATAGTCGTTTACCGATACGGGAAGCGCCTCGATTGTGACGTCGGAATTCATTTTCTTCAGCTTTCTTGCAGCCGCCTCCACCTTTACCTGCCCAATGTCGGATTCGTCAAACATGGTCTGCCTGTGGAGGTTTGAGAGCTCCACCACGTCCCTGTCCACTATCCTTATGCTGCCTATGCCCATTGCGACAAGCCTGCTTGCTATAGGATTGCCAAGGCCTCCTACCCCCACTACGCATGCCTTTTTGCTCCTGAGCTTCAGCTGCCCCTCATATCCTATCTCCTCCAGCATTACCTGCCTGGAATATCGTTCAAGATCCCTTGCCGACAGCTCGGACCCTCCTGCCACTGCGGGAAGTATGTAGATTTCATCGCCGTCCTTCAGGGCCGTCTCCATACCGCCTGAAAACCTCATGTTTTTTCCGTTCACGTAGATGTTGATGAGCGAGCGCGGAGATCCGTCAGGGTTGAGGACCCGCCTCTTGAACTCGTCCCCGAGCTGCTCAGAAACCTTGTTGAAGGCCTCGCTGAGGGTAAGTGCCGATATGTCGACCTTTTTCTCCCCCCCGCCCTTGTTTAAAACTGAAGGTATCGTGAATTTTATGCTGGCCATCTTTATCTCACCAGTGCCGCAATCTTGGCAACGTCTGCCTGCATGGTCTGCGGCTTTTGCAGCACCTCCATCATCACCTCGGTCGTCTTGAGGCCGTTGCCTGTGACATAGCATACGACGGAGTCGTTCCTGTCAATCTTTCCTGCCTCTACCATCTTTTTGAGTACCGCCACGGACACGCCCCCCGCAGGCTCCGTAAATATGCCCTCGGTCTTTGCAAGCAGCAGGATGGCATCCAGGATCTCCCTGTTCGACGACTCTTCGGCGTAGCCGTTGTACTGCTTCAGTCTTTTTAGCACGTACTGCCCGTCTCCCGGATCGCCTATTGCGAGGCTCTTTGCTATAGTGTCCGGGCTCTCCACCGGGGTGACCTCGGTCCTGTTATTCTTGAATGCCTCCACTACGGGCGCACAGCCGTGCGGCTGGGCAGCTATCATGTGCATGCCGGAAACACGGTCTACAAGCGAGAGGCCTTCAAGCTCCTCAAACCCCTTGCAGATTGCATTTAGCATTGCCCCGCTTCCTACCGGCACAATCAGCTGGTCTGGCACCTGCCATCCAAGCTGTTCCGCAACCTCAAAGGCAAGGGTCTTGGATCCCTCGACATAGTATGAGCGCATGTTTATGTTTACAATCCCCATTCCCTTGCTGTCCCCTATCTGGGCTGCTATTCTGTTTGCATCGTCATATGTACCGTCAACTGCTATGAAGTTGGCACCGTAGGAAAGTGCCTGAGTAATCTTGGCGTGCTCGATGTCGCTTGGTGCAAAGATGTAGCACGGGAACCCCCCCTTTGCGGCATGGGCGGCGGTTGCAGATGCAAGGTTTCCGGTCGAGGCGCATCCTACCGCGGCAAGGCCGAACTCCTTTGCCTTGGAGACTGCCACTCCTGCAGGCCTGTCCTTGAATGAAAATGTCGGGTTGACAGAGTCGTTTTTGACATACAAATTGTTAAGGCCTAGTTTCTCGCCAAGTTTGTCCGCCCTGATAAGCGGCGTGAGGCCGGCACCAATGCTTACTATGTTTGATTTTGATTCGATTGGCAACATCTCGTGGTAGCGCCAGTACGTATGCTCGCGGCTTGCAAACGTGTCTTTTCCCACCCTCGGAAAGTCATAGGTTACGTCAAGTGGGCCGAAGCACTCCTCGCATATGTACCTAAAAGTAGGGGCGTACTCCTTTTTACATTCCCTGCACTGTAATGATTTTATCTTTGCCACGACAATTCTGACTTTGTAGGATAATACATAAAAAATCCTAATATTAATTTAAGTGACACTTAATTTTCCAGACTTGTGAATTCAGTGAAAATTAATGCAAATCGTGCCATTTACAGGAAAAAGTTGTGGCAAATCGGTCCTCGTACCGCTGAAAATTATTGTGATCTGGAATTTTTATGAATTTTTTTCAATTAAAAGAGATATTAATGATGCCAAACGAACGTTAATCGAAATTTGAAGAAGCAAAAAAGCGTGAAAAAGAAGAATGTAACAGGCGCGTTAATTTCCGTGATCGCGGTAGTGGCAATCACGGCAGGCATTATCTATTACCTTAACCACCAGATGTCCGGTTCAGTCACGGAGCAGTGGATAACCTCAGGACCGTTTGCGATAAACAACTCCACCTACAGGCTGGGGGACAATGTCTTTATGACAATAACCGGCCTCAAGCCTACCGACGTAGGCAAGATGGTTGTGACGGACCCCAAGGGAGGGATCTTCACACAGGTCCCCTTCAACGGGACGGAGAAGTCAAGCTTCAACTATTACTTCAAACCGGACACGGAAAGACTTGAAAAGCTTTGCACCCCCCAGGACCTCGTAGGAACCTGGACCATAACCTTCCAGGGAACCACCTACAGGTCACTGACATTCAAGGTGGTCAACGAGTGGGTCGAAGGCTCCCAGGCCGAGATAAAGGCAATCAATCCCTGCTAGCTACTCTAGGTTGTTGTGGAAGCAGACCCTGTCTCCCGTGTGGCATGCAGGTCCCGAGGGCTCGACCAGATAAATGACGGCATCAGAGTCGCAGTCGACAAGAATCTCCCTCACCTTCTGCACGTTGCCAGATTCCTCGCCCTTCATCCACAGCTTGTTCCTTGACCTGCTCCAGAACCACGAGTTGCCGGTCTTCTGGGTCAGCTCAAGCGACTCCTTGTTGGAGTATGCCAGCGTGAGAACCTCCCTTGTGTTGGCATCTTGGACTATTACGGGGACGAGCCCGTCGCCCTTTGCAAAATCAATGTCAGAGATTTTCATTTTCAATCCGCCATCACTAGATCCTTACAGGTACGCCGTTTTCTTTAAGGTATTCCTTTACCCTGTCCACGGAATGGGTCTTGTAGTGAAAAATTGAGGCTGCAAGGGCTGCGTCGACGTTGGTCTGCAGGAACACGTCAAGCATGTGCTTTGGCTTGCCTGCGCCTCCCGAAGCGATGACCGGGATGTTTACGGCATTGACAATCTCCTTTGTAAGCTGGATATCATACCCCTCCTTTGTACCGTCCATGTCTATGCTGGTAAGAAGGATTTCTCCCGCGCCTCGCCTTTCCACCTCCCTTGCCCATTCTATCGCATCTAGGCCTGTAGGCGTCTTTCCGCCGTAAATGTACACCTCGAACCAGAATTTTTTTGAATCAATCGTGTAAATGTTCTTCCCCTCCTTTATCTCGTAGTTGCGCCTTACGTCCATGGCCACCACTATGCACTGTTTGCCGAAAATCTCCATGAGCTTTGTGATTACCTCGGGGTTCTTGACGGCTCCCGTGTTGATTGCAACCTTGTCCGCGCCGCTCAGCAGTATGTCCCTTGCGTCCTGCAGGGTCTTCACGCCTCCACCGACGGTAAACGGAATGTCTATCACCTGGGCGACCTTCTTTACAAGGCTCTTTATTGTCTCCCTCTGCTGTTCGGAGGCAGTGATATCAAGAAAGACAAGCTCGTCAGCCCCCTCCTTGCTGTACTTCTCTGCAAGCAGGACGGGGTCTCCAGCGTCCTTTATCGACTTGAAATGCATTCCCTTTACAACCCGGCCGTTGTCCACATCAAGGCACGGTATTACCCGCTTCGTTAGCGTCATGCTACCGCCCTGACCTCCCCGATTGTAATTTTTTCATCATAAAGCGCCTTCCCAAGTATCACCCCTGCGGCACCGATCCCCTTTACGTCTATCGTGTCCTGCAGTTTGGAGATTCCCCCGCTTGCAATTATCCTTGTTCCCTTTACGGCACATGCCTTTCTGAGGGATTCAAGGTCCGGCCCCGCAAGCGTGCCGTCCCTGTCCACGCTAGTTATGAGGAATTCCGAGAACCCAAGGGCAACAAACTCCTCGATTCCGCTTACCAGGCCAAGGCCGGTGCTTTCCTGCCATCCGCTTACCACAATCTTGCCGCCAAGCTGGTCTGCAGATATCACAATCCTTTCAGTGCCGAACCTTTCCGCTACCCGCCTGAGACCATCCCTGTTCTTGAACGCAAATGTGCCGAGGACTACCTTTGGTGCAAAATCCATTGCCTCCCCTATTGCTTCCTCGCTCCTCAGGCCGCCTGCGACCTCGACCGGTACAGAGGTGGCATCCACAATCCTCCTTATTGTATCCATGTTGGATCCGATCCCAAGCGTTGCGTCAAGGTCTACCACGTGAAGCATGTCGGCTCCCGCGCCCTCCCACTTGAGGGCAACCTTTACCGGGTCGTCGCTGTAGACTGTCTTATTTTTTGGATCTCCCTTTACCAGACGGACGACCTTGCCGTCCATGATATCGATTGCCGGAATGACCTTCACCGCTTGCACGCCCGTAAAAAGTTCTTTATCATCAGCGCCCCCACCTTGCCGGACTTTTCCGGGTGGAACTGGGTGCCAAAGAGCGTGCCGCTCTCCACTATCGCAGGAACGCTGATTCCATAGTCGGAATCTGCCTTTACAATATCCTCGTTCTTTGGCTTTACCCTGTACGAGTGGACAAAATAAACCCACGATCCCTCCTTTACGCCTTCAAGGAGGACGCTTGGCCTCTTCATCTGCAGGTCGTTCCATCCCATGTGCGGGATCTTGAACTTGTTGGGGAGTATGACAACCTCGCCCTCCAGCACTCCCAGGCCGTGCAGCTTGCCCTCCTCGCTTTTCTCAAAGAACATCTCCATTCCAAGGCAGATGCCAAGAACCGGGAGCTGCTTTTTCGCCAGATCCCGGAATGCCATCTTCGATGAGCTGAGGCTACGGATTGCCGGATCAAAGTTGCCTACGCCTGGAAGAAGGAGTCCCGAGTATCCGTTCATCTTGTCAAGGTCGGTTATCACGTCCACCTCCGCCCCGTTCTTCTCAAGCGATGACCTGAGGCTGAAGATGTTTCCTGCCCCATAATCAAAGATTGCAACCTTTACCATCTACATCACGCCCTTTGTGCTGGGAGGCCCCCTCTGCCTCTTGTCAATGGCCGCCGCTCCCCTTAACGCAACGGCCAGGGCCTTGATTGCAGCCTCTATCTTGTGGTGGTCGTTCTCGCCATACTTGACCGAGACGTGGATGCAGCTGTTGAGGCTCTGCGCCAGCGACCTGAAAAAGTGCTCCAGATCCTCCCTTGAAATGCCTTCCACCTGCGCCCGCTCGAGCTGGAGATCTATCTTGTGGAACGGCCTCTTTACAAGGTCAAGCGACGCATCAGCCAGCGCCTCATCCATCGGGACCGATGCATAGGCAAAGCGGGTTATCCCCTCCCTGCCGCCAAGCGCCTTGTCTAAGGCGTTGCCTAGGCCGATTGCAGTGTCCTCCACCAAGTGGTGGTCTATGTCGTCCTTTGATGCAGCATTGAGCTTCAGGTCAAGCATGGAGTGTTTTGCAAACGAAGTAACTAGGTGATCAAGAAACGGCAGGCCTGTCTTTGCGGAAATCTTGCCCTGTCCGTCCAAGTTTAAGGTTATGGACACCTCCGTCTCCTTTGTCTTTCTGATAATGTTTCCTATCCTAGATTTCATGGAGTCCCCCAGAGAGAAGTGCCTTATGCCCCGACTAGATTTAATGTCTTCGGAAGCAGGGAGACCGATTCCAGCACCATGTCTGCCCCCTTCTGCTCAAAAAAGGCCCTCTTTCCCTGCGGGTCCTTGCTTGTCCCATATATACCGCAGAAGAGGGTCGGCACCCCAGCCTCCTCAGCCTTCCTGGCCATGATGAGATCCTCGGTGGAATCGCCGACAAAAAGCGAGCATGTCCCCTGCATGCCCTGGATGGTAGCTACAAGGGTTGACGGGTTGGGCTTGGCCATCTCCCGGGGCTCGTCCTCAAGGAACCTCGAGTTTTTCAAATCAAACTCCTCAAAGAGACTCTTTAGCGAGTGGCTTGCGGATATGGCCCCCCTTCCTGTCACAATGGCAATCCTTGAGCCGAATTTTCTGCGAAGCTGGTCCAGAATCTCGCGGGTTACCAGCACGACATCGTTCTCAATGAGCCCCTGCGTGTCCCAGTATTTCGGGGGCCGGTTGTAAAGCCTGGTGTAAAGGTCCCTGCCGTAAAAGGCCTCGTCAAACATGGACGAGAGCGGGCTCTCAAACCTCTTTGACGGGTATGCAAGCTTGGCCTTGATCTCGGCAAGGTCCAGGCCCTGCGAGTCAAGGTATTTCTCGACTGATCTTATTCCGGATGAATCTGCGTTTTGCGCAACCTCCCGTGCCACGCGGGGAAATTCTTCGGCCTTTTTCTTGGCCGCCACCGCGGCAAGCACCAGGGCGTATGTGACGTCGACCTCGTCGTTGAAGCCGCCGGTCCTTTTGAACCCGTCTATCATTTCCGAGGTGACCTCTGCCCCGCCGACGGATGCTACCGTCCTTGCCACAAAATCCACAGTCCTCTTTATTGCAAGGTCGTAAGAGTTGGAGACGTCTATCAGGACACCATCGCAGTCAAATATCACCGAATCAAGTTTTTTCACCCTGCCTGTCTTTTCCGAATCGACGTAGATGCCGCTACCGAGTTCTTTGAGGGTCAATTCAGCAGATCACGTATTGCAGTAAGGAATTTGGAATTCATCTCAGGAGTGCCGACGGTGACCCTGAGGCATCCGTCGTAGCTCCCAACTCTTCCCAGATTTTTTATCACGATGCCCTGCTCTATGAGTGCCTTGTGGATTCTCCTGCTTGCGCCGCCCGCAGAAAAGAGGACAAAGTTTGCCTGCGAGTCAAAGACCTTGAAGACCCCCATCTCCCTGAGTTTCTCCGTGATCCTCTGGCGTTCCCTCTTTACAAGTTCCACGACGCCTGCAAAGTATTTCTGCTTCTTTAGCGCCAGTATGCCCGCCTCGATCGCGATTGTATTGAGCGGGTACGGGTACTGCACCACTCTTGAAAACGCGTCGGCAACCTTCCTGTCTGCCACGAAATACCCTATGCGGAGTCCTGCCAAGCCAAATGACTTGGAGAGCGTCCTCAATACTATCAGGTTTTCCATCTTTTTTGCGGCATCCACAAAGCTGTACGGTGCAAACTCCACGTAGGCCTCGTCAATTATCACCAGCCCCTCAAAGGACTTGGCAAGCCTTTCAAGCTGCTTGCGCGGAAACTGGAATCCTGTTGGGTTGTTCGGAGAGTCCAAGTAAAGTATGTCCGCCTTCTTTGACTTGGCCGCAAAGTCTTCGGCTTGCAGGCCCATCTCGCCGTCGAACGGGATCTTGGTGGTCGGAAGCCCATACAGCTTGCACCTCTCCTCGAAGAAGCCAAAGGTTGGCTCGGATGTCAGGATTCTGGTGTCACGCGAGGCAAGGTTTCCAAGGATCAGGTCGATTATCTGGTCCGAGCCGTTGCCAACGCCCACCATCTCGGCTGGCATCTTTACGTATTCTGCAAGCGATGCCACCAGCCTCTCGGTCCCCCCAAGCGGATATTCCCGCACGTCTATCCTTTCCCTTGCCTGCCCCATGAGGTCCTGGAAGAGGGATGGGTCTACCGCATAGTTCTCGTTTGAGTCAAGCTTGATCGCGTTTGAATACTTGTCAGGCTTTTTGTAGCCACCAAGTTTGGAAATTTCCCCTATCTTACTTGAAAACCAGTTTTTTTTCATGTCCTCCGCCTCACTGCCTCATAGTGGTTTGGCAGGCCTTCGGCGTCGGTAAGGGCCCTCATGTATCTGGAAATCCTACCCAGTGCCTCCTTAGAGGACTGGACGCTTGTCTGGAGCTTTACAAAATCCAGGACTCCGAGGGACCCCCTAGCCCTTCCAAAGCCGCCTGTCGGAAGCACGTGGTTTGATCCAAGCAGGTAGTCGCTTGCAGAGGAAGGCGTGTCGTTTCCGAGAAGGACAAGGCCCGCGCATTTTATCTTGCGCGCAATTTTCTTCGGCTCCCGGGTCATTACCTCAAGGTGCTCGGGGGCAAGCTTGTTTGCAAGGTCAATCATTTGCGATTCCGTCCGGCATAAAGCAATAAACCCATTATTTTTGAAACTTTCAGCAACAATGGCAGACCTCGAAATGGCCCTGCTCCTTTTTTTAATGGCCTCAGACACCCTTTCCGCAAGTTGCGCCGAGTCTGTCAAAAGACAGCATGCAGTGTCTGGACTGTGCTCCGCCTGTGAGATGAGGTCCAAGGCAACAAGATCGGGATCAGCCGACGAGTCTGCCACGACCGCAAGTTCCGTCGGGCCTGCAATCATGTCGATTGACACCACGTCGCTCAGGATTGACTTTGCAAGGGTGACAAACATCCCTCCCGGTCCCACTATCTTGTCCACCTTCGGTACAGAACGCGTGCCGTATGCAAGTGCGGCGATGGCCTGCGCGCCCCCTATCTTGTAAAACTCATCGACGCCGCAGATGTCCGCCGCCACAAGGGTTAGTGGATCCACCTTCCCATCCCTGCCCGCCGGGGAAACGGCGATTATCTTTTTTACGCCGGCGACTGCAGCGGGAACGGCCGTCATTACAACGGTACTTGGATAGCGAGCCTTGCCGCCCGGAATGTAGCAGGCCACGCTGCCAAGCGGGAGGAATTCCTTTGTTATCTTAATGCCGTCCCTTGCGAGTGAGACGCTCCCCATCTTCTTCTTTATCAGGAGCTCAGAGGCCTCAAGCCTCTTCTTTGCCATCCTTATTGCCTCAACCTGCTCCTTTGAAACCCTGCTGTACGAGTTCCTGATTTCCTGGCGCGTCACCTTGAAAGACTTGTGGGTCGTACCGCCAAACCTGCGTTCGTAGTCTCGCACCGCGGCGTCGCCCCGCTTTTTTACATCCGATATGATGTCTGTTACCGTTTTCCTGAGGCGCCCGTCGGCCCTAGGCCTCACCGATTGTAGTATGGAGTCTATGTCTCTGACTTTTATGATTCTCATCAACTTTCCTCATCACGCTTTATCTCCTCTAGTGCAAGAATTTGCTTTGGCTCGTGCACGACCAAGCCCTGAGCTATCTTCCTTAGCTTCGGTACCAGCTTGTGGAACTCTGACTTTGGAATCACAGTGTTAATGCCGTACCAGCCCTTCTCGCTGAGCGGGCTTACCGTGGGCCTTTTGAGGGACGGAAGCTCCCTGAGGAGGCGGCTGAGGTTTTCCTGCCTTACGTTGAGGAAGAGGTGGAGGTGCTTCTTTCCTTCCACCGCACCGTGCAGCATTGTCACTATGTCATAGATCTTTTCGCGCTTTGTCCTGTCCCTTAAGGATGCCTTGTTTGCAATGAGAACGGCGGTAGACTCCATGACCGTATCCACGATCTTCAGCTGGTTCTGTGTCAGCGTGGTTCCCGTCTCTGTGACGTCCATTATAGCGTCGACGTCTTCCGGCGGCTTGGCCTCCGTCGCGCCAAATGAAAGGAAGATCTGTATGTTCTTGTTGGAGCCAAGCCTAAGCCACGGGGTGACTATCACAGGCTGTTTCGCGCCGTAGAATTTCTTGTAGCTCTTGCACTGCATGATGAACTTCGCAGCAGTGGTGAGATATTCCGATGAAATCCTCAGGATCTTCTTTTTCTTAGCATAATCAAGTATCATGTCGTCAAGGGACTTGTAGTGGTACGAGTCCGGAATAGCGATCACAAGCTTTATCCTTCCATATTCAAGGTCTAGCAGGATGTCGACGTCGGATTTTGTCTCTGCCACCCAGTCCCTGCCGGTAATGCCGACGTCATAGAGCCCGTCGTTTACAAGGTTTGGGATTTCCTGTGGCCTTAGCATCTTAACGGAAATTTCCGGATCATCAAGCAGCACCCTGTAAGTCCTTTCCCTCCTGACAACCCTCGTCCAGGATTTTTCAAGAATCTTGAATGTTGCCTCCTCGATGCTACCTTTTGGAACTGCAAATTTTACTCTAGCCAACGTAGCCCCTACCAACCCTTTTAGATATATATCTAGTTGCCCGACTCGAGCATCTCGCGAGCTCTGCCGACGGAGACGTTGTTTTCTTGTATCATCTTTTGCGCCACCTCATGCACCTTCTCCTTTGGCACCCCGGCGCTGATTGCTATGTTTTTTGCATGGAGCCTCATGTGCCCCTTCTGGATTCCTTCGGAGGCAAGAGCCCTGATGGCGCTGAAGTTTTGCGCAAGGCCTACCGCTCCGATGACGCACCCAAGCTCCCCTGCCGACTTGACCCCCAAAATCTTGAGGCAGACCCTTATCATTGGGTGGACGTTAATTATCCCTCCAACAATCCCCACTGGCATGGGCACCTCTATCGAGCCCACCAGGTTTCCAGCCTTGTCCTTCTTCCACGTTGTAAGCGAGGTATAGATTCCGCCCTTTGACGCAAATGCATGAGCCGCAGCCTCCATAGCCCTGGTGTCCTGCCCCGTGGCATTTGCTACTGCGATAATCCCGTTCATTACACCCTTGTTGTGCGTAACGGCGCGGTACGGATCGTTTGCTGCAAAATTGTATGCATGGATAATGTCTGCCACCACCTTGCTTCCCCCCACCTCCTCCTTGTCAAATACCGCCTTGCCCCTGACAAGCCTCCTTGTGGAATAGTTTGAAAGGATCCTGAGAATGACCCTCCCCCCTGTGATTTCCTCAATCAGCGGGGCGACTCCCTCACACATGGTATTGGTCACGTTTGCCCCCATCGCGTCGCCCACGTCTATTAGGAGTTCCACGATTAGCATGGGACCAGACTTGGTCTCAAGTCTCTTGCATGTCACCTTTTTTGCGCCCTTCTTCATCTGCGAGAGGGTCTTGCTCTTGGAGTTGGCAAGTTTCAAAATTGTTTTCGAGGCCCTGAGGACCTTCGGTATGGCAGTCCTTGGGTTGACCCCTACCACCTGGATCTGGCCTATGCTGTACGACTCGTCCGATTCCATGGAAAATCCCCCGTGCTTCCTCGCAATCTTTGCGGCCTTGGAGGCCGCTGCAATAACAGAGGACTCTTCGATGACCATAGGTACCAGATAGTCCCTGCCGTTTATCCTGAAATTGGTCCCAATCCCAAGCGGGAACGCCATTGTGCCTATGACGTTTTCCACCATGTGGTCCGCCTCTCCAAAGGAGATTCCGTCGTTGCCCCTGAGGATTTCAGCCTCGTCCTCCGAAAGCCCTGAAAATTCCTTTACTGTCCTGATCCTGTCCTCCCTGTCCTTCTCATGAAACCTTTTCGAGTTTGTTTCTGCCAATTTATTTCACAATCCTCAAAAGTTTGTCGTCGTTCTTTTCGGGATAGCCCTGCCCGTCCGTGTTGGATGTAAGGACGTACAGGGATCCGTCCGGCCCCTCCTCGACGTCGCGAATCCTTCCCGCCCCATCAAGTATGATTTTTTGTGAAGAGATTGTTCCGTTCTGCAGAGGCAGCTGGTATACGCCATGGCCAAGCAGTGCCGCAAGTATGAGGCTGTCTTTCATGTCAAGCTTCTCGCCAGTGTAGTAGGTTATTCCCGCCGGGCCTATGCTTGGGTTATAGCAGACAAGCGGGGATTTGAACTTGGGCGAGCCGGTGCATTCCTGGGAGGGCCATCCATAGTTCTGCCCTGGTTTGATCAGGTTTATCTCATCGTTCCTTGTCGGCCCCTCCTCCGTCTCGTAAAGGTTTCCCTTGTCGTCCCATGTCAGTCCCTGCGGGTTCCTGTGCCCGTAGGAATAAACTGGAGAGTCTGGAAACGGATTGTCCTTTGGAAACGAGCCATCGCTGTTTATCCTCAGAATCTTACCGGCAAGAGAGTTCAGATCCTGGGTCGAGTTCTGGTTGGTGGCGTCTCCGGTACCGATGTAAAGCTTCTTGTCGGGACCAAACTTTATCACCCCTCCATCGTCAAACTCCGCCCCCGGTATTTTGTCAAGTATCGTGGTTGCATCGGCTATCTTGTCGTCGTATACCGTCATCCTCAGGACCTTGTTCCACAGGTTGTCACCGTCCTTGTAGGTATAGTATACGTAGAGGTAGTGGTTCTTGCCAAAATCCGGGTCTGCTGCTATTCCAAGCAGCCCCGCCTCTGTAACGTCTGCCACGTGCAGGTCTGCCACCGAGTCATTCACAAGGGTCCCGTTATCAATCACCCTGACCCTTCCCACCTTTTCTGTGAAGAAGATCTTGTTGTCGGCAAATGTCATGGCCCACGGCTCCTGCAGGTTTGTGGCAACCACTTGTACCGCGGCCGTGCCGTTGAGGCTTGTGTTTGGCGGCGGGATGAGAATTGGGTTAGAGGGCGACATGATGATTATTATGGAGGCGGCAACTGCTGCAGCTATAGCCAGTATTCTAGTTTTTTTATCCACGGGTCTGAAACCTTTGAAATCTTATTAATTATTTCTCAGAGTAGATAAAGCGTATATATCACCCCGAAACACCTTTTCACTTAGCGGGGTGGGGAAGCCAGACTACGGGGCTAGGTCATCCCGGCGGGCTCATAATCAATCCAGATGAGATACCCGCAAGTCAGTAGTTCAAAAGGAGCTTAGGTTCCGGAAAATCTACTCCCCGCTACCTTATTTTGTTATTCAGCCACGCAGCAGCCAGATTGTGAGGGGTCGGGACACTACCCCTTCAGATTACGGAACCATTTTGCAGACCTGTCAAATGTCACCTCTGCATTGACCCTGTTGATCCGCTGCAGGGGCCTTGTCAGGTGCCTATGCGCAGACGGGACAGGGAGGTAGAGTCGCTTGCCTATCGCGCGCGGCACGGGCCTCTCCACCTTGGCCGTTGAAATGGCGCCGCAGCGGATGCACTTGAATCCCTGACCCCTTCCTTTTGATTTCATGTGCTTGTTGCACCGGACACATACCGGGTTTGCAAGTGCCGTGCTCTTGGCAAGCTTGGAAACGGAGATGAATTCCACGTTTATCGTCCTGCCGTGAGTTTTCGAGGCCCTCCTTACTCCTCCGCCAACCCTTATGACGTCGCCCCTCATGAGCCGCGATGCCACCGCCCCTAGCCCAGTCGGCTTGTAAACTGCGCACCTTGCCTCGCGCCCCGACCTGGAAATTGAAAACATGACGTGCCCGCCCTCTGTCGTTACCGGTTCCTTGGAAACCTCCCCTTCCACGTATCCCGAGGAGTACGGTCTGAGGTTTCCCATGTCAAGTTCGTTCTGCAGGTGGCTTCCTGTTCCCTGGTTTGACCTGAATACCATGTATCCGGAAAGCCTTTCCCCAGACCTGACAAGAGATGCGCCCCTTACCACCGAGCCCACGTCCTCGCCACGGATCCCGAAAAGCACCGGGTCAGGCCCGTGGGGAGCTATAAGTATGCGTCCCCTCGAGTCGTCGTAGCTGTTAAAAGTCCTTGGGAATGTTTCCTCCTGCATCCTCCTCACGCTGTCCTTGAGGATAATCCTCTTCTTGCCAAGGTTGGACCTGTTCCTGTAGGTTATAAGCTCGAACGTATGATCATAGAAGGCGTATCCTATCGCCCCTATCGCACCCACCAAGCCCTGCCCGTTTCCCATGTAGAACGTCTCAATCCGGTTCCGTGCCGCAAACCTCTTGGCCTCATTCCGGTTCACAAGGGTGTGGAGGGCAGCCCTGCCGAACTTGACAAATTCCTCCGGGATCCTGTCGCTTTCGTAAAACGCAAGGCCGGGATTGGCGCCCTCTCCGATTGCGGAGTATTTCCTTACAAATTTGATTACGCTTCGCTTGACAAGTTCTGGCCTTGCCGTCTGAACCTTCAGGGCCACGGCGCCGTTTCCCCTCGTCTTCCACGGGATGTTAGGGTTGAACCTGATGAGGTAAGGGTAGTCCACGAACCGCACTCGTTTCTTGCGCAGGTGCTCCACGATTTTGAATGCAAGGAAGGTGGTACACATGCCCTTCCGCGAATCGGTGTCGTCAAAGCCTATGTGCAGTATGCTCTTTTTCATTCTATTACAGTCATTGTAAGCGTGGAACGGACATTTTTGAGTTGCCTTATCTGGCTTGAAATGGTCTTCTTGAGAGTCTCGCTGTCCGGCGCCTCAATCTTTACCACCAGATCATATGCGCCGTAAAGGACATACACGTACTTGACGTGCTCGATGGCCCTCACCTGGTTTAGCAGTTCGTTCTCCTTTCCAAGCTCCGCATTTAGAAGGACGAATGCTATCGGCATCACCTGCTCTTGATTTGATATCATATTAAATATTGTGAGGGTCGTTTGGTTTAAATTAAAAAAACAATCTCAGATAGCGTTTGATAGTAATAGATGAGAAAAGGATCTTCGAGGAGATCGAGAGTAGAAAGCCGGTCTCCGTGGCTTTGAACGGCCCCGACGGCATACTTCCAAAGATTCAGGAAACGGCATCCAGGATTATGGAAATGTTCGGCATACCGGCCTACGTTCTTGCAGACAGTTGTTTTGGGACCTGCGACATGAATACGAACGGTGCAAAGGTCCTCGGCGCGGAGATCCTCTTCCACATAGGACACACAATCAACTCCACAAGTTTTGGAAACGGCGTGGTTCTAGTGGACGCATTTGACAACATCTCCTTTGAAAGCGTGGCCGAAAAGTGTTCCAGGGAGTTTTCCGGAAGGACGGTTTCGCTTGTTACCGACAGCCAGCACCTTCACGAGGTGGACAGGGTCAGGTCGGTCCTAGAAAACGGGGGCGTTCGGGTGGTGGTTGGCAGGGGAAAGGGGCAGCTGAATGACGGCCAGGTCTTTGGCTGCGAGTTTTATCCAGTAATGGAGACAAGGGACCGCGTAGACGCGAACATCTTCATGGGGCAGAGCAACTTCCACGCTGCGGGCGTGGCGCTATCAACGAACAGGCCTACATTTGTACTTGATCCATACTTTAACGAGATAAGGGACGTTACGGAGTTTGCCCAGACCCTCCAGAAAAAATCCATACTTGCAGTTTACAAGGCAGCCGAGGCCGAGTGCTTCGGGATAGTAGTAGGCTTGAAGGAGGGCCAGTTTTCAAAGATGGCCGCGCTCAAGTTCAAGAGGGAGCTTGAGGGCCTGGGAAAAAAGGTCCAGCTGTTTGCGCTCACCGACATAACAGACGACAAGCTGAGAAACCTGAAGGATGTTGATGCCTTCATCCAGGTGGCCTGTCCTAGGATATCGACCGACAACCAGTTCCACAAACCGGTGCTGTCGACCCCCCAGGCCAATGCACTTGTTAGGATCCTAAGAAAGGAAAACCCCGAGGGGATATTCCAGATCCAGCACTGGCTCTAGGAAGTACCCGGGCACGATGAGGCCGGCACAGCCATAAACGATTATAATCACCAGAACCTCAGTTGACTCGTTGTCAACCAACCCAGCCATTCCAGGCGACAAGATTGCGATAATCGAGGAGTTTGAAACGGGCAAGAACACATTTGATGACGGCCAGTCCATAAGATCACTCGTGGTCGGGACAGCGGAATTTGACAAGGCAAACCGCATAGCAAAGATAAACGAGAGCAAGAGGCTCGTCGTGCCAAGGCCCGGCAACATCATTGTGGGAAACGTTTCCGCCCTCATGAACAACATGTTCGCGATAAACGTAATGTATGTCGAAGGAAGGCCAACCGAGGCAGGCCTCGAGGTAATCTGCCAGGCAAAGGGAGCCAAGAAGAGGATCATGGTAAGGGTTGGAGACATTGCGACTGCCAAGGTTATCAGCCTGCTAAACGGCGTCATTCACGCAGTAATCAACGAGCCTGACCTGGGGGTGCTCTTCACCAAATGCAACAGGTGCGCCGGGGCCGTAGTTCCCATGGGCAGCAACGTAAAGTGCGTTGACTGCGGGTATATCGAGGAAAGGAAGCTGTCCCTAAAGTTCGGAAACAGCGATTTTATAAAATTCACTTCCAATTAAGAACATGCTCAAAGTGGCATTTCAAGGCGAGCGCGGGGCCTACAGCGAGTCCGCTGCAATGACATTCTTCAAGGATCCGATTGAAACGGTACCATATCCCACCTTCCACGACGCCCTCGAATCGACCGAGGAGGGAACCACCGACTATTCCATCCTGCCGGTCGAGAACTCGCTTGAGGGGAGTGTCGGGGAGAGCTATGACCTCCTGCTTACAACCAAGCTCATTGTGACAGGCGAGATTTACCACAGGATAAGGCACTGCCTCATAGGGTTTGACGGCATGGACAAGATTGACACGGTATACTCCCACCCACAGGCCCTTGGCCAGTGCCGGAAATTCATCCAGGACCGACACCTCAAGCCTGTACCGACTTATGATACGGCAGGCAGCGTGAAGATTCTGCTCGAGCTGAAGAAGGACAACATTGCATGCATAGCAAGCAGGAGGGCGGCCGAGATATACAAGGTCCCGGTGATAAAGGAAGGAATCGAGGACAACGCAAGCAACTACACCAGGTTCCTCGTGCTATCAAAAGAGAGACGCGCAAAGTCCCAGAGGGACAAGACCTCGATAATATTTTCAATCAAGCATGTCCCAGGGGCCCTCTTCGACGTGCTTGAAAAATTCCATTCAAACAAGATCAACCTTACCAAAATAGAGTCACGGCCCACAAAGGCCACGCCGTGGGAATACAACTTTTACGTAGACCTTGAGGGAAACCAGGGCGACCCGAACATTGCAGACGCGCTTGAAAAGATTAAGCCCAACACGATATTTCTCAAGATACTCGGCTCGTATCCCAGGGCGGAGCTTACCTAGAAGCCCCTTGGCTTTCGGATTGAGAATGCAGCGCTAAAGCCGATTATCAGGACTCCCGATGAGATCACCAAGAGGTGCGACATGAATATCAGCGGGCTCTGCACCGCCTGCAGTTGTCCCGTGACATGCAGCACCGACCCGCCCGTGTTTGTCACGTTGATAAAGTGTTTACCGTCTGTAAGACTGTACCAGTCAAAGCTAGTGTTATTCTGAAAGTCCTGGTTCACCTGGATTCCATCCCCCGGGGTCTTCAGGTTGACATGGAATGATTCTCCAGTAACATTGAGGAATTCATGAAAGTGTTTCTGTGCCTCAAACTGGAAGATATCGCTCTTTCCCATGTCCACCGTATCGCTTACAACATTGACGTTTGAAATTAGGGACTGCACCAGAAAGAATGATCCGAGCGCTATTGCAAGGGATCCTATGCCAATTCCAATCGCAGTCTTTTTGGTTAGCACTAGACGGAGCTAGGAAACACACATTTAAAAATTAATCACATAAGTTCGACGTCATGTGGCTGGCTTTCAGCATACCCCGCCGTTGACATCTTTATGAACTCCGCGTTCTGCTGCATCTGAGGAATTGTGTTCGCGCCGCAGTAGCTTAGGCCCGAGCGAATCCCCCCGGTGAGCTGCTTTACTATATCTACCACCGTCCCCTTGTATGGGACCATCGCCTCCACCCCCTCGGCCACGTAGTCATTGAGATCCTCGCTCATGGCTGCAGTTCCGGTTTCCTTTGACTTTCTCCCGAGTGCCGCATAGAACGAGGCCATGCCGCGGTAAATCTTGTACCTCTTTCCGTTTTTCATCACATAGGATCCCGGGCTCTCGTCAGTGCCGCCAAGCAGGCTGCCCACCATCACGGTCGAGGCGCCCGCAGCGAGGGCCTTGGTGGCATCGCCCGAGTTTCTCACTCCCCCGTCGGAGATTATCGGTATGTCATACTTCTTGCCCACCTCGGCGCAGTCCACGACGGCGGTAAGCTGTGGGACGCCGGACCCCGTGATAACCCTCGTGATGCATATGGACCCGGATCCAACCCCCACCTTGACTGCGTCGACGCCTGCCTTTATCAGGTCTTCCGCGCCATGCGCTGTAGCCACGTTTCCTGCGATGAGTTCGCAGTTAGGAAACGCCTTTTTGATCAGCCTTACAGTGTTAATTGCGTTGTCGCTGTGCCCGTGTGCGATATCGACGACAATGACATCGGTTCCTGCATCTAGCAGGGCCTCAGTCCTTTCCATAAAGTCGCCCTTTACGCCGACGGCGGCACCTACCAGAGGCCTTCCCTTCTTGTCCTTTGACGCAGAGGGAAAATTGCCCGCATTGATTATGTCCTTGCTTGTTATCAGCCCCTTGACGTTTCCCCGCTCGTCAAGCAGGGGAAGTTTCTCGATGCAGTTCTCGCGCAGGAGATCTCGTGCCTCAGATATGCCTACTCCCGCCTTGGCGGTGATTACGTCGCTTGTCATGACTTCGCTTACGAGTTTCTTCTCGTCAGCAGGCTCGAGCATCACGATGTCCCTTCTTGTAAGTATGCCCACGAGCTTGCCAGTTGCGTCAGTCACAAGCAGCCCCGAAACTCCCTTCTCGCGCATGTTGTCGAGCGCCTCTCGGATGGTCTGGTTCGGGCCAATTGTGTAGGGGTTCTCTATTAGGATGCTTCCGGATCGCTTGACTTTGAGCACCTCTGTTACCTGTTCGGAAATGGTAAGAAACCTGTGGATTATTCCAATGCCTCCCTCGCGTGCCATGGCAACTGCCATGGCAGATTCTGTGACGGTATCCATGTTGGCACTTATGACCGGTATGTTAAGAGTAATGTTTCGTGAAAGTTTTGTCTGCAGGTTGGTTTGAGATCTAGTAACAATGTTGGAGCGTTTGGGAACAAGGAGCACGTCGTCGAAAGTTAGTCCTTCCCTGATATCCAATGAAACCTTCTTGATTAGATTTGCAATCTGTTATAAGCCTTTCTTGGGGCTTTGGAGCTTCTGTGCAATTTTTACAACATCTGCAGTTGCCCTGACGTTGTGGGTCCGAATTATGTCTGCACCGTTCAATACCGCAAATGTTTCTGCCGCAAGCGAGCCTGCGAGCCTCCTGTCTGGATCTTCTTCGCCGAGAATTTTTCCAATGAAAGATTTTCTTGAGACGGAGACAAGGATTGGATAACCGATCTTTATCTCCTCCAGGTTTCGCAAGATGTCAACATCACGCTGGAGCCAGTCGGACCTAATTCGTGTGGAAAATATTCCCTCCGCCTTTTTCCTGAAAAAACCAATTGCGGGATCCACCGCTATCCTGTCCTTTGGTATCCCTGATTTCCTGGCAATAGAGATGCTTTGCCGGAGGAGTTTCCTTGCCGCGGCCGCATGGTTTCCAGACACCCGGGATCTGCTGTATGCACAAACCACGACCGAGGGAAGGTATTCGCCAAGCACTTTTTGCATGCCATCGTCAAACTGGAGACCTGTGACATCATTGATTATCTCGGCGCCATGTTCGAGCGCAGCCCTTGCAACGCCCGCCCTACACGTGTCAACAGAGACTGGAAGGTTGGTGGCCCTCCGTACAGCAGATATTGCCTTCGTGACGCGCTCAATCTCCTTCGTTTCCGGTACAAGCGTCCTGAGATACGGGGCAGTGGACATCCCCCCTACATCGATAATGTCTGCGCCGTCCTCCTCCATCGCCTTTGCCACCCTTGCAAGATCGCCGCGTTCCGTATGAACAGACTTTTTGTAGAAGGATTCCGGGCTTGCGTTGATTATGCCCATAATTCTTGCGGGATTTGAACCCCCGACGCGCACGGGCCCGAGCCTGCTCATATGGTTTAATCACAGGTCAATCCCATTTAGACCTATGAGATTGGACGGGTGGGACCGCAAATATGGCGAGATACTGCGAGACTTTGGTTTTAGCAGAAAGGGCGATGAAGACGCTGCAAGGCTGTTAAACTCGCTCCTTCCCTCAAAGGAGCCGCTGCACAGCCTCCAACAAAAAATTGAGGGAAGGACCGTATTTGTGATTGGGGCAGGACCCTCACTGCCAGGATCGATTGGATTACTGCGCCGGTTCAGGGGCGTTACAAAGATTGTGGCAGACGGCGCCGCCAAGGCCCTGCTAGAAGGCGGCATAAAACCCGATATTGTGGTCACAGACCTTGACGGGAACCTCGAGGCCCTTAGAAAGGCCTCCATGATGGGCGCCCTGATGGTGGTGCATTCCCATGCCGACAACATGGGCATTCTTCCGGCAGCGCTACTTTTCAGGAACTGCATCGGTACCACCGAGGGCAAGCCGTTTGGCAAGATACGGAACTTCGGGGGCTTTACCGACGGCGACAGGTGCGTCTTTCTTGCAAGGTATTTCGGGGCAGAAAACATCGTACTCTTCGGAATGGATTTCGGAAAAAAAATCGGCAGATACTCAAAGGAGGGGAGGTATGACAGGAAGATCAAGGTCGCAAAACTTGCCAGGGCCAAGTCACTGCTGGAGTGGCTGGCCTCGCGTGGAGGCGCGCGGTTCTATACAACCTCGGTTCCGCTAGAGGGGTTTGAGAAGATACGCTACGAGGACCTTGAAGGGCTGGTCCCGGTGGGAATGGAGGCGCGCAGGTAAGCGCCTTGCCATTCTTATTATTTCCATAGGCAGTGTGGAGGTTGTTGGAGGTAAGAGTTGGATGCACCGGCTGGAGCTTCGGCGGTTGGAATGGCCCCTTCTATCCTGCCACCATGGATCCAAAAGACTACCTCAAGCATTACGCAAAGTCCTTTGACATCACCGAGATCAATTCGACATTTTACAGGATCCCCACCCAGTCCATGGCAGCCAAATGGCATGCCGACACGCCTGACGGTTTTGTCTTCACTGCCAAGTTCCCCCGGGTCATAACGCATGAGAACAGGCTCAGGCCGGGCCCGTACCTTGATCAGTTCCTCAACGCCATCAGGCCGCTGGGTCAAAAGATGAAAATCCTAGTCATCCAGCTTCCCCCATCTCTTTCATTCCCAGAGGCAAGGGTGCAACTTGAAAAGATGTCAGGCCACCTGCCGGAAACATTCAGGTATGCGGTAGAGGGAAGGCACCCGTCATGGTTTGGCGAAGACTCGTACAGGTTTCTCTCGGAAAGAAACATGTCCCTTGTGTGGAACGAGGTGGACGGGGTTGCAAACCCCGCGCCCGTGACGGCAGACTTTGTCTACCTGAGGCTGATCGGGGACAGGTCCATCCCAGAAAGCCAGTTTGGCCGGATGCACCTAGACAGGACTGCCCTCGTACAGAAATGGGCAGAGAGGCTGGCAGAAGCGGGCAAGGGAGTCTCGCTTGCAATAGTGATGGCAAACAACCACTTTGAGGGATTTGCGCCAGTCACGGCAAACAAGATGCGGGCGTGCCTCGGGCTTGAACATGTTACGTGGAAGGACAGGGACCAGAGCACGCTTTCCGAATTTGCAGGCAGCCACTAGAGGGGCGGCGGCAGGACTCGCGTTCCACATGCCTTGGAGCCTGTAACAAACGCGATGCTCGGATCAACAACTGGTTTTTTTAATATTTATTATGCGTCCGCAAGTAGAAAAAACATGGACTTTCATTCGGAAGAGGAAATTCGCGACATCCTAGAGCTGCGCGAGTGGATCGCCGAAGAGATCGAAAAGCGGCAGAGGGAGGTTGAAAGGCTTACCCAGAATCTCAGGATTCTCGACTCTCTTGTCAAGCAATCAAGCTTCAGCAAGGCATCTCACCTTGCGTCGTCGCCAGCCCAAGCAAGCAAGATCCAGCAGCCAGCCATGCAGGACCCTGCAACGGTAATCCCGATGAAGACTCCCGATAACCAGGTTATAGCTAATGCCCACATAACAGAGAACGAGCTTGTGATAATCCCCGCAGAGGGGATCCAGCTTGACATAGAGATGCAGCCGTTCAAGTCCTTCTTTCTAGGACGCATAATAGGTGCCATGGAGAGCCAGGACGGGACGGACATCAAGAGCGGCAAGATCCCGCCAAACTCTGCAATAAGCTGCATGGTAAACAAGGACGGCGGCAGGATAAGGGAGATACTAATCAGGAACTACAGGCAAAAGGAGAGGGTGAACGAAATAATCAATACCGCGACCTGGTCCTTTGCGCGCATGATGGAAAACTCGAGAAAGTGAACAGATGGACAAGATAATTGTTTTAGACTTTGGGTCGCAGTATAGCCACCTCATATGCAGGAGGATAAGGGAGTTTTCAGTATATGCCGAGCTTGTCCCTTTTGACATCTCGCCCGAAGAGCTCAGGAAGATGGAACCAAAAGGCATTGTTTTTTCGGGGGGGCCAGCCAGCGTATACAACAAGGACTCGCCCCAGCCATCACCCAAGATTTTTGAGATGGGGTTGCCGGTGCTCGGGATATGCTACGGGCACCAGCTAATCGTAAATAATTTTGGGGGGAAGGTCAGGCGCGCACACAAGGAATATGGCTCGTCCACCCTGAGGATAGACAATGGGTCCGACCTGCTTTCGGGCATGGGCACTTCTACAAGGGCTTGGATGTCTCACGGCGATGCGGCAGATAGCCTCCCGAAGGGGTTTGAGGTAATAGGACATACGGATAGTTCCTTTGCGGCCGCGATTGCGAACAGGCAGAGGCTCATCTATGGGATACAGTTCCACCCGGAGGTGGTACACACAGAAAACGGAATACAGGTACTCAAGAACTTTGTCCTGAACATATGCAAGGCCAAGCAGGACTGGACCCTTGAGAACTTTGTCGATGATACAGTTTCACAGCTTTCCAAGATTGATGGAAACGTCCTATGCGGCATCAGCGGCGGGGTGGATTCCACCGTCGCCGCACTGCTAATCTCCAAGGCCATAGGAAGAAGGCTCAAGTGCGTATTCGTAGACAACGGGCTACTGCGACTTGACGAGGAACGCGAGGTGGAGGAAATGTTTACGAATAATTTCGGGATGGATTTTACGGCGATAAACGCAAAGGAGAGGTTTCTTGAAAGGCTCAAGGGAGTCAACGACCCCGAGAAAAAACGAAAGATAGTTGGGGAAGAATTCGTCAAGGTTTTCACAGAGTTTGCCGAAAAAAACGGCCCGTTCAAGTGGCTTGCACAGGGAACGCTTTACCCGGATGTCATCGAGAGCGGCGTTTCAAAGGGGCCCGCGGCAGTCATCAAGACCCACCACAACGTAGGCGGACTACCCGACTGGCTCAACCTCAAGGTGCTCGAACCCCTCAGGTTCCTCTACAAGGACGAGGTTAGAAAAGTGGGCAAGATCCTAGGAGTCCCAGACAAGCTTCTCTTCCGTCACCCGTTTCCCGGCCCTGGCCTTGCGGTCAGGATAATGGGAGAGGTGACAAGGGCGAAGCTGCAGGTATGCAAGGAGGCAAGCAAGATAGTCGAGGATGAGCTGGCAGCGGCAGGATGGTATGACAAGGTATGGCAGGCGTTTGCTGCAGTAGGGGACGACAGGGCAGTTGGAGTGGTCGGCGATGAGCGCAAGTACGGTCATGTCGTTCTCGTAAGGATAGTAGACTCTATCGATGCCATGACTGCAGACTGGACAAGGGTGCCTAGCGACATACTAGAGAAGATGAGCAATAGGATAACCAATGAGGTTGAGGACGTGGCCTGGGTCAGCTATGTCATATCAAGCAAGCCCCCTGCCACAATAGAGCCACAGTAAAAATAGAACGTCCCAAAATAGGCATGAAAATCTGACGCTTCTCGTAAACCTTTAGATTAATAATATCAAGTAAGATCTTGTGAAGAAGATAACGGTACTAACCATTGGACTTTTCTCAATAGGAATAATTTTTGCGCTATTAATTGGCCATAATTATTTCACATCCCAACGAAATCTCCACCCTCACATAATTTCTAAAGAGCGGGCCATTGCTATAGTTTTCAACTATGCCCATTTTTCACCGCAAGAACTTGCTAACGAGACGACTGAGGCTGAACTATTACAAGCTCATTTGTATACTCACAATGCCTTTGTTATAGATCCCATAACTTTGTCTGCTGGAATATATCCTCAAGTAGTACCTCTTTCAACTCCTGATGTTAGCGATAATCAACTGTACTGGCAAATAGATATCAAAGGACTGTCAATGCGAAATTCTTTTCATGAAAAGTTGTTTTTCGTTGATGCACTAAATGGAACTATGATGGCGGGGCCAGAATGACTCTAAAAGGTAAGAATTGAAATCCCTATTTCTTCAGGTTGAGGGGCTCTCAATCAAAGTACAAAACTCAAGGCTAGTATTCTCTCAGGGAATTGATCCCTTTTCAGACAAAAAAGAAGTTCTAGAGTTGCCAGCAAGTGCATGTCCCTTTGACGAGGTCATAATTCAGGGAAGGACAACCTTTAAGGTCAACACAAACATAGGACGGCATGCAGCGCGGCACAATAATTATGATAGCCGGACTTTCCATGCAGGTTGCAAACTGGATAATCTCCTCTACGATGTCAGGCTCCCCAGAGTTTCAAAGTTTGAAGGGCTTTATGGGTACCGTGGTCATCTTTGGCTGGGTGCTTTTCATTGCAGGATTTGCAGTCAGGTATCTTGACAAAAAAAAGACGCCCCCTGCCGAGCCAAAACGAAAACCCAATCGAAGGTAATGGTTGCAGGGAAAGCAGGCAGCTTAGGCGAGATGTCCAACTTTGCTAACCCAAAAAAAATGGAGTTGGCGTTGTTTCTCTTAATGTTATTCCCTCTTTTCATCCCCGTCGCGAACGCAGAACCCGAGGCTTCATCGACCACGGTCGGAAAAATCCCCTACGGCATAGCCTATGACTTGGGAAAGGGAGAGGTGTTTGTTACAAACGCAGAGTCCAACACCGTCTCAGTCATATCCGTTAACAATGACACGGTCTTGGGCACAATAGCGGTGGGTACGGCTCCCCATGGCATTGCATATGATCAGGGAAAAGGAGAACTATTTGTCGCAAACCTTCTTTCCGACTCCGTCTCGGTGATATCCGACCAGAACAACACTGTCATAGATACGGTTTCCGTCGGGTCAGGACCACATGGCATAGCATACGACTCTAGGAGGGGGGAGGTGTTTGTTGCCAACGAAAAGTCAGGAACGGTATCAGTGATATCAGATAGTACTGACATGGTAATTGCCTCAGTCCAAGTCAGGGGGATTCCCTTTGAGATGGCGTATGATCCCCAAACGGACGAGGTGTTTGTAACAAGCTCGGATTCTACAATATCGGCAATCTCCGACAAGACTGATGCTGTGGTTGCCACATTCAAGGCAGGCGGGTATCCCTTCGGGATTGCCTATGACCCGGTGATGGACGAGGTATTTGTAACCGGGACAAA
Organism: Nitrososphaerota archaeon; assembly: GCA_021325615.1. Taxonomy (GTDB): domain Archaea; phylum Thermoproteota; class Nitrososphaeria; order Nitrososphaerales; family Nitrosopumilaceae; genus Nitrosotalea. The sequence continues at coordinate 89,423 of JAJPGU010000010.1, read as the reverse complement.
TTCCTCAGTATCGGCCATCTCGGCCAGCACGGGCAAGACGGTTGCCGCAATCCAGGTTGGAAACAATCCCTACTACATTGCACCAGGCCCCGCAGGCGAGATGCTTGTGACAAGATACAATTCTGACACTATTTCAGTGATCTCAGACAAGTCAAACATGGTGGTCGAGACAGCGGATATTGGCAAGATCCCGTTTGGGGCAGTTTATGATCCTCAAGATGACGAGGTGTTCACGACCATACACAATTCGGACACCGTGTCTAGCCTGCGCCTTTCGATGCCCGTTCCAGAATTTTCATTTGCTGCCCCTCCCTTGCTGATTGGAATTGTGATACTGTATCTTGCAAGACTAGCATTTTCCGGGTCTGGCAAACCCCTGGATGTCTAAATCACCGCTGGTTCTTGGCAGACTACGACTAGCCTTAAAAGCCCGTAGAGAACAAGCTACCCGTTAGGCAAACACCCCCATGAAAAAAAGAAACCTGCCACTATCTCGGGTCTACCGCCTCCTCGAGCCCGGACCGGTTGTAATGCTCACGACGGCGGGGCTGAAAGGGGCAAACGTGATGACGATGTCATGGCACATGATGGTGGATTTTGAGCCCCCCATTGTTGCCTGCGTTATCTCAAACCGCGACTATACCTTCGAAACGCTGAGAAGGACAAGGGAATGCGTAATCAACATTCCCACCGTCAACATGGCAAGAAAGGTCGTTGGATGCGGGAACACCTCCGGAAGCAAGACCGACAAGTTCAAGAAATTCTGCCTCACCCCCGTTCCTGCCTCAGAGGTGAAGGCTCCGCTGATTGACGAGTGTTATGCAAGCCTAGAGTGCAAGGTGATAGACACCACAATGGTAGAAAAATACAACATCTTCATCCTAGAGGTGGTCAAGGCTTGGGCGGCTCCGCATAGAACATACCCAAGCACCATACATCATTTTGGACGAGGGAATTTCATGGTGGCTGGAAGAACAATAAGTCTTCCCTCCAGAATGAAATGATTGTTTTGCGGTGGCAAGAAAATCCCCGCGGCATTTAACCCGCGGATCCGCCACGATAAGACCAGAGGTTAATACGGTACAAATGATCACCGTTATTAGTTTAGAGGGGTAACATACCGCATCCTTGAAGGCGGCAGATCCACCACAGGTACTTTCACCCTTCCAAAAGTGGGCACTTTTGCACCTGCATAATTCGGAGGGCGGGATAAGCGGAATGAACGTCCTCAAGGCCTGCTGCATTACCGCGATGACAGATGGCTTTCAAAAAAGGGATGTGATCGAGGGGCTGGGCAAACTTGAAAGGATGGGACTCATCAGAAGGGGCCAGCCAGCCCTGAAAAATGCCGCTCAGGCGGATTCAGAGTTGTCGGATTTTTACTTCATCACCGTGGACGGCGTCATTTATACAAAAAGGATGCTAAAACCAGTCCTGGACCTTTTATCTAGCCCTGAAAATGCGGAAAGAATAGCGCAGAAACTTGCAGACGGCAAGACAAGGAGCTGGCTGCGTTCCACGATAAAAACATCCTCGGGCATCGTCCAGCAGCAGATGCTTGAGAAGATAATTGCCTATGGTCTTGGAAACATTAACGGCCTGGGACAGGTCATGGATCTTTTAAGGAAGGGCCTCTCGATTCCCGGCTAATCTTCTGAAACAATTTTCTTAATTGATCGATTTTCCAAAAGGAGGAAAGATTGCCAAAAATTGGAAATGCTGAGAAAATTCGTAATGTTTTGGAAAGAATAATTTGATCCAAACACTTTTGAGTTTGAACGGCGAGCAAGCTCCGATGCCATTATCGTGCAAGGCATTTTTTCCAGTACTACTGTTACTGGCCACCATTTTTTGCATGCATGCCTCATATGCAAGCCAGGAAATGTCAGGTTTTGTTAACGGGACTGCCGTCCCCGCAGGCGCCATTTACAATTCCACTACCATCCACCCCCTGTCCCTGAACACGCCCCTGCAACAGACAAGGGCTGGAATTCCTCCCCAGGATGTCACTTGTGCCCAAGGCCTTGTACTCGTACAAAATTCCCACGACAATTCTCCCGCGTGTGTGACTCCCGATACAGCGCAAAAACTCGTAGCGCGCGGGTGGGGCAACATTGTTGCAGAGCATAACCCGTTTGCCCTGACAAATGTTGCCAAGTTCAGGTCCGGCGATAGGGTAGGCGTATTTACCATCTCCTCAATAAATGCCGACAACGTCACAGGCTATTACAACAATCCCTTTCCAATACAGCACCCCGGCCCCGGGGTCTTCACCACCATGCACGTCGGTGACACCCTCAACCCGACCTGCGAAGGGTCTGCGCCACTAGTAATTACCTCGATCAACTTTCCCGACTCCATCACCGTTACAATGGGCAAGCCCACCACCCCGCGCCCCGGAGGCTGCCCCATCTGCCTGTCCGCCAATTCCCTTATCAGTACCCCGAACGGCGAGGTAAACATAAGGAATGTCACGGTCGGGATGTCCGTTTGGTCAACTGACTCGGACGGAAACGTAATCAGGTCAAAGGTCTTGGAGGTTCACCACACCTTTGTAGGAACGACTCACAGAGTGATTGACCTTAAGCTCGCAGACGGAAGGGAGCTTTTCGCCTCTCCAAACCATCCCACGTATGACGGCGGGACTGTTGCCGCCCTCAAGAATGGCCAGAAATATGACGGGTCCACCGTAGTATCATCAAATCTTGTTCCGTACCAATATGAATTCACATATGACTTGCTTCCTGACAGTCCCACTGGGGATTACTTTGCCAACGGCATCCTGGTCGGAAGCACCCTGAAATAAAGGCCGCAAGGGCTAGTGCCTAGAAAAAGGCGATCACGGCAGCCGCCACAAGGCATCCCAGGGCATAAAACAGCCAGTCGATAAGACCGTCCCGATAGCTGTCTCCCTCAACCCACCTGTCAAAGGTGACCTCCTTTGCGCCTGAAATCACCAGAATAATGACGGCCCCGTAATACCAAGGATAGTGGAGGGCAACCGAGGCAAAAACGAAGGCAGTACCTGCGAAGAAGTGCAGCAATTGCGAGATTAGAAATTGGGACGGCCTCCATTTTGACATGCCTTGAGTACTGTACCTAGGGGCGTGTATTCACTTTAAACTTGGGTATAAAATAGAATGGAGTGGCACTACGGAAAAGTTTCACTTGCCCCTACAGTGAGCGCAGTTTAAAGCCTCAGGAATCAATCTCCTTGTACTGTACAAAAAAACCCCCCAAATCTCATTTGTCTTGATTTCTTCGTTGTTGCTGATGACGCAGGCCCTGCCTATCATGCATGTCACACCCGCATATGGAAAGTCGTACTGGGATGAGCAGGGAAAAATTGCGCCTGACCACAAGGTTACCATAAAGGAACTGGCCCGTGCGCCAGTAAACCAAAAGGAAAGGAGCGTGCCAATCTACAGGATTCACACTGCGGCAGGAGTCAAGGCCCTCGAGTCGCCGCAAGTCCTCGCAAGGGTAAATGCCGGGCAGAATGTGGAAACAAGCACAACGATAGAGGGCATTGGATATGATAACGTAACCCCGCCAGATGTCCAGGTGGCAGCAGGGCCGTTGAATATAATGGAGATGGTAAACTTGGAAGGAGAGGCTTGGGCAAAGGACGGAACGCCGCAGGGTCCCCCGTTTGACCTTGCCACCTTTTTTGGGACAGGCACTGATTTTATCTCAGACCCGAAGGTTTTCTATGACTCGTCGGGAGGAAGATGGGTCACCTCAATAACCGATGTCACGGCAAGCACCGTAAAGGTGGGGGTTTCCGACACCAGCGATGCAACAGGAGGTTTTTGCGTCTACACCGTGAGGGGGCCAAGGTATACCATTCTAGACCAGCCAATAATCGGCTCTAGTGACGACAAGATCATAGTTTCCGCAAACGTCTTTAGCTCGTTTACACAGCAATTCCTGCACACGCAGTACTGGGTCTTGAACAAGTCCGACATGATGGCCTGCTCGCCTGCAAGCTTCGTGAGCAAGACATCAACCAGTTTCTTCTCCATCCACCCCGTGCGCTCCCTTACAAGCACCGAGACTGGATACATGGTAAGCACTGCCAACAGGGTCGCAGGATCGATAATAGCGGTCTTTTCGGTAAACGGAGTCCCGCCAAACCCCGTTTCTGTCTCGATAACAAGGCTTCCAGTATCATCCATTTCGGATCCTCCCAGCGCCACCCAGCCGGGGACGATATTGGCACTTGATACTGGAGACTCGCGTGTGCAGGATGCGTTTTGGTCGAACGGAACAATCTGGCTTGCACACAACAACGCATGCACTCCTTCAGGGGACTCTTACACTAGATCATGCCTCCACCTTGTAAAGATTGGTACGGGAAACAACACCACGCCCGGTCAAATGACCGTGATGCAGGATTTTGATTTCGGCATTGCAGGCAAGTATCTCTTCTACCCTGCCATAAGCCAGACAGCAAACGGCGATCTCGTCATGGTGTACGGGCTTTCATCTTCGAGTGATTATCCCGGTATCGAGGTTACTACTCAGGCCTCAACTGATCAGGCAGGCTCTGTAGAAACTCCGACGGCGCTCCAGCAGGGGAACGGTCCCGTAACCCTACTTCTCGGCTGCATCAGCACCTCCGGTTGCAGATATGGCGACTACTTTGGAGCCGGGACAGACCCGAGCGACCCGACAAAGGTGTGGGTGGCTGGTGAATACGGTTCAGGAACCTTGGATTACGCCGCACTTGGAAAGACGTGGGCAACAAAGATAGGAAGCGTCACAGGCTAGCTGGAAAATATTTCAAAGGAATTACCTGGGCCTGGGAGGACGGTCTGAAATCATTTTGACTAAGATCATTATGGTTTGTTTTTAGGTAAGATTTTACGCATATTCAGATATGTAATGATTTTACTAATATTGATCGTTTGGCATGGCGTTGACGAACCGCACACTACTTAGCGTAGGAATTGTCCTTTCGCTCCTGTTTGTTCCCGCAGTAAATTCCTCCTTTGCCCAGATAGCGCTGAACACGACATCCATTAACAACACTACATCTACCACTTCTTCCAACCTTACTTCAACCGGCGGCACGACCTCTACAGGAAGCCTGGGCCTCCCATTGCCCAACGACACGATTTCGGTCAACGCCTCTACCACCGTTGCAGGTGTCAAGGTCTTCGGCAACGGCACCATCAGCACCTCGGTTAACGGGGTGGCCATGTCCTTCTTCTTTGACCCGCACAAGCCATCGGCCAAAAGTGGCACTGCCACAGGTCCTAACTCGGTCAACCTTACCGTGGATACCTATGACCTCTCAGGAAACGAGATTACAGGTGTCTACATCGAGATTCAGGACTCTACCGGCAAGGACTTGGCAACAGGCTATTCACCCGCTAATTTCTCACTGACGTCCGGCCAGCAGTATACAGTTTATGCAAACGACTACCAAAATACCGTATTCAACCACTGGGACAACGGCAGCACCAATCCCGCAAGGCAGATATCGATTTCCACCAACACTGTCCTCTCGGCATTCTATTCCACCGGCAGCAGCAGCGCACCGCAGCCCCCCACCGGCCTTGCGGCAAGCGCGGTTTCAGCGTCGCAGATCAACCTTTCATGGACAGCCCCCTCCAACAACGGCGGCTCGCCAGTCACAGGGTACAAGATAGAGAGGTCGCTTGACGGTGGGTCGACATGGTCCACCCTCGTGGCAAACACTGCCTCTGCAGCTACGTCTTACTCTGATTCTGGCCTGCAATCCGGTACCACCTATACCTACCGTGTCTCGGCCATAAACTCAGCAGGCACGAGCACTCCCTCCAACACTGCACAGGCAACAACGGGAGGATCCACAAGCACGACTGGTGGCATATCCCTCAACAAGGTTGCGTCAACATCGGCCACGGTATCATCCTCTCCCTTCCAGGTTACGCTTCCCGGATTTGCGGCGGGCAACGGCACGGACCGCCTCCTTGTTGTAGGCATCAGCGCAAACAGCAACAATGTTGCCTCCGTTACCTTTGGCGGGGTACCCCTCACGCAGGCCGCGTCCTCATTTTACAACAACGACGCGGAATTCTGGTATCTCAAGAACCCCTCGGGTACAGGAGACGTTGTGGTGTCCATGGCAGGCAAGACCTCGGCCGTGGTTGGGGCCTACGCCTTTTCCGGAGTGGACCAGTCCAACCCAGTTCCCACCACCGCGTCAAACCACAACACCGCCGCAGGAAGCCCCTCGATCTCGATTACTACCGCATATCCCAACAGCTTTGTCCTTGACCTGCCTGCAATCTACGGCGGAGTCACACTTTCAAACCCGACTTGCACCCAGCAGTGGGACTCGAACATCCCAGGCGCCATCACGGGCGCATCAAGCTCGGCAATAGAGCCGTCACCAGGCAGCGCGTCATGCAGCTGGACTGCAAGCAGCGGCGACCAGTGGGACGACATTGCGCTAGAGATCAAGTCAGATCCCGTACAAGTCGGCACGGCCTCCGCTCCCGGATCCCCGACAGGCCTGAGCGCAACTTCGACGTCCTCAACACAGGTCAACCTTTCATGGACCGCCCCCTCCAACAACGGCGGCTCGCCAGTCACAGGCTACAAGATAGAGAGGTCGCTTGACGGTGGGTCTACGTGGTCCACGGTTACCAACACAGGCAGCACTGCAACGGCATACTCTGACACGGGGCTCCAGCCCAGCACCACCTATACCTACAGGGTCTCGGCAACAAACTCCGCTGGGACAGGCACACCTTCCGGTGACGCCTCGGCAACGACCAGTGCCCCGCCCACCGCAGGCGTTGCCCAGTCGCAGTCGGGCCTCGTTGCGTCAGACTCGCTTACAAACGAGACGGAAAGCCAGCAGCAGCTCCAGTCAAGCCCGGGCTATTGGCAGTACACAGGTGACGCCCCAAGCGAGAACGCACCCTACCAGTTCTCAAGGGATACAAGCGGCCTCCACATAGGCGTGCAGGCTCCAAAGGACGGCACGTGGGCCGGATTCTTTGCGGAAAGCCCCAACACGAATGCCGAGCTGTTCCACTCGGTCATTACCACGCCCCTGAGGGCACTTCCCTCCAACGAGTTTTACAACAACGGAATGTATGTCCAGACTGCTAACGGATACATCAACTACGTAACCTGCGTGGCCCTTACAAACGACCAGGCCACCGTCTGGGCCGTGATATCGTCTACAGGAAACTACAACCAGGCAACAACGGAGACGGTCCTTGCCATGGACAACTCGGCAAACCAGCCCCTGACGAGGGACTGCACCATCATCACCAATGGCAACAACTACCTAAAGGTCTACCTTGACGGCAGCCTCTTTTATTCAAGCGGCAGCCTGAACCTTCAGATGCCTGCGCCCTTCAACGTCTACCTAGAGCCTGAAACTTCCTATGCAGGGCAGTTGCTCACAGGCACGTTTACCGACTATTACGTCACCTCGAACGAGGCAATAACCGCCGAGAACCTGCCAGGCAACGCCGCAACCATATCGCTTGTGGAAAGCTCCGGGACAGTCCTCAACTCGACCGGGGTCTCAGGGGGCTCGGCCTCGCTTGAGATTGGCCAGTACCACTTTCCCATCAAGTCAACCCTCAACGCCTACGACTCGAGCCACAACCTTGTGGCATCAGGAGCGGTAAGCGCCTACGGCGGCGACCTCTATTCGGCAAAGTAGCGGCTACCGCAGCAGGCCTGCCGGGAAAGGGTCTTTTCAGGCGGGATTTCCCGCATGCGGTGTTTGCATTGCACTTCACTGCATACCGACTGGATAAATCGCCCGGGCGGGCATAGAACCAGTATGGCATCCAGCAAAAAGGTAGCCCTGCTCAACTTCTTTGGCGTTAAAAGTTCCAGGAAGTACATCCTCATCTGCCTCAGGTGCGGCTCCGACTCGCTCCACAAGACCCATGACCGCATAGAATGCCTCGACTGCAGAAAAGTCCTCTCCCTCAAGGCATAGCAGTGAATCCCGGCCTTCTTTTCAGTACCTGTCTTTGATCATCTTTTTGCAAGGGACAGGGCCTCCTCAAACGTGGGGGGCACGCCCCTTGATACGTAGAGTGCCGCCGTTGCGTTGGCAAAGAGAAGCCTCTCATCAGGCTCGAGCTCCGCCATGTATCCTACCGCATTTGCCGCATCCCATACATCCCCCGCCCCCGTCACCAGGACGGGCCTTGCAGGAAATGACTTTACAAACAAGGCCTCCCTGCCATCTGTCCAGTACGAGCCTGATATGCCATGCAGGTCTATAGGCACGGACGACTTGGCCGAGAGCTCCTTTACAAGGTCCTTTGTCTCCTCGGTGCCAGACGCCCTTCCAAGGCCGTACTGGCCCAGCAGGATGTTGCACTCGTTCTCGTTTATGCAAAGCGAGTCCATGTCAGGTCCCAGCCTTCCAAGCGCCTCCCGGAACTCCTTGGACCTTGTCTGTATGTCGGCCGGATCCAGGATGTGGAGGGCCCCCTTCGACTTTTCAAAGGCGAACTTGGCAAGTTCCGTACCCTTCATGTTGCTGGCCCAGTTTGTGACAATTACGGCCCCGGCCCCCTCCACCGCGCCCCGTTCCTTGGCCCCCAGCCTTTCGGGGCCAAAGTTCGCGTTGTCCCCAAGGTCTGAGAACATTATGTTTACAATGTGGTCCCCGTTCTGGAATTCCAGCGCGGTGGTCCTGCCGGGCCTGCCGTCAATGACGTAAAGGTTGACGTTGTCAAGCCCCGCAAAGGTCTCCCGTATGAGGGCGGTCCCCGCCTTGTCAGAAACCGTGACAAGCGAAACCGGGCAGCCAAGCCTTGCCAGCGCAAAGGCGACGTTTGTCGCGTTGCCGCCCTTGATGTCCCTCTGCGGTATGTCCCGTATGCTGCCGCCAAAGTTTATCTTTTCCATGATCTGGCCGTAAAAACTCCCAACGTCAGAAACCGAGATTATCCTGTCCAGGAAAAAATCGTTTAAAACTACAACGGGTCCGATGTCAGTGTTACGGAATTTTTCTAGCATGAAGGGTTTCTAGCCCATTGGTGGCATCGGGGGACCGCCTCTGCCTCCGCCCTTGCCTGATGCCGCTATCACGTCATCTATCCTAAGGATCATGCATGCGGCCTCTGTGGCGGACTTGATTATCTGCTCCTTTACCGCAACCGGCTCGATGATATCAAGGGCGTACATGTCAGCAACCCTTGTGTTGCGTGCATCAATCCCAGTCCACTTTTTGCCCTGGCTCTGCTTTGCCCTGAGCGTCACCATCGTGTTTATCGGGTCCATTCCTGCATTTTCCGCTATCGTAAGGGGAATGATCTCAAGGGCCTCCGCGTATTTCTTTATCGCAAGCTGCTCCCTTCCCTCAAACCTGTCGGCCCAGTCCTTTAGGTTGGACGAGAGGAACTCCTCCGGGGCTCCTCCTCCTGCCACTACCGCGGGCTTTTCAATAACGTCCTTTACCACCATAAGCGAGTCATGAAGCGACCTGTCCACCTCGTCGACGACCCTCTGGGATCCCCCGCGTATCAGGACTGTGATGGCCCGTGGGTTCTTGCATCCCTCGATGAAGACCCACTTTTCTGTCTCCACCTTCCTTTGTTCCACCGTCTCCGCGCTTCCAAGGTCCTTTGGCGTCATGTCGTCTATGTTGCTGCTGATTCTGCCGCCGGTGGCCTTGGCAAGCTTTGCCATGTCGCTTTCCTTTACGCGTCTTACTGAAAGAATTCCCTGCTTGGCAAGGTAATGCTGTGCAATGTCGTCGATTCCCTTCTGGCAGATGAGCACGTTTGCCCCTATCTCGTGGATCTTGTCCACCATCGACTTGAGCATCCTGTTTTCCTCCTCTAGGAACATCTGCATCTGTGTCGGGTCTGTTATCCTTATCTCTGCACTCATCTCGGTCTTTTCAATCTCGAGCGCGGAGTTGAGCAGCGCTATCTTTGCCTTTTCCATCTTGGTCGGCATGCCGCTGTGCACAACCTCCTTGTCAAGGACTATCCCCTTGATGAGCTGGGTGTTTCGAATCGAGCCGCCTGCCTTCTTCTCGACCTTGATGTTGTCAAGGTCTACCCTGTTGCCGGCAGCCTCCTTCTCCACTATCTGCAGGATGGCGTCGACGACTAGCTTTGAGAGCATGTCCGAGTCCTCCGAGATTAGCTTTGATTCCATGCTGGTCTTTGCCACCTTTAGCAGCACGTCCTTCTCGCTGGGGCTCACGGATTTTGCAAGCTCCTGAAGCAGGGAAAGCGCCTTCTCGGCAGCAGCCTGGAATCCCTCGATTATCACTGTAGCATGAACGTCCTTTTCCAGCAGCTCCTCGGCCTTGGCAAGGAGCGAGCCGCCGAATACAACCGACGAGGTGGTCCCGTCACCTACCTCGTTGTCTACGGTCTTTGAGATCTCCACCATCATTTTTGCAGCAGGATGCTGCACGTCTATCTCCTTTAGTATGGTGGCGCCGTCGTTGGTAATCGTAACATCGCCTAAAGAGTCCACAAGCATCTTGTCCATTCCCCTAGGGCCTAGGCTGGTCCTAACAAGTTCGGCGACCAGCTTGGCCGCCGCAATATTGTTCTTCTGGGCATCGCGTCCCTTCTGCTGCAGGGCGCTCTCCTTTAGCACTAGGACGGGACCTTGTGGTGTCTGCTGAATTGAAGCCAAAATGTTTTCCTCGAATTCGTTGTTTAATTTCCCCTTTTAATAGCTTCTGCCGTTGCATACGAAGGGTCCTTGGCGGCGCTCCCGCCCGACCTTTCAGGGATTGCGCCCCGCTGGAAGGCCTTTTTGGCTAAAAATTGTTTTTATTGCATTTTTTTCTATATTAACCGTTGATCGCCTATATTTTTGCAACCTGCATTCCCGGCCAGGAAAAGGATGCAATTTCAAAGATCCGTGGCATCAAGAATGTTTCCGAGGTAAACGGCATCATGGGCCGGTATGATTTGTTCATAAAGGTCTCGGCAGGTACGGAGTCGGACCTGCACGAGACCCTGACAAGGGTCAGGGATATCACGCCCGTAACAAGCACGACCACCTTTACGGCAATCAGTGGACAGGGCGGCACCGTTGACGACTGAGGGTGGCCCATGTCCCGCTATACCGAAGCAGTAAAACTCCAAAGGAGGCTTGCGCCCACCGTTGTAACGCGGGACTCGCTAAAATCCATCCGGACTGTCTGCGCTGTGGACGTGTCATACAGGGAAGGCCTGGCAAACGCGGCTGCCGTCGTGATGGACGCGGCGACGCTGGAGGTTCTCGAGCATGTCACTTCGACTACCAAGGTCAAAGTCCCGTACGTTCCAGGCCTCATGATGTTGAGGGAGGCAGGGCCTGCCATGTCCGCTCTAGGCCTCCTAAAGACCGGGTTTGACGTCCTGCTCGTTGATGGAAACGGCCAGCTGCATCCAAGGAGGTTCGGGCTTGCGTGCTACCTGGGCGTCATGCTTGACAAGCCTACCGTTGGCGTAGCAAAAAGCCTTCTTTGCGGGACGGAGAAAAAGGACTCGGTAATTCTGGGGGGCAGGACCGTTGCAAAGGTGATCAGTGGAAGGGAAGGCAGGAAGATATTTGTCAGCATTGGCAACAAGATCTCGCTAGGTACTGCCTCAAGGCTTGCATCCTCGCTCATCGCAAGGGGACAGTGGCTGCCCGAGCCGCTAAGGCTTGCCGACATGTACTCGAAAAAACGGGCTCCCAAACGCGTCGTCCCAAAAAACCTATGATGCCGCAAGATCCCTTGGAAGGATCTCAAGCGACTTGGTAAAACATCTTACTGCCTCGTCGTACCGCCCGAGGCTCCTCAGGGCTACGCCCTTTTTGTTGAGTATGTCCGGGTCATTGGGCCTGAGCAGCAGGGCTTGCTCAAAGAACTCTAGCGCCTCCTCGTACCTGCCGTTGTCCACAAGAAATGATCCCTTACTTACCAAGCCTTGTGCGCTTTCCACACCCATGGTAGGCGTATCCGGCTTAAAGTAATTGCTCCAAATAGTTCTATAACAAAATTGCAGTTTTGCAGCTTGTCAGGTGATAACGTCGAGGTACTTCCTGTTCTTTACGTCGACGATCCCGCTGTAAAGTATCCTGACCTCCGGCAGTGCAAGGAAGGGAAGGAAGAGCGGTATCAGGTGGGGCTGGCCGAACCTGCACCCTGCCTCGACAATCCTGTCATCAAATTCCCTTATCCCCGATGCGACATCCTCCGCAGAATCGCGCGAGGCAAGCCCGGCAAACGGCATCGCCACCCTTGCAAGGATCTTCCCCCCTCGGGACGCTGCCATGCCTCCCCGGGTCCGCAGGAGCTCGTTTGCAACAAGGGCCATCTCACGCTCGTCGGACCCTATGACGATAAGATCGTTTTCATGGAAGCTCTGCGTGGAGGCAAATGCCCCGATGTCTGCCCCAAGGTTCTTCAGGAACCCGACGCACCTTTTTCCCGAACCATATGTCCTGTCTATCGCGGCCACCTTCCAGACGTCCTTGTCGCGCGACGCAATGACGTTGCCGTCCACCACGCGTAGCTGCTCCGAGTCCCTCCTTGTTATTATTTCAGTATCCATCCTGATTACCGTCGCGTTTGCCGCCTCCCCTTTTCCCCGCACCACAAAGTCTCCGGGAGCCAGCCTCCTGCCAACCCTCACGGTGTTTGTTACCCAGCCCGGCAGGGCGGGCCTTGGGCCACTGAATACCGGGCTTCCGTGCGCGACAACAAGCCTGCCCCCGACAAAGACCTTGTCAGGCCGGGCCTTGGCCAGATCGTCAAATACAAGAATGTCCGCAAGTTTTCCAGGGGCTATCCCGCCCAGGTCGTCCCCCATCCCGTAATACTGGAAGCAGTTGCGAGATGCGATTGTTATTGCGTCGATGAGTTCCATTCCAAGCGAGACCGACTTGCGTATGCAGTGGTCGATGAGTCCGAACTCCAGCAGGTCCTTGGGGGTCACGCCGTCAGTGCAGAACATGAGCCTGTCAAGGTACGGCTTGTGTGAAAGTATGCTTGGAACCATCCTTTCAAGGTCCCGCCTTATGGAACCCTCCCTCATCATCACCCACATCCCAAGCCTCACCCTCTCGATAAGCTGGTCATAGTCGATTGGCTCGTGGCATGAAAAGATCCCCGATGCGATGTAGGCGTTAAGCTTCCGGTCGCCGGCCCCTGCAGTGTGGCCGTTTATGATCCCTCCCGCCTCCAGCACCTGCCTCAGGTTCCCCATGGTCTCCGCGTCCCTGCCGGTAACCTTGGTCCACGAGAAGACCTCGCCCATCCCGAGGACGCCATCCATCTTCAACGCGTTTCTCTGCTCCGCCCTTGACATCGTCCTTGCATGGCTGAACTTCCTGTCTACCGGAAGGCCCCCCGGAACCATGTGAAAGACCCGGAGCGGCAGGGCCTCCGTCAGCCTTGCAAACTCCCTGAACCCCCGGTATCCGCAGACGCTTACGATGTCTATCGGATCTGAGAACAGCGAGGTCGTCCCGCAAAGAAGGGCATGCCTTGCAAGTTCTGACGGCATGACAAACTGGTCCATGTGAATGTGCGGGTCAGCAAATCCCGGCGTCACAAACTTTTCCTCCAAGTCTATGACTGCCGTCTTTTGCCCGACAGTATGCGACGCGTCCCTTCCGACGTATGCAATCCTGTCCCTGAATATTGCAACATGGGTATGCGGTATTATCTCCCTTGAGTAAACGTTGACAAGCCTGCAGTTTTTCAAAACAAGGTCCGCCTTTTTCTCCCCCATTGCAACCTGGTTTAGCGGACCCAACATTGCTGCAAGGGAGCTTGCCTTCACAAAACTACTCTTGGTAGTTACGGTATTAAAGCGATGTCAAAATGGACATGCCGCAAGCTGCCGCAGGTCCCATATGGAACATGCCGTAGACATTACCTTCCCCGAAGGCTTGCCAAAGTTGCGGCGTCGCCTGCTTGCCCGCAATCCCGTTCATGCTTGGAATTTACTTTCCGTTCTTGAAGACAATCTCTGTCCCGCGTGTGGAAGTTTTCATGGGGATTCCAAGACTTCCTCCGCATCCCCGGTCTGAGGGCCTGGGTTATTGCGTGAGCTATGCCCCGGTGCCGGAGTAGGGCAACACTGACAAGAAATTTCTGGCACCTTTAAATTACGGTCAGGGTCGGAATCTCCTTATGAACATGCCCAAGGAGATCAGAAGGTATTGCCCCAAGTGCAAGAAGCATACGCTTCAGAAGGTCTCCTTGTACAAGGCGGGAAAGAGGCGGGGCTCTGCAATAGGCGAGCGAAGGCACGCCGAGGACAAGAAGGGTTACGGAGGGCAAAAGTTCCCAAAGCTTGCCAAGCCCGCCAAGACCACCAAGAAGATGACGCCCATACTACTCTGCCCCGAGTGCAAAAAGAAATTTAACGTGGCAGGGATTAGGCTAAGAAAGTTGGAGTTGGTAGCACAATGAAAAAGGCACAAATTCTCATCCCAAGGCCTGGAAGCAAGTTCCAGAGGGTCCAGTGCAAGGAATGCGGAGAAGAGAGCATCGTATTCTCCCATGTTTCCACAACGGTTGCCTGCAAGGCATGCGGTAACACGCTGGCAGAGCCAACTGGTTCTATTGCAAAGATAAACGGCAAGGTACTAGGCAGCGCCGAGTAGGTCATAATCCTCCTTTGTGTTTAAGTTGAACGCCACACGCTTGTCGTCAATCAGGATGTAATCCTCCTCCACGTGTCCGTTTCCGCCCACCCTTTTTGGATCAACAATTGATATTCCAGTGTAGGCACACTGTGTTTCCCCGTGGCGCACCAGGAATTCCGCGCGCAGGCCAAGCGAGTCAAGGAACCCTTTTGATACAAGGACGCTTGTCCAAGCGTGCGATGCGTCGTGCATTCCAACAATTGTCTTTACAATATCGGCGTCAAGGAGCGCAAGGTCTCCTGAAACCACGAACACCTCCTCGGCGAGGCCCTTGAGTGCTTCCGAGAGATCCCGTACATATCCGCCTCCCGCAGTCTCCACCACCTCCACCCCCAGTCCCCCCACAAACTCGGCCGTCCTTGGGGCATTCTTGCTCGTCGCGCACACCACCCTTGAGAAGCAGCTTGACTCCTCGAGTGCCGATACGACGTGCTGCACGAGCGGCTTCCTGTACCGGAGGAGCAGCTTCTCCCCTTCCCCTGCCATCCTCGTTCCCTTGCCGCCACACATTACGAGCCCTATCATCTTGATGCAAAGATCAAAAGCGATACAAGCCTGACAAGCTCGTTGCTCGCACCAAAGACGTCACCTGAAACCCCGCCAAAACTCCTGTTCGATACCGCAAGGAGCAGGAACGACAGGCCCACCGTGGCACCGACCACTATGATGCCCGTGATCCCGCCAAGAACCACCGCGGGGACTATTGCCATGGCTGCGGCAGCGGCAAGCTTGGCAGGGTTCTTCATTTGCTGGGTAAAGGGCGAGCTTAGCCCTTCCCACGCGGATGCCCCCCTGTTTGCCTGTAGTACCATGGAAAACTTGGCCATCATCTCGCTTACAAGTACCGCCTCAAGCATGACGAGGCCCTTCATCATTGAAAGTGAAAGTATCATTCCGGCTACATATAGAACCACTGTTACGACCCCGGCTGATCCCACTGCCGGGTCGCGCATCGCCTTGAGCTTCTTCTCCTTGGTGCCCTTTGCCATCATCCCGTCGGCAAAGTCGCACAAGGCGTCGGTGTGGTGCACGCCAGTTGCTATGACAAGGGCCGCGGTCAGGACAAGGCCCACGACCAGCGGCTGGACATAAAGGGATAGCCCCCATCCCGCCCCTCCTATGAGAAGCCCGATTATTGCGCCCGCCACGGGGAAGAGGTACATGTTTTTTGCAACAACGTCAAGCTCTGCCCCCCTCGAAGGGATGATTGTAAGGAATGATACCACGGATGAAATTCCCTTAAGCAAGCCCCCACCAACCCAAGATCGACAGTGCCACTATGACTGGAACGGTAAACAGCGCGACAAAGAGGACCGCAGTAGCCTTCATCATGGAGATCGCCTTGCCAAAGTGCTCCTCGGCAAACTCCACATCCCCGTCACCGAGCGCATAGCTGTCGAGTTTTTCAAATCTCACCCCAAGCGCCCCCGCCATCGTGGCCATTGGGTAGCCCGCGTTTGCGCTCTCCGTCCTAGGCCCGTCCCTCCTCATGACTTGGACCGAGCGCCGCCAGTCGCACCCTACCGCCATCCCTGCAAGTACCATTACCAAGCTTGTAAGCCTTGCCGGGACAAAGTTCAGGATGGTGTCGCACCTAGCGGAGAACCACCCGATGTTTCTGAACAGGTCATTCCTGTAACCTACCATAGAGTCTGCGGTGTTGACTGTCCTGTAGACAAAGGCCCCCGCAAGCCCGAAGAATGCAAAGTAGAAGAGCGGCCCGGTTATTCCATCAACGATGTTTTCGCTAATGCTCTCAAGGGTCGCAGATATGACATGTTGCCTGTCCAAATTCCTCGTAGGCCTCTTTACTATCAACGCAAGGTTCGACCTTGCACCCTCAAGGTCGCCGCTTGCAAGCGACGCCATTACCTTGGACGTATGCTCCTGCATGCCCCTGACTGCGATGGTTGTCTTGAGCAAGAGCCCCGCCGCAAAGGCCGAGGCGGCAAGGACCAGCATCCTTGAAGGACCAAGGTCAAGGCTCCAAAGGTATGACAGCGAGTGGCCCGCAAGGTATGCCAGAAATGCCACGGGTGCGGCCACTGCTACAAGTACCGCAGTACCGCGGAGTTTTTCCACCCGGGGGCTTGCGCACCTTGCCCGTGGCGCCAGCCTTGCTATTAGAGCCCCCACCCATGCCGTGGGATGCCACCTGCTGCCTGGGTCCCCAAGGGCAAGGTCAAGGGCAAGCGCAGCCATAGCCGCCAGTACAAGAAGAACCATCATTTCAGGAGGGCACCTATCGCCTTCATGTCAAGACTTGATTTGACGGCTCGACTTAAATGCTCTATCTCCCTTTCAAGCCGCCTCAGGTATCCCGGGGTAAAGGAGACCTGTTTTGGGCTTGCATGGAGCGAGTCCTCCTCCGGGATCTCGAACCTGAGCAGAGGGATCGTGCCAAGGACTGGCCTGCCGGTCTTCCTCCTGAGGAACGAAAACCCCGGCCGCAGGATTCCTATGTCGCCCCTGAACTTGTTTATAACAAAACCCCTAACAAACCTCCTGTCCCTACCCAGCAGTTCCATTGTTCCCATGATGCTTGCAAACGTGCCACCCTTGTCGATGTCTGAGATCAGAAGTACCGGACACGACGCCTCCTTTGCCATCCTCATGTTGGCAATGTCATACTTCTGCATGTTCACCTCCGCCGGAGATCCTGCACCCTCCAATATCACCAGGTCGTATTCCCCTCTCAGCCTTTCAAGCGACATTCTTGCCTCTGCAAGGCCCCTGCCCAGTGCGAATTTCTTGTAGTATTCATCTGCGTGCATGCTCTTGTACCTCCTGCCCCGGACGAATACCTCGCTCCTGTATTCACCAAGGGGCTTGAGCAGTATCGGATTCATGTGCGGCGAGATCTCAGCCCTTGCGGCAATGGCCTGCACGGCCTGGGCCCTTGAGATCTCAAAGTCCCTTCCGCGGAAAGAGTAGGAGGACATGTTCTGCGATTTGAACGGCGCCACCCTGTACCCCTTGTCGGCAAAGATCCTGCACAGTGCCGTAACAAGTGTTGTCTTTCCCGCCCCGGACGACGTGCCCTGCACCATCAGCGCGCCTGTCATGCCCTTCCCATCTCTTCAACAAGCCTCCGGTTCTCGCGGCGGGTCCTCACCGCGATCCTGACGAACCTACCTCCCAGTCCCCGGAAGGAGCTGCAGTCTCTGACAAGTATTTTTTTTCCCAAAAGTTTCTTCCTTAGCAGCCTTGCGGGCAGGTCCGATCTTACCAGCATAAAGTTTGCGTCCGAGTCAAGGCATTGGAACCCGCCAATTCTTGATATCGAATCCCTCAGAAAGGCCCTCTCCCTTGCTATCAGGTTCCTTGTCTTTTCGAGGTGCGACGGTTCTGACAGGGCCGCAACCGCGGCGCTCTGGGCTATGCCGCTGACGTTCCATGGAATCTTGAGCCTGTTTAGAACATCCACCATGGCCCTGCTCCCTAGGCCGTAGCCAACCCTCAGCCCTGCAAGTCCAAAGGACTTGGTGAGGGACCGTAGGACAAACAGGTTGTCAAAACGCCGGAGTTCCGCAGCGACGCTCTGGGAGGGGTCCGAAAGTTCGATAAAGCACTCGTCTACAAAAACGAGTGCGGAATTTTTCCTTGATGCCTCAAGTATCCTTACCATGTTTTTTCGCTTGACAAGAAGGCCCGTCGGGTTGTTCGGGTTGCAGACAAAAACGCATTGCTTGCCCGGAATGGCCCTTGACAGTTCCTCAATGTCCCGGTCGAGGTCCATCGTCTCAAAGTATGATATCTTTGCGCCCTCGAGTTTTGCGGCAGACTCGTATTCCCCAAATGTGGGCGCCGGGATTAGCACCTTTTTCCCCTGAAGAAATGCCCTGCAAAAATTATAGATTATCTCCGTCGCCCCATTTCCGACGGTTATCTGGCGGCTTGGAATTCCGGTGTACCTCTCTAGCCTTTTCCTCAGTGCGTTCGAGTCAGAGTCCGGATATATTGAAAACAGGTCGGTGTTTTTTCCTGCACTCCTCCTTACCGAGCGCGGAATTCCCAGCGGGTTTACGTTTGAGCTAAAATCCAGTATTTTCGGGTCATAGGCAAGGCCTGAGGAATAGATGCCCCCATGGGCTACTGCCCGACGACTGGTTACAGGCGGTGCCACCCCGAGTCTCAATACTGTTTTGATGTCGCATGGGTATTTAGTTGTGTTTTGGCTCTTTCTTCTAAAGGATTATTAATTGTATGAGGGCCATTTTTTTACATGAAGAAACGCGTAGCTATCATAGGCGTCACCGGGGCGGTAGGACAAGAGTTTGTCGTGGCCCTAAACAACCATCCTTGGTTCGAGGTAAAGCAGATAGCAGCGTCGGAAAGATCCGCAAAGAAAAAGTTCACAGATGCCATAAGGGATCCAAACAGCGGAATCCTAAGGTGGCATATCAGGGATCCGATTCCCGATTACGTTAAAGAAATGGTCGTCGAGTCAGTCGACGACATCAAGCCTGAAAACCTTGATTTAATATTCAGTTCCGTAGAGAGCGAGGCGGCAAGGGATATAGAGACAAAGTTTGCCCAGCAGGTGCCCGTCATCAGCACCTCGGCAGCCTACAGGTACGAGCAGGACGTCCCAATCCTTATACCGGGGATAAATGACGACCACATAGCGCTGCTCGACCAGCAGAGGAAGAACAGGGGCTGGAAGGGATTCGTTGCCCCCCTGCCAAACTGCACCACTACCGGACTTGCAATCACTATGAAGCCCCTGCTTGACAAGTTCGGGGCACAGAAGATAATCATGACCTCGATGCAATCCATGTCCGGCGCAGGAAGGTCCCCGGGAGTCTCCGCACTTGACATCACGGACAACATCATACCCTACATACCAAAGGAGGAGGACAAGGTGAGGCTAGAGACCGGCAAGATTCTCGGCAAGCTCGTGGACGGGAAGATAGACCCAGCCAAGTTGAAGGTGAGCTGCACCTGTACGCGAGTCCCGGTAATTGACGGCCATACGGAGACCGTCTTTGTAGAGACTGCGGCACGAACTGATCCCGAGGGCGTAAAGAACGCCATGAAGGAATTCTCAAGCAAGGTAAGCGTTACTGGCCTGCCGTCGGCACCAAAGGAATACCTCATGGTCAACGAGGACCCGACAAGGCCGCAGCCGAGGCTTGACAGGGAGATCAATGGCGGGATGACCACGGTCGTTGGAAGAATAAGGGAGGACACTGTATTTGACAACGGCATCAAGTATGTCCTGTTCTCGCACAACGAGAAGATGGGATCTGCCAAGGGGGCGGTGCTGCTGGCAGAGATGCTTCATAAGAAAGGATACATCTAGGCCCAAATTTTGGAAAAATTATAATAACAAGTTTATTAAGATCCATTAATTCACAATAATTGGTGTTTTGAATGGCAAAAGTTGATGATCTGGATATGATAATTTTATCAGAACTGTCCCAGGATGCAAACATCTCCGTCCCGCGAATATCAAAGAAGATTAACGTAAACTCCTCGGTTGTGTATAGCAGGATAAAACGCCTCATCAAGAGGAAGCTTATCGAGCGGTTTACCATAGTGGTAAACGACAGGGAGCTTGGCTACACTGTAAAGGCCCTCACCGGCATAAACATGGATTCAAAGATGCGCGACCATGTGATAGACGAGCTGCTCAAGATTTCCGAGGTAAGGGAGATATCCGAGGTAACCGGCAGGTTCGACATCATAGTTACCATGTATGCCAAGAACCTAGACGAGATGCACCGCCTGATATCCGAACGGGTAGGGCGGATTCAGGGCGTCCAGAGGTCCGAGAGCTTCATTGAGATGAAGAGGACCACAAAGCCCATGCCATACAAGGCCTCAAAATAGCGGCATATTTTCAACCTATAAATAACAAAAAGACTCCAAAAAGGAACGATCGTGCTAACAACCAAGGCCAGTTCCAGGATTAAGACTTACTATGAGGTTACCAAGCCAAAGATATGGTACCTCCTGGTCTTTACCGCGATGGGGGCGACATACACGGCTTCCAACCTTTACCACATACCGGTCTCTGCCCTTACGTGGGCGCTTGTCACCTTCGGCGTGATGGCGGGGTCTGCCGCAGCCAACACCCTGACCAACTACAATGACAGGGATATCGACGCAATAATGGAGAGGACCAAGGAAAGGCCGATTCCAAGCAGGAGGATTTTCCCCGCGGAGAAGGCGCTGCACTTCGGGCTCATCCTGGCAGGGATCTCGCTCGTATGCGCTTTTGCAATCAACATGTGGGCAGGAATCTTCATGGCGTTTGGCCTGGCGGACAACATACTTGTCTACAGCAAACTTCTCAAGAGGAGGAGCAGGACCAACATTGTCCTTGGCGGATTTTCAGGCGGAGCCCCTGCAATGATTGGATATGTTGCAGTCACAACAACCGGGTTGTGGGACCTTGGACTAGTGATGGCAGGACTTGTCTTTGTCTGGATACCCATGCACATCTGGAGCCTTACCCTTCATGTCAAGGACGATTACAACAAGGTGAAGGTGCCAATGCTTACCGCGGTAGAATCTGAAAAGACCTCGGTCCGCGTAATTGCCGGGACAACACTGATGATGGTCCTTTTCAGCGTGCTGCCATTCTTCATGACGAACGGTTCCGGAGGACACCTCTTCCACGGAATCTACCTCTACACCGCAATCGCCTCGGGCGCCATAATGGTGGCGCTCAGCTTGTGGCTTCTTGTCAAGCCGTCTGAGAGGGCGTCCTGGACATTGTTCAAGTTTTCAAGCCCCTATCTTGCGATCCTGTTCATCGCACTGATGGTGGATTCGGTCCTAAGATAGCTTGAGATAGTTTTTCAGAGAAATTTTTTCAGAGCCCGGAATCCTTGCAATCTCGAAACCTTCCTTGCGTTTTGAGAGCGACCTTGTGGCGTCCATCCCCATCTTTGTAGTGAGCAGCTTTTTCTGGTCGCTTGACGGGTCAAGGCTTGAGCCCCTGACCTTTGGAAGTATGACAAGGCCCCTGTCCGCCTGAAACCTCGTGGCGACGGCATACTCGACCTCTACGGGGTTGGACGGGTTGATGTCGTCGTCCACCACGATTACGTGCTTGAGCGACCTGTGTGCCTTGAAGGCTGCGTTGATCGCCCTCTTTCCGTCCGGTTCCCTCCGCTTTGATATCTGGACTATGGCATGCAGCCAGTTGCAGCCCCCGTCGCTTAGCACCACCCTCCTTACCTGCGGCATCCCGCGCTTGAGGTTCTTGTTCAGCTTTGCCTCAATTGGCATCCCCATAAGCAGCCTGTGTTCGGCATATCCTGCAAGTATATCATGAAATATTGGATCATTCCTGTAGTACATCCTTTCAAGCTCGAAGACTGGCTGTTCGCGTTTAAAGTCATAAGTGCGGAGCATCTCCACCATCCATTCCTTGTGGGTCCTGTCCCTGAGGATCCTGCCCTCCATGACAATCTCGGCCTCCGAGGGCACCATCATCCCTGAATATGGCGTCATCGCAAGGGCCAGTTTCCTGTTAAGCAGTGTGTTGGCGATCTCAAGCTCGTCCTTGCCCCAGTCTGCCTGATAGGCCCCCGCTATCGACACGGCGGGATGCACCCCTACCGTGATGGCTACCCGGAGGTCCTCGCCCCGCTCCTTTGCATACATGAATGAGCGGTGCAGGTGCCTTCCCTCCACCATCCTCACGGAAAAGTGCCGTTCGTCCAGCCTTAGGAGCCGGTGGAACGAGGAATTTTGCGTTCCGGTCTCCTGGTTCTGCGTGTAAATAACCGAGGACGTGATAAAAGCCCCAGGCTCCTTTTCAAAGTGGGTCATAATGGGCAGATCGTACAAGTCCGTAGACTTGTTCTCCATGAACCTTGCCCTTGTTGCCACCCGTGGCTTTGCAGCATGGCTTATTGCATAGCTTACCTTATCATGGATCTTGGGTTCATCGGCGCCCACCGCCAGCGCGAACCTCTTCTTGGTTCCCACTAGGTTTGAAACGACTCGGAACTTGCTTTCCTTGATGTTTTCAAAGAGGACGGCGCTTGAGCCGTCAAGCTTTGCGGTGATGGCGGCAATTTCGTATTTTGTGGAAACCCTGCGTTTTACTACGGCAAGCTCCCCCGCACCTGCAACCTTTGCAAGGTAACCTCGCAAGTCGGGCGCCGTCATTTTATTATCTCCATAATTTCGTTCATCAGAGCCTTCATGCTTTCAAGATCAAGCTCTTTTTGTATGTTTAAAGAAAAAATACTGATTCCGTTGACAGTCGTTGCTACCCTTTCTGCAACCATCTTGAGAAAGATGGTTTCGGATTTTGACGGTATTACTGTAGCAGTACTAGTGCGGCCACCAGAACCTATTGAAACAACAAGTGTCCCAATCTTCTCATTCCCTTCCGTCACGGAAATAAAATTTCCATTAGTGAAGGGAACCATTTGTACCAAGAAATCCCGATTATCCACATTGACGGTTTGTTTCCTATAACCGACCTTGGATACCATTCAGCCTACGACAGCAGTCCTACGCCTTTATTGCTATCGCTTCTAATTGGTCTGCTTCTACTCTTGCGCGTAGTTTTGCCTTGTACTTGAGGTTTCGTGGTTTGGTTCTGAGTCTGTACCCGCAGCAAGGACACCAAAGACCTTCCCATTTTATGAAGATCTCACAGATTTGGCATCTCTTTTGTCCTGATGCGTAACGGCCCGTCCCTACTGGCTTCTGTGCCTTGTATCTTGTGCATATTCCTTTACATGTCATTTTTGAGTCACTTTACCTTGTGTACTTTATTGTAGTAATAGTATGATTTAAGCATAGATCAGAAATTTCTATAAATTGGAATGTCAATTTATGGAAATATTTCATATGGTCATCCGTGGCACGATCAACAGTTTTCAGGAAAAACGATAAAATGTTCTATAAATATGTATGCCTATCAAAAAATAAAAAAAATTCAATTTTTGGCCGATGATTTGATTCAAATATTTAAGGATTCTTGATCATTTTTTTGTTTTTTAGCCGATTCTTGAAAGCGGTAGCACAAGGTGCCTGTAGCCTTCCCGCTGGGTGATGTATCTTGCAGAAAGCCTGTCGCGGGCCCCACGCTTGTTGTAGTTCTTCACCCGCACGGACGTCCTTCGCTCGTCAACAAACTCAAGTTCAAAGTGCGAGCAGAACCTAAGGTTTAGCATGTCGGTGATCTGCCTTGCTATTGCCATGTTCCCGTTTCCCACCTTTACCACCTTGCGGTCCGCATTTAGCCCCACCAGAATCTTGACAATGTGTGAGATCAGCTCTTCGACTGACGTATAGATAGAGCTCTCGATTTCTTTCTCATAATAGAATACTGAGAGCCCTATCCTGTTTCCAGGATCGATTCCTATGACTAGGGAGCTCCGGTGCAGCCCTGACTCGAGTTTTTTTACAATCTTACCCCTTACAATCGTCGGATCATAGTCAAACTCATCATCAAAGAGGACCAGGCTTGTAGCAGGGATCTTTGATGACTCCCGCATTGTGGTCAGTATCAGCCTCCTGTCTGAACTTGTGATTTCTTCAGGCAGTACAGAATCATAATTCAGTTTCAAATTCTTCAGAGTATTTACAAACTTGTAATAGGATCTCCCGTACACAGTTGCAACAGCAATGTTGTTTTGGGCTTGATATTCTATGCCTAAAATCTCTCCTCTGAAAATTTAAAGTTTTTTTGTGCTCTAATTTTGATCAAATGTGATCATTTAGTTGTCAAGAGAAGAATTGCCCTTGCCAGGTCTCCCTTGGCCTCAGTTAGTGCCTTTGTGGCCTCCTCGGGCGAGACATTGGCCTGTTGCGCGACAAGGGTGATATCCTCCTGGCTGAAAATAGGCACCTCCAATTCTCTTTCCTCATAGCTTTCGGCTATTACCTGAAAGATGGAATTGTCCTTTGCCTTCATTTCAGTGACAGCGGGTTTTGCTATGATAATCTCCTTGGTGTCGGTCTTTATGATGACTTCCTGTACGTTGCTTACCTCCTTCATTTCAAGGCCCATCCTATCAAGCATCCTTCTCATCTCCCGGTTTCCGCCACGCATCATATCCTACTCATCCTTCCTCCGAAACCGCTTTTAAACTATCTCTGGTCTTGACGGCCACGCCCCTCCTGAGGGACCTCATCATCTTCGAAGACACGATGGCCCTCCCTACTGCAATCACCCTCCCCTCGTGCAGCACGGGAACCTCAGAACCGATGAGGATGTTGCTGCCGCACCATTTTATATGCCCGCAAAAGACCGAGCTGCCCTTCTCCAGGAACGGCTTGGAATCGTCGTCCACTTCGAGGCAGTTTTCACGGAATTTCTTGCTTTTTAGGAGCATCTGCGCAAATTTCGGGGTTATTGCAAGGCCCCCGTCAATCCGGAGGGTGCACAAAAGCTCCTCCCCGCTGTAAACATGCTGGATCCTGCCTGTCTTCTTTGAGTATGTGAACGTGGCGTCCTTTGGGACATGCCTCGAAACGCCCGAGCCGAAGAGGGCGTCAACAGTATGCCTGATCTTCAGGGCTGAATCCATGGGTTATTTTCATCGAGCCCCTAAATAATTCTACAAAGGAATTTTCTATATAGTAAAGCCGAAGAACTATATAGAATAACCCCTCACACATTTGGCATGGGAAATACCGAAGAGATGAGGAAGATACAGTTTACAGGCAAGTCGTCCTACATCGTATCCCTTCCAAAACAGTGGATTGCCGACATGGGACTAAAACAGGGAGACCAGGTTGCCGTCGTCCGACAAGGGGTCTCAACCTTGCAGATAGTCCCGCTAAGACATCACAACAAACCGGTAACGACTGAGGATGCCACTGTGGAAATCAAACCCGAAGATGAGGGGCCGCAGATCACAAGGAAGCTCATTTCGCTCTATCTGTTAGGCTTTAACATTATCAACGTAAAACCAAAGGTCGGCAGGCTGAAGCCAAGCCAGAGGAACGCGGTAAAGGAGGCGGTCAAGGGAATCCTCATGGGCACCGAGATAATTGCAGATTCTACTGAGGGCATAACAATCCAGGTTCTGATAAACCTCTTCGAGTTGTCCGTTGACGGGGCCCTGAAAAGGATGCTGATTATTGCCAAGTCCATGCAGAACGACGCGCTTCTTGCCCTAGGCGAGGCCAACTTTGACCTTGCAAAGGAGGTCATCGCAAGCGACGACGAGGTTGACAGGTTTAGCTTTTACATCATAAGGCAGCTAAAAATCGCCATCCAAAACGAGCACATGCTCAAGGAGATGGGCATAGAGTTTCCACACCATTGCCTGGGCTACAGGCTTATTGTAAAGAACATCGAGCGGGTAGGCGACCACGCCACGCAGCTTGCAAAAGACCTGCTTGACTTCAAAAAGCCCATTAGAAAGTCCGTCCTTGAGCCGATCGATGAACTGAGCACGTTTGCCCTGTCGGTCCTTGACGAGGCATGCCTCTCACTCTTTAAGAAGGATTTCAACCAGGCGGAGATAACGGTGGAAAAGAGCGCCGACATTGCCAAGTATGAGAAGAAAATACTAGACAGCCTCAAGTCCGTGAGGGACGATGAGGAGATTTACCGCGTCAGGCGCATGAACGAGAACATACGGAGGATCGCCGAGTATGCTAGCGATATTGCCGAGATAGTCATAAACATGACCATAGAAAAGACCCTGCGAAAGCAATAGATACGAATCGCGAGGAACCGTATTCATTGAGAGATTCTGCCATACTGATTACCTATGACAAGGAGGACGTTGTAAAGGAGGCCTTTGCTCTTTGCGACGCCGCAGGATACGAATTGAAGAAGACCATCCGGCAAAAGTTTTTGAACAGGTCCAAGTTCGGCCTTGGGGAGGGAAAGGTCGAGGAACTCAAGGAGCTCGTCAAGTCCCTCAAGCCGGATGTCATAATTTACGATGAAATACTAAGGCCAAGCCAGAACTACAACCTGGCCTCGACGCTCAAGACAAAAATTCTGGACAGAGAGATGCTGATTTTAGAAATTTTTGAGCGCAGGGCGAGGAGCTCGGAATCTATGCTTCAGGTAAAGATGGCCCAGTTGAGATACGAGATGTCAAGGGCCAAGGAGCGTGTAAGGCTGGCAAAAATGGGGGAGCAGCCAGGATTCATGGGCATCGGGAAATTCGAGGTTGATGTTTACCACAACGACATCCGGAACAGGATGAATAGTACCAAGGCAAAGCTTGTCAAGTCGTCAAGACAGCGCGAGCTGCACAGGCAGGCAAGAAAAAGGATCGGTTTTAAGACGATTTCCCTTGCAGGATACACGTCTGCGGGAAAGACCACTCTCTTTAACACGCTTACAGGAGAACAGAGGGAGGAAAGCCCGAACCTCTTTACGACTCTTTCCACCACCACAAGAAAAATTGTCCTGCGCGGCATGGAGATTCTTGTTTCCGACACTGTGGGCTTCATAAGCAGGCTGCCGGCCTACATGATCGAGGCCTTCAAGTCAACCCTTGAGGAACTTGTCTACACGGACATCGTTCTAGTGGTAATAGATGCCAGCGATCCCGTACCGGAGCTGAAAAAGAAGTTCCGCAGCTGCGTCTCCACGCTTGACGAGATCGGGGTAAACCATGACAAGATTGTCTTTGTGCTCAACAAGTCCGACCTTGTAACCGAGGAAGACATCTCGGAGAAGGCTGTCCAAATAGGCCTCACCGGGAACAGGAAGTGGCTTGCCGTCTCAGCGGCGACAGGCAAGAACGTTCCATCCCTGGAAGACCTCATCCACCAGATCCTTGAAAATAATCCTGTTCCAAGCGAGAAGGCCGGGTCAGAAATACGGGAAATCGAAGTAAACCATGAAGATTGAGGTACTGCGCATAGGCCAGAGGCTGGTGAGGGATGACAGGGTGACAACCCATGTGGCCCTGGTCTCAAGGGCATTTGGCGCCTCAAAGATCCTGATGTATGACGCAAACCCGGAAATCAAGGACACTGTGGCCAAGGTGAACAAGATGTGGGGCGGAAGGTTTGAAGTCGAGATAATAGAGGAATGGCGGAAAGTGCTCAGGGCGAAAAAGTCAGACTCGTACAAGGTGGTCCACCTTACCATGTATGGTGAGGATATCAACGCCGTACAGGAACTGCTCAGGAAAGAGGACAAGATACTGGTGGTCGTCGGTGCCGAGAAAGTTCCAAGGGAGGTCTATGACGAGGCAGACTACAACGTGGCCGTTGGAAGTCAGCCGCATTCCGAGATAGCAGCCCTTGCAATCCTTCTTGACAGGATACAGGATGGGGTCCAGTTCCAGAGGAAGGTTTCCGGCGGCCGGCGCGAGATCGTCCCTACAAAAAAGGGAAAACGTGTGATTGACAAAACCAGTCCTTAAATATGGAGAATGGAAGGATGATTTTGAATGAACGTAGAGCACGAGGATCCTTTTGTCAAGATTGCCGCACTGATTGGCGGCGATGAATATCTCAAGGTGGCAAGGTCCCTGCTAAACACGGAGGATGCCACAGACGAAGAGATTGCAAGCTCCACCGGCCTTAGGATAAACATCGTAAGAAAGGTCCTCTACGATCTTTTTGGAAAGGCCTTGATCACGGGCATCAGGGTAAAGGACGAGAAGAAGGGATGGTTTGTCTACCGATGGAGGGCAAGAAAGGACGAGGTTGACAACTTCATCGAGAACCAGAAAAAGAAGATCGTGGAAAGGCTGCAGCAGAGGCTGGATTATGAGAACTCGGCAGACTTTTACCACTGCGGCAACATGGACTGCCAGAAGCTCACGTTTGAGAAGGCGCTTGACCTCTCCTTCAAGTGCCCTACCTGCGGCAAGCTCGTAAACCTGTCAAAGAACGACAAGCTGAAAAAATCCCTTCAGGCAAAGATAGACGAGCTTCGCGGGGATCTAAAGCACTAGCGCACGTACCTAAGTACAATCTCGTTACCCAATCTTTCGACCTGCTTCAGTTTGAATGAATGGCTGATTTTCCCAAAACCGCGGCCACCCACAAGCGAAACAGCATCTGTTCCCCCCACCACAAACGGAGCTATGGTTACAAGAATCTCATCGGCAAGGTCCTCCGCCAGAAAGTGCCAGTTGGTCGTGCCTCCCCCCTCGACCACGAGCTTCCTTATTCCTTTCCGGGCAAGTATGGACAGCAGTTTCCCGAGGTCAATCCGGGACCTGCCGCACACAATAACCTCAAGGCCCCTTTTTGCAAGCCTTTCCGCCCTTGATTTGGGGGCAGTCTCCGTCACCGCCACGATGGTTGGTATACTATTTGCAGTGGCTCCAATCCTTGAGCTTGGAGGCATCGCGGCCCTCGGATCCAGCACTATCCTTGTGGGGTTTTTCCCCCTTGCAAGCCTTACCGTAAGCATCGGGTCGTCCTGGGCCACGGTATTTCTGCCAACCAGGATTGCATCTGCCGACCCTCGAAGCCTGTGTACCCTTGCAAGATCCCTCTTGGAGGAAAGCCTTGAAGCTCCGGTGCGCGTCGCAATCTTACCGTCTATGCTCATTGCCGCGCTTAGTATCACGTAGGGCCTAGATCTTGCCGTGGGCAAACTCCCCCTCAAACATTACCGCACGTATGGCATTTTCCGAGACGCGGTGAACTATTGCAGCATGCGGATTGTGCATCGGCTCAAGGTCGATCGAGTGCTTTTCCACAAATATGCAGTCTGCAAAGCAATTTTTTTGGATTACGCCTATCTTTCCCCCGAGGACCTGCGAGGCGTTTACCGTTGCCATCTTCAGGATGGATTTCGGTGGGAGGCGTTCCCTGTTCATTCCCATTGTGGCCTTCCAGATATAGTCCATCTCCCTGAACATGTCGGGAGAGTTTACCATGACATTGTCGGTCCCGATGGTAACATTGCATCCAGATCTCATCATTAATTCCACATTGGGTATGCCCTCGGCAAGGGCCCCGTTTGCCCTCGGGCAGACGGCGATGGTCGCACCCTTCCTTGAGGCCAAGAGCAGGTCTTCCATTGAGGCATGTGTCATGTGAACCAGGAGGTCGGGCCTTGAAAGCAGTGCCCTCTTGGTCTCAGACCGTTTTGTCATCCTCTTTGACGCATTGTTGCCTTCTATGGTTTCAGCCGAGTGTATAGCCCGGAGGGTTTTCTGCCTTGCGAAATACCCGAGTACCGAGTCGCTGAACTCGTTCGGACCGCTTATCCCAATCCCGCTGCAGTGCGCCACAAGGGCCCCAAGTTCCGCCCGTCTCTCCCTGGGCAGCGGGGAGTTTTTCCGCACAAGTTCCATGTCCTGATAGTAGTTTATCCTGCCCATTATGACAGGCCTTATTGGAATCCCAGCGGCGGCACTTTTTAGAAGATCCACCCCCGCAAGCCCCCCCTCCCTAAAGTCGATGAAGGTGGTAATGCCCCTCTTTACCATGGAAACGCACGAGTTTCTGATAAATTGCTTGAGATGCGACGGGTGGGAGGTCTTGAGGATTCGCTGCTTGAAGCCGCTTACTGGATGGATCTTTTCCTCCACGCCGGAGTCTATACCCACGTCTTTTCCTATCGAGTCGCCTATGTGGGTATGCGAGTTTACAAGTCCCGGCATCATCAGCAGCCCCTCGCAATCAATCACCCTTTCCCCCCTTCTTGGTGCAATGCCTTTCCCGATTTTTTCAATGAGCCTCCCGCTTATTCTCACGTCGGCAGAAGGCAGCAGATCAAGGTCCCGCCCATGAAGGAGGGTCGCATTCCGTATTAACATGTGGATTCCAGAATCCGCTCCGTCCCCTTTCCGGAATCGCGGAGCTCCCTTATCTTGTCAAGCGACTGGGTGGCCATCATTGCCGCGGCACGTCCCGTGCTGGCGTTCCCTATCCCGCAGTTGAACGAGATGCCATACTGCTCCCGCACATGGGCAAGAAACTTCTCAATCTCGTCCCTTGCGACCCCGGAGCTTACTACCATAAAGTTGTCGCCCCCCATGAAGAAGGCAAGCGAGCCCCTTGCCAGGAAATACTCGGACATGGATGCATAAAGCCTTACAATGAGGGACGACACTTCATAGGGCGATTTTTTTCCGGAAATGGAGGTGGAGCCGTCCACGTCCATGTGGATTATCTGCACCCGCTCCGCCTCCTCCTTGGGCTGGCGGCCAAGTATGTTGTGCTTTTCGTCCAGAAACGCCTTCTCCCTCCTTGCAGCGTCTGCGTCTAGGTTAGCCTCAAAGGGCGTCTCTCCCCTCCCTATTGTCATCGAAAACCCAAGGTCAAAGGCCCTTGCCAGGCCCTCCTGAATCTTGACATGGTCCGGTACCGAGAGGCCGTTTGTTATCACAAAAATCTCGTCAAACCTGTTGGGAAAAGCAAGGCATCCCTTCTCGGAAAAAAGGTTTTGGATCTCGCGGTAAAGCGATGCCTGGAGCATCTGCAGCCGGTGTTCCCTGTCGCTTCCCAGAGTCAGGGTCCACGGCCCATATCCCGTTATTTTTATCAATGTTAGCTGGATCATCTTTAGATCTTCCGCAGTTCATCATGAAGTTTCTGGGCAGCCTCTACCGCCCTTTCCGCAACCGGCCTTATCCTCTGGTGAGCCTGCCTCTCGCTCATGCCCGGACCCGTAATCCCAAGCGATACGGGCTTTTGGTACTTGAGGGCTAGCTCCGTCATGGCCTTTGCCGCGACTCCCGCGATAAGCTCGTCATGCTTTGTCTCCCCCCTTATGACGGCCCCAAGTGTCACCACCGCGTCTACCTCCTTCCTCCTAAGGAGCGAGTCGATGACAATTGGCATGTCAAACACTCCAGGCACCTTGCAGGTGCGGAAGACGCCCATCTTAAGCGACCGTGCTTTTTCCACCGCAACCTCCAGCATCTTGGAGGTTACCTCACCGTTGAATTCTGACACTACGATTGCTATGTTCAAGTTCAATGCCCCTTTGCGTATTCTACAAGAGTGCTGCCGTCAAAATACGGGATGGCGTTCCTGCTTGCGTACTGTTTTGCCTTTTCTGCCGAGAGCGCGCCATATGTCTCGGCATCAAGCATCTCGCAGATTACTGTGATGGGCGAAAGTCCCGCCAGTGTTGCAAGGTAGACCGACATCTCGGTGTGTCCCAGCCTGCTTGCCAGGAGGCCCTCGGAAGCTATGAGGACCGGCACGTGTCCCGGAGTCCTGAAACTGGAATTGAAGGAGCCCTTCTTGTCTGCCAATGGGCTCTTGTAGATGGTTGCCATCTCCGACATGGTAAGTGCCCTGTCCCTGTCGGTGACACCTGTGTAGGTATTTTTGTGGTTAATTGATATTGAAAAGGACGGCCTGTCCCCGTATGGGGCCTTGCCGATAATCATTTCCTTGGATCCGGCGTCAATGCCCTGTGATGACGAAAGGATGTCGTGCATGTACCGCAGTCCTATTTCCTTTGCAAACGCGTGGTCTACCGAAAGGCAGATGAGGCCTCCTGCATCACGCCTCATCCTTGCGATGTGTTCGGGCGTGATAAAGTCGGCCGCGACCACCATGTCCACCTCGTTCTCCCTCGAGTCCCCGTCGTGCAAAAGGACAAACTCCCCCCTTCTCAGCGAGTTGAGGGCTTCTTCCAAGGACATAGAGGATCAGCTTGAAATTATTATTATAAACTTTACTACAAAAGTGGTTGCTACCAAAACAGTAGTTATCTAACTCTTTTCAGAAAGGACGTACTTGGCAAGGACGTCGGTTTCAATATTAACTTTGTCACCCGCTTTTTTCTTTCCAAGATTTGTGACCTTCATTGTGTGCGGGATTATCGATACTGAAAAAATGCTCGCTTTCTTGTCGACAACTGTCAGGCTTATGCCGTCGACCGTAATGGATCCCTTGGTCGCGACATACCTTGCAAGGTTCTTGGGCAGGCTGATCCAGATCTTTACCTGGTTGCGCTGCTTTTCTATCTTTGAAATTGTGCCGGACCCGTCCACGTGGCCCAAGACAAAATGCCCCTCAAGCCTGTCACCAGCCCTCAGGCTGCGCTCTATGTTCACCATGTCTCCGGGCCCAAGCGATCCAAGGTTTGTCCTGGTAATTGTCTCGCCTACCATCTCAAATTCTGCAGCCCCGCCTGCCACGCTCACTGCTGTGAGACAGACGCCATTAATTGCAACACTGTCCCCCACCTTGAGGCCGCGCGCAATCTTGCCAAACGATACCCTCATTCTCGCTTCGCTCCTTGTGTTGGTGTTTTTCTCAAATTTTTCCACCCTTCCAAGACCACCGATAATCCCCGTAAACATCAAACGCCACGGTCGTATGGTCCGGACTTGATTTATGTTCATCGATAGTCCTGTTGAAAATTACGGCAGGTCCACGGACGCGAGGAGGGCCCTTGCCCTCTTGAAGTGTACCTCGTCTATCATCTTTCCTTCCACCTTGGTGGCGCCCTTCTTCTTCGCCCTTGCCGACTCGTATGCCTCGATGACCTTTTTTGCCCACCCCACCTCAGCCTCCGACGGATGGAATGTAGCGTGCACGGACCGGATCTGGTCCGGGTGGATTATCGTCTTTCCCGCATATCCCAGGCTCCTTGCCTCAGCGCAGTCCCGTTCCAGGCCTTGGGAATCGCTCAGATCCTGCCAGATTGCATCAAGTGCGTACTTTCCAGTCGCCCTTGCATCCACAGGTATCTTGGCCCTCGCATATCTTGCACCCTCCGCCTGCTTTGTATACTCCACGCCGAGATCGTTGAGGAGATCAAAGACGCCAAAGACCAGAGCAGAGACGCGCTTTGATGTGGCGATTTGATGGGCATTTACCACCCCCTCTGCTGACTCGATCGAGGCCATAAGTTCTACCGGCTTGAGCTTCCTCTTCCTTTCAAGGACGGCCAGTGATCTTTCTATCTTCCTAATCTCTCCGAGGTTGTTCACCTTAGGAATGACAATGCCGTCTATCCCCTTCTGCACGATTGCCGAGAGGTCGTCGCCGACGAGTCCCGATGCCGGTGAGTTGGTCCTGACGTAAATTTCCGCCCGGTATTCCCCGCGATGTCCGATTGCCTCGCGGATGAGATCCCTTGCCGACTTTTTTTCGGCGGGCAGAACCGAGTCCTCGAGGTCAAAGCAAACAATGTCTGCCTGGAGGGTTTTGGCCTTTTCCAAAAAGCGAGGGTTGTTGCCCGGCACGAACAGAAGACTGCGCAGGAGCCTTGACATAAGGTTGGTTGGGCTATGGCTTCATTAAGATTTTGCCAAAGAGTCCCTTGCCGGTCAGCATCTTTGTGTGTGCCTCTGCGGCCTGCTCGAAGCTGTATGTCGAGTCTATGACTGACTTTATCTTCTTCTTGCCCATCCAGTAGAGGCCCTGTTCCAGCTCGGCCTTGGTTCCCTGTGTGGACCCAAGGATGTTTGTACCCTTGAAGAAGATGTGCCTCAGGTCGGTCTTTGCGTCATACCCAGTGGTAGCACCGCATGTGACGAGGGTTCCCCCATACTTGAGGAGTGTGAGCTGCGCGTTCCAGTGAGTCTGGCCTATGTGATCAAACGAGATGTCTATTCCGCCGTGTGGCTTGGCAATCTCCCTTACTTGCTTGCTCCAGTCCTCCTTCCTGTGGTCCACCGCGTAGTCGGCTCCCAGCTGCTTTAGTTTGTCAAGCTTGTCTCCGCTTGCGGTGGAAATTACGGTACAATTGTAAAGTTTTGCTATCTGGATGCCAAAGGATCCGACGCCGGAACCTCCTCCCATTATGAGGACCGTCTGCCCAGGAGTTATTCTTGCCCGGCCTACCAGCATGTGCCATGCCGTTAGAAGCGTCATGGAAGCAGCTGCTGCCTCGTCGAAGCTTACGCCATCAGGTATCTTTGCGACGTTTACCTCTGGAAGGTGGGTAATCTCGGAAAATGCCCCCCATGTCGGGCCAGTCTGGAATCCCCAGATGGTCCTTTTCTGGCAGTCATATTCGCGCCCGTCCGTGCATGCCTGACAAACCCTGCATGACATGTTAGAGTGTGAAACAACCCTGTCGCCTACCTTGAAGCTTGTAACGTCCTCGCCTACTGCGATTACCTCGCCTGCTGCATCAGACCCAGATACGTGGGGCAGTGGTACCGGTACAGGCTGGCCTCGCATTCCCCAAATGTCGTTGTAGTTCAGGGCCGATGCCTTGACCTTGAAGACAACCTCGTTTGGTTTTGGCTTGGGTTCTGGAATTTCTTTTACCTGCAAAATTGACTTGTAATCATCGTTTGGAGCATATTTTTCATAGACAACTGCTTTCATGAGTTAATTCGCCTGATTTACCCCTAATATATTTTCCCAGAGGTCTACTTCCTGTTTATCTTGAAGTCGCGCTTTGGCTGCTGGATGGAAAGGAGGATCTGTTTCAACTGGTCGTCGGACAGCTGGTTGTGGAGCCTTCCCTGCGAAGCCATTCCAAGGAGATAGTTCTCCACCATCGCGGCAAGCTCAGGCTTGACCATCCTTACGTTGTTGAGCCGGAGTCGCGCCTCCGGTGAGAGCAGGCTCCTGAGTGCTTGATCCTTTAGGGCCTTTACTTCTGCGTCGTTAGGAGTTCTCTCGTCGCTCGGATCTCTCTGGCTCATACCGGATCACTAGGAGTACTTCTTCAGGTTTGGGTTTTTTGCGACAAGCTCGTTTAGAATCTCGGTCGATACGCGGTCAATCTTTTTCATACCCTCGTGTGAGATTGTCCTTCCCTTGCCTTCCACCTTGTCAAGGTATCCCAGTTTTTCGAGGTTGTGAATGGCAGTCCTGATAATTGCGCCTCCGGCGTCCCTGTGGTGCTCCCCGCCATATCCTACGGCCTTTGTGCCCCCGTACATTGTCCTGAGGTCCTGCACCCCGATTGGGCCGTGAAGGTAGATCTTCCTCAGCAGTGATGCGCACCTCGTGTAGTACCAGTCGGTCTGGTGCGGGGGCCTTGTTGCGTGCGAGCCGGTCTTGACAAACGGGACCCAGCTTGGGGTGGTGATGTCTTCCCCCTTTAGAATCTCCGATAACTTGTTAATCAGCAAGTCTGCTGGTACGTCGTAGGCCTTGGCCATGAAGACCAAAAATCAAAACTCGTCTTATAAATCATAGACTTTGAGCGGCCTGTTTTCTTATAATTTTTCTGTATGTATGGTTGCAGAAACTGCACGTAATCCGGATGGACTTGACGTCGGATCTCCCAAGCCGTATCCTTGCGGTGAATCCTGGCACGATGAACTTCTTGCACTTTTTGCAAAAATTCATCCTCAGCTCGTATGGCATCCGCACCCTGTACTTCATGCTGAGCTTCTTTGCAAGGCTGGCCTGCCTCTGGGCAAGTTCAGGATTTTTTCTCGCGTTGGATACGGCGTTCCGTACGAGTATCTGCATCCTCTCAAGCACAAGCTCCCGGACTCCGGCTTTCATGTCAATTAAATAATGACTGCCCTTAAAATACAATCTTGCTCTCTCTTGTGATTGCAGAATCCGCCCTTGAGCTTGTGCCAGGGAATCTTCAGGGTCACAGTTCCGTCCGTGCCTCGGCAAGGCGCCTCGGGAAGAAACCTTCCGAGATACTCCTTGACGTATCGTGGCACTTTGCCGCGATGAAGGGGATTGAGAACGAGATCAAGCGAGGCAGGCCCGACCTTGTGCACATATGCCTCCTTGAGGCCTCGAGCATACCCCTTTACTTTGAGAACAAGCTTTCCGTCTACGTCCATACCATAGACGACAGGGTGATAACGCTTGGAAGATCCGTCAGGCTGCCCAAGTCATACCACAGGTTTGCGGGGCTCGTCGAGAAGATGTACGCGGATGGAAGGATAGAGGAAGGAGGGCAGAGACTACTTGAAATTGCGGAGATGGGTTTTGGCGAACTTCTCGAAAAAATAAAACCAAAACAGGTGGTAGGCCTCTCAAGCACGGGGGCTGCCTCCACATACCAGAAGCTTGCAGGCGAGGTGGCGGAGGATTCGTGCATCGTGGTGGGAGGTTTTCCAAAGGGACATTTCTCCGGCAGCATCTCCAAACATTTTGACAGGACGGTCTCGGTCGAGAAGGTCCCTCTTGAAGCTCACGTAATTATTTGCCGGATGTTGTACGAGCTGGAAAAAAGGATTATTACATAGTCACAAGCTTCGCACAGTAAGCGGTCGTAGTATAGTTTGGTTAGTACACTGGCCTTCCAAGCCCGTTACCCGGGTTCAAATCCCGGCGACCGCATCTACATCCATGGCACAGTTCTCTTTGCAGATTTTAACTTGCGAGTAAAGTTATAGCGATTTTCTGTGTATTTTACCGAAGTCCTTTACAGACATAATCTTGTAAATAATTACAGAGGGAATCACAAGATACATCACAATTTTAGAGATTTCTCCCGATATAGAGTGAACGGACGGTCATTTTCTGTTATTGGTCTAGTTGTACTCGGAAATGTTTGAAGATCAGTGACTGTTTGGAGATTGGGCTGTTTTCGCATGCGGGGTATTGAGATGATATCATCATATGGCAACCTGGTATGCCAAACTAACAGTGGTATCGTTCCGACAGGTATTATTATGGATTCATAACCATCAATGCACACTATTTCTCCGCCCTTAACAAGGAATACATCAAAACTCCAGTTGAGATGACCAAGGCGGCGACAAATGCAGCCAATATTCCATCCATGGTTAGGATCCTCCCATCATTGAAGCCTCTTGTGCATAGACACCTGGGTATTGTTTCACCAGTTCCACATTGATATTCAATACGTTGACGTAATCTGGTGCAAGGACTAGAGCGTTGGTTTCTCTGTTTCTTGCGACGTCGAGATCAACTAATGTCTTTAACGCATTAGCGGGGATTCCGGTTGCACTGCTTATCGCAGGTATCTGCGAAATAGCGCTGGCTGGAGTAATGTCAGGGTCTACGCCTGAACCAGAATCAGTCGAATTTCTAGGTTGGAAGAATTTGGTAGAGTTGAAGTTTTGTGCTATAAGATCTGATCCTACAACTTTACCGTTTAGAACTACCTGACTGCCGTTAGACTGGTATGGCATCATGGTCTGACCTATTGTTGTAACAAGTAACGGGTAAGCAACACCTGTGGTAACGATCATAAGAATTACAATCCGGATGGCAGGCGAAAAGACTTTGCTCTTTAATGTTCTCATATTTTATATCATCTCATAAAGGCAGACAGAAGAAGGTCGATTGCTTTAATGCCAGCAAATGGGAACACGACCCCACCGAGTCCATATATCATCATGTTTTTGATAAACGTCTTCTCTGGCAGTTCCGGCTTGTACTTTACACCCTTGAGCGATAACGGAATTAACATAGGAATTACTATGGCATTAAAGATCAATGTGGATAATACTGCACTTTCAGGGCTGTGAAGCTGCATTACATTTAGTATTTCCATTTTCGGATTGTCTTTCATAAACATGGCGGGAAGGATTGCAAAGTATTTTGCAACGTCATTTGCAATTGAAAATGTGGTAATTGCACCACGTGTCATAAGCAGTTGTTTTCCAAGCTTTACAACCCTGAGGATCTTCGAAGGGTCAGAATCAAGATCTACCATGTTTGCGGCTTCTCTTGCAGCTGCAGTACCCCTGTTCATTGCAAGGCCCACATCCGCCTTGGCAAGTGCCGGAGCATCGTTGGTCCCATCTCCTATCATGCCTACAACATGACCTTTTTGCTGTTCCTCTACTACCCTGTTTAGCTTATCGGTCGGTCTTGCCTCGGCCATGATTTGATCAATGTTTGCCTCTTTTGCAATTACCTGAGCCGTTAGCTGATTGTCACCTGTAATCATGACGGTTGTTATGCCTGAAACACGGACCTCATCCAGCTTTGTTCGAATGTCTTTTTTGAGCGTGTCCTTGAGCGAAATCAGCCCAATTATTTCATCATTTACCGCCACTGCAAGCGGTGTCCCACCATCCTTGGATATTTCCTGAGCTTTCCACCGTAACTCGGGTTCATTTACTTTGGTAGCAATTTGCAGAATTGCATCAATTGATCCTTTCAGAATCTTCACTGGGGCGTTGGCTTCTTCCAATTCTTCAATTTTTGAAGAAACCTTGGTACGTGGCAATGATTTCGAGGTATGTGCTTGCATGGATGGTCTCTTCTTTGGTGAAAACTCTACGCCGCTGAATCTTGTTTCTGAGCTAAACTCAACCGGTTTTGCAGTCATAATTTCCATCATAAAAGGCGGTTCGACCTTTCGTTCATTTGCAAGCTCGATGATAGACGTTCCTTCATGGGTGTGATCATTAAAGGATGCGGCATAGGAGGCTTCAGCAATATCTTGCTCAGTAAATTTTTCCATCGGAACAAATCCAATTGCCCTTCTAGCGCCTTCGGTAATGGTTCCAGTTTTATCTAAGATTAGCACATCGCAATCCCCTGCAGCCTCAATTCCCTTTCCTGATTTCACTACAATGTTATCTCTTGCAAGCCTGTTAATTCCAGCAACTCCTATGGCAGGCAATAATCCACCAATAGTGGTTGGCATTAGTGCTACCAGTAGGGCTACAAGTACTGAAATGTCCATGTGGTACCCAAGATAATATCCAAAAAATAACATGGTTCCAATCACGGTTACGAAAATTATTGAAAGGCCAGAAAGCAAGATGGTTAGAGCAATTTCGTTTTTTGTCTTTGGTCTTTTTGCACTTTCAATTAATCCTACCATCTCGTCAAGGAAGCTTTTTCCAGCCTCCGAAGTTATCTCAACTACAATGCTATCATTTGCAACCTTGGTCCCTCCAAGTACTGGATTGTCCTTTTCCTTGAATACTGGATTTGATTCCCCAGTCATCATG
This sequence comes from Nitrososphaerota archaeon, assembly GCA_021325615.1. GTDB lineage: Archaea > Thermoproteota > Nitrososphaeria > Nitrososphaerales > Nitrosopumilaceae > Nitrosotalea. The sequence goes on along the minus strand of JAJPGU010000010.1, from coordinate 50,091 downwards.
GATTCATCTACGAATGCTTTTCCCTCGTGTACAATACCGTCTCTAGGGATTATCTCCCCGGCATAAACTCGGACACGGTCTCCCACCACAAGACTTGAAGATACAACCGGAACTTCTTTGCCTTGTTCAAGTTTCTTAGCCAAAACCTCCTTTTCCAGATTTTTTAACGAATCAACCTTTGCTCTTGCTTGTGATTCTGACAACGACTCGGAGAATGTTGCAAACCAAACAGTAGCAATTAGAATCATTGCTGATTCGATATAGAAGACACGATTTTCGTTTACAAATTCCAGTGACATGTTTGGCAGCAAGCCTATTGCGAGTACCAAGAAGAACCCCACTTCAACCGTAAACATCACAGGACTTTTTTTGGCAAGATAAATTGGGTTCAGTTTTGTTACCGAGTCCTTGAGCATTCTTGCGTCAAATATTGATTGTTTCATTTTTGCTTTCATACTTTCATCACACTACATTGAAAATGGCCCCATTGCCAAGAACGGAAAGAATGTCAGGGCTGTTAAAACAAAAACCATGACTGATAATACCCCAACAAAAAGAAAGCCCGAAGTTTTAATTGGTTCAACGACCTCTTTTCTATCCCTTAGTGTAAATGATCCTGCAATTGCCAGCATCAATCCAATCGGCGCATAACGGCCAAGTATCATGACCCACGCAGTAGACCAATTCCAAAATGGCGTGTTTGCAGCCGTGCCAAGATAATCCGATCCGTTGTTAGCAGAAGCTGAACTGTACTCGTACAATACTTGGTTGAATGTTGCAGGGGTTGTTTGTTCTCCCAAAATAGCTTGCGCGTTCTCTGTAGTATATGCCAGAACGGATGGGATCAAAATCAAGGCTGGGTGTATCAAAAATACAAAGGCTGCAAGCTTGACATCCTTTGGGTTTATCTTCATGCTCATAAACTCCGGAGTCTTTCCAACCATCAACCCAACCAAAAAGAGCGTAAGTACAACAAATACTATCATCATCATCATTCCCGTGCCGTCTGCTCCAGGAATGGCCTGAACAAACATGCCTAGAAAGAGGCCTATTACGGCATTTGGAGACATGCCAGTCAGAGCAGCATTTGCCGCGCCTGTATTCGTGGCCACTGACGATTCTTGGAATAACGTACTTCCAAAACTGCCAAATCTTGTCTCAAGGCCTGTTGGGCCGCTTGATTCCGATAGGCCAAGGGCAAGCATTACCCCAAATCCAATCAGCATGGTTACAAGTATGGAGATTCCCCTGCCTCTACCTATCAAATGAGCGTATGCTATTGGAAACGATAAGGGGATAACTAGCATTAGGATAATTTCGAAGACATTTGAAACGCCTGTGGGGTTTTCAAATGGATGTGCAGAATTTGCCCCGAAAAATCCCCCTCCGTTGCTACCAAGCTCTTTTATTGATTCCATGGCAGCAACAGGACCAATGGTAATTGTTTGGTTTCCACCTTGTAGCGTACCTACGGTAATTGTAGAATCTAATGTCTGTGGAGTTCCAAGGAAAAGCAATAGTAACGCTGCGAAAAATGAGATGGGTAGTAACAGCGTTATGACTATTCTAGTAAAGTCAACATAGAAATTTCCCAGCCCGAACTCTTTTCGAATAAAACCTCTGATGAAAGCAAATGCTGCAGCTATTCCAGATGCAGGGGCCACAAACATCATAAAGATCAGACCTACCATCTGTGAAAAAATCGAAAGTTGTTGGTCTCCAGCATAATGTTGAAGATTGGTATTTGTAACAAACGAAGCTGCTGTATTAAATGCAAGATCAAGTGATAGCCCCGGCTTTGGAGAAAGTGGAAGAGTGTTCTGATATAAAAGAACAGCCATAAGAAATCCAGCCGCTATAACATTGGTTACTGTAAGAGCTAGGAAGTATTGCTTCCAAGTCATCTGTTCGTATCTATCTACGCCAATAATCTTGTAAAAGCCGTTCTCCACTCTACCTAATGTTTTTTCTAATGGTCTCTTTTCATATACAATCATTCTTGCAATGTACCTGCCAAAAATTACAGCCAGTCCAAGCGAACCTACCAGTACTGTTAAAAGTATAACATTGTCCATATGGGTCACTTTACGTCCTTTGTTTAGAATACATGATTCGTACATGCACTGCTAATGCTTTTGCTAAACATGCCGAATTTGCACTTGTTACCATGTGAATCCAAACATACGTCAAGATACATGAATATAGGTTTTCATGCTATCTGATAGCACTATAAAAACATTGATATGCTATCAAATATCATTAGACTTGCCATGCGAGATCCAGCCTTTGTGCCTGATGAGTTAGATCTAATGATATTGGAATACATGGCAAAAGATGCAAGCATGCAGTTCAAAAAATTAGCAGAGATTCTCAAAGTGGACCAACGTACTATAGCAAAAAGGGTTAACATCATGAAAGAAAACAGAATTTTCAGAAACAAGATCGAGATCGACTGGCAAAGACTGGGAATATCAATCTCTGCTTACGTAGGGGCAGAAACTGGACTTGGGGAGGCAGATGTTAAAAGAATGCATGATTATGTCAGAAAAGAGCCGCGCATTATAGAAGCATATTCAACAATTGGCGATCAGGAGTACTTTTTCAAAGTACTGGAAACTGATTTGCAAAGCTTAAGGGAAGAGGTGATGACCCGTTTTGAACCCATTACGGCAAAGCTTACAAGTTCCATAATATCATCGCAGATAAAACAACAGGATGACCTGGCACTGTTGCAGTTCCTCAGACAAAGGAGATTCACACACGAAAAGAGGTAGAGTCCAACCTCACTGGGGAAAACCTTTCGGATGCTGGCCTTACTGGTGCGGATCTCAACGGTACAGACCTCTCAAATGCCGACATGAATGGCGTCATCTAACCGGAGCCAGCTCGCACTGCATTAGAACTCCAATCTATCAATAGGTCCCTGCCTCAATCCAGCCCTATGAAACTATTTTCTCAGACGCCAGGTACCGGATAAGGTTCTGGAAGGTCGCGTCATCAATTTTTCCCTGGTACCACCAGCCGGCCACGGTCTTGAGCCAGTGAGGGAGCGAGGCGCCGGCATCCTGGGGAGGTGTCGCGCTGCCTGTCATGTTTGCCATGGCATCATAAAAGTCCGAGTCGGTCACAAGGCCGCCTGCCCAGAGGCCCGCCATCCTCTTTTCAAACAAGGGGTTTGCCGCCCCGTGGGGCTCCTCCTTTGGCCCGGAGATGTAGAACCACGCAAGGGCGGGCGCCGTCTTGTTGATTAGCGAGCCGTTGAGGAAGACAGTGCTGTTGGAGGCCGTGAACTTGGCGTCATCTATGTTTACCGCGCGGAGTGTCACCTCTCCCCCGCCTACAAACTGGGGATAGTCTGCAAGCCTGAAGACCTGGGTCTCAAAGGCGCCGGCCCGCGTCTCGTTTGGAAAGACGTACTTTGTTATCACGTCACCGCCCTGCTCTTCCATCAGCTCGGAGGCAAACTTGGACTGGAGCGGGTTGATTACGATGTGGTCGGGGTCTGCATACGAATAGTCCACCCCTGCGCCCGGCTGCTTGTTGCAGATTTCCTCCCTCCAGGGGCCGGGGGACTTGATCGCGTTTATCATCAGCTGTCCGTGCAGGAACTCATGGTACAGCACGACCTCGTCCTCCACGCTGTGGATTCCAGGGTCCACCCCCGTGCCGTTGAGCAGTATGTTGGAGTTGAGCCTCAGCTCGTTGTTGCACTGGAGGGTCACCTTCTCTGCCTCGGTTGTGACAAGGCAGTTCCAGGTGTAGGTCCCGCCCACCACCTGGTCCTCGTGGGCGGCCGCCGAGTCAAACCTTGCAAGCCTGCTGGTAATCACTGCCACCACGAAGTTGTTCGTGTCATTTGGCCTGCAGGGAAAGTCTATGATTATCGGCTTGGTAAAGGACTGGACAACGTCGGAGACGTCCATCTTGGGCACGTCCACCTTTTCAAACTGCAAGAGAAGATGGTCAAAGAGATCCTGCTCCTGGCCGGTCGGGGGATCGTACATGCCAAGGGCTGGCAGAAAGCCGGCAAGGAGGAGCGCGCTTGTTGCAATGACGGTCTTCTTCAAGGTGCCCAACCCGCCGCTCAGGGTGTGGTGGACTGGACCTGGGCCTTGAACTCGTCCCAGGCAGGCTTGGTGTTGTTGTTGGCGTCTATGAGGCCCGTGCTGCAGAGGTAGGCGGCGGTGTTGTTGAGGAGTATCTTGTCCCCAAAGCCCGTCTTGACGTTCGTGTTCAGGCCGCCGTAACAGGTATCAAACGGCCTGTCATACTGCCTGTACCACGTCATGAACTCGATCTTGGGCTCGTTCTTCCTGAAAAAGTCAAACGCGTCCTTGACGAACTTGGACTGGTCTTCCTCCGTCCCGTTGACTGACTTGGAAGTAGCCCACCCAATCTCGACGAGGCCCACGTTCTTGCCTCCCGAAAAGTCGAACATCTTCTGGAGGTTCTGGACGGACTGGTCTGGGCCCTTTGTCTCGTAGAAGAGCAGGTCCACCGGCGAGTAGGAATATGCCACAAAGTCTCCCTGGTTGAGCTTCTGGACCATGCTGCCGTCAAAGTGGTTTATCAGGTCGTTGAGCGAGAACCAGTTTCCAAACTTGACCCCCGGATGCTTTGCCTTGAGCTGCGTGTACACGGAGTTGAAAAAGTCGGCATACTGCGGAATCTGGTCCGGGTGGTCCCTGAAATAGATGTTCAGGTCCCCGCCTATTATCACATAGTCTACAATGTAATACCGCGAGAGGACTGCGTCAAGGGCGGTAACGGTCTCGTTTGCAAGTTTGGAATCAAACTTGGGTTGCTGCCCTACCCAGTCCGGGAAGGGACCGAGCTGGTCGTTGTTGATTATCGAAAAGTAAAGTGTTACGTGGAGGTTCTGCTCCCTGTTGAGGCCCATCAGCAGGTCGTACTGCTTCCAGTTGAAGGTGCCCTGCTGGGGCTCTATCACGGGCCATATCATGTAGACGTTGCTCCTGCCAATGCCGGTAGATGCAGCCTGGATGTAGGCCTCATGCACCTGGTCAAAGGTCGGCGTCTCGGTCGGGGGCATTATTACAAGCCCGAGCTTCGGGTTTTGTGAAGACTGGGGTGCGATTGGCTGCTGCGGCTGCAGGAGAAGGACAAGTATCACCACCGCGGCCACTGCCGCGCCGCCCCCTATTGCCGCGCCAAGTTTCTTCCTTGAGCGTGGGCCTGAAGGTTTTGCAGCCTTGCTTGCCTGCGCCTCGGGGGAGCCCTTGTCATTTTTCTTCAACGCTATCCCCAGAGACTGGAGGCACTAAAAGAGTTTTGATCCAGCCCTAGCCAGATGTGCAGCCGCTGTATCCGCACTCGATGCAGATGTTGCATCCCTCGGCGAAGACAAGCGAGTTCTTGCATGTCGGGCAGAGCCTTTCCTCTATCTGTTCGGCGGTGAGCTTTGGCTGCGGCTGCGCGATCTCGGCCTCCGGCATCTTTATCGCAAGGGCCCTCTCCACCTGGCTTCTCAGGTATGGGTTGGTGATGTTCTTTGCGATATAGTCTGTCACGTATATGCTAGGTGTAACCTGGAAGTTCTTCTGGACGTTGTCGCCGGTCATGTGTAGGACCTGCTCGTGCCTTGACCCGTCCCTGAATACCGTGATTCCCTTCAGTCCCAGTTCGTGGGCAAGCAGGTATGCCGCCTTGACGTCATCGGAGGAGACGTCGTTTGGCATGTTGATGGTCTTTGCGATGGCGTTGCCTATCCACTTCTGCCATACTCCCTGCGCCACAAGGTGGTCCGACCAGTGGATGTCCATGGCAGTCACGAAAATCTTCTGCATCCATTCCGGAATCTCGGGAATGCCCTTTACAGATCCGTAGTTGTTTGCAATCTTTTCCAGGATCTGGTCGTTGTACAGCCCGTGTTCCTTGAGGACCGATTCGAAAATCTTGTTGGTGTAGAAGAACCTGCCTACGGTGACCCTCTTTTCAAACACAAGCGCAAACATCGGCTCCATGCCGTTCGAGCAGTCCGCAATCATGGAAAGCGTGCCTGTCGGCGCGACCGTTGTGGTAAGGACGTTCCTTATGCCGTGCTTTTGGATCTTGGAGATGAGGGCATCCCAGTCATATGTACGGGCGTTCTTTGGCTTCTCGTAGTATCCCGCAATCGGGATCTTGCCCTCCGGGTACTCGGTCTTGGAGCATAGTGGGAACGGCCCGCGCGTCTTTGCGAGCGCGATGCTTTCCTCCATGGAATAGTATGTCATTGCTTCGGCAAGCTTTTCCTGAAACTCGTACCCCTCCTGTGAGTTGTACGGGATGCGCAGCTTGAACAGCAGATCTGCAACCCCCATAACCCCGAGGCCTATCCTTCTTGATTCCTTTGATGCCGTGTCTATCTCCGATATCGGGTAGTTGTTTACGTCGATTACATTGTCAAGGAACCTTGTCGCCTTCCTAATGGTCTCCTCGTACCTCTGCCAGTCGAACTCGAACTGCCCGTCGGCCTTTCGCTTGACAAAGTTTGCCAGGTTTATTGATCCGAGGTTGCATGACTCGTACGGGTACAGGCTCTGCTCGCCGCACGGGTTTGTCGCGCGGAGAGGGCCTCCCCTTGCCTTTGCAAAGACGTTGTACTTGTTGATAATGTCAAAGAAGATCAGCCCCGGCTCTGCGCTCTTCCACGCGGAGAGTGCAATCAGGTCTATGATGTGGTGTGCGTTAACCTCCCTCACCGGCGAGTTGTCAATCGGGCTTCGGAGCGTGTACTTGCCGTCGGAGGAATTTACGAGTGCCTCCCAAAAGTCCTCCCATACTCCCACGCTGACGTTGAAGTTTTCAAGGACTCCGGGCTTTGTCTTGGCCGTGATGAACCTCTCTATATCGGGATGCCATGCCTCCATGATTCCCATGTTTGCTCCCCTTCTCTTACCGCCCTGCTTTACAACCTCGGTTACCGTATTGATTATGTTCATGAAGGAGACCGGCCCTGATGCTACTCCTGATGTCGATGCGACCATGTCGCCTTCCGGCCTGAGTTCCGAATAGTTGATGCCCACCCCTCCTCCTGACTTGAAGATCAGTGCTGCATCCGACGATGACTTCATGATCTTTTCCATGTCGTCGGGCATTGCAAGGACAAAGCATGCTGAAAGCTGTCCCAGCCTTGCGCCGGCATTCATCATGGTCGGCGAGTTTGGAAGGTAGTCCTGTGATGCCATCATCTCCTGGTACTCGCTAATCCTTTCTGCATACTGCTCGAACTTGTTGGCTGCCAGCATGGTTAGGAACTCCTTTATTCCCACCTTCATCTGGCCCCGCTTTGCAAGGTCGACATAGTGCTGGATAAGCGACCTAAAGTGGTATTTGTTGAGGTAGTGCTTGCCTATCTTGAACTTGTAGTCGAAGTCGTCAAGCTTGTCAAGGTATCTTGTTGCCTCCTCGGTGTTCTGGGCTATTCCCCCCTCGACGCTGAATACCGCAGGGTCCTTGAGGACGTCTGCAATTCCGACAAGGGTTGCAACCCTCTCAAACATCTGGCCTGGGCTTTCATAGATCTGGCCCTTTCCGTTCCTGAGCAGGTACCTGGATGCCAGGACCCTCAGGCAGTTGAGATCGAACTTCTTGGCTACGGCGTCAAGGGATCTGGACTCGAGGACCTTCATCTTCTCCTCCCTCAGCCTTCGGCGCTCGTGCCTGTACAGAATGTAAGCCTTGGCTATCTCCCCCTGCCCCTCGTCTATGAGGGTCGACTCCACCATGTCCTGTATGTCCTCGACGCTTGGCGCCTCGGAGGAGGAAAACCCCCGGTTTACAAGTTTCTCGGTAACCCGGTTTGCCAGTTTGTCTGCCAGCCCGTGGTCCGGCTTGCCGCAAGCTACCAGTGCTTTATAGATAGCGTTTGAAATCTTATCTTTTTGGAATGATGAAACCCGACCATCGCGCTTCTTTACCTCAATGATCGAATTCTCTATTTGTGAAAAATCTGTCATTTCATACTCCCCGCAACCATATCAAACGGGAGTTAAATAAAGTCTGCGGCAAAATTTTTTTTCCTATTGCTGAGCTTTGCGTCAATTTTGTTGACACCATTCCATTTTTCATGATAATAGATCCCTTCTTCCCATATTAATCGTGGGAGATTTCGCCAAAAATTTACGAAGGATTTTTATGGTATTTTTGAAATTTCCTATTTTCGATCCCTTGATCGTGCAAAGCGCCTAGGCCAGGATATAGGGGGACTTGCATACAGGACATTTTTCTGAGATCTTTTCTTCCTTCAGGCCGCAGTTGCTGCAGATCGGCACCTTCCTTACTGGCCTGAAAGATCCCAGCAGATCCGCTGCCTTCTCCAGCGCCTTTTTGATCCCGGATGAGTCCATCGTGTCCGGAATTCGCAGCTGTACGAGCAGGCCCCCGTTGAGCATCTTGGAAAGCTGGTTTGACTCTGCAATCTTTTCGCTCTTGGGGCTCATTGCCTCCACCTCGGCTGCGTCAATTGTCACCCCCTCCGAGTATGATTCCCCTTCGACGTGCGGATGGATGGACATCTTTCCATATTTCTCGCCGTCAAGCGACGAAAACCTTGTGGCCGCGTCGCTTTCCGTGATTGAAATCGTTACGTTGTCGCCCATCTCCTTCCCCTTCTTCGAGGCAACCTCGGTTGCAGTGGTGACGACCTTTGCAAGAATCTCCTGTCCCGCCTTGTTGTTCTCATAGCCTAGGATTCCATAGACTGCCTCCCTTAGGCCGATGAGGTTGACCACCAGAGTGACAGATCCCTTCTGCATGTACTGGGTGTTGTTCGCAAGTATCGGGTTGAGCCCGCGCCGGGTCAGATCAGAGATCTCCTTCTTTCGTATCGACATGGCGGCAAGAGCCGGTTTCATTAGGAGTGCCAGTCTTGCCCTGAAGTAGGTCTCGTCCTTGTTTGACTCGAATGCAAGCCTTGGCATGTTGATTGAAAGTGACTGCAGGTTGATGGAGGTGGTGGACACGTTCTTCCCGTCTCCCTTTGATAGCCCCTTGTTTGACGCAAGCCCCTTTGAGAATATTACCCTGCCGCCAAGCGCTATCACGTCGGCAAGCACCCCCGAATAGTCGGAGATCTTTGCCTTGTCATAGTCTACGATGAGCCCTATGCTGGGCATCGGGGTAGCCTTGACGTAGTCCCTGTAACCTGACAGGATCGCCCCTACTATCTTGGGCTCCGTCGCAAGCGGTATCCTAAATGAGGCAAGCGTCTCGCTCTTGCCGTATTTTGATGCAACCGATATCTTGGCAAAGGAATTTGCAATTTTTTCCTCGATTTCCGGTATATTTTTTGAATATTTCTGCAATAACCCCACCAAGCCGTCCATTACGACCTCCTGTGAGGCCTCCTTGATGAGTAGCGACACTGCAAGGGAGAGCGATGCCGCAAGGGACTCGAGCGAGCTTGGCACGGGGAGCCTGGTAACCCCGAGGAACTTGCCCCGCAGGTCTACGCCGTCCTCAATCAGTTCCTTGACGTTGACAAAAATGGTATCTGGCAGGAGGGACCACAGCCCAGCGTTTGTGATGTGTATGTCCCCGGAAAGGTGCGAATCTGCCACGTCCTTTGGAAGCGTGTTTAGTACCAGGTACTCGCCAAACACGGTCTGCCCCGTCTTGAAGAGGAGCCCTTCGACGCCGTTGTGTATGCTGTCCACATTGGTGAGCATCTCGCGTATGTCGTATCCTGGAAGACCGAACCTTGCGAGTTTGTGCCTGTAGTCCTCGTGGCCCTGCTCCAGAAGCACGGAGTTGACCATCTCGCGTATAAGTGACGAAGTAAGATATGATGTCTGGAACTTGTAGATGCGGTTTTCAACCTCCTCGGTTATCTTCTGGGCAAGCTCCAGTGGAAGGCTTCCCTCCCTGACGAGTGACTGGATTATCTTGTGGGAGTTGAACTCCTCGATCGACTCGTGCGACGTGCGGACGTACATCTTTCCGCTCTCGATTATTGACCTCTCCTCAATCTGCCTTGCCAGGCTTAGCACCAGCTTCCCTAGGTTAGTAATCGTATACCTTCTCTCGGACTTGTTGAGTGCGACAAGAGACTGGCGAAGAAGCTTCCTCAGGTGGTAGGCAAACTTTCCGCTTTCCTTTTTTGACTTGAATCCTGCAAGCGACTTTAATTCAGAATAAGTAAGAGGCCCCTTTGAGTTTAATATTCTAAGGATGTCGATCCTATTGGGGCTTGCCATGACGGAGAAGATCATCCTTACCCGTTTTGATGCGGATTGTAAAATACCTCCTCGCTTCTGCTCCCCAAAGTCCTCCGTCAGTTCCATACAAACTCTTGTGAGCATCAGTAAATAAGATTTATGACAGTTTTGCTACGCAAACTTTTTAGATCAGTTCTTCTGAACATCGACGCTAAATTCCGACGATGAAAGTGTATGGCCGCAGGACGGACATTTGTTATTATAGGGCCTCATCACGTCCTTGATCGATTTCAACATCCTCATGCTAGCTATTTTTGATCCACACTTGTTGCATACGACATCTACCGACATCAATTGAAATTTCCGGCAAATGCTATAAAAGAAATCTTTCAGTTTTTTTTAATTAACTTACTAAAATTGATTTACTGCTTCTCGATTATAATTCCGCGCTCGTCGTGGCCGGTAATCTTCACCTTTGTGCCAAGAGGCAGGTCCGCAGGCGATCCTATTCCGCTCATAAAGCCCGAAATCGAGAGCTCGGAGTTGTCCACCTTCATGACAACCCAGGCGTACGGCACGTACTTTTCAAAGCCTTCTGGAGGCACCGTTATTATGGTATAGGTGACTATGGTGCCCTTACCCTCGATTGTCACGTTCTCAAAGCCCTTGTTCCCGCAGTTCTGGCAGAAGTAGGTGGTGACAAGGTGGAGATGGCCGCACTTGGTGCACTTTCTTGCCAGAATCTTTCCTAGCTTTGTATTATTGATAAATTCCTCTTTTGACAGCAATTCTATACACTTTTGAAGATATGTACGGCGCAGCTGGCTCCAGTCGCGCCAAAGTTGTGGGTAAGGCCGATCTTGGCATCCTTGACTGTTCGCTCGCCTGCCTTTCCTGTCAGTTGGTCAAATACCTCGGCTACCTGCCCTATGCCGGTTGCACCTATCGGGTGGCCCTTCGACTTGAGTCCCCCTGATGGGTTTATCGGAACGTCGCCGTTGAGCCTTGTCCTGCCCTCCCGTACTGCCTGGACGGCGTGCCCCTTCTCAAAGAACCCTAGGTCCTCAGAATCAACAAGCTCTGCTATCGTAAAGCAGTCATGCACCTCTGCAAAGTCGACATCCTTGGGCGTGATGCCTGCCATCTTGTATGCGGCCTGTGCCGCTATCTTGGTACTTGGAATCTCGGTGATGTGTGATCTTCCTTGCAGTGCTGCAGGGGATCCGCCCCTCCCTGACCCTATGACCTCGACGTAGTTTTTGGTGTGGGCCTTGGCAAACTTTTCGCTGCAAAGTATTACCGCGCTTGCGCCGTCGGAAAATGGGCAGCAGTCATAAAGCTTGAGCGGGCTTGCAACCACGGCAGACTTGAGAACGTCGTCTACCGTAATTTTTTTTCTAAGGTGAGCCTTTGGATTGAGCATGCCGTTGTCATGGTTTTTTACCGCCACCATGGCCAGATCCTCTTCCGTCGCCTTGAATTCTGCAAGGTACGCCCTTGCCATAGACGCAAAAAGGCCCGGGAACGATGCTCCTGCCCCTCCCTCGTAAAAGAAATCCGAACAGTATGAAAAGTAAGTCGTCGTCCATTCCGTGCCGGTGTGAGTCACCTTCTCAACTCCGGTTGCCAGTACGACATCGTAAAATCCAGCGGCAACGTTTGCAAATGCTTCCCTGAATGAAATCGAACCGCTTCCGCATGCAGACTCGATGGAAAGGGACGGAACCTCTGGTATGCCCAGGTTGCTCATTATCACCGGTCCTAGGTGGACCTGCTTGTCGGCAATCCCGAAGACGTTGGAAATGTACCCTGCCTTGATGTCCTTTGGTTCGATTCCGGCGCTTTCTATTGCATCTACAGATGCCTGCAGTGCAATGTCAGTAATGCTGTCTGGAAGTTTTCCGTACTTTGTACTTCCAGCACCGATAACACAAACCTTTTCCACAATTCTCGCTGACAAGATTCCATATAAAAATTCTTCACTAGCATTCTTTAAGCGGTCCGGCTAGATTATGACATCAATGGGTGTAAGCGCAGCACAAGAGTATGTACTCAGGAAAAGTTCTAGAAATTTCGTCCAGATTACAGATAAGAAAATTTCCAGGATGAGAGACGAGATCCGCCAGTATTACGATGCCAACGGCTACCTCTCATGGTCAGAAAGGAGGAGGAAATACGTCATTTTAGGCACGAACAGGCCCGCAAACGGCCTTGTTGCGTGCCCACAGTGCAAGATAGGAATGCTGATGGTCATACGCTCAAGGCGCACAAGGAAGCGCTTCCTTGGCTGTTCAAACTACCAAAACGGGTGCAGGGCCTCATCGCCCCTAATCCAGAGGGGAATGATGTATGCAACCAAGGCAACCTGCAAGGCGTGCCTCTGGCCAATCATCCTGTTCAGGTATTCCATGAGGCAGAAATGGAACCGTCAGTGCGGCAACTTTTCATGCCCCACAAGAACGGTCAGATCCTAAGATCCGTATAAATGTCAGTCCTCCGGTTTTTCAGGAGCGGCAGCCTCTTGCGAACGTCCCGTACGCTTTCAAGCGAGATCTGGACAGTCCCCATCCCCTCCTTCTTCTTCATGTCAAGCATAACCCTGCCAAGCGGATCCACCACCAGGCTGCGCCCGCAGTAGATGTTTCCCACCTGGTCTGGCGCGACCACATAGCATCCGTTTTCGATTGCCCTCGTCTTGTTGATTGTAATCCAGTGCTCCTCTTTCATGGGGCCCCTTACCCATGCGGACGGCACGATGAGGATTTCGGAGCCCGACGACGCAAGTATACGGGACATCTCTGGAAACCTCAGGTCATAGCAGATCATCATGCCCACCATTCCTACTGTCGATCTTGCAGGCCTCGTCACCGACGAGCCCGGATAGAGCTTGCGCGACTCCTTGAAGCCCAGCGCGTCGTAGAGGTGCAGCTTCCTGTACTTTGATGCAATCCTTCCCCTCTTGTTAATCAGGAATGATGTGTCGTAAACCCGGTCTGCCTTCGGACTTTTTTCATAAAATGTGCCGACAACCTGTATCGAGTTTTCCCTTGCGGCCTCCGATATCGATGTGACAAACTCTCCCGTTTCCTTTTCCGCCAGCCTTGCAAGTTCCGATGCAGACTGGCCTGCGGGGGAGTAACACATCATAAATTCCGGGAAGGCACATAGCTCGGATCCGCCCTTTGCAGCCTGCCGGATGTACCGTAAAATCCTTCCCAGGTTATCTTCCTTCATGGTGCTTGCCCTCATCTGTACGACAGCTATCTTTGGCACACCGTGCGTAAAATTTTATAAAATAAAAATGTGTTTAGAGGGGATTCCCGGCCAGGTACCAGTTTTCCTTCGGGTTGTCCTCAAAGACGACGATGACGTGGCTTTCCTTGGTCTTGAGAATCTCGACGGCAGACTTGGTTATTGCCCTTGCAAACTCCTCCTTTTGCTGCTGTGTCCTGCCGGGATACATCGAGACGGTTATCAACGGCATATCTTCCCAGCCGGAATTATCGGATTTATTCCTTGGGAATTTTCCCCAGGCACTACTAGGTATAGCCCTTCCATCCGTACCGCTTGCCATACATGAATTCCGAACCGTGGGTCTTCTTGTAGAGAAACCCGCAGAAGAGTCCTATCAGAAATCCTCCGATATGCGCAAAGAACGCTATGCCTGACCCGGCCGACCCGATTAAAGCTGGAAGGACATTCTGTAACAGGAACCAGAACGGCAGGTACCACTTGGCAGATATCCTGATGAACCTCGCAAAAAATCCGAGGAAGAGAAGCGTCACCACCTTGACGTTTGGGAAAATTATGAGGTATGCCCCAAGCACGCCGGAAATTGCGCCGGATGCCCCGATTGCCGGAAGGTCGCTTGACGGATTGAAAAGCACGTGGGTCAGGCCCGCCACAAGCCCCCAGAACATGTACAGTCCAAGGTACTTGCCGCGCCCGAACCTGTGCTCCACGTTGTCTCCGAAGATGTAGAGGAAGAGCATGTTTCCCCCGATATGGATGAGGCCAGCGTGGAGAAACATGGAAGTGAATATGTTGGTAACAACGCCGTACTGGTGGTTTTCAAGCCCATTGCTTATCACTGCAGGCACTGTACCGTAGTCTAGGAACATCGCCTCCGCCCTCCTGTTTGTAAGGTCAAAAAACTGCTGTGTGACGGCCACCTCCCAGAAAAACACGGCTACGTTGGCGGCAATCAACCCGTAGGTAACGTACGGCCGGTAACCTGGAGGCTTGGGGTTTTCGTCCCGTATTGGCAGCATGGACGAGAGGTTAAGAGGTGGTTTCTATAAATATAATTCCTGCCGCGGCCCTCCGAGCCTCGGACGGCATATCCTGCAATGGTCCTAGACTGAGATTATTCCAATCTTTATCATGTACTGAATGCCGGCAACGAAAGTCTGGTCGTCAATCTGCCCGTTGGCCCACCACCCGGCATTGGTCTTTACCCACTGTGGTATCTGGACTCCTGGCGATGCCTGTCCCGCCTGCGTTGGAGGTATCTGGATTATTCCCTGCTTGATTAGATACTGTATCCCGGATGCAAATGTCGAGTCGTCGATGGAGTTTTGTGACCACCACTTGGCATTGTTCTTGACCCATTGGGGTATTGATATCTGGCCCGTACTGGCGGGTGTGGTAGTGGTAGTATTGACTAGCCCGGTTGGGGATGATGGGCTGCTTGGAGACGCAGGTTGTCCGCTGCCTGACCCTCCCGCAAGGGCTATGACGCCTGAATCTTGGGTCACGGTGGACGGGATCACAAGGTTGCCCCTTGCCATGCCTACCCTAGAGGTGTCGGGAAGGCCGGTCGGTCCAACCACGGATGTTATGTTGGCCTCCAGCGTATAGATCCCGTTACCCGGCAGGTTGAGGCTCTGCGTGTCCACGGAGTTCTTTGCGACCAGGTTGTTCTTGGAGAGTATTGTGTTTCCGCTGCTGTCCAGTAACTTCAAGTCGTAGTGAACATCGCCATTTACGGGCTTTTCAGTAAAGGCATCAAAGAACGATAGGTTGAGGTTGTTCTGCGAATTTGCGGTTATATCGGTCGGGTTCCAGCCAAGCTTTACGCCCCATCCCCCAAAGTCGGTAAGGGCGCTGTTAGAGGTCTGGACATTGGGCTTGGCCGGCGCAAGCGTAAAGGTCATCGCGTCCGTTCCGTTTGGCATGGTCTTTGCCATGTTCTGGATGTCTATCTTGTTTAGCAGGATGTGGGCAATTACGGTACTACCTGAGGTGTACGGGTCGACAATCAGCCTCCTCCCGGTGATCTGGTAGCCGTTCATTGTCGCGCTATATGTGGGCGTGTTTGTAAATTCCTTGAAGGCCTTCGGGATGTGGATTTCCTCATGCACAAAGACCGGCTGGTTTGCCATCCTTGTCATGTTCCAGTCAAAGGGCATCGAGTAGGAGAGCTGCAACTTGGACGGGTCAAAGCTAAAGTCGTCGTTTATCTTGTCGTAGTAGGAAATGACTGTGGCGTTGTAAGTGTTTCCTTTGTAGGTGAGATCATGGCTTGACACGTCTCCGACGCTGAGGTACGCGTCAAAGCTTGGCACGCTCTGGGGGTTGTCCGTGGTGTCAAATATGTTATTGTCATAGTCTATTGAGAACATCTGGATGTTAAAGTGGTAGAGCCCTCCCTCGTTTAGAATGGGGCCTTGAATGTCTATCGGATCGTCGTCGTTGTCAGGAACCCACCCATTGAGGATCGGCTCATGATCCGCATAGACCTGCCAGGTGGGGCCGTTTGTCGGCATTACATTGATGTTGAGAATTCCGGTGTGGGTGTGGAGAAGTTCCCTGAAGAGCAGCTGGTTATGTTTTGTTACTGTAAGAAAGAAGGAGACGTGCTGGATCGTTTCGTTTGTGCTGGCGTCAAACCACCTGAAGAAGAGCGTGGGCTGAACGCCCGAGTTTGGAAACAGAATCGGGGGGTTGAGTTTGATGAAGACCTGAACCTGCCTGTTTCCTACTGTTGCCGGAGGAAGGTTTTCCATTGCAAAGCCGTCTCCAAATGCGTTGTGCGGGATGGAGGAGAAAACTACCGTTACCAGCAAGAATGCGAAAAATGATAACTTGAGAACATTCCTCAAATATGGTGACCTGTCTCGAATTGTGTTCAGGTTCATATTTAATGTTAGCTGTTTTCTTGGATTTCAAAAAATCCAAACCGACCTCACTAACATTATATTATTAGCGCGGCCTACGCTAGGTGTGAAAATTTGGTCCAGGCCCTACCTGCTTGTTGCAATTCTAGGAATTGCGGCCGCAGTCGCAGTAGGTTTCCCCCTAACAGAACATGATTCGGTTTTTGCGCAGAGCGCCCCTGGACAGCAAGCGGGCAAGTCCTCCAAGTCAGCAGAGGCAAATGGCTCGTCCTTTCCATCATATTCAACAAACCTCAACTCATCTGCCCCATCAGGGGTGATGTATACTGCAAAGTTCGAGTGCGGTTCCATCTTTGCCGGCGAAGGCCCGCTCAGGCCTGGGCATTACGACACGGATGTGAGCCTGTTCAACAAGGAGAGGTCCGACACCACAGTCCTTTGGAATGTGGTAGTAAACAACGGCCCCACCTCAAACGCCGAAATGATAAACCTCGGGTCTGAAAACTCCACTGGGCTTACTTGCCAGGACGTAAGGAGGGTCCTTGAAGACTACGACCAAAACTTCCTCGAAGGATTCATCATAATGAACGTGCCATTTAACTCCGTCCTGCAGTCCTCAAAGGGAATCGTTGTCTCAAACTCAAACTATGACACCAACCCATTGCAGGTTCAGGTATTCTATACAGCAAATGCGCTGGATACCCTCCCGCACGAGGTAGTGGTGGACAAGATAGCGTTTTACATCATACAGGACTACACTGGAAAGATTCCCCAGAACATGATGAGGACCACCCTTGACGTCACCCTGCCCTCAGCCCTTGACCAGCTGTCAAACACCCAAGACAGGGTGAAGGACGTGCTTGCCAAGGAGTACAACCTTACAAGTGACGACCTGCCAAAAGTTGTGGTGCGGATAAGCAGCATCAACGTCGGAGTGGGCACGCTAATTGACGATCATGCGATATCGCTGAGTACCGTCCCTCCGCAGCTGGTACCCTGACACTCAACTTTTCTCCCTGGCACCAGCCTGCATTTCCCGCAATAACGGCTTGCCTGAGAAAATCCCAGCCCGCCTTGCAAGAAGGGTTCCGACGTACATGGCTACGAGTATCATGACTATGCATCCGGACGGAGCGAGGTTGAGCGGATAGGACAGGATTATGCCGCTTGTTGTAGCGGCAACGGACAGCGACACCGAGATTGCCATGGTCTTCCTAAAGCTTTTTCCCATCATGATGCTTGTTATGTTAGGCAAAACTATCAGCGCCGAAATGAGGAGAATCCCGACAAGCCTCATCGTTATGATTACTGTCACCGCGGCAAGGCCGATGAACAGGTAATTCAGCTTTTCCACAGGAACGCCGTTTATCTTCGCCTGCTCCTCGTCAAATGTAAAATGCAGCAGTGGCTTTCGTAGGGCTAGCAGGACGGCTATGATTCCGCCGCTTATGCCCAAAAATGAGATGGTGTCGGTCAGGTTGGTGAGAAGGACGCTCCCGAAGAGGAAGCTGAAGAGATCTATGGTAAACCCGTGCGAGGCGCTGACAAGGATGACGCCCATGCCCAGTCCTGCTGACAGCATTACTGCGATGGCAGCGTCGCCTGAGATCCTTGTGCTCTTCCTTAGCTTTGTGATTCCCATGGCGGCAGAGACTGAGACGGCGGTCGCGGTCCATATAGGATAGACATTGAGGAAATAACCGAGTGCAATCCCTCCAAAGGCCATGTGTGAAAGTGCGTCGCCAAAAAGCGAGTATCTTTTCAGCACGAGGTAGAGCCCGACCATCGCACAGCAGATAGCGGCTGCGATCCCAGTTATCAGGGCGCGCTGCATGAAACCATAAGCAAGAAAGTCTGCTGGCATCTTTTACACCTCGTGGCTGTGGTTGTGCATGTGCATCTGCATCGCCGATTCCGAGTAGGTCTTCAGCAGATCCTTGTTTGAGAAGAATTCCTCCTTCTCGCCATGGAAGAAGAGATCCCTGTTCATGCATGCCACCTTTGTAGCATGGTCCGAGATGGCGTTGAGGTCATGGGAGGCCCAGACAATGGAAATCCTGTTTTCCTTGTTTATTCTCCTCAGTACGGAATAGAATTTGTTTTGAACCTCCATGTCTACCCCGGTAACGGGCTCGTCAAGTATCAGGAGTACTGGTTCTTTTACAAGGGCGCTTGCTATGAAGGTGCGCTGCTGTTCCCCTCCTGAAAGCTCGCTTATCCTCCTGTCACGTAGGTGCTCAAGGCCCACAATCTCAAGGACTCTTTCTATTTTTTCACTATCCTTGCTTGACTCTCCAAAAATTCTGTTCCATGAGCATCCGCACCGTTGGATGAGATCTGCGCCTCTGCGGAGCTTCTTCTTCGGCAAGAGCCCCATCTCAATAACGTCGTATACTGTGGCCGGAAAGTTCTGCTCAAAGTTCACCTTTTGCGGGACGTAGCCAACCATTGGAAGGAGTGATGTGTACTGGCTTCCCTCGTAGCCAAACAGCTTGATCTTTCCTTGGTAGTTCTGGAGTCCCAAGATGGCCCTGAAAAGCGTAGTCTTTCCCGCGCCGTTTGGGCCCACTATGCCCAGCAGGTCGCCCTCTGCCACATGGAATGAAATCTTGTTAATTGCAAGGACCCCATTGTGACTTGCGGAAACGTCTTCGACGTCGAGTACGTTCATTGGCATCCCATCGCATCTCGCAGGGCGGCAAGATTCTGATACCACATGCCGATGAAGGTCGCGCCCTCCTTCTGCTCGGTCTCATTTATTCCCTCTAGCGGGCTGAGGATTTCGGTGGTGGCGTTTACATCCTCAGCCAGGGTTTCCGCAAGTTTGGGGTCGGCAAGATCCTCCGAAAATATAACCTTCGCATGGTTTTGCCTTGCAACATCTTCCACCTTTGCCAAGTCCTGCGGGGAAATCTCGGCTTCGGGGGCAATCCCCGATATCCAGTAGTCGGTCAGGTTGTACCGCTGGGTAAAGTAGTTGAATGCGTTATGGAATGATACGAATGTGCGAGTCTTGCAGTCAGAAAGCCCAGACCTTATGTCATGGTCCAACTTGTCAAGCTTGCCAATGTAGGAGTTGGCGTTAGCCTCATAGTATTGTGCGTCTGTTGGATCCGCCTTTTCCATGGCTGATGCTATATTGCGCACCTCCTTTTCCGCAAGAACGGGGTCGTTCCAGACATGGGGATCCTTGCCTCCCTGCTCTATTACCGGTTTTGCCTCGCTTGGATCCATGTGCTGGACATCGGCATCCATCATCTGGATTCCTTCAGATGCTTTGACAAAAGTGGTGTTTGGAAAGGAACCATTCTCCAGAAAGGACGGTATGAACGATTCCATGCCCGCACCGTTGTAAATGAAAAGTTGAGAATTTTGCACCATGGCTATCTGTTGGGTGGGTGGCTCCCAGCCATGCGGCTCGTCACCTATTGGGATAAAGACGCTGACATCGGCCCTTTTCCCTCCTATGTTTTTTGCAAATTCATACATCGGGAAAAAGGACGCGATTACCTTGAGCTTTGCCCGACCCGTCTGGTTCTGTCCCGCAAGGGTGGTATTTCCCTGGGTCGAGTAGCTTGTGAGCACAAATATGGCTGCGATTATTGCGGCAGCGATCGCGCCGCCTAGGGCAGCCTTCTTACTAGGATTCACCATCTTCAGGTTCCTAATGTTATTAATAAATATTAGAATCTTAATAATTTTTATTGCTAAACTTATAAGATGCTTAATAATATTGAGCACATGCCAATAGTATCAATATCTCTCAACGACGAGATCCTCGCAGAGATAGACAAACTCCAAAAAAATATGGGATTTTCAGGAAGGTCTGAGATAATCAGGGCCGGAATTAGGAACCTGGTATCCGAGGAGAAGCAGAGGGCAAACCTCACAGGCCAAATCCACGCAATACTGATGGTAATTCATGACGAAGAGTCCGAGCAGGTAGTCACCGGAATCAAGCACAACCACGAGGACCTCATTGGCACTCATCTCCACAGCAAGGTGGACGGAAACAAGTGCATGGAACTCTTCCTCCTACATGGCGATGCGCAAAAGATTGGCATGATGACAACCGACTTTAAGACCAACAGGAAGATGGAAAATGTCAAGCTTGTTTCTATGTAGCACGGGTTCAGATTAATGGGATACAAAAAATAATGAAAATTCTTTATGTTCTCCCCATCGCAGTTTTGCTTGCAGTCCTCTTTCATTCTGCCAGTGCCGAGGTGTACATTGCAGACAAGGAATACGCCGGACATTTTGACAGCAACGGAGCCTATACCGTTTACGGGGCAGTAAAAAACACCGGCATCAACACAGTACTTGCAAAGGTACAAGTGACCGTAGTGGACGGAAACTCCACGTTCTCGGAATCTCGCATCCTTCCCGTGATATTTTCGCTTGATGACATGCCCTTCAAGTTCAGGTTTCCGCAGATCACTGGAGGTGACCCTATCCTTGAAAAACCCATGGTTTCATTTCTTAAAACAAACGACAAGGCCCTTAACGTGGTGATAAACTATGACAAGACCTTGGTAAAATATCCCGACGGCCACCTGACGGGGTTCATTACAAACAAGGGAAATGATACCGTTCACAACATCAGCATCTATGCCCTTGTCCACAACAAAAACAACGACTATCTTGACGAGGTAGAGAACACGTGGCCCATACCAAGCCTCGGGGTCGGCGACAAGACAGAGTTTGTGATGATTCCCGATCCCTCTGTCGCCAGTCAGGTTTACTACTATAGCTGCTTCATACCGGGAACAGACAATTCGATACAGATTTCCCTTCCGCTTCATGGCAAGACATTCTACTTCAATGTGCTTTCAATCGTGTATTTCACCAACCAGCAGTTTACAAGCGACGGATCCACGCTCTCGCTCAAGGCGTCAAACCCCTGGCAGATTCCCTACTACGCCAACTTCATGTTCCCGCACGACTCAAGCGAGGGAAACTTCGAGGTACTCATAGACGGTGCCAAGACAAGCGAGCTTACCAGCTTCGACAATGACACCAAGAACTGGCACGTAGCATTCAACGTGCCTTACGGCCAGCACAGCGTGTCAATCTCGGGATTCAAACCCTCCTATGCGCCAAATAATGACCAGTACTTTTATCTTGACGCAAAAACCGCCTTGACCTCTTGGGCGGGTTTTTCGACCAACCCGATTTCGGACTCGAAACTCCTGGAGGTTCTTGGAATCAAAGGACACTACATCCCGCCGTGGGTAAAGACTAGCGTGAGCTTCATGATATACGACGACCTTCCGGCCGATTCGGTCGTGCAGGAGATAAAATTCCTAAAGGCCCAGGGAATTATCAGGTAGCTATATACCATTCTCATTAAGGACAAGCGCTAGGAGTGCCGCCCTTGCGTCCTTGCCGTACTTGGCCTGGTTGAAGTATTTGGCGTTTGGGGTAGAGTCAAGCTTGTGCGATATCTCGTCAAGGCGCGGAAGCGGGTGCATTATGATGACATCCTCCTTCATTTTCTTCAGCAGGTCGGGGCCTATCTTGTAGCTGCCCTTTACCTTGACGTACTCCTCCGTGTCTGCAAACCTCTCCTTCTGAATCCTTGTCACATAAACCACATCAAGGTCCCCGAGGTTTTCCTCGAGGTCTGTGGCCTCCGTGTACGCAAGCTTTTTCCTAATCTCGTATGTCGAGTCGGCGCGAACCTTCAGCGAGGGCGGTGATATGAGCCGGACGTCTACCTTGTAGTTGCTAAGGGCGTATAGCAGCGAGTATACGGTCCTTCCGTACTTCAAGTCCCCCACAATCCCTATCTTCAGGCCGTCAATCCGCCTTTTTTCCTTCCTCATGGTATAGAGGTCAAGTATTGCCTGGGTCGGGTGCTCCTCTGTACCGCTGCCCGCATTTATGAGCGGTTTCTCCGACACCTCTGCCGCAAACCTGCTTGACCCGTCAAGCTGGTGCCGTAGCACCACGACATCCGAATAAAGCGACATTATTCTAACAGTATCCGCAAGACTCTCGCCCTTCTTTGCAGATGAAGATGAGGCATCGGCTATCCCTATCGAGGTGCCTCCAAGCGATGCCATGGCTGCCTCGAAGCTCAGCCTTGTCCTTGTGCTTGGTTCAAAGAAGATATATCCCAAGGTCCTGCCCCGTGCGAGCTCCCTCCGCTCGTTTGGGTTCATCTCGATTATCTTGTCTGTGGCCTTGAAGACCTGCTCGAACCTTTCCTTGTCAAAATCGCGCACCGAGACAATATCTTTTTGGAAAAAAGTATTGCCCATCGCAGTTCACTATTATATACCAGTAGTACAAAAACTATTCCAATGTCGGAATCAGATTTGATTGTCCGGAAAATAAAAAACGGGACCGTTATTGATCACATCGAAGGCGGCAAGGGGCTCAAGGTGCTCAGCGCCCTAGGAATAGACGGCAAGGACGGAAACGTGATCACCATAGCCCTCAACGTGCCCAGCTCGAAGGTGGCAAAGAAGGACATCATCAAGGTCGAGAACAGGTTCCTCCAAGATTCCGACACCAACAAGCTTGCCCTCATCTCACCCAAGGCGACAGTCAACATAATCAAGGAGTACAAGCTTGTGGAGAAGAGGCGGGTCACGCTTCCAAATGAGATAGAGAGGATTTTCCGCTGCTCGAACCCTGACTGCATATCAAACAGCGACGAGGACATAGAACCCATGATGGACGTGGTCGACAAGACCGGCCTAGTGTTAAGATGCAGGTTCTGCACAAGAATACTTGATGTAAACGAGCTAAAGTACTACTAGGCTACTTTTCCTTTGCCTTGAGCTCGTACTGGTCGTAGGTATATCTCCTAGATGATCCAAAGGGCCTGAACGGCCTCCCGTTTCCGTGGTAAAACTTGGAGAAAAACTCCACATAAACAAGCCTTGCCCCCTGGATACCCGGCTCGAAGACTCCTATTATGATGTTGAATATGTGTCCGATGAATATGATGATGGTCCCAAGTATTATGAAGGGTATGGTGTGGTGCAGTGTCCTGATGAAGATGAAGTCTATCACGTCCGCAAGGATAACCGATGCAAGCAGGATGCCAACAAGCCTTGTGTATGAGAGGATATGGCTTACGATCGACGGAAGTTCCATGATAGCCCTTACGCCCTCCCCGTAAAACATGAGGCCTATCCCTGCGACCATGAGGCCCACGTACCCTATCCCCTGCACATGGTGTATTGGGTTGACGTGCTGGTGGTGCAGCAGCGCAAGCCCGGTAATTACTACGCCCCATCCAAAAAGCAGCCAGCCGACCTTTCCTACGGCGTGCTTTGTCTGGCCCTCCCTGAGGCTGTTCAGAATTCCGAGGACAAGCCCGAATGACACCATTCCAAGGCCTATGTAGCCAGCTATGAGGAGGAGTTTTCGAAGACCCGTAATTGGGTCAAAGAACGCCCCGCTGGCGGGAAGGTGGAGGCCGAAAGCCGAGTTTAGATACCCGAACAGGTACACGTTCGGATGGAATCCAAAGTAAAGGTTGAACACGAACCCAAGCCCCATTGCTATAATCGCGCCTGGCGTCATGGCCTTGGCAAGTTTTACCATCTGCCGGGGCTTGAGAATAGTCAGTGCAAACTTGCGGAGCGGTGTGGGCATGATGTTAAAGTTCCTCTTTCCGCCCTCAACCCTTCTGATGACCCATCTTGATACTAGCAATATGACAAGCCCGTAGCCAAAGTCACCAATCATGAGGCCGTAGAATATTGGGAATAGCGTCCCGAAAATCAGCGTGGGGTCGAATTCCTTGCCTGAGGGCAGCGAGTAGAACCTGATGAATGCCTCGAAAAGCTTGAATCGCTTCGGGTTGTCAAGCAGGGTCGGCGGGTTCTCCTCAGTCTCGAGGACAAAGAGCAGGGTCCCATGTGCATGGCTGTCAAACCCCTCCTTGAGCTGTTCAACCTTTGAGCTTGGAATCCAGCCCTCCAGTGCGAAGGTGTCTGCGGTGACTCCGAGGTTGTCTACGACCTCGAGCTTCCTGTTCTCTATCTCAAGCTGCTCCTCGAGACATGTTATGTTGACATAATTGCCAGATGAGATCTCGGCAAGCTGCCTGTCAATATCCGCCGTCTTCTGGTTAATCTCCGCCTTCTTGTTCTTCAGGCTCTGTGCTAGCTCGGCCGCCTTCCCCTTGAGCTTTGGGACTGCCTCGAGCTTGACGCCGTATTCCTGAACCACTGTGGCCAGCGCATGTGGCGGGAAGTTTGGGAATGTTACAAGGATTATCTGGGTCGCATCCTTTCCCTCCTTGGAGTAAAGGAAGTAGTCCTGTCGGTTTACCTCAAGCGCCTGCTTGAACCCAGCAAAGTTCTTTGGATCCATCCTTCCAAAATAGGAACGCGCTGTTGAAAGCTGCAGTATATCAAAATCCTCCGGGAAGAATGCGAACTCCTCTACAAGCCTGATGTTGTTGTCAGTCTCCTTTAGCTGGGTCAGCAAGCCGTCCCTTTCCCTCTCAAGCGATGCCACCTTGGCGTCTATGTCTATTGATTTTGCCACGTCAAGTAGCTGTTCGACGGACCCGAACCTCTGGCATTGCGTCACTTGGACTGGCGGGAGGGCCGTCCTTAGGGCCTTCATCCTCAGCAGCTGATCTGAAACCTGCCTGTACTGGCCGTCCTCGTGTTCGTTTCGAAGGATGGTAGTTACCTCCTTTGAGAGCGGCTCGATCTGCACTGCGTTTAGGTCGTGAAGAATTGAAACCACGGTCCGCCTGTCTTTTTTTAGCCCGAGCACTGCGATTCGTGCCATCGGCACGGGTTTGAGGACCAAGTCTACACCTCTTTTAGCAGAATGTCGATGATTTCCCGTACTGCCTGGGCGTCTATCTTGGCAGAAATTGTCTTTGATTTTGCCGTGGCCTCGCTGATAATACTGGCGGTTTCAGATTCGGCCTTTTTTCTAGACTGCTCCACGCTTGATTCGACCATCTTCTCTGCATCGCTTTTGGAAGATGAGATTGTATTGGAAACTTGACTCTCAAAAATTCTAAAATCCTCGGTTACCTTCTTCTTGTGCCCGTCGATTTGCTCCTGGGTACGGTCTTCTGCCTCCTTTATCTGCTTTAGCGAGTGGACGTATTTTTCCGCGGTCGACATTTCAAGCTCCGAGGAAGTGCCTTCCCGCGTACAATGCAAGCGCAACGGTTGCAAAGATGTTTCCATACCTGAAGGCCCTCATTATCAGGTAGAGTTTCCTCTGCTGCTCGTTCTTGAAGCTAGGCAACTATCTCCCTCTCCTTCTTACGCTGGGCCTCCTCCTCCCTCTCGCCCATCTTGCGCTTTACTGTCTTTAGCATGATGAATGTGTCACGCTCCATCTCGTCGAGCCTGAAGGTGATAAACTTGACCGCGGCCTGAAGCCTCGGGATGAATACGTTTTCTATTGCGTTTGACTTGCGTTTTGTCTTCTCAATTTCAAGCAAAAGTTTCCTCAAAGCAGTCTCCTTCTCAGCCACCTCAAGCACCATCTTGTGGACGTTCTGGTATGCCTTTATCGCCTCGTTAATTGACGGCGGAAGCTCAAGGAGGTGTTCTACTAGCATGCCTCCGCCCTGCCCTCCTCCGATTTTTGGGATCCTTACGCCCATGACGTTTTTCGATGATATCTGGAGTTTGCTAAGCTGAGGAATCTTCATCGCCTCGTTCTCTAGCCTCATAGTTCCGGCCAGCATCTCGGCCATTTTTATGCTCTGGTATCCCTTGATAAGTTCTGCTTGGAGGGCTCCCCTCAGGGAGGCTGCCGTCTTGCTGGTATTGAAAAATTCCAAGATGAGGGCCTGCCTCTTGAGCTTAAGCAGCTTTAGGCCCTTTTGTGCAATCTTTATTCTTTTTTTGGTGCGGATGTATTCGAGTCTTGTCGGTCGTATGTTAATTACTGACGGCAACCCTACTTTCCACCTGCAGTCCTCTTTCTGTATTTCTCGATGAATTCGGGCTTGATGCGGTTTAACTCAGAATCTGAAAGTTCGCTTAGAAGTTCCCATCCGATGTCAAGGGTCTGCTCGATGGACCTGTTCTCGTCCATTCCCTGGTTGACAAACTTCCTTTCAAAGCTGTTTGCAACGCGGAGGAACTTCCTGTCAAGGTCGCTCAGTGCCTCTTCGCCGACGATCGCGGCAAGCGCCCGTGCATCCTTTCCTTGGGCGTATGTCGAATATAGCTGGTCAGCAAGGCTTCGGTGATCTTCCCTTGTCCTTCCCTTTCCAATTCCCTGGTTCATAAGACGGGAGAGGCTTGTCAGCACGTCGACTGGAGGGTGGATGTCTC
This sequence comes from Nitrososphaerota archaeon, assembly GCA_021325615.1. Classification (GTDB taxonomy): domain Archaea; phylum Thermoproteota; class Nitrososphaeria; order Nitrososphaerales; family Nitrosopumilaceae; genus Nitrosotalea. Next base: position 23,529 of record JAJPGU010000010.1, on the reverse strand, counting down.
CCCTGTGGAGGTCCCTGCTCATGACAATCTGTCCCTCAGTGATATAACCGGTAAGGTCTGGAATCGGGTGAGTAATATCGTCTGCCGGCATGGTCAGGATTGGGATCTGCGTAACGGAGCCGTGTCTTCCCTTTATCTTTCCCGCCCTCTCATAAAGCGAGGCAAGGTCGGTATACATGTATCCCGGGTATCCCCTTCTTCCAGGAACCTCTTCTCTTGCTGCGGAGATTTCCCTTAACGCTTCGCAGTAGTTGGTCATGTCGGTCATGATTACAAGCACGTGCATCTCCCTTTCATATGCAAGATACTCGGCTGTTGTCAGGGCTAGTCTTGGGGTGAGCAGACGTTCCATTGAAGGGTCAGATGAGAGGTTTAGGAAAAGCGCAGTCCTTCCAAGGGCGCCGCTTTCCTCAAACTGCTTGACGAAAAAGTTCGCTTCCTCGCTTGTGATTCCCATTGCGGCAAACACCACTGAGAAGTTTTCAGATGCTGAAAGGACCTTGGCCTGTCTTGCAATTTGTGCGGCAAGAAGGTTGTGCGGAAGCCCCGCACCTGAGAATACTGGAAGTTTCTGGCCTCTTACGAGCGTGTTCATGGCATCTATGTTTGACATGCCCGTCTGGATGAACTCCGAAGGCTCCTCTCTAGAATACGGGTTGATGCCGGAACCGACAAGGTCCACCTTGTGCTTGGAGACGATTTTCGGCCCGTTATCCCTCGGGTTTCCAAGGCCATCAAAGACCCTTCCCAGCATGTCATCAGACACCGCGAGCTGCGCGGTCTCACCGAGGAACTTTACAGAGGTCCCGCTGGTATTAAGGCCAAGGGTCGGTCCAAAGACTTGGACCACAGCAAGTCCCTGCCTCGTGTCCAGTACTTGGCCTTGCCTCCTCTCACCGTTTACAAGCTTTATTTCAACAATTTCCCCATATGCTGCGTTGTCAACGCCCTGTACAAACATCAGCGGGCCTGCAATCTTATCTATTGTCTTGTATGAAATGGTGGACATCTAGTGAGCAACCTCCACTAGCAGGCCGTTGAACTCCTGCTGCATCTTGCTTCTAAAGTCCTTCACCAGCTGTTCTACCTGGTCCTCCTTTGTCCATTTTATCTTTGAAATCATCTTCCTTGATTCTAATGCCCCTATCTTCGTAGAGGAAATTCCTTTTTTGATTGCATCTGCCTCCATCTTTCCAAACTCGATGATTGCCGCTAGCATGAGGAACTGTTTTCGTATCGAGGTGTAGGTATCGACGTCGTCATATGCGCTTTGCTGCAGATAGTCCTCCCTGATGGATCGCGCCGTGTCCAGTACTCCTTTTTCAGGTTCCGGAAGGGCATCATATCCCACAAGCTGCACGATTTCCTGAAGCTCTGATTCCTTCTGGAGGATTTCAAGTGCCTCCTTCCTGAGCGCAATCCATTCGGCAGCTACATTCTTCTTGTACCAGTCTCCCATGCCGTCCGCATAAAGAGAGTAGCTCGTAAGCCAGTTAATTGATGGAAAGTGCCTCCTTGAAGCAAGGCTTGCGTCAAGCGCCCAGAAAACCCTGGTTACCCTTAGTGTGTTTTGTGAAACCGGCTCGGAAAAGTCTCCACCCGGCGGCGATACAGCCCCTACAAGAGTCAGTGATCCGACCCTCTCCTCTGGCGAGATAACGATTGCTTTTCCTCCCCTCTCGTAGAATTCTGCAAGCCTTCTTCCTAGATAAGCTGGATATCCCTCTTCTCCAGGCATTTCCTCAAGTCTGCCCGAAATTTCCCTGAGTGCCTCTGCCCACCTTGAGGTGCTGTCTGCCATCAGAGCCACGCCGTAGCCCATGTCCCTGTAGTATTCACCCATTGTGATGCCGGTGTAAATGCTTGCCTCCCTTGCTGCTACAGGCATGTTGGAGGTGTTTGCAACAAGGATTGTGCGTTCCATGAGTGGTCTCTTGGACTTGGGGTCCTCAAGCTTCGGGAAGGTGGAGAGCACCTCAGTCATCTCGTTTCCACGTTCCCCGCATCCCACGTATACAATGACATTGCTGTCCGCCCATTTGGCAAGCTGCTGCTGCGTAACGGTTTTTCCGCTCCCGAACGGGCCAGGAATCGCGGCAGTGCCTCCCTTTGCAACCGGGAAGAACGTATCAAGAACCCTCTGTCCCGTAAGCAGCGGCTCTTCGGGAGGAAGTTTTTTGAGGACCGGTCTTGGGGTCCTGACAGTCCACCAGCTTGAAAGGCCGATGTCGGCCTTGGTGCCGTTCTGGACGGTTGCAACGATGTCGTTAACTGTAAACTTGCCCTCGGAAATGTCGGTCAGCTGCCCCTCCACGTTGTGGGGTACCATAATCTTGTGCATGATAAGCGGGGTTTCCTGGACCTCGCCGATAATTTCACCTGGAGATACCTTGTCTCCCTTCTTCTTTAGCGGCACAAAGTCCCATTTCTTGGTCTGGTCAAGTGCGGGGATGACCTTCCCTCTGCTGATAAAGTCGCCGCTCTGCTCCCGCAGGACGTCAAGCGGCCTTTGAATTCCGTCATAAATCGAAGTAAGAAGTCCAGGCCCAAGCTGCATGGACAGCGGCCTTTTGGTGTTTGTTACCTTCTCGCCAGGGCGAAGGCCAGTGGTATCCTCATAGACCTGAACCGTCGCCTTGTTACCTTCCAGCCTGATTATCTCTCCGACAAGCCCCATTTCGCCTATGCGGACGACATCAAACATCTGGGCACCCTCAAGTCCACTAGCGATTACTACCGGACCCGATATTCTTGAGATTATTCCATCAGCCATTTGTTATCATCAACTTGTAGGGATACTTATTCCTAACACTCTCTTTGCCAGTGCCGCTATTGACTCTTCTTGAATGTTTCCCTCCATGGCAGGCATAAAAAGTACCAGGGGTTCTATTGACGCCTCGATCTTTTTCCTGAATACTGCCGGCAGGGAGCTTCTTACGGCATCGCTTGCAATAATAAGACTGAAATTTCCCGAGGAGTACAATTCCTGGATCGTCTTGCTGGCTTCCTCACCGCTGACCTCAAAGGTATCCTCTATCCCAAGCAGCCGGTATCCTATCACCAGTTCCCTTTCTCCCGCGACTGCGATCCTGCCACTTGCTGGTTGTGATTGTGTCGACATTTTTTACTCCGCTAGCAATAATGACGAGATATAATCATTTGACAAGTTGTAGCGCTTGCCATATGCGATCCTTTTGATGTTCTCGCGCTCCTGCTCGGTCTTGATGATAAAGTAGAAGATTGTTCCAATTGAGAGTGCAATATTTTTCAACTTGTTAACGTACTCGGAATTTATGAATTTATCCAACGCAACCTCAAAGTCTATGAGGCTTTTCGATTTTTTGTACTGGGCTAGCGCGTTGACAAGCATGAACCTGTTTTCTATCCTCCCTATGATTTCAGGGACATCCTTTGCACTGTAGATGTCAAGCATCTCGTTTTTGGAAACCATCCCTCCCTCGACGAGGTGTCTTGCAAGCATTTCCTTGTCAAGGTTGGACTCCTTTGCCTTCAGCAGGTTCAGCACGTTCCTCTTGTCGATCTCGGCCCTAACGAGTCCCCTTATCAGGCCTTCATCGCCTTGGAAGAACTTGAGCGATTCCAGCAGGTATTGGTAATAATGAGCCTGAAGAGAAGACATCATAGGCCCAAGATCTCCTGTCTTCTGGTAAACCTCTAGGTTTTGCATCAGTATCGTTCCGTAGTTGTACTTTACAAGCTGGTTTACAACACCGTCTACGCTGTTCTGTGAAAGTATCACCTTCATCTCGTCGTGCGGTATGTTACCGGCTGATATTCCTGCGGGGACATTCCTGCTCGAGACCAGGAACGATTCGACCTCCGTTATAGGCCTGTTCATGCTTTTTGACGTCAGTATGAGCTCGATGTTGTAAATGTCCCATTTTGAGAGATATGCCCGGACGGCAGACTTGCCGTTAAAAGGAGTTGCCTCAAGAGCAATCTTGTTTACCTGAACTAGGTGCCTGTTTAGGGCGACCTCAAGCAGGTCTGAATTCTTGAATAGTGTTGCCGCCTTCTCTATCTCCGGCCCATACCAAGTGGTCTCCAGAATCTTTACCATCTCTGCCTCGTCTTTTGCCTTCATCAGGTTCTGCATTGTGTCCTTGGAAAGAAGGTTTAACGAGATTGCTTGTAAACGGCCAAAGGATGATGCATATTGCGATGTCGGCAACTACATTCTCTCCGAAAGGAAGCTTTTGATCTGGTCCTCATGGGTTCGCAGCAGTTCTTCGAACGTGAGATCTAATTCCTTTGTTCCTTCCTTGTTTTCCGCGACTATACCGCCCAATGTTTTAATCGCGTTGCCTACCGTCACGCCAATTTCCTTGATGACAGGCTTGTCCTCCTCCCTGCAGTGTACTACTATGTTTTGGCCTAGCTTTTTCTTTGAGCTGTTTACCATCGTTTCAAGGGCCTTGCGGTATTGCGGAGTCTTGGCATAGCTTTCAATTTCCTTTTTTATGACCTCAAATGCAGACTGCATGTTTGTATTGATGGCATCAAAGACTATTTTCTTTGCTTGAAGCTTTGCCGCCTCGATAATCCTAGCATGCTCCCTGTCTGATCTTACCTTTGCCTCGTGAGCAAACTTTTCTTGGATCTCTCTAACGGTGATGTCAAGTTCTGCCTGTAGCTTGGATCTTTTTTCAGCATAATCCTTGTCGAGACTCTCGATTTCCCTCTTCTTTCTATTCTCTATCTCAAGGAGGAAGGTCTCGATGCTCATATTACTGAAACCACTACAGGATGCCTAGGAGCAGGATTATTCCCAATACGAATCCGATGATCCATAACGTTTCAGGAATGACAAAGAAGAAAAGCACCTGGCCAAACTTCTCAGGCTTCTCTGCAATGATGCCCATACCGGCCGCACCGATACCTTGCTGTGCGTTGCCAGTACCTATCAGACCTCCAGCAATTGCAATCGCTGCCGCAATAGCCAGCAATGGTTTTGTCAGATTGCTGCTTGCCGTACCGGCATCGGCTGCAAATGCGGAGTGAGTTGTAAAGAAGGTTGATAGACCTATTGTCAACCCCGCAGTTATGATGATAAGCGATAATTTAGAACGCTTGTTCAATACCATCAGGTATGGCTCATTTGGCGACGGTATATTAATCTAATTCTCACAAAGCAGCGATTCATTTTTTCAAAAAAATAACAAATACCCTGTGCGATCATCGTACCTTGCAGAACCTTGTTTGCAATTACTGGTGCTGGTCGCCCTCGACGGGAAGGTCAAGCCTGTTTCCCCACTCGCCCCACGAGCCCAGATAGACCTTCACGTTTTTGAACCCGAGCATCTTGAGGGCCACATAGGTGTTGGCTGCACGATAGGCACCCTGGCAATATGTGATGATATCATCCTCCTTTGAAAACCCGTATAGTTTGCCGAGTTCCTGCAGTGACTTCATGGTACCGTCCTCGTTGAGGTTGTTTGCCCAGTCGATGTTTATCGAATGTGGGATCCTTCCGGCCCTCGCAGCACGTACGGCCCTGCCTGCAAACTCGTCCTTTGTCCGAGCATCGATAATCGTCGCCTTCCCTAGGTTCTTCCTGACATATTCAAAACCCACCAGTATTTTCCCGTTGGTCTTTCCGGAAAACCTGGCAGGCCTGTTTCCGTTCGTCCTAGTTTCCACCGGAAGGCGGCGTTCTGTCCATTTTCGGAACCCTCCGTCCAACATGTATGCATGCTCGTGCGAAAAGAATTCGAGAAGCCACAGGCCCCTGGCGGCGCTCATTCCCGCCACCTCGTCGTAAAACACCACCGTGCTCTTCTTCGTGATTCCTAGGAAGGAAAAGAGGATTCGCGCCTGCCTTTCAAAGGCCTTCAGCCCCGCCTTTGTGGTGTCAAGCCAATGATACGCAAATAGGTCTGCGTTGACAGCCCCCGGGATGTGGCCTGCAACGTATTCCTTGAAGGACCTGCAGTCAACCAGCACGAGGTCTTCCCGCAGGAGAGACCCGTACAATTCATCAGCAGACTTGAGCATGGGAACAATCTGAAACAAGCCATCTAAATTCATTTCATGGGCGGGAAATAAGGCAGAGTTGTGGGTAGGGCCACCGGCGCTTGCCAAGGACGGCATGGCACAGCATAATTTGCGTGATCAAATTAAAATCTTAAATTCTTATATCCATGTAAAGTATGATAATATCATAAAATGAAGATTCTGGAATATACTAGTTTTAATCTGCATCAATTAGTCCTGAAATTGCGAAGTGATTAGAGAATGACAAAGTCAAAGAAGAGCACTCCTAAGCTTTCGGTTTTCCAGACTTTCAAGACAAAGAACAGGGAGTTTACTGGGGAGGCAATGCGCCAGCGAGGCATCATAACGCATCTGGCCATGGAAACACTCCCGACTAAAAAGACAAGGACTGCCATCGCGCACCGCCTAGCGGAAAAGAACGGAACCACGTGGCAAAATATCTATTCGGGAATTTTCAGGGATCTTGACGAGATACTGCTTCCCCTGAACATAGTCGAGGAATCAGGCAGGCTTCCAATAAAGCGCGGGCCCAAGGCCCTGCAGGAGCAAGGAGTCCCGTACTATCAGCTCACCGAGGGAGGACTGCTTGTAGCGGCTTCCCTCTCAGAGATGGGGAGGGAGCGGGTCCGGATAATGAAGGACTTTTTCGAGAAGAACACAAGCTCCAAGGACAAGGACTTGAGGAGCTCAATGCTCACCCTGCTAGGTGTGGCTCCGAATTTTGTCTCGTCTCTTTTGCGCAGATATGTCGAGTCATACGGAGAAGGCAAGATAGACAGGCTTGTTCCCTTTGACAGCGAACATGTGAGAAAGGCGCTTGACGAGTCCCTGACAATTCAGAGGGAACTTTTGGAGGGGTTCTCCTCCCTTTCAAACGCGGAAAAAGAACCCATCCTGAACTTCCTAAAGAAAGTCAGCTAGGATGGCATATAATCAAATTCCTTTTCCAAAGGAGCTTGATAATGTTGATAAAGTTATCTAAAGGCATACGTGGCAGATCCAGACGTATTGGATAGGAGAATTCAATGAACGAGGATCTAATCGAGCACGTGATATTTCTAATCGATGCAAAGAAGGGAGACAGCGGAAGGCTCAACTACATACTCAGCATGCTTCAGGACGGCAGGCAGCTTTACATTTCAGACAAAAAATACCTTGACTCACTAATCGCCACCTATATCGATCCGTCGAAAAGGAGGACGGGTCAGCAATCAGTGGACGAGATAAAGACAGAACTGACCCGGGTGAAGCAGAAGCTAGAGAGGTATGAAAAGCGCGGGTACAAGAAGGCAATCGGAAGGAAGGCCGTCTTCTTCTTTGTGACGTTCTTCTTTGGGTGGCATGCGGTCGTAAAGCTTCTTGGCGACACGTTGCAGATCAACGAGAGCATCAACCCGTACCTTTTCCCGCTCTTCCAGCTAAAGACTATGCTTCCATCACAAGTCACCGTGCTAATGACTCAGTACCAGGTAAGCTATGACAGCATCATAGTATTTACATGGTCAATGATGATGCTGGCTTGGATAATCCTTGGCTTTGTGTACCTCATAAAGTTCATGAGGTCAAGATACAATCCTGCATTGCACTAGACTCAACCAGTGAAGTTAAAGTCCTCAGTATAGTCGCTGCCGCTAAAGGCAGTTTTTGTTGCATAATAGGCCGTCCCCGATACTGAAATTTTTGCGGTCCCCTTTTGCAGCGCTGCCCAGACATCAGGATAATTGCCCGTGTTTTTGATGTCTGTGGTACCCCCAATGTTGGATGATGTTCCGGCAATGAGCGGGTAATAGTACGAACTCTCCCAGCTTCCCTCATACCTCTGTCCTATCTGACCGTGTCCCACGACCACGCCGTTGGCGGTAATTTGGTAGGTAATCGATTCAAGGATGACCGTAGTTGTGTTGGGATTTGCCACGTAGAAGTTGCTATTCACTATGGCGTCCCTATCTGTGGAGTTTGCTACCGAGGACCCGTTGTACAAAATCAATATGGGCTTGATGGACGCGGATACTGCGGTAAGTGAGGAGGGTACATTCTTGTTCTGGGGAATAATGCTCTTCATTATGCCTGAACTGGGAAGGAAGGCAAACACCATTATCACCGCTATGATTACAACGGCGACTCCGCCGAGCAAAATTCTGTTATCCAAATCCATCAACTGGTGAACTTGAACTTCAATTAAACCTTGAGCTGAAAAGCCTTATAGTAAAAGTTGGCAGACCAAGACTCATGCAGTATCACCAAGCAGTAAGGATAGGGCAGGACAGGGCCAGAAAATCCCAAATGACCTTGTTTGAGCACGCGGGTTTTGCAATGCTTACGCTTACCGTGAAAAAGTCACAGGGGGTCTTCGTACCCGTCGGCGAAAAGGAATTCGTGTCTTTGGCCCAGAAGCCAGATGGCTGGGTTGCCGTGATCGTTGACGAGGAGGGATACGCAAAGGCCCAGTCAAAGGTGCTGCCCGAGGATCAGGCAAGGGAAATTTTGAGAAAGGCGGTTGCTGCGGGAATACCGGAATTTGACGGTAACGTCAAGATGGTGTGATTTCCGTCCCTTCAGGGCTTCCCTTCATCGCCTTTTCGAGGATCCTTGTGTCCGCCTTGAGGATCCTTGTCTTTATCTTGGATCTTTCGATCACCTTGAGGGCGACAATGTCCATGAGGTCATAGCCTCCCGCAACCGAGTCCTGCTGAACAAGCATGGCCCTCAGTTTTTTTAGGGGAATTTTTTTGAACTTTTTGGCATTCCTGTTCTTGCGCGGATCGGAGTCGTATACGCCGTCAACATCAGTTGCATTGAGGAACGTGCTTGCCCTTACCTTTTCCGCTATCAGGGCTGCGGTGGCGTTGGTACTCTGGCCTGGATGCAGGCCTCCCGTAACTACGATGAGCCCGCTGTCCGCAGCGTTGGCCACCTCCTTGAGGTTAGTTGGCGGATGGGGGTATGCACTCTCCTGAAGGGCAAAAATTAACAGTTTCGCGTTTAACCTTGAAACCTCTATACCGATCTCGTCAAGTGTGGACTCGTCGGCACCAGACGATCTGGCGTGGGAGATGTAGTGCCTTGCTATTTTTCCCCCACCAGCAATAATAATTGGCTGGCAGAACTTGGCCGACCTCACAAAGAGCTCCGCGAACTGTTTCAGGGTCTTCGTATCCTCAAGCCCGAAAAGGCTTCCTGAAAGTTTTATTACAACTCGGGGCTTGGTTCTTGGTTGGTCGGCTTTCATTTTCTGTCGCTACCTGTTTTCACCAAGGATGATTTGTGCTGCCATTTCAACCTTTTTTCTGAATTGCTGCCTTGCATAAATTCTCAGTATGTCCATAAAGCCTGAAATTGCAGCAACCAGTGGTATCTCAGATATTGGGAGCTCGTATGCCTCCTTTGGACCGCCGCCTGCCCTAGAAGTCAGTATTATGGACTTGGATTCCTTCTTTGAAGGTGCGAGCGGAATCGAGGGTGTCTTTGAGATGTCTACGAATACCTCCGACTCGTCAACCTTGGCCCTTCTTGCGATTTCCTTCTGCAGCGCTGGAACGTCCATCCTCCCCATGCGTGGTTTCATGAAAATTTTTTCATAAACGCACTTGAGGAGCCTTCTTTCCTGATAGTCTAGTGCAAGCTGGCTTGCCCTTCTCAGATCATGACTTGCCTTTGGGAGGGAGACGAGCCTCGAGATTACGAGCTCGTCGGTAAACTGCACGTAGTTTTCGAGCTTGTCGGTGGCAAGCCCAAGCTCGCCGTCCGCAAGCAGCATGGCCTCCAGAAGCATCACTTCTGCGGCCCTCACGGTCTTGTGGAAGTAAACTGCCCTGAACATCTGATATCTCGAGATCATCATTGATTCAAAGGACCTGAGGGCGGACTTGTCAAGGGATAACTTCTGCTTGTGGACGTCAAGGGAATTTATAATTCTCTTAAAGTCTATCTTTGCATGCTCCGCCCCTGTAAAGTAGCCGTCCCTCAGCAGGTAGTCCATCATATCAGCACTGAGGCCTCCCGAGATAATCTCATTCATGAAGGGATACCGCGAGTTACCAAATGCAAGCCTGCCTATGAACGACTTGTCGAATCCGCCAGCTGAAACAACATCTCCTATTTCCGACCTGAGGATTATCTGCTCTCCTACCTTTTCATGCGAGATTTTTTTCTTTTTCTGCAGCACTTCCTCGAAGAGGTGCGAGAACGGCCCATGTCCTATATCGTGCAAGAGTGCCGCAACCCTCAGGTTTGCCACGTTGTCGTGATCCAAGTATCCCTTTTCCGCAAGGATGGAAGACGCCTGCCCCGCCACGTGCATCGTCCCAAGCGAGTGCTCAAACCTGGAATGCTGAGCCCCCGGATACACCAAGTGTGCTCCCGCAAGCTGCCTTATCCTGCGTAGTCTCTGGAATATACGGTTGTCAATAATGTCAGCCTCCCTCGCATAGACGTTGATGAACCCGTGAATCGGATCCACTATCTGCAGATATTTTCTTGCCATACTACCTTGCCATGCGCTTCAAAACAAACTGCCTTATTTCCTGATGAACCTGCTGCTTGTGCAGTGAGGCGTCTACTACCTGCCAGCCAAGTTCCCCAGCCAGCCGGCGGTATGCCTCGGTGATTTTTTGGGCAAACTCCAGGTTTTTTTCGAACCTGTCGCGGTTCTCCCGCTTGCGTGAAAAGGAGTCATCTGGTCGAACATCAAGCAGGATGACAAGGTCTTCCTTGGGAAGTCCCTTGTCTAAATTCCTGAGCCATTCCATCTCTAGGCCGTTTACTGTACCGTAAACCAGGTTAGATTGGTAGTATCTATTCATTATTACAACGCTGCCCTGAGCCAGGGCCTCGTTTATCTCGTCCACTTTTTCCCACCTGTTTGCCGCAAGGAGACAGTGTATCACCTGCGGAGGGAAAATCCTCTTGCCCATCAGGTACCTCCTGATTTCCTTACCTATCGGGGTGCGGTAGTCTGGAAAGCTGAATATTTTTGATTTCGTGTTTTTTTCCTTTAGAAATTTGGCAAGAAGCCTAGACTGGGTCATCTTTCCTGCCTGATCAAATCCTTCTATGACTATAATCATCAAATGCTATGCGGTAGGGATCTAGATAAAAATTGTAAATCTGACCAAAGTTTAATAAACAAACTGCCCCTAAAAATAGCAAATGGGACTTGGCTATTACATGGTAAAGGAAGTAATGAGAGAGATAGGAAACAAGTCAAGGGAGTTTTACGAATTCATTCTCCCCCCTGTTGACATGGTAATTCAAAATGACAACCTGATAGTTTCCATAGACATGCCGGGTTTTGACAAGAAGGAAATCAAGCTTAGGATACACGGACACATATTATCGATAAACGCAAAGAGAGAAACTGTTGGGGAAGGTACCATAATATGGCGCCAGAGACCCAACATAGTGGACAAGAAAGTTAGGCTTCCGATGAGGGTAAAGGAGGACGAAGATCTACATGCCTCTGCCAAGTATCAGGACGGGGTACTTGTTCTCACCATTCCCATCAAGGGCGGAAGAAGCATCTCGATTGAATAGCTAGCGCCCCTTCAAGGCCACGGTAATTCCCATTATCACAGCAGACCCGGCCATGCCAATTTCACCCATGGACGCATATGCGGTGTATAGTACGGTTGAACCCACAAACACAGCCGAGGCAAGGATGCTGCCTGCAACCATCGTGTTTTGGGTTCTTGGCGGTCTTTCGCGCATCCGTTTCGTGTCCTCAAGAAATCTCCTTATTTCAGGCACTACTGCAATTGTGGCATCGATCGACTTTACAAACCTGTTAAAGGCCAGCTTAATCTCCTCAACATAGGCATCCTTTATCACATTCTCCTCTTCCAGAATGCTCTGCAACACACTGATGAACCTGAAGTTTACCTTGTGTGTCAGGTATATGCCCTCCAGTATGGAGGCCATCCTCATGTAAAGTGCTAGGTGTTTTGGAAGCTTGAACGGAAACCTGCTCATGGTCTTGTTTGCAAGGTCCATGAGTGCCCGCACCTCCATCCTGTCCACCTTGGTCCCATACATGGCCTGAATTGATAGTCCTATCCCCTGCTCGATTATCCCGCGATCGTATCCGGGCATCAGCATTCCGAGGTCGTCCATTGCGTTAACGGTCCTTGCAGGATCCCTTTCTATGAGGGCAAGGTAGAGGCGGATAAGCTTCAGGCGGGTTTTTTCGTCAAGTTTTCCCACCATCCCAAAGTCATAGAGTATGAGGGATCCGTCATTTGTGACGGAGATGTTGCCTGGATGTGGGTCTGCGTGGAACATCTCGTGACGAAGAAGCATCGTGAAGAAGATCTTGTGTGCGCGTACCACAAGTTGTTCCCTGTTGATGCCGGCCTCATCAAGGGCCTTTACGTTGGTTATCTTGATGCCCGGGATGTATTCCATAGTAAGCACGTTCTTGCTTGAATAGTCCTCAAAAATAGACGGGATTATGACCTTTGGTTGGTCTCTGAGGTCTCCCCTTATCGTCTTGAGGTTTTGTGCCTCTATCTGGTAGTCCATTTCCTCGTGGATGGTCTCGACAAATTGCGAGAGCATGGCCTCGGCGGAATACCGGAGGTTGGGGTCAACAAACTTCATTGCAAACGGGATTATTTTCTTGAGTACCTTGATGTCCTGCTCTACAACCTTTTCAATGCCGGGTCTTCTTACCTTTACAATGACGTCACGTCCCCGCAACTTGGCACGATAAACCTGTCCTAGCGAGGCTCCAGAGATCGCATTACTGTCAACGTATTCAAAGGTCCTGTCGATTGGACCAAGATCGTGCTCGATGATAGGCCTCACTTGGTCAAACGGTGCTGCTGGAACCTCGTCCTGAAGCTTGGCAAGCTCCTCGAGGTATGGCTGTGGAAGTATGTCGGCCCTCGACGAAAGCCACTGCCCAAGTTTGATGTATACCGGCCCCATGGAGACAAACGTCCTAAGCGCCCTCCGGGCATTCTTCTGGTATCTTGCGAGGTTTACATTCTTTCCCTCCCTCCGGACCCATTCTCTCCTGTCCTTTCTCAGCGCCAGCACCAGCGGCAGGAGTTTGAGAAAGGTTCTGATTGTTCTAATTTTTGAAACGGTAGTCCACCCTCTAGAACTCTTTTATCTTCTTTACCAATGAATATCCGGCATATCCAGCCACGATGGAGACAAACGTTCCCGCCACCGCTGCTCCTATTGCAGCAAATGGCATGTTCTTTTGACGTTTGTAGATCTCGGATGCAACCTTCTTGCCGCCAAGGTATCCTGCAGCAAGCCCCACCAGGAATTCGGGGGCATCGTGGACGAGGTGGCCCAGAGGATCGTTTCTTGGGTCAACCTTATCCATATGAACAAGATACCTGTCCTCGTATTCTCTAATGTGTAAATTGCCATAACGGAACTGCCTCAACGCTCCATTTTTCTGGCCCAAGTTTGTTTCCTCAGCGTCTTCTAGCATAAAGGGGCGAACATCTTTTGGGACTTCGATCTCATCCGAAGCCATCATCAAATTCTGGCCCAAGTCTAAATAATAACTTTAGCTTGTTTCCAAGACTTGCGGTTCTGCCGGCTGCTTGCCCTTTTTCTTGATTTTCAGCAGAATCCCTCCTATTCCAGCAGCTATTGCAACAAGGATTACAATCTGTAGCTGCGAAATGTTCTGACCTGTCTGCGGAGCCGGCGTTCCGAACGGAACCATATCCACCTGCGTTACCGTATGGGAGTCAAGGAGCGTGTCCTTGTATGTCAGGGTAACTAGCACTTTTTGGTCGCCCGTCAGCAGACCCGATGGTGGCTGGACGGACACGTTGAACGGGGTGGGGGCGTCAGTGTCGAGGTCGCCTATGTACTGGGTCGCCTCCTTGAAACCTGCTCCCTCTAGCGGCGTTAGAGTTACCATTGCAAATTGCCCTTTCGTGTTTCCCTGGTTGAGGACGTTCCCGATTATCATCTGCTGCCCAGCAATCTCGGATGCCTGGACGCCATAAACGGAGATATCTATTACCGGCCTGATGTACGTTGCAAAGCTCTGCTTTTCAATTACGGTTGATCCATCCTTCGTGTACTGGATGTTGACATTAAAATCGACTGCCTGGTTTGCAATGTTCTGATCCGCAAACACCGGAATGGTCAGTTTCGTGCTGGTCAGCGGAGCAACCTCGCCCACAAACCATCTCGGATCGTCGAGAATCCTCAGATCATTGGAGCTCGGGGTGAGCGTAATCGCGATATTGGAAATCTTTGACGGTGAGAGGTTCTCAAGGCCTAGCGTGAGGTTTTGCATTACTCCCATCAAGAGGTAGGATGGTGTTGATAGCTTGACATTAAAGTTCGAGTTCGCAGGTCCCACTATCAGGTCTACCGTCCTGCTTGTCGTGACCTGATTTCCCTGGCCGTCAAAGTAGGTCACATCAAGGGGCAGGTGCAGGCTCTGGCCGGCCAGATCCTGCGGTACAAAAGCGTTGAATGAGAATGTTTGCGACGTCCCCGGCCCTACTGTCCCCACGTTCCAGTGGTGCTGATCTATCACGACGTTTTGGAGATTGGACATGCCCCCGAGGGATCCGTTCCCCGAAAGCGCGCTCATTACAATGTCAACGTTGTTGAGAGGTGCCGTGCCATTGTCAAGCACCCTTACAGTTATCGCGTTGTTAGAGGCAGGCTGGATGAAGGGATTGACTGCATTCATGTTCAAGACACCTTTTCCGGTGACCTTGAAGTTAAAATCGTAATAGGCCTGCCTTACTCCATTCTCCCTGACCCTGCTGTAGGTCAGCTTGACCGTACCGGCATAATCATGGATGGTGAGGGACTTGTCCAGGTTTACATAGAAGGTAAGGGTAAACGAGTTTCCCGATGTGGCCGTCTGCGAGTTGTCCGCTTCTATGAGACCCTCCACAAGGGGCGTTGCTGCCGAGAAACCCATGGGGAGGCTCAGCAGACCACGTATGCCTGCGATGTCCTCCGTACCCACGTTTGAGAACAGAATGGTGAACGGAACGTTCTGGTCCCCGGGCTGTACCTCTATCTTTTGATTAGGATATCCAAAATAGGCGTCTAGAAACTTGACATCGGTGTAGCCGTGCTCAAAAGGCGACTCCCCCGGCTGGAGCTGCTCGGGGGCGCTCTGCTCATAGCTTGGAAGTACCAGCTGCCCTGCAACAAATAAAGTAACAAGTAAAATTATTCTACGGTTCATTACACGCTTGCCTCCAACTCTCCTTCGACAATCTTGCCATCTTTTATAGTTACTATTTTGTCTACCTCCCCGAACTGAGGCCTGTCGTGCGTTACTATTATGAATGTCTGGTTGAGTTTCCTGTTAAGGGACTTCAGGAGTTGAACCGTGGTCTCAGCCGAGACAGAGTCCAGGTTTCCCGTGGGCTCGTCGGCAAGAACTATTGCCGGCTTGTTTATCAGTGCCCTAGTGATTGCCACCCTCTGGGCCTGCCCTCCTGAGATCTTGTTTGCAAACTTGTTTATCTGCGCCTCAAGTCCCACCGTTTTGAGAAGCCTTTTTGCCTCTTCTTCAGCACCCTCCATCGTGCCCTGAATCTTCCTTGGCAGAAGAACGTTTTCCAGAACCGTCAGGTCAGGCAGTAGGTTTGAAAACTGGAAGATGAAGCCCAGCTTTGAATTCCTAAACGAAGAGAGGTGGTTGTCGTCAAGGGTGGACGTATCTATCCCGTCAATCAATACCTGTCCACTTGATGGTCTGTCAAGAAGCCCTATCATGTTGAGCAGGGTGGACTTGCCCGAACCCGAGCTTCCCACAATGAGTACAAACTCGCCCTTTCTAACGGAGAAGTTGATGTTCCTAAGGGCGCGTACCGCCGTTTCACCCTCCCCGTATACCTTCTCAAGGCTTTGAATGGCTAGGACTTGATTAGCCAGTCCTCATTGCCTCCACTGGTTGTAGTTTGGTGGCCTTGAATGCCGGGTATATCGATGCAACAATAGCAAGCAAGAATGCCATTATGTCCGTCTGGATAAGGCTGGTCCAGTTATACTTGACCTCTAGTGCCAGGCTTCCGTTGAATGTCATGTGGGTTTCCTTTGCATATGCAGTATATCCAAGAGCTAGTGCGGTTCCCATGGCAGCCCCTATCGCGCCGATTACTATGCCTTGGAAGATAAATACCAGAAGGATGTCTTTTCGCCTAGACCCTATTGCTCGCATTACTCCTATATCGCGGGTCTTGCTTGTCACCTGCATCATCTGTATTGTTACAACTCCGAATGCGGAGGAGATCATGCCAAACAAGCCAACCAGGTTAATCAGCGCAATCCCTGATCTAAAGCCTGCCAGCTGAACCTCGGCGGCCTCCTCTATTGTCTGTGCTTTGAACTTGTCCGAGTTGGATGGGAATGCACTGAGGAACAAGTCCTTTACATATTGTGCCATTGTCGGATCGTTCAGCCGTACGATGATTTCGGAACTCTGGCCAGGCCTCGCCATTATCTCCCTAAGCGTATCTATGTTTACCAAGACGCCGTTATCGTTGCCCTGGCTGCCTGCCGTTTTTGATATTCCCACGATTACAAACCGCTTTACGACGTCGTTTCCGAATTGGTCCTTAAATCTCAACTTCACGGTGTCTCCGATTTGAGGATATCCAAGATCCCTGTCTACCAGGGAACCAAGAACAATCGAGTCCCGGAAGGACACAAACTGTCCCTGTACCGTTTGGTAAAGCGTTGAAGCCTGCATGTCCCATTCCGGTTTTACGCCAATTACGGGGACTGGCGCATTGATATCCTGGATTAGCTGACCGTTTACGGTAGAGTTGATCGAGAGTGCGGAGTATTCTAGTCTCGGTGCAGCGCCTTGGACGTATGGAATTCTGTCTAGCCAGTTTACGAGCATAAAGTCCGACCTGGAGATAAAGTCGCCTCGCTTCGTGATAAAGACATGACCGAACCTGTAATTTACCAAATCCCTGACTATTGCATCATACAACCCTTGGAAAATGACCGAGTTTACCTGAACCACCAAGATGGCAATTGCAATGGCAAGGCATGCTGCTATGAGGCTCCCCCTGCGTCTTGTAATGAATCTGATTCCTATCTGTGCCCTATAATCCACGGTGATCAGGAATTAGTCGGATATTTAATATTTCTCCATATTTTTATTTAATAATAAGACATTTATATATACAAATGTTCTAAAAACAAAGAACATAGGGATAATGACACAAAAAATGGACAAACTTGACATTGAGATACTTTCTAGGCTGTTGAACAATTGTAGGACTCCAGATAGCCAGATAGGTAAGGACCTCGGGGTTTCCGGAGTTGCCATCAAGTCGCGGATTCAGAAGATGATAAAACAGAAGGTCATCAAGGAGTTTGCCTTGAAGATAGAGCCCCCCGTCCTAGGATTTAGTGTCCTATACTTTGTTGTGACAGGAAAGGAAATAGAATACATCATTGACAAGATCCGGCTGGTTGGAGAGCCATTCTTTGTTGTACCCTGCGTGGGCGGAATCACCGTCTGCAGTATAGCAGTAAAGGGCGATCCTGGAAAATCAATGGAAATTGCAAAAAACATACTGAGGGACGTCAGGGTGTTGAGCATCTTCGAGGCTAGAAACCCAGAGATTAGGTCAGACCTCACAAAAACCGATATCGAGATAATCGATATCCTCCTTAAGGATCCACGCATGAAGATAGAGGAGATTGCCAAGATCTCAAGATTTTCAACCAAGACCGTTGGCAGGTCCCTTGACAAGCTCCTAAGTGATGAGGCAATCCAGTTTACCGCAATTTACAACCCAAGGAAAATGGGCGAATTTATCCCGTTTGCGATTTTGGTTTCGGTGGATGGAAACATCAAGCAAACGCTTTGTGAACTTGAAAAAAGATTCCAAAATTCATTTTTGCAAAAGCCTTTCGTGCATCTGGACAAGATAGTTCTTTTCCTATACAGCGATAATGTATACAAAATTGACGAGCTGGGTCAGAGCGTGCACGAAGTAAGAGGAATCCAGACAGTTGATCTTTTCATGCCAAAAGAAATCAACTTTCCTCAGGGTTGGGTAAAGAATACGATGGTGCAGGCTAAAAAATCAAAGAGGCTGCACCTGATGTCCGAGATACATTCATAACAATACTGGACAGATATCTGGTGTATGAAGAAAAAAATTTTTCAGGGTAGAGTCCTTTCCCTTAGTGTTTACAATGTAGCTATCAGAGGTCGCAAGGTAACAAGAGAGGTAATTGAGCATCCCGGTGCTGCTGCCGTTCTTGCCCTAGAGGGTAACAATCTTCTCATGGTCAAGCAGCACAGGTTTCCACACGGGTTTGTCCTCGAAATTCCTGCCGGGACGCTAATGAAGGGCGAAAGCCCGAGGAGGTGTGCGTTCAGGGAGCTGAAGGAAGAGACGGGCTATGGGGCTGCCAAAATGACTGCCCTAGTCAAATACTATCCATCAATAGGGTACAATACTGAAGTGATACACTGCTTTGTTGCATCGAAGATAAGAAAGATTTCTGCCCTAGAGCTCGACGACGACGAGATTATTTCTGTCGTAAAAATGGATTTCAAGAAGGTATTAAGGATGGTCTTGGCAGGAAAGATTGCCGATTCAAAAACCATATGCGCCGTCCTGACCTACGCCATGAAAAACAAAATCTACGTATAGACTGGTTTCACGAGATCAGCAATATCGGACCAGCATCTTGCTAGTTTTTCAAGCGTGTAGACAAGATCTAGAAACTGTAGTGATCCCTGCTTTTTTGGTTCAAGGGAGGACCTGATGTCGGAAATTTTTTTCTGATAATTCCTGAACAGTGTGATCGCTTCGATTGCAAGAAGCCTATTGTTTTCAATAAATGAAGTGATCGCCTTTTCATGAATATCCTCTATCTCAATTGCAAGCACGTGAAGCCTCTTTGATTCTGACTTTGAATTGGAAAGGTCCGTTATGGAGTTTGCGAGTTCGACTATCGTGTCCCCTGCTGTCTCCATGAGGTTTGCGGCAAGCCTGTAATCCAAAATGTCAATGTTTCCCAGATTGAATGCAGCTGCAAGCCTCTTGTCTACCATTGCGCTTCGAATAAGCCTGACAAGGAGGAAATACTGCCTGTCAATCTCGTCGTCTCTGCTTGGTATCGTCTGGAGCACCGTCCTGTCATCAGACGTAAGCGAGTTTACAGTATCACGGAAAAGGGCCAAAGCTATGGAACTCATCCTCTTCAGGATTTTGTCAGGACTAAGGGTTGTGGCATCAAGGAGGAACTGTACATTGACATTTGTCGCATCCTCGTCAACAATCTCCATGCCCACCAGCCGTCGCATAAGGCCCCTGATGCGTTCCCTATCCTCGACGGAGATGGAGGATCTTCCCTTTATCTTTATGATGTCATACCCAAGAAGATACGCGCCGGTGACATCGGCGCTGATGTTTTCCTGTTTTGACACTGGATATTCTATTATGACCTCCTTTGGGGGCCTGCTGTTACCCGTTGGGGTAATCGATATGCTGTTGGTTGCCGTTTCCAGTTCGACCTCATCACTTTTTTCCAGCTTGTTTGCCTCTACCCACTCTATAGGTAGGGATACCAGGATGCTACTGCCCACCTTTTGGAGCCGCCGGACGAATTTAGTCAATTTATATCAATATAAATAATATAATCATTATTTTTATATTTTTTCTTAAGTTTAAATTCAACATGCAAGCACAGGCTTTCGCCCCTGGACACATCACTGGCTTTTTCAAGGCACATGTGGAACCTTCAAGGCCGGAATTAAAGGGATCAATCGGAGCCGGATTTTGCATAAAGCGTGGTGTCACAACAAAGGTAAAGGTCACCACCGGTGAGCCTGGTTTTAGAATCACAAATACTGGATACAAGGCAGACAACACCCAAGTCTCAGAATACGTGGCAAAGGAGTTTCTCAAGATTGCAAACGGCAAGCATTTTCTTGAGATTGAGCACCACGTAGACATCCCCGTTGGATATGGCCTTGGATCGAGCGGAGCCGTCGCATTGAGCCTAGCCTTTGCGCTAAACAAGGGCCTCGGTACGAACCTCTCACGAACGCAGGTAGGACAGATAGCACACAACGCAGAAATTCACTGTAAGACGGGCCTTGGAACGGTTCTTTCGTCATACCACGGCGGATTTGAGATCCGAACAAAGTATGGCGCACCCGGGATAGGGAGTCTCAGAAAGATTCACACCGATTACATGCCAATTGTTATCTGCTTTTCCCCAATCTCCACAAAGGAATTCATCAAAACAGAACTTTCTAAGATAAACGGTCTGGGGGCCAAGATGGTCACCAAGCTACTCAGGTCAAGAAGCCACTTGGAGTTTTTAGACATGTCCCTCGAGTTTGCAAGGTATGTCGGAGTAATAACTCCAAAGATGCAGCAGGTAATTGACGACTTGCAGCTGCACGGTTTCAAGTGCGGCGTGGCAATGTTCGGAGAAACCGTGTTTACCCTCATTCCCAAGGCAAAGGAGGGGACGGTACTCAAGGTTTTGGAGAAATATCATGACGGCATCATAATAAAATCAGAAATCGACACAAGTGGGGTAAGGGAATTCTAGTGCAAATTCCAAAGTCTCATCCCAGGGCCAAATCCCTCCACATCAGAGAGAAACTGGTCAACGGTTATCACAAAGGTCTGGTGGTGGAAGAAGGCCTTCTTGCCCATGGGAGAGGCGAGATGTTCGATTACCTCATAGGTGAAAAGACCTCAATGACATCGCACAAGGCGATAAAGGCGGCGGCAAGGATGCTCCTTGGAGCCAAGCATCCCGTAATTTCGGTCAATGGAAACTTTGCCGCGCTTTGCCCAAATGAGATAGCACAACTTGCAAAAACGGTCGGGGCGGAGATCGAGGTCAACCTGTTTTATGCTAGCGAACGAAGAAAAAAGGCAATAGCACAGGCCCTAAAAAGATCCGGCTCGGGAAAGATTCTGGGCCTCGAGCCGAGGTTTTCGAGGCGGATTCCCAATCTTGAGAGTGCCCGAAGGGTAGTGGACGAACGCGGGATCTTCATCGCAGATGTGGTCCTCGTTCCGCTTGAAGACGGCGATAGGACCGTCGCGTTGAAGAGGTTTGGGAAGAAGGTCATAACTTTTGACCTCAACCCCATGTCGCGTACAGCACGCACTGCCGACATTACTATCGTTGATAATGTTACCAGAGGCATGAGCCTTCTTATCGACGCTTGCAGAAGGGTGAAAAAATCATCCTCAGGCAAAACCGTTAGGTTCGACAACAAGGCGAACCTGAGCCATTCAATCCTCACAATAAGGAACAACTTGGGGAGGCTTTCCCATGCCTAGGTCTGTCAGAGACATACTTTCCATGAAGGGTTCCAAGAAGATCACCGTGATAACCGCGTATGATTTTACCATGAGTCAGCTATGCGACAGGGCGGGGATTGACGTCCTCTTGGTGGGAGACAGCGGGGGCATGGTCATGCTAGGCTATGAAAACACCATTCCCGTTACCATGGAGCAGATGTGCTTTTTTACCGAGGCAGTCAGCAGGGGGAGGCAGAATGCAATGCTAGTAGCAGACATGCCTTTCATGTCCTACCAGGCAAGCAGGTCGCAGGCAATTGAGAATGCCGGGAGGCTTGTCAAGGCAGGCGCGGACGCAGTCAAGCTTGAAGGCGGCATCGAGATGCGGGACACCGTCAGGGCCATAGTAGACATCGGAATACCGGTAATGGGCCACATTGGCTTCCAACCCCAGACCACCACCCTGCAGGAGGGGTACAAGATCCAAGCAAAGACGAAGGATGCGGCAATCAGCCTTGTTGAGAGTGCAAAAGCTTTGGAGGAGGCTGGTGCCTTCAGCATTGCACTTGAAATGGTAACGCGAGAAGTTTCCAAGATGATAACGGATGCTTTGAAGATTCCCACTATTGGAATCGGCTCGGGTCCCGACTGTGATGGTCAAGTGCTTGTTTTGCACGACGTTTTAGGCCTATATGAGAAGATCAAGCCCAAGTTTGCAAAGAGATACCTCGAGCTTGCCACTGATATAGTGAAGGCCTTGACGGCATATAGGACTGATGTCACGTCTGGCAAATTTCCATCGCCTGAACACTCATTTTCAATGGAAAAATCTGAACTGGAAAGGTTGAAGAAAGAACTTGCGTAAACATCCATCCCTCGATATTGTCAGCTCCGACGGCACGGAACTTGCGGGGAGGAAAATTGTCCTGTGCATAACTGGAAGCGTTGCAGCATACAAGTCAATCGAACTTGCAAGGCTGCTCATGCGGCACGGAGCTGACGTCACCTGCGTCGCAAGCAAGGCTGCGACAGATCTCATAAAGCCTAGTTACTTCAAGTGGGCCACCGGAAACGATGTAATAACCAAACTTACCGGAGACCTTGAACACATCAAGGTTGCCGACTACAGGCAGTCTGACTTGATAGTGGTATATCCGTGCACGGCAAACACCCTTGGGAAACTCGCCCAAGGGATTGATGACACGCCAATCTCTACAGTTCTAAGCGTGGGATTCGGTTCAGGAATCCCGATAATAATTTCACTTGCCATGCACAGGGCCATGTATGAAAATCCCGCCGTGCTTAGGAATATCGAGTTTCTAAGTGACAAGGTGAGTTTCGTTTCGCCGCAGTTTGTGGAGGGCAAGGCCAAGGCGGCCGAGCCCGAACAAGTGCTTGAATTCATACTAGGCAAGCATGGCGTGTCCGAGGTCCTCAAGGGGACAAGTGTGCTTATTACTGCCGGTCCGACCACAGAGCATATAGACCCGGTTCGGGTGATAACCAACCGCAGTTCGGGCAAAACAGGAGTTCTGCTTGCGCAGGAATTTGTCTCTGCAGGGGCAAAAGTTACCCTTATTTACGGACCTGGCACCGAACCTGTGCCCAAGGGAGCAAAGATCGTGAGGGTCGAAACTGGCATGGAGATGCTAGAGGCCGTAAAACGCGAGATGAGGAGAAGGTTTGACATTACCATCCTTGCTGCTGCCGTTTCCGATTATACCGTCGAGAGGCCCAGCAGGCGAAAAATCAAGAGTGATTCATCCAGACTCACCCTGACCATGAAAAAGACCCCCAAGATCATAAACGAGGTGAAGAGGATTCAGGGGGAAACATTCCTGGTAGGTTTCAAGGCCGAGACCGATGTGTCAAGGGAAAGGCTCATACAGTCAACGAGGAAAAAAATGCAGGAATCCCGTGCAGACATGATGGTAGCAAACGACATTGGAATGGCCTACAGGAAGAATCCGGACCGGAACAACGTCGTAGTCATAGACTCTGAAAAAGAAGCAGAATCCGGCTGGAGGGAAAAGGACAAGATTGCAAAGTTTATCTTCAAACAGATCGAGCGCCGATTCAACCTGAAAAGGAAGCAAACGTAACCATTTAGGACAACTCTGAGATTTACGAGATTAACTTCCGTTAGTACTGTTTTCTACAAAAAAAGGAAAAAAGGGAAAGTGAGTTGTTGGTTTGCTAGTCTACTGTACGTTGATTGTCGTGCTCAACGGCGGGCTCAGTGCGTTTGGATTGTCAATGCTCT
>JAJPGU010000031.1 GCA_021325615.1 Nitrososphaerota archaeon | reverse complement strand
TGTTGCTGTTGCTGGACCTGTTGTTGTTGCTGGACCTGCTGCTGTTGCTGGACCTGTTGTTGTTGCTGGACCTGTTGTTGTTGCTGGACCTGTTGTTGTTGCTGGACCTGCTGCTGTTGTTGCTGTTGCTGGACCTGCTGCTGTTGTTGCTGTTGCTGGACCTGTTGTTGTTGCTGTTGCTGGACCTGTTGCTGTTGCTGTTGCTGGACCTGTTGCTGTTGCTGGACCTGTTGTTGTTGCTGTTGCTGGACCTGTTGTTGTTGCTGTTGCTGGACCTGTTGTTGTTGCTGTTGCTGGACCTGTTGTTGTTGCTGGACCTGTTGTTGTTGCTGTTGCTGGACCTGCTGATTCTGATGTTGCATTACTTGCTGAATCTGCTGTTGTGTTATCTGTTGAAATTGTTGTTGAATTTGCAGCTGTTGTTGAACCCGCTGTTGTTGTCGTACCTGCTGTTGAATTTGATTTTGCTGTTGAACCTGTTGTTGCTGTTGTATCTGTACCTGCTGTTGATTCTGCCATGAATTTTGTTGCACTGACTGCTGTTGTTCATTGACCGGTTGTTGTACTTGGCTTTGCAGATATTGTTTCTTCTGCGCGAACTGTTTTTGGTGCTGGGCTTCACTCCCTTGCGATACGGCATAGGCATTGGAAGAATCATGTTCAACTATTATAATGGATGCCATAATGATTAGACTGGAAACTATTGCTATCTTCAGTAATCCGTTTACCATAAGCGTATAGAGCGATATTGAATAATAATCACGCTGGAAAAAATTCCAGTTTGCTCATTCCATTATGGCAATTAATACAAAATACATCAGAACCTAGGTATAACATTACGTTAGAACCCTTAAACAGTAGCTAGAATTAATTATTAAGAAAAAGCATAATAAATGTGCCCAACCTATTCGCCTCTTTGCGATGTGATAACAAAAGAATTTGGATTGCTGGCGTTTCATTTTTCGTGCTATTTGGCGTGGGGGAGATAGATCATCCCGCGCTTGCAGAGAATGAAACTGTGACAATTCCATTCGGAGCAGCCAATCCAAATTTTGATACACCTACGACAGACTGGTTTTCCCCAAGCGTTTTAACAATACAGGCTGGTGATACCGTAACATGGGTCAACAAAGACAAGGAAATTCACAATATCACCAGCGGGAAAGGAATCACTAGGATTCAATTTGCCACGACCAGCGATATAGGTACGCCTGACGGACTGTTCTCAAGTGGCTCGTTCAAACCCGGCCAGGCCTGGTCGTACACGTTTACAAAACCTGGAATATACCACTACTTCTGCTCCATCCATCCTTGGATGAACGGAGCCATAGTAGTAAATCAGCAAGTTCCTAAAGTAGCCACCGATGCCACAGGGCAGCCAATCATTAAGTGGCCCATAGAGATTAAAACACTAGATGATTTGTATGAGGCCGATCTTTCTTGGGAGCCGCATATTATTCTTACAAATGAAAAGGTTACCCTTGTCTTCAATTTTTACAATGGCATAACAGGCAGACTGATTGAAAGCGGGGTTCCATATACTCTTGTAATTGCACAAAATGGCAAAGAGATCTTCAGAACTGATGGAGCAACTCAGGTTGGGGGAGATTACAAATTTTATTCCTTTAGCGATCCAGGTTTGACGACCTTCCGGTTCATAAATATCGGAGGTGGGAATTCTTTTATGGAGTTTTCCACGCTGGTTTACCAGAATCCAAATGCAACCAGCACTCACATTCCTATAATAGAGCCTGCAAGAAATATTGTATTTGGACAGGAATTGATAATAGTCCTAATCGGACCTCCTATCGTAATTATAGCGGCAATGATATTATCCGCAAAGGGTGTCTTCTCACGCAAGAAGGACAAGACCTCGCAGGACCAAGGTAAACGTTCCCCCATGTGATTCTTACATGAATCTTTATCTTACAATCGTGGCAGGGCATTGCAACAACTGACGGTTATGCTGCAAAGCCAAGATAGTTTGGTGCCCTGCGTATTTTTTTCAATTCCAAAAATTTAGGTTGGAAACTTAAATGGTAAGATCAAAGGCGCCGGGAGTGCAAATAAACATTTTGCAGTATCGCAATGAATAAAATTTTGCCAAATCTTCAATGCTGAATTACACGATACGCCTGTACATCCATATCATTTTATCCATAGGTTCTTCTTTGGCTTTGGTAAAACCACATTTGTCCCTGTAAAATGACATTTTCTTTTCATCAGTATGCAATACAACACATGTACAACCAACGCGCTTGCTTACCAAACTTGCAATCCCCAAAGCAAAAGTGCACATATGTACTCCGATGTTACCACTTCGAAAGTCTTTGTCGACACACATCTACCCCAATAATAATGCAGGGTATGACTTTATTGGAGAATTACTAATCCGTTCTTTGTCCTCTAGTTTTTTAGCTTTTATCACAAACATGGAAACACTAAAGCATCCAACTATCTTTTTCTTATATCGTACAACATAAACTGTAGTCAACTTGGAATCATGTGATAGTCTTGCATGATTATGTACAAAATCATCTACTAGAAGAGGATCACTATTATTCAATTCAGTGCAATCAATGTTTTCGATACCATCAGATGGTTGCAATACACCAAACGACAATTCACTTAATGAAATCTTGCTCAATTAACTTCGAGCTAGAGAACACAGTGTTTTCCATATAATGCCTCTGCTTCTTCTATCTTTCTTTTCTCTTTTACAGATAATGGTTTTGAAAATGATTCTAGAAACTTCTTCGCATCCTTTCCTTTCAGTACAAGATCTTTTTCATCCATAGAATGAGATTCATCCTTGAAATTTATAAATGTTGAACGTGGATCTGTGAGGTAAAGCCGTTCATAGTGAGACTTGATCATGGTAATAGCGCAGAGGGGGAGATTTGAAGCGCCGGGAGAGAGATTTGAACTCTCGAACCCTTGCGAGTACGCGCTTTATGGTTTGCATTTCCAGGCGCGCGCCCTACCAGGCTAGGCGACCCCGGCATAAGTTCGCCGATTCAATCTCGCTTTAAAATTCGACCATATATTACGTTACTTGCCTTTGTTGTATTCGGCTCCCCTACTGGAAGATGTTTATCGTGACGGATTTCTTTAGGATGCTTCCGGCTTCAGGTGACGTGTTAGATTCTATGTCGTACCTTCCTTCAAAGACCTTCCCTCCGCCTGTCCTTGTCTGGTTCCAGTCAAAGATCTTTTCTTGGTGCGGCATGAGGGTGTAGGATTGCCCTGCCGTAGGGGGCGAGTATATGATGGTGCCGTCAAGGCCCCTTATCTTAAGTCCAAGCGACGGATCGGCAAATGTGAGTGGATCCGTGCCCGAGTTTATTATCCTGATTTTTACCTCCTGGCCCATGTGGTAGTTTATCCTGTCTGGGATGATTGAAAGCGACCTTCCCTCCTGGTAGACGAGTTTTGGGGCCTGGCTTGAAACCTGGAACAGAAACGCGCCAAGTACCCCCGCGCTTACCACGCCTATTACAAAGCATATCGTAGCCCCTTTTGGGATCAACTTTCAGAGGGTGGGTCGGGTTCCTTTTTAACTGTAAGTGCCATCTTGGAGCGCCAGCTCTTGGGATACGTGTTTGGTGCCATTATGATTCTCTTTATCTGAAATGCAAATCCCTTGGTGTTCTCGATTATCTCGTCTTCCGACATGATCGCCTGGGCAAGCGCCACCACTTCCCCCTTCTGGGTATAGATTCCGACGAGGTCGTCCTTTCGCATCCCGTATGACATCTCAAGTATCCCGGGTATGGCAAGCTGCGCGCCGTGGCACAGCGCATCGACTGCCGAGTCCCTTATGACCACAGATTTTATCTCGCTGAGGCAGTACTCGATTGGCATCAATATGCGCCGGAGTTTTGACTCGTCGTTTTTTTCCCGCCATATTGCATACGCATCCACTAGGTCGTGCATCTTTACCAGGTTCGAGTCCTCGTTGAACTGGCCCACGCGCGTCCTCCTCAGCTCAATCATGGTGGCGCCCGGTCCCAGGATCTCTCCCAGGTCGTAGAATATTTTCCTAATATAGGTTCCCGCCTCACACAGGACGCGCAGGAGGATGAGCCGCTCCTTTTGCTCTATCACATCTATTTCGTACACCTCCCTTACCCTTGTCTGCCTCGACACTGAGGAGCGCTGGGGCGGCTTTTGGTAGATCTTTCCGGTCAGCTGCCGCAGGACTTCCGCAAGGTTTTCCGCGCTAGGCAGCGAGTGCAGCCTCCCTAGGGCATGGTATTCCTTGGGTCCGAGGAGGAGCACGATGAGGGCCTTTGTTGCCTCCCCGAAACCTATCGGCAGCAGGCCGGATACTTGTGGGTCAAGGGTTCCGCTGTGCCCTGCCTTTGGGACGTTGAGGATTTTCTTTACCCATGCCACCGTCTCGTGGCTTGTGGGGCCGTTTGGCTTGTCAAGCAGTATGAAGCCGTAGTTGAGGAGCTGCTCGATCGAACGCTTGTCGTAGTAGGTACCGTACGACTCGTTTGTAATGTCCTGGTCTATGACCCTAAGGTTTTCTAGCTGCTTTAGCACCATAATGATTTTTCACCGCCGCTGTTGCGCGCTCGAGCACCTGCGCGGGCCCGAGGCCGTCCGTGTTTATTATCTCGTCAAATACCGAAAGGTCGTCACCAAAGTTAAAGCCGTAAAGTTTTTTGTAAATCATCTTGTTCTCCTCGAATCTTTTTTTCACGATTTCCTCCGCCTCATCGAATGGTATGTGGTCCCTGGTAGTCATCCTCTTTGCGCTTATCTCTTGCGAGCCCGCAAGCCAGATCTTAATCCCGTCATTGACAAGCCACGGAAGGGTGTAGCTTGTTATTACAACGTCCTCCGTCGTGTACAGTTTTTTCAATTTTTCGTCCACCATCTTGTCAAACTCCGGGTTTGTCTTCCTCATGTTCAGGAATTTCATCCCGGCCTCGGTATCCCAAAAGTCGTCCCTGTCGGTGCTAAATCCCTCGTCCTTTGCGAGCTCCTTGAGGACGTCGCCTCCGCTGAGGTATTTGAGCCCAAACTCCCTCGCTAGCCCCTTTGCGATTGTCGTCTTTCCTATGGCTGGAGGACCGGAAATTATTATTGATCTTAGCAAGTCAGATTGCTTCCATTTTGTTTTTGTGAAGTTGAGAGCATTCCCTTGCCGCCTCGACTGCCGTATCAGAAGCTCTGGTTTGTGCCATTGTTAAACCCCATCGCGCTTACTATTCCCTTGGCAGCATCCTCTATCTTTCCTTCCGTGTTGAGTAC
Source organism: Nitrososphaerota archaeon (assembly GCA_021325615.1). Taxonomy (GTDB): domain Archaea; phylum Thermoproteota; class Nitrososphaeria; order Nitrososphaerales; family Nitrosopumilaceae; genus Nitrosotalea. The sequence goes on along the minus strand of JAJPGU010000031.1, from coordinate 56,379 downwards.
CATCTTTATTGGCGATCCTACAAGTATGGAGCATGTCGACAGCATGGCGCTGGTAACATCAAGCTCCTTTTTGATTGCGTCAATCGATACAATGTCCCTTGCCCTTGTCGTATCCTTCATTCTCCGGTTGTAAATCTCCTCGGGTCTTGCAGTTATCATGATAAAGCTGTCCGGCATCAGTATCTCAAGGACGTTGTGTGGGAGTCCCGGGTAGAACCCCTCCTTTGTCGAGATGAAGGCGTGGGTGTCCACGATTACCGCCTCGTCCGTTATCGAGGCAATCTTCCTTGCCGCCATCGACTGGAGGTCCTTCTGTTCCTTTACTGTAAGCTTTCGCAGGTCGTCCCTGCTCTGTATCCCCTTGGTCTTTTTTGCCTCGTCAAACATTACCGTGCCAAAAATCGACACGCTCACGCTGATGTTTTTCTGTTTGAGTATGTCAACCACCTTGGAAACGACGGTGGTCTTGCCAACGCCAGGGATTCCTACTATGATTACCCGCTTACTTTCTGCCAAGCAGAGCACCCAAGGCAGGCATTACTTCCTCCACCCTTTCCCTTACCAGCAAGTTGTAATAGTTAATCAAGATGTCAACTGTGAGCAGCATTCCGGTTCCGGAACCAAAGGTTCCAAGGACGTCGGAGCACCCGGCCAAGAGTCCAAGAATCATGGAGCCTATAATCGTGACAGACGGGATGTATTTCTGCAGGAGGTTTTCAACGGGCTGGTTTGATCTCCTAAATCCCGGGATCTGGACCTCTGCGTCAAGCAGGTTCTTTGCGGCGCTCTTGGCCGAAAGGCCTCCAAGCTCAATCCAGAGCCTTCCAAAGAGCACGACTATCCCCACCATGAAAAGGATGTATGCCACAGCTCGTGCCGGGTCGAGGGCAACTATATCAAGGCCCCTCGGGGCGGTTACATAGTACAGAATTCCCCCGGTAGGCGTGGATGGCGAGGTAGGGTCAAACATTCCAAGGAAGTTGAAGAACGGGTTTGCGTTGCTCGGGTTGAAGTTTGCCCACATTATCTGGCCTATGAATACGGCATTTGCCGTGAGTGCGGATGCAAGTATGACGGGGATGTTTGACACGTACATGAGCTTGATTGGATAGACGGCCGAAAATCCCCTATACTTTGTCGAGACGATTGGGATTTCCACCTTTATTCCCTGGGTGTAAATCAGTATGAGCAGGACACCTGCAGTTATGAGCAGGCCAAAGACGCTTGGGATCTGGTTTGCCCTAAACATCAGGTTGCTAAAATCGTTGTGTATGAACGCGTGCACTATGTTGGCAAGCACCCCCACCGGTCCCCCGTCAGTTGCCGGGATGGGGCTTATCATCGCCCAAACGACCTGCTGGGCAACGCCTGCCGCAATAAAGAGCGAGATGCCGCTTCCGATTCCCCAGCCCTTCTGGACCAGCTCGTCAAGAAGCATGATTATTATCGATGCTCCGATAAGCTGCCCGATTAGGACTAGGGCAACCTCATGGTTTGGAAGCCTCGGGCCGTAGACCGCCATTCCGTAAAGCGAGGCCTCGGCGATTATCACAATGTATGTAACTATCTTTGTCGCAGTCTGGTAGAGTTCCCTGTCCTCGGGCTTTTTGAAGTCGAGGTGGAAGATTTCGGAGCCCTTTAGCAGCTGCATGAGGAGTCCTGCCGTGACTATCGGGCCTATTCCAAGCTCAACCAGCGTACCCTGCTGTGATGCAAAGATTACTCGTGCAAATGCAAGAAAGTCAAACGCCGGAGTGGTTGCTCCATAAAGGGGCGTCTGGCCCATTATCATGTAGATGAATAGCGCTATTCCGCACCATATCAGCCTGACATGGAGCGATACCTTCTTCTTCGGTTTTGGAACCTGCGGTATGTAGGTCTCGGCCTTGGAAATTATTGTTCGGAGAAAGCCGGTGGATGTACCTTCTTCGCTCATGCTGCTGCGAGCACCTCGCCACCTGATTTCTTGAGTTTTTCCTCTGCCGAGGCAGAGAATCGTCCTACCTTTACAACGTAAGCATTCTTTGTCTGTCCTCCCCCTAACAACTTGTCATAGCCAAGCTCCGAGAGATCTATGACCTTCTTGCCCCCTTCCTGCTTGCCGTGTTTGGAGTAGATGTCGTCCAGATCTCGCACGCTTGCCCATTTTCTTACTAGGTTTGGATGTGGCGGGTGCGTCGAATCATGACCGAAATGGTTTGGATCCGTCAGGAGCATACGGATGAAGTGATGCTTGTGCATGCCGGACTTGCCGAGGCCTCCCTTGTGCCCGCTGGCCCTGTGCTGCCCAATCTGGCCCCAGCCGTGGTTTCTCCCTCCCCTGTACTTTCGGGTCTTTCTCAGCCTTGTTGCCATGTTACATCATTAGCCTCACTTGTGCGAGCAGTTCCTTGTGGTTTCCCAGGATTCCGCCCTCGCCGTACATCTTCTTCGTGCTTCGCTTGAAACCATGCCTTGGCGGCGCCAGTGCAAACCACGGTTTTAACGGCTTTAACTTTGATAGGGCGACCGAGCCCTCTGCGATTGATTTTGCCAAGTCATCCGTTGTCTTGAAACCAAGCTTCGAGATGTCCTCAGGCGTAACCTTCCTGTAGCCTTGCTTTCTTGCCTTCTTCTCCAGGAGCTCCTTTGCAGTCGTCGCGTCGATTTCCTGCCACGATACATAGTGCTTTATCTTGTTTAGCATTCCCTTGGTGTTGTCGCGCTCGGGCACTATGGTTGCCCTGAACCTCTTGTCAAGGTGGAGCAAGTCTAGTGTAGTGTTTGCCCAGTGCGGGACATTTATCGTTCCCTTCATTCTGACTACCAGGAAAGCTTTGCCCATCTCTCTCAACCTTGGCTAAATGTCTGCCTCAGACAGTTCAGGACGGCCCTTGACGTCGAGGTCATTGTGTTTGTTGAACCGGTGCTTTTGGTCCACGCGTCCTTCAGGCCTGCAAGCTTCAGGAGGTTCCTGATGTTTCCTCCCGCAACAAGCCCAAGTCCCCTGGGACCCGGAATTATCTCTACTGTAACGCTTCCTCCCCTCCCCCTCACCTTGAACGGTACGGAGTGGTGCTGGTCGCACTTGCATTCCCAACTTCCGCAACCCAGCTTGACCGGGCTTACGTTGAGATATGCCTGGTTGGTAGCCTTTTCAATCGCAATCCTCATCTGCTTTGACTTGCCCTGTCCGATTCCGAGCCAGCCGTTTTCATCGCCTGCTGCCACAAGCGCCTTGAACCTCGTATATTCGCCGTTTGTGGTCTGCTTTTGCACAATGCCCACATCGATGACCTCGGTCTTGATGCCGGGCAACAATTTTTTGATTATTCCCGCCTCTTGAATTCGATAACCGTTTTCATAAATTTCCTTCATGGTTGTAATTTTCTCAGTGGCGACTAGCTTGCCAAGCGTTGTCCTTGGCACCCATACCACTTCGGGCTCTCTTGATCTCTGCCTTGTCTCTGACCTGCTCATTTGGATTTTACCTCGCTGTCTATGGATGACTTGACCTTCTGGATCTCGTTTGCGACCTTGAGGTGCTTTCCGGTGATCCTTTCCTCAGATGGGAAGGTTTCCTCATCTGCTGGTACCTCTAGACCTGCATCTATTATTCCTTTCAATGCGGCTGCGATTCTCTGCGTGTACCTCCTTGTACCGACATAGAGCACCGCGCTATCAACACCGCTTGCAAGTGCCTTCTTCCCGGCAAGGTATCCGGTCAGGTACGCCGCCGGGATGCTTTTTCTCGATCCCTTCCAGCCCTTCTTAATGAGGAACCTAGAGTGTGCAGAGGAGAGCACCTTGTCGCCGGCAATCTCCGGCTTGTGGATCTGGACAAGAGTGTTCTCGTTTGAAATCTGAACCGTGATAAAGTCCCGCCTACCCATGAGCAGGTTCCTTCTCCTCCCATAGTTGGTCTTCTCCTCGCGTGATCTGCGTAATATTTGCGAATATGCCATCTATACTACCTATTTACAAAAAATTTTGATAGAGCTCTTATAAACGTTGTAACTTTGGAGAAACTCCCCTTAATAACGGCGTCATGGGCGCCCTGCAGGAGCGCCCGCCGTGGTAGGGGTGGCTGCACATGTTTTGACTAGGAGTGTCCCTACTTACATGTGCAGTCCGTGTAGGAACGTTTCTCTATGTGTCACCATCGGTTAAAACCGGAGCTAGTTTCTCATCTATTAGTAAACCTTGATCGCCTTCCGTTCAAGCCCGCCCTGCCAGGGGAAAGGTCATGAAATCTCTTTCGCAAAAAATGAGAATCGATTCTGGGTATAATACTGACCTTGACGCATATTATCATGGTTGAAGACTCTAGTCATCGTTTTAGGAGGCATTGTACTATTTGGGACACTTTCCAACGCGTGGGCCACCACAGACTTTAACGCCTTCATACCAATCAACGGCGCGCTGATAACCCCCGATTTCAAGTTCACGCGCGTGGTCTACCTAGACTACCCCCAGGGAGGGAAGCTAAAGGATGCCCTGGACGGGAAGAACATGACAATTACATTCCAGACAGGTTCCAACGATTCCGCCAACATTGGCTTGATGACCGAGCTTAACAACGCGCTCAGCGCAACTGAGAGCTCGGCACGCATCACAGGATACAGGCTGAACTACGAGGCTCAGATAAACGGAGGGCCTACGGAGGCCTCAATCACATACCTTATTGACCTTGTACCCACGATAGGGAGCTATGTCCTGTACCAGGGAACTGCAACGACCCAGGGAGGCATCTCGGGCGGAGGCACACCTTTCATACTTGACGCCGCATGGGCAGGCTTTAATCTCAACAGCCCCGTGAACGTTTCCACCAGCCAGTACGGCACCCTTGAGATCAACTATCCAATCAGCCTATTCCAGAAGGAACTCCCTGCGGTCTATGACATCATCAAGGGAACCCCTGCAGAGAAGATCCTGCAGCAGAACCTCATGAACCCTTCAGTTCTCTACCAGCAGCAGGGACTTGACAAGTGGGACCACCTCTTTGACCCGTCATACATAGTGTCAGACGCGAACGTACTCAACTACCAGGGGGCAAAGGTGGCGGTGACAACATTTTCCACGGGCGTAAGCAGCCTCCAATCCGGGGCAATGAACGTCAACCAGCAGGACTCGGACTTTACAGTCGACGCCCCATACCACATCCGAACAATCGACCAGCCGGCATCCGGTACAGTAAGCGTCCAGGGCCAGGCACAGGCCTATAACGTCAAGGGCGCTCCGGCGTTTACCACGACGGCAACCGCGGCAGGCGGCGTTTCAAACACCACTGCCGGAGGCATGTCAAACATGATAACATATGGGATGGCAGGGGGCGCTGGAATGATTGCCGTGATAATTTTCATATGGAGCAACAAGAAGATGAAGCAGACCATCCACACAGTTGAGACTGGTCCCATCCAGTACGAGACCAGGACCCACTGGGCTGACAAGTTCGACGCCGGCACCGAAACTATGCAAAGGCAGGAGGAGGCAGCTGCAAAGCAGCACCAGGCCGAGGAGGACGCACAGCCTGACTGGCTCTGCTTCAAGTGCGGGTTTTACACCCTCAAGTCCCAGGACCACTGCTCAAACTGCGGGGCTGCAAGGCCCACTTAGGCTTTTGACAAGAGGGCCGCCATCAGCGCCTTTTGCGCGTGCAGCCTGTTTTCAGCCTCGTCCCAGACCGCAGACTGCGGTCCGTCAATCACGTCGCTTGTAACCTCTTGCCCCCTTTTTGCTGGGAGGCAGTGCATGAATATCGCGGACGGGTCGGCTTTTTTCATGAGTGCCGAGTTGACCTGGAATTTGGGCAGAAAGTCGTTTGTCCTGTCAGTCGTCTGGTGGTGGATTGACACGAATGTGTCGGTGACCACCACGTCGGCGCCCCTTGCCGCGGCCTCCGGGCTGTTTGAAATCCTTATTTCGCCAAGTCTGGACGACTCCCTTACGACCTGGGCGTTCGGTTCGTATCCCTTGGGCGTAGCAATCCTCATCTCGATTCCCGCCTTTGCGCAGCCGTAAATCATGGAGTTGCACACGTTGTTGCCGTCCCCAATCCATGCGAGCTTCAGCCCGGCAAGCTTCTTCTTCCTCTCCTTCATGGTCATCAGGTCGGCAAGTATTTGGCAGGGGTGGAACGAGTCTGAAAGCCCGTTTATCACCGGGACCTCTGCGTTCCTTGCGAGGAGCTCAAGCTCCTCGTGGGAGTAGACCCTGGCCATTATGATGTCGACATAGCGGGAGAGAGTCTTTGCCGTGTCCTCTATCGTCTCCCCCCTTTTCAGCTGCAGGTCATCTGCCGAAAGGTTCAGGGCATGGCCCCCGAGCTGGAACACCCCAGTCTCGAAGCTCACCCTCGTCCTTGTCGAGGGCTTTTGGAATATCATTGCAAGCGTCTTGTTCTTGAGCAGCGGCCTTGAGATGCCCCTCCTCAGTTCCTTTTTCATCCTGATTGCCGTGTCAACAAGTCCGAGCAGCTCGGCCTTGTCAAGCTCGTTTAGCGTAAGCAGGTCCTTTGTCTTCAGCCTCATTTCTTCAACCATCCAAACATGGAGCGCTTTTTCTTTTGCTTTTCATCCTCTTTTTCCTTCTCCCCGGCTTCCTCCTCTTCCCCTCCCTCCTCAATAACTTCTTTCTCCTTGCCAGGCTTTGGCCTTCCCTCGGAGACCCATTTCCTTATCTTTGACGCAAGCTTCCTTGCCTCGTCGTCGGTCTCAGGCGGCGGGACGTCATAGAGGTCGGAATATTTTTCAATGTCCTTGGTGGCAATTCCGGCAAACGGATCCCCGGGCTCGCCAAGCTCCTCCTCCCGGTCACCTTGTGGAGGCCTTGTAGTCTCGGCCTTTTGCTCCGGCTTGGGCTCTATCTTTGGTTCTGGTTTTGGTTCTATCTTTGGTTCTGGTTTTGGTTCTATCTTTGGTTCTATCTTTGGTTCTGGTTTTGATTCTATCTTTGATTCTAGTTTTAGTTCCGGCACTTCCGCAGCTATTGGTGCAGGTTCGTCCCTCCTCTCGGACCTTTCGTCCGACTGCTGCGGTGGTTTTACCCGGATCTCAGGAGCGGGCTCTTGTGCCCCAAATATCGACTCGAGAAATGCGTCCTTGTCAAACGGTTTGAGGTCCTTGTATTCCTGCCCTATTCCCAGATAGAGAATCGGGGTGGACGTAATCTTGACAATTGAAATCGCGGCTCCTCCCCTTGCATCTGCGTCGCTCTTTGTAAGGATAGCTCCGTCAAACTTTGTATAATTGTAAAATTCACGTGCCTGGCTCACCGTGTCGTTTCCCGCAAGCGAGTCTCCAACAAACAGTTTCAGGTCCGGGTTTACCACCTTGTTTATCTTCGATATCTGGTCCATGAGGTTCTTGCTTGTCTGCATCCTTCCCGCCGTGTCAATAAGCACGCAGTCAATCTTGTGGGATTTGGCATAGAGCACCGCATCCCGCGACACCGCGGCAGGGTCTGAACCGTAATTCTGGGCTATCACCCTGACATTGAGGCGCTTGCCGTGCTCGCTTATCTGCTCGATCGCTCCGGCCCTGTAGGTATCAGCTGCGGCAATCACGGCCGAGTACTTGTTCTCCCTAAGCATACTTGCAAACTTGGCTATAGTGGTGGTCTTGCCAGTGCCGTTGATCCCCATGAACGAGATTATGTAGGGCTCTCCCGTCTCCTTCTTCTTCTGTATGTTTGACAGAATGTCTATCCTCGGGGTGGCGTCAAACATTGCATGGATGCTCCTCCTCAGGCTCTGCCTGACAAAGTCGTCCACCTCGTCCTTCTGGACTGTTGTGCCGACGAGTTGCTTTTTGAGGTCTGACTTTATCATGTCTATCACCTCTGTTGCCACGTCCGATTCGAGCAGCGCTATCTCAAGCTCGAACAGCACCTCGTCGATGTCTTTTTCCTTGAGCTCCTTCTCCCCGAAGCTCTTTACTGCTGACGAGAACGCATTTCGTAGTTTTTCAAACATGACAGACTTCCTTATTGCGTAGAACCGCGGCTTGATTGTATAAGTCTGTTCATTTCCTGCTGGCCTTGCTCAAGCCTCTGGGAGACCTCCTGTCGCTGGGCCGCCAGCTGCTGCAATACTATTTCCAGCTCCTTTATCCTTGACTCGACATAGTTGATTGCCGAATCCCTGTCCTGCTCGATCGAGGCACCTGCGCCGACATGGACAAGTATTTTCTGGTCGGGCTCGACCTTTGCCTTGACGTATGCCCCCATGCCCACAGGTACTAGCGTCTCGCCATCCCCTCCGGCACCGATTGCCTTGATGGACTCGATTGCCCCCGTTGCCTCGTGCAAGAGCCTCATCACGGATTCTTCCCTCTGCAATACGTCTGAAAGATATCCCTCAAGGGCCTGCATCTGCTGCATGAGGGCCTGGGCCTGCTCTTCGCTCATTTGCAAAAAACTGTCTTGCCCGCCTATAAATTCATTCTGAACGGGTACGGTCTGAAAAAATCAACCAGAGGCATCCTCTGGCCCGTCGACGGGCAGTTGCAGGCATCCGGCCTTTTGCCCTGGCGCAGGATCATGTGGTGCGAAATATCGGAAACAAAAAGAAAAAGGGTTTAAGCTGAAACCTTTGACAGTCTCGAGTCTACTTCTTCCCAGTTGATGACGTTCCACCATGCACCTACATAGTCCGCCCTGCGGTTTTGGTACTTGAGGTAGTACGCATGCTCCCAGACGTCAAGCCCCAGCAGTGGGATGAATCCCTTTGTCCTTGGACTTGTCTGGTTGGGCATCGTCGTAAACTCGGCTTTCCTGCTCTGCGGATTATACACAAGCCAACCCCAACCGCTTCCCTGAATTGCGATGGTGTCTTTTGTGAATTTTTCCTTGAAGCTGTCAAAGCTGCCAAACGTAGCATTGATTGCGTCTGCCAGCTTTCCGCCTGGCTTGCCGCCTCCGCCGCTCCTCATGCTTGTCCAAAACAGGGCATGGTTTTCAAACCCGCCTCCGTGGAAGTTTACCGCCCCCCTTGATGCCTCGGGAACCTTTTCAACGCTTGCTAGAAGCTTTGTGATTTCCATGTTCTGGAACTCAGACCCTAGGGCTTCAAGCGCCTTGTTCAGGCCGTCAGTATATGCCTGGTGGTGCTTGGTGTGGTGAATTTCCATTGTTCTGGCGTCAATGTGCGGCTCCAACGCGTCATATGCATACGGTAATTTTGGAAGCTCGTATTTTGCCATGGAGATCTCACATTGCCATTGCAATTTATGGCTTTTGAAAAAAGGCATTTTAGCTAGCCAGACCGGAGATAAGTTGTGTCAAGCAGGATCATTGTTTTCTCCCTTGTCTGCATTTTCTGCATTGTATTGCTAGTTTCACAATCAAGCGGGGCCGAACTTGCCTCAGGCCTCCAGAAGTCAATAGAGCTTGTCGGCGTAAAGGCTGCAAGGCTTGAGGGCCTGGACGGCGGCGGGATAAAGGTCGGAGTCATCGACACGGGAATCGACTTTGATCACCCCGACCTGCGGGGGTACGGGTCTGGAGGAAAGGTGGTCGGGGGATACAACTTTGTCAGCCCCGGCCTGCCCCCCCTTGACACCAACGGCCATGGCACCGAGGTTGCAGGCATCATCGCAGCCGACGGGAACTTTAGCGGGATGGCGCCAAAGGCGGGGCTTCTTGCCTACAAGGTTTCAAACACCGGCGAATCCGTCTCGTCCAACCTCATAGTCAGCGCCATACAGCGTGCGGTACAGGACGGGGCCAGGGTGGTAAACATAAGCCTCGGCATCAACAGGACCAACGACCAGATAGACGGGGCAATTGACGGGGCCGTAAGAAAGGGCACGGTGGTGGTGGTCGCGGCTGGAAACAACGGCCCCAGGAACGACACCATAGGGAGCCCCGGAATGGACAGGAACGCAATCACCGTAGGCGCGTCGTACAACAACCTCACGTCAAGCCTCACCGCAACCTTCCAGGTGGGCAAGACCCAGTACCAGGTGCTTCCCATGGTGGGGACGCGCGAGCTTGACATGCCGATTTCTGCAAAACTTGTCTGGGGGGGCTACGGCAGGGACCAGGACCTCAAGGGAGTCAATGTCCGCGGTTCCATACTGCTTGAGGAGAGGGGAAGCGACGTGCCTGGTCAGAAGGTCTACTTTGCCGAGAAGGAACAGAATGCCGCAAGGCTTGGCGCAAGGGCGCTCGTGGTCTTCAACAACGAGACCGGCATCTTTGTGGGCGAGCTTGTGGAGCCGAACAGCACCTCGGGTTTTGCCCCCACCATCCCCGTCCTTTCGATGTCTGGCGAGGACGGCAAGTCGCTCAATGACTCGCTTGGCCGCGGCGCAGTCGCAAGGATGGACGTGTTCTTCCACCCAGACTTTGTTGCCCCCTTCAGCTCCGAGGGGCCGGTCTCGCCATTCTACATCAAGCCGGACCTTGTGGCCCCGGGTGTCTTTGTAAACTCGACGACCCTCGGTGGAAAGTATAACGTCACAAGCGGGACAAGCTTTGCAGCCCCGCATGTTGCCGGTGCGGCGGCGCTGCTCCTGCAAAAGTATCCCGGACTCTCCCCGCCCGATGTCGCTTCCATCCTTGTCACCACCACCGACCCAGTCACTGACGCGTACGGCAAGATCTTCCCAATCTCCGCAATAGGCAGCGGAAGACTCAACGTCACCCGCGCAATCGACGCAGACCTTGTTCCAACCCCGCACGAGCTGGTATTCACGCTGTCCTACGGCCAGCCGTCGGAAGAAAGGACGGTACACCTCAGGCCGCTTTCCGGGCAGCCGGTGCCGAATATCAGGGCCACGTTTGTCTCGGCCGAGCCCAGCCTTGCGTTCTCATACTCCCAGTCAAACGGCACCCTCGACGTCACGATAACCGCAACCGGGAAAAAGGCGGGCGACTACGACGGGTTCCTGGTACTGCATGACCCAAGTACGACCTACCGCATACCCGTGATAGTTCACGAGACGCGGGGGACCATTTTGGCAGACCAGAGGAACGGAACGCTGTACTTTTCCCTCGATTATCCCGGCAAGTGGACGTATGCAAAAATCTCGCTTATCAATGCAGGGACCGGGAACAAAAAAAGCACCTCCCTACTTCCAGGCGACAGCGGCTCCCTTGCGGCATATGAAAGGGGCCAGTATTGGATCCTTGCACAGATACAGGTGCCAAACGGGACTGACAATGCATATCAGACCGCCGTTGTGAGCGAGCCTGCAAAAAGGGGCATCCTTGACTTTTCAGAACTCGGCATACCCCCCACGGAAGTTGCAATAATTGCAGGCATAATATCAGTGATTGGCGCGGTCGGCCTGTTTGTCCGGCGCAGGAACTAGGCGCGCGGGCCGGCGTCCGTTATTTCCCCTGAGACGCTTCCAAACTTCTTGAAGTTTTCCACAAACATCTGCGCAAGCTTCTTTGCCGAGTTGTCATATGCATCCTTCTCCGACCACGTGTTCCTCGGGTTCAGCACCTCGGACGGTACGCCGCTGCACTCCGTTGGCACATCGAGGTTGAAGACTGCGTCGTGCCTGTAGCTCACCTTTGCAAGTTCGCCGTTGAGCGCCGCCGTTACCATCCTCCTGGTGTGGTTGATGTTCATCCTCTTCCCTATCCCGTACGGGCCTCCCGACCACCCCGTGTTGACAAGGTATACGGTGGTGTTGTGCTTGGTTATCTTCTCGCCCAGAAGCTTTGCATAGACAGACGCGTGCCTTGACATGAACGGCGCGCCAAAGCATTCAGAGAACGTTGCCTTGGGCTCTGTGATTCCCCTCTCGGTGCCAGCAAGCTTGCTTGTGTATCCCGACATAAAGTGGTACATTGCTCCCTCCTTTGTCAGCTTGGCAATCGGCGGCATGACGCCAAATGCGTCGGCGGTAAGGAAGATTATGACGCTTGGGTTTCCGCCAAGGCTTGGAATTACCGCGCCTGGAATGTAGTCGATTGGATATGCCGCCCTTGTGTTTTCCGTGAGGCTGCTGTCGTTGAAGTTGGGCATCATGGTTTCCTTGTCTACTACAACGTTTTCAAGCACCGTCCCGAACCTTATCGCGTCCCATATTTGCGGCTCGGCATCCCTGTTGAGGTTTATGCACTTTGCATAGCACCCTCCCTCGAAGTTGAATACTCCCCTGTCGGACCAGCCGTGCTCGTCGTCGCCTATGAGCATCCTGTTAGAGTCTGCGGAAAGCGTCGTCTTGCCTGTCCCGGACAGGCCGAAGAAGAGCGCGGTGTCGCCGTTCCTGCCGATGTTGGCAGAGCAGTGCATTGGAAAGACCCCCTTTTGGGGCAGCTGGTAGTTCATTACCGAGAACATTGATTTTTTTATCTCGCCTGCATAGGGCGTGCCTCCGATGAGGACGATTTTCTTTGAGTAGTTTAGCATTATGAATACGTCCGTCCTTGTCCCGTCATCCTCCGGGATTGCCTTGAAGTCGTTTATTGCAAAGACTGTATACTCGGGCTTGTGCGACTCGAGCTCCTCCGCAGTGGGCCTGATGAAGAGCTGCCTTACGAAGAGGTTCTGCCACGCGTGGTCCGTTATAATCCTGATTGGAAGCCGGTGCTCCTTGTCCGCCCCCACAAAGCCGTCAAAGACAAAGATCTCCCTTTTCTCAAGGTGCCTTTTCATCTTCTCAAAAAGCCTGTCAAACCTGTCTGAAGGGAACGGGTGGTTTACCTTTCCCCAGTCAACAGTGCCGTGGGTGAGGTCATCGTCAACTATGTACCTGTCGTCCGGGGATCTCCCCGTATACTTGCCGGTCTTGACCGAGATTGCCTTGTTGGCAGTAAGCGTGCCCTCGTTCTTCTGGACTATGATATCGACAAGTTCCTGGACCTGCAGGTTCCTCCGGACCTTCGAAGGCTTGATACCGATTTGGTCCAACTGGGATACAAGAAGGCGTGTGCTGGCTTGCTCCAAATCCTCGATCATCGGATAACTCGTTTCTTCGTATTTTCCTTATTATCTCTTCGGATCATTCCTCAGCGTCCAAGAAACGTATTTATTGTAAAATTCAGGCAAAGACGCTACATGCCGATCAACAAGGAAGCGCTGGAACTTAGGAAAAAAGTTCTAGAACATAAACCGTCTTTTGTAAGGCAGGAAAGCTGGAGATATGCCAGGCTTGCCCCGAACTGGCGAAAACCGAAAGGTATCGACAACCACCAGAGGAAGCAGAAGAAGGGCTGGCCTTCGCTTGTCAAGATAGGCTACGGGGGACCGAGGATTGCAAGGGGCCTCCACCCGTCAGGATATACAGATAATCTAGTTTACAACATCAAGGACTTGGAAAAACTCAACCCCAAGACCGACGGCGTCAGGTTCGCCCACGGGGTCGGAAGGAAGAAGAGGCTTGAGATAATCGCCAAGGCAAAGGAAAAGAACTTCAAGGTTTTCAACGCGAGGGTGTCAACAAGTGGTAGTAAATCTTAAGACCAAGCGCAAGCTCGTGTCAAGGGTTCTTGGCGTGGGGCTGGACAGGATAAAGTTCGATCCCAACTACATCGACGACGTGGCAGACGCAATCACCCGCGGCAACATCCGCAGCCTTGTTACCGCAAACGTAATCGAGGTCAAGCCGATAAAGGGAACCTCGAAGGGAAGGTCCCACTTCAAGAAGGCCCAGCGCAGGAAGCGCAGCACCAAGCAGGGGTCAAAGAAGGGAAGGAAGGGCGCAAGGATTGGCAAGAAGCAGGTCTATGTCAGGAGAATCCGCGCGATGCGCCACCAGCTCAAGGTTTCCAAGGCAAGGAAGGAGATCACAAACGAGTCCTACTGGAATCTCTACAAGCAGGTAAGCGGAAACCAGGTAAGGAACCTTGCACACCTAAGGTCCCTGATAGAAGAAGTCCGTTCAAAGAAATAGCGGTACAGCGTCCCGGCAGTTTTGGGATGCGGCGATTTTTAGAACCTGTGGATTAGCGCCGAATCTTCAATCTTGCCGTCCCTTATCTTTACGCCCTCGCTTTCAAGCATCCTTGTCTTCACCTTCTCGCCCCACGCATATCCACCCACCCTGCCGGTGGACATTATCACTCGATGGCACGGCACAATCACGGGATACGGGTTCTTGTTCATAATCCTCCCAATAGCGCGCTGGCCGTTCTTGAGGCCTACTGCCTTGGCAAGCTCGCCGTATGTTGTGACCTTTCCCTTTGGCACCTCGAGCAGCTTCCTGTATACAAGCGCGTCAATCCTCAAACCCTTACTACCTCCAGATCCGCATTGTCAAGCATTGCAATTATCTTTTGCTTGTTCCTTCCAAGGCCCCTCCATTCGACAAGGGCGTGCGTGGCCTCCCGGTTCCTCTCAAGTATGTGGAGGAACAGATCCTCGTCAAGCCCGTCAAGCGCATGCCTTGGCACGACAGTGCCAAGCGCAAACTCGCCCTCGATAAGTTCCCTGTTGAACTTTTCAGGATAGTGCGTGCCGCCTATGCAGATTGCAACCTTGCTCTTGCGCGGCTCGGCCTCAAACTCCCTTTCTACAATTTTTGCAATCTCGCTGCAGAGTCCCTTGTCGTTCCATTCCTTCTCCGTGGTGCCAATCTCTATGAAGAGGGCCGGCTTGGAAAGCGCTGTCGGGCCGTGGTGCGTCGCCTCTATTGTTATCTCAAACCTTTCAAAGTCGGCCCTCCTTTCCCAGAGGCTCCTCATGTATGACTTTTGGAGGTACGGGTGGGGGACTGCCACCTGGCGGGCAAGCCCGCCGAACTTGGCGTCGCCAAAGTTTCCCGTGCTGTGGCACGTCAGCGCAAGCGTGCCGCTCTCGGAGGCGTGCTTGGACAGGAATACATAGCCGTCATAGTGGTATTTTTCCTCAAGCCAGTCGGCAGAGATTGCCGGCGTTGGAATTACAAGCAGGTCAAATTTCCTGCCGCGGTAGAGCCCGTCCCTTCTCTCCCCCATCCCCCTGATGATTTGCGAGGCCATGTTAAACCCCGCCGGGTCGGACTCGTATGCGACAAGAAGCTGCATGAGATAGGTGGGGGACGGGGCTGTTTTAAAATCTATTACGGGACCTTAATCCCCCCGCCCTAGGGGTGTTTCCCCTTTTCAGACAAACTCACCCTTATGGCGCGTCAGGCCCAAGTAATGGCATACGGCAGGCATGTCACGATACACCATAAGGATAGAAAGGGTAAGGCAGGAGTGCAAGGAGGGAAGGTGCGGCCATCTACACGAGATTCCGGTATCCGTCCGCCAGTCCCAGATAGTCTGCTCTGATCTTGCCTGCAGGGAGACAGATGCCTCGCTTGTCAGGAAGATCTTTGTACCGTATGACGGTTCCAAGTTTTCAAACAGGGCATTTGAGTTTGCGCTCGACCTGGCAAGAAAGTACGGATCCTCGATTATCGTGGGAACCGTGATGACAGGCTCCTCCTTTGAGGACACGTCCCCCGAGTCGCTTGAGACCAGCCCAAAGATTGTCGACAGGGAGAGGCTTGCCGCAATGGAGAAGGAGTTTGCCAAGATGGACGAGCTCTCAAAAAGGTTTGCAATCCCGGTCAAGACCGAGGTGATAGTCTCGTCTTCCGTTGCGGACTCGCTTGTGACATTTGCCAACTCGGGAGGCATCGACCTGATAGTTATGGGCACCCGCGGCAGGGGCGACAACAGGCTCATGCTTGGCAGCATCTCAATCGCGGTCTCGCAAAGGGCAGCGGCTCCGGTCCTTCTGGTAAAGTGATGCCGGAAAATTCCCCAAAGGCCGCACGCGCCCTAAAAAAGGATTATAAGTCCACCGGCGTATCGTTTTTTATGTTTAATCCCAGGCAGATGCTAAAGGACATGGCAAACACCATCAAGCTTGCCAGAAAGTCCGACAAGGACGACTATATGCAGCACCTCAGGCTGGTCGTGCTCGGAATGGCAACAGTAGGCGGCATCGGTTTCATTATTCAGTTTACATTTGCAGTAATCAACTTGGGACACAGATAGGATTGACACAAGAAGTAAAATCACACTTTTTTGCCGTAAGGACTACGGGCGGGCAGGAGAAGGTGGTCCTTGGACTCTTGGAGAACAGGATAAAGCTGAAGAAGCTCAACCTCCAGTCGGTGCTGCTGCTTGAGAACCTCAAGGGATACGTCGTGATTGAGGCAATCGATGCAAACGCGGCATTTGACGCACTCCAGGGAATGAGGCACATCAGGGGCCAGCTTAGGGGCGAGCTCCAGTTCAAGGACATCGAGGGATACCTCGTGAAAAAGTCCACCGTGTCCGAGCTTTCGGTAGACCAGGTGGTAGAAATCATAGGAGGCCCGTTCAAGGGAATGAAGGCAACCATCACAAGGATCGACCATGACAAGGAGGAGGCCACAGTCATCCTGCTTGACGCGCCATACCAGCTGCCGGTGACTGTCGACGCAAACTATCTCAAGCCCTCGACAGCATAGCAAGGATTAAATTTAAAGAAAAGGGGCTAATGAAATCATGGCAGATGTTCAAACAGTTTCCGCGCTGGTAACGGGAGGCCAGGCAAGCGCAGGCCCTCCATTGGGTCCTACACTCGGGCCGCTCGGCGTGAACATCCTGCAGATAGTAAACGCAATCAACGACAAGACCAAGGATTTCGAGGGCATGAAGGTGCCAGTCACCGTAACCGTCGACAAGAAGACCAAGCAGTGGTCCGTCGATGTCGGAATTCCGTCTGCCGCAGCGCTCATACTAAAGGAGGCCGGGCTGCAAAAGGGCTCTGGCACCTCGGGCGCCACATGGGTGGGCGAGATAACCCTTGATTCTGCCGTAAAGGTTGCAAAGATAAAGCTGGACTCGTCCTATGCTACCGACCACAAGGCGGCTGCCAAGGAGATAATCGGCACATGCCTCTGCCTCGGGATAAAGGTTGACGGCAAGAACCCCAAGGAAGTAACGGCCGAGATAAACTCGGGCAAGTGGGACGACAAGTTCAAGTAAGATTATTCTATTACGGTATAGACCGGATCCTTGTCGGTACGCTGCAGTTCTACAAAGGTCTCCGTGTTCTGGATTCCCTCTATCTTTCCAATCTTCTCGATTGCCACAGTGTGCAGCTCCTCGAGGTTCTTGGAGCGGAGCGTTATCAGGATGTCAAACCTCCCTGTTACCTCCGAGATCTCGATTACCTCAGGCGTCTTCATGAGCGCCCTGTGAATTGGGTCCTTGAGCTTTGGATCCCTGTTTATGCCCATCGTGGCACGCACCCCAATCCCGATTAGGGACTCGTCCACCAGTATGGTGAACTTTTTGATAAGCTTCTTTTTCATCAGCCTCTTTATCCTGCTGTACAGGACAGAGGTGTTTATGCCGAGCTTCTTGGACAGGTTTGGAACGGAGATGTTGCCGTCGCGCGTAAGCTCGGTGATTATTTTCATGTCAAGTTCGTCAAATTTGTGCAAGTTTGCGAGCTACTTTTTGTTCCTATTTAATAAATGTAAGTTCTATTGTCTAAACCTGATGTTCTTACAACTTAAACCTGATAAGATGAAATTTTTAGATCCCGCCGGTTGCCTGCCAGTTTTCCTCGTAAAGGATTAAAAATAGGCTCCCAGCAAGCACCATCGTAATGATCAACGAGTCTCAGATAGCCCAGATGGTCACCGAGGCAAAGAAGGACCAGAAGGAGAGAAAGTTCAAGCAGTCTCTTGAGCTAATCATGGTTTTCAAGGATATCGACGTTAAGAAGGGTTTTGCGATAAACGAGACGGTCCAGCTCCCAAAGAAGCTCAACCAGCCGGCATCAGTGTGCGTCATCGCCTCCGGAGACCTTGGTCTCAAGGCCAAGGGCGCAAACGCCGACATGGTAGTGGACGGGGCCCAGCTTGCCCAGATAGGGACAAACAAGCGCGAATCCCGCAAGCTGATAAACGGGTACGACTTTTTCCTTGCCGACACTACGCTGATGGCAAACGTAGGCAAGACCCTTGGACAGTTCATGGGCCCGAGGGGCAAGATGCCCACCCCGGTGCCGTTCAACGCGCCAATAGACTCAATACTTGAGAGGTTCAGATCATCAATCAGGGTGAGGCTGAGGAACTCGCTCTCCCTGGCATGCAAGATAGGGGACGAGACGATGGCCGACGACGACCTTGTAGCAAACGCGAATGCCGTCATCAGTACCGTCGAGAAGAAACTTCCAAGCGGCGACAAGAACATCAAGAAGATAATGGTAAAGACAACGATGGGCAAGGTAGTCAAGCCCCAGGCAGAGGCAAAGTAGCATGCACCAGAACAGGACGACCTTCCCAGCCAAAAAGGCCAAGATGTACCAGCAGATGCAGGAGATGCCAAAAAAGTACAAGGTAATCGCGCTTGTGCGCATGGAGAAGGTCAGGTCGTCACAGCTTTTGCCCCTGCGAAAAAAGTTCAAGGACGAAGTCGAGATTTTCAGCGTAAAGGACAAGGTTGCGCAAAAGGCGCTCGCCGCCCTCAAGATTCCGGCAATTGACAAGCTTGCCGAGAAGCTCGTGGGCCAGTGTGTACTGATGTTCACAAACCTGAGCCCGCACAAGCTCAACATACTGCTTGGCAAGAACAAGATAATGCTTGCAGCAAGGGGAGGGGACAAGGCAAGCATCGATGTAACAATCAAGGCCGCAAACACCGGCATTACTCCGGGTCCAATCCTTACAGACTTTAAGGAGGCAGGGATTGCCACAAAGATTGACCAGGGAACCGTCTGGATTACAAAGGATTCCACCGTCGCAAAGAAGGGCGACATCATATCCACCAAGCTTGCAACGCTGCTCTCAAAGCTCGACGTCAAGCCGGTAGAGGCAGGAATCGTGCTCAACTCCGCGCTTGAGGAGCAGACAGTCTACACCCAGGAAGAGCTTGTAATAGACGTCGAAAAGTACCGCCAGGCGTTTGCACAGGCCCACCAGGAGGCCCTCTCGCTATCGATAGAGATAGGCTACGTCACAAAGGAGAACGTCAACCTCATCCTTGCAAGGGCGGCCCAGCAGGCCCGCTCGCTTGCAGTCGAGGCAGGATTCCTCACGGAGGAGACAAGGGACCAGACCCTTGCAAAGGCAAACGCCCAGGCATCTGCGCTTGCAGGCAAGATGAAGAACTACACCCCCCAGTAGGCCCCCCGATATTCCGCCCTGGGAACGAGATTTCAGAATTTCTCACAATCACGTGCATTTCAAGCGCGCCACGTATAGATTTGGGCCCGAAGGTCGAGGACGGTTTTTTCAAAATTTTCAGGGCGGAATTTCCAAGGGCCGGAATTTTTGCACAGTACGAGGAAGGCAGCTAGTGCCCCCTTGCGCGGGGAAGGTTCCAGTTGTATTTCATTGCCACAAGCCTCAGGGCCGTCACCACCGCGATTGACGCGAAGGTCGCAGCCTCCAGGTTTGAGCCCGCATAAAGCGCGGCATAGAACACCACCACGCCCAGAAAACTTGCCGAGGCGTAGAGCTCCTTTACAAACACTATTGGCACCTCGTTTACGAACATGTCGCGCAGTATCCCTCCCCCAACGGCAGTAATCATGCCTGCAAGGGCTATTGCAAGGAAGTTCATCCCGTAGGCCTCATAGGCAAACGTGGCCCCGATTGCAGTAAAGACCCCAAGGCCTATCGCGTCAAACTTCAGGAAGAGGTTCCAGTGCCTCTGCATCCTCGGATAAAGGAAGAAGATTGCAACTGCGGTGGCCACCGTCATCCCGACATAGTACGGGTCGGAGACCGAGTGCGGAGGAAAGTGCCCCATTATGACATCCCTTATCGTGCCGCCTGCAACGCCTGTGATTGTGGCAAGGATTATGATTCCCACAATGTCTGCCTTGTGCTCGATCGCCTTGAAGGCGCCGGTCACCGCAAAGGCCATCGTCCCGAAAAGATCAAGGACCAGGATGGTATCCTGGACTGGCAGGGAGAATGGCAAATCACATGGTATTAGGAGATATGGTAAATAACTTTAGGGAGCAACAAAAAAGTGTAGAGAAAAAACTTGAATTTAACCGAACAGTGCTGAAAGGCCTTCCATTGCCTGCTCTTCAGTCTTTGCAGGTGCCTCTTCCTTCTTCTCTTCCTTGGCACCGCCTGCGGCTGGTGCTGCTGCTGGAGCGGCGGCTACTGCGACTGGTGCAGCCTTGATTGCCTCTTCAATGTTCACGTCAGCAAGTGCTGCAACTAGTGCCTTTACCTGAGCCTCGTTTACTGCGGCTCCGGAGGCCTTGATTACGTTTGTAATGTTTGCCTCGTTGATCTCCTTCTTTTGCTTGTGCAAAAGCAGGGCAGCGTATACGTATTCCATTGTAAACGGAATTTCAAGTAGCCATAATATAAAACTATGGCGCATGACGCGGAAAAATTCTCGGACCCGATTAGTTGAGGATCTTAAGACTTCGGCAGATCGAGTACATGTACCTCTTGAGGTCCTTGTCGTACAGCGTGTCCATCCTCTGCTTGAGGACCCGCTTTGCCTGGTCCCTGTCTGGCCCCTCCGGGAGCGAGAGCACGTTGTTGATGAGCTCCGGAATGGACTCCCTTATCCAGCCCATCAGAATGTCGTAGGTGTTCTTTCGGAGCTTGATTATCTCGTCCTTTGTAGTGTCAAATATTCCGGTAAAGTTGTCGTACTCCACCCTGTAGATGAACGCATAGACCAGGTCCTTTGGATCAGGGTTCTTGAGGGTTGCCACCGACTGGGGCCCCGCCTTGCCGGCAGTTATCTTGTTCTTGAGGCCCACAGGGTTGACGATGATTCCGTTAATCCCCACCTTTGAGTTCTCGATTCCTGTAATCATGCCGATTATCATGTCCTTGTACTCGCCGTTCTGCTGGGACGTGAAGACATAGTCCCCTTCCTTCCATCCCTTTTTCTCAAACAGGAACATGAGAAAATCTCGCGTAAGATCCTATTTAATGGCTTGGTTGGGAATCGTTATATCCTTCGGAGCAAAAACTTTGAAAATGGACAAGGACCAAATTCTTGCCAAGTTTTCATCCGAGCCCGACAGGTACTACAGGGTCGCGCTCTTTGAAAGCGAGGGGTTCAAGAGAAAGTCCTGCTCCAAGTGCGGCAGGTTTTTCTGGGTTCTTGACGATTCAAAAAACGTCTGCCCGGACCATATCGATAACAGCTATTCTTTCATCGGCGACCCGCCGACAAAAAAAAGGTTCGACTACACCCAGTCATGGAAGGAGGTCGAGTCGTTTTTTACAAGCAACGGCCACAAGTCAGTCTCCCGGTATCCGGTGGTGTGCAGGTGGAGGGACGACCTTTACTTTACGATTGCATCTATTGTCGACTTTCAGAGGGTGATGGGCTCAAAGGTAGTCTTTGAGTTTCCCGCAAACCCCCTTGTAGTCCCGCAGACGTGCCTCAGGTTCAAGGACATCGAGAACGTCGGAGTTACCGGACGGCACTTTTCAAGCTTCTGCATGATTGGCCAGCACAGCATACCAAACTCGCAGGGGTACTGGAAGGACAGGTGCGTCGAGCTTGACTTTAAACTCCTGACCGAGAGGTTCGGAATAAGAAAGGAGGAGGTCGTGTTTGTCGAGGACGTGTGGGCAGGCGGGGGCTCATTTGGCTCCTCCCTTGAATATTTCGTAAGGGGTCTTGAGCTTGGCAATGCTGTATTCACCGAGTTCCAGGGCGAGCTTGAAAACTATACCGTCCTTGACCAGAAGATAATAGACATGGGTGCAGGCCTTGAGAGGTTTGCTTGGATTACAATGGGCACCCCCACGGCTTATGACTGCTGCTTTGGGCCGATTACAAAATACCTGACAGACAGGGTGGGAATCGACACGGGCTCGGACGCCATATCAAAATATTTCATGGCAATAGCAAGGACGCTTGCCGACTCGGAGGACCTCACTGCCGCAAGGAAGCGCGCCGCCTCGCTTGCAGGAATTGACGACGCTGGGATGGAAAAGACAGTCTCGCCGCTTGAGGGCATATACCTGATATCAGACCACCTCAGGACCCTGGTCTTTGCCATATCCGACGGGGCCCTCCCGTCAAACGTCGGCGGCGGATACAACCTAAGGATGATACTGCGAAGGACTCTTGCAACCATGGACAGGTTCGGCTGGGACCTTGACCTTGACCACCTGGTAGACCTCCATGTCGACTACCTCAGGTCCACATATCCGGAACTTGAGGGGACTCGAAATGACGTCAAGAAAATACTCGGCATAGAGAAGGAGAGGTACAAGGAGTCCAGGGTCAGGATGGCAAACATTGCAAACACCATCAAGGGCCAGAACAAGAAACTTTCAGTTGACGACCTAATAAGGCTCTACGAGTCGGACGGAATCACGCCCGACTTTTTGAAGGAGACTGCGATTATAACGGAGATTCCGGCCACGTTTTACGAGAGGCTGTCAGACCTGCACCAGTCCGAAAAGGCCGAGAAGGCAGTACACCTGGACCTTGGAAACGCCCCGGACACGGACCTGATGTACTACTCGGACGACCCGCACGAGTTTGACGCCAGGGTCCTCAGGGTGACGGACGGAAAGTACGTGGTGCTTGACAGGACCTCGTTCTACCCCAGGGGAGGCGGGCAGGAGCCTGACCATGGCAGGATCTCAGGATTTGACGTGGTCGATGTTACAAAGCACGGCAATGTCGTCGTCCACGAGACAAGGGGCGGCGCGCCAAGGGAGGGCGAGACCGTAAAGTGCGCAATCGACGTTGCAAGGCGCCTTGGGATAACGCGCAACCACACAAGCACGCACGTCATCAACGCCTCGGCAAGAAACACGCTTGGCTCGTGGATCTGGCAGCACTCGGCGTTCAAGGAGAAGGACTACGCCAGGCTTGACATCACGCACCACTCCAACCTGACCGAGGAGGAGATCACCAGGATAGAGGATTTTGCAAACAGTGCGATACGAAGGGACATGCCGGTTTCAATTAACGAGTTTGAGCGCGGGGATGCAGAGCAAAAGTACGGGTTCAGGATATACCAGGGAGGCGTGGTGCCAGTCAAGCTTGTGAGGATTGTCAACATCGACGGCCTCGACGTCGAGGCATGCGGGGGCACCCACGTGAAAAAGACCGGCGAGCTTGGGCTCATCAAGATCACCAAGTCTGAGAGGATCCAGGACGGGGTGGTAAGGCTCGAGTTTGTCTCAGGCGAGGCCGCGCTCAAGTACACCCAGGACCAGGACAGGAAGATTTCCCAGATTGTCAGGTCTCTTGGCTCAAGCAAGGAGAAGGTCCTCGAGTCGTTTGACCACGTGGTCCGGGACGGCGAGGACGCAAAAAAGAAGCTCAAGCAGGTGATCAAGAGGACCTGCGAGTCGTCTGCAGGCGATGCCGTTGCAGAGGCAAAGCAGCTTGGGCCCGTAAAGCTGTATTCGGTGGTCGAGGAGGAGCTTGACGACGAGTACCACATAGCGGTGGGCGAGCAGGCAGTGAAGATTGACAAGTCCCTCATCTACTGCGCCCTCGTGGTAAAGAACGGCTCGATCAAGATTATCGCGTTTTCAGGGCCCGACGCAGTAAAAACGAAAAAGGCCGGGGACCTGGTACGGGACGTGGCAAAGGTCCTGGGCGGCTCGGGCGGGGGCAGGGACTCGTTTGGCCAGGGCGGCGGAAAGGACATGGCACGGATAAAGGACGCGCTCCTTGCCGCGGAACAGTCGGTACTTGGAAAGTGATGCATGTGGACTGGACCGCGATTGAGGAAAAGTGGAGGAAAAGGTGGCAGGAGGAGAGGCAGTTCGAGTCCGACCCCGATCCCCGCAAAAAGTTCTTTGTCACAGTGGCATACCCGTACCCCAACTCGCCACAGCACATTGGCCACGGCAGGACCTACACCCTTGCCGACGTCCACGCGCGGTTCATGAGGATGCAGGGATACAACGTCCTCTTCCCGATGGGCTTCCACTATACCGGCACGCCGATACTCGGCATGGCCCGGAGGGTGCAGGAAAACGACAGGGAACTCCTTGAGAACTTCCGGACGCTCTACAAGGTCCCCGAGGACAAGATAGCGGGCTTTTCCGAGCCAGTCAAGATTGCGGACTATTTCCACGAG
Source organism: Nitrososphaerota archaeon (assembly GCA_021325615.1). Lineage (GTDB taxonomy): Archaea > Thermoproteota > Nitrososphaeria > Nitrososphaerales > Nitrosopumilaceae > Nitrosotalea. The sequence goes on along the minus strand of JAJPGU010000031.1, from coordinate 32,429 downwards.
GAGATAAAGGCAGGCATGATAGAGATGGGGTACTCGATCGACTGGAGGCGCGAGTTTACCACGATAGACCCCTTTTACAACAGGTTCATCGAGTGGCAGTTCCGCAAGCTAAAGGAGCACGGCCTCGTGGTCCAGGGCACGCACCCGGTGGGATGGTGCCCAAGGGACCACAACCCAGTCTCGCAGCACGACACGCTTGGGGATGTAGAGCCAAGTTTTACAGAATACACGGTAATCAAGTTCAAGTACGACAGGTTCATACTTCCGACTGCCACGCTGCGGCCTGAGACAATCTTTGGCGTCACAAACATCTGGATAAACCCCGATGTCACGTACGAGACCTGCATGGTGGACGGCGAGGAGTGGATAATCAGCCCCGAGTGCGCGCAGAAGCTTGCATACCTGAACAAGAAGGTTGCAAGGACCGGGACCGTCGTGGGGTCCGACCTTGTAGGAAAGACGGCCACAGTGCCTGAGAGAAACGTCGAGGTCCCGATACTTCCCGCGCCGTTTGTCAGGAGCGACAACGGTACCGGGGTTGTAATGTCGGTCCCCGCACATGCCCCCTTTGACTACCAGGCGCTTGAGGATTTGAAAAAGGGCAAGCCCATCCCGGGCCTTGACATTTCCACCCTGGCACCCATATCGATAATCGAGACGGATGGATACGGCGAGGTCCCTGCAAGGGACGTGATAGAAAAGATGGGAATCAAGTCCCAGACAGACCCGGGGCTTGAGGAGGCCACAAAGGAGATCTATTCCAAGGAGTTTTACGGCGGCAGGCTGCGGCAGAACACCGGCAGGTTCCACCAGAAGACAGTCGCGGTCGCAAAGGAGGAGGTCAAGAGGCAGATGATCGAGGGCGGAAGCGCCGACATAATATACGAGCTCAACGAGCATCCCGTGCGGTGCAGGTGCGGCGCAGAGTGCGTCGTCAAGCTGCTTGACAACCAGTGGTTCCTCAACTATTCAAGCCCCGAGTGGAAGGAGAAGGTGCACTCTTGGATACGGGAGATGAAGATTCTCCCGGAGGAGATTCGCAACGAGTTTGACAACGTGGTCGACTGGCTAAAGGAGAGGGCATGCGCAAGGCAGCACGGCCTTGGCACCAAGCTTCCATGGGACCCCAACTGGATAATCGAGAGCCTCTCCGACTCGGTAATCTACATGGCATACTATACCATATCAAAATACGTAAACTCGGGAACCATCTCCCCTGGCAGGATCACGGACTCGTTCTTCGATCTTGTGTTTCTTGACATCGGCGACCCCAAGAAGGTTTCGTCCGACTCTGGGGTCCCGCCGCAGGCACTTGAGGATGCAAGAAAAGAGTTCCAGTACTGGTATCCCGTAAACGCAAGGCACTCGGGCCGCGACCTTGTCCCAAACCACCTGACGTTCTTCATTTTCAACCACCTCGCAATCTTCCCGAAAAAATACTGGCCCGAGGAGATCGTGGTAAACGGGTCTGTCCTCATGGACGGAAAGAAGATGTCCAAGTCCATGGGGAACATCATACCGCTCAGGTCGGCAATCCGGACCCACGGTGCAGACTCGATACGCCTTGCGATACTGATATCGGCAGAGCTCTTGCAGGACGCCGACTTTAACCAGGAGGCAGTCCGCGGCATAAAGGGCAAGCTAGAGTCCCTTGTCCTCGAGTCCTCAAAGTACAAGGAGCCCAGGCCCTCGGCACTCGAGCAGGAGGACAGGTGGATCTACTCGCGCCTCCAGCAGGTAATCTCGGAGACCACCCTTGCAGTGCAGAAGATGAGGCTGAGGGAGGCCCTCCACCACGTCCTGTACGAGTTCGAGGCCGACCTTGAATGGCACGCAAAGAGGGCAGCGGCAAAGAAGAGGTCGGACCACGCAGGAATAATGCATGACATCCTTACCGCCCGCGCAGCCATGCTGTCGCCCTTTGCGCCATATGCCGCAGAGGAGATGTGGCACAACCTCGGCAACACGGGCCTTGCATCCAGGGCGTCGTGGCCCTCCCCCGACGACTCCAAGGTGGACCTGCTTGCGCTCCAGTCCGAGTCGCTTTTGAGGAGGACTCTTGATGACATCCGGAACATCGTCAAGGTCACAAAGATTACCCCCAAGAAGATAACGATTTACACCGCGGCACCATGGAAGGGAGCGGCATACCAGAGGATCCTAGCAAAGGTCACCGCAGGGGAGGTAAACATCGGCAACATCATCAAGTCCCTGATTTCCGACCCCGAGACTGCCGACATAAAGAAGGACCCGGATTTTGTGAAAAAAACTGTCAACGACATACTATCCGACCCGCAGGGGGATAGGGACTCGAAGAACAGGGCGGGCCTTGTCGACGAGGCCCGGGTATTTTCCGAGATATCAACGCTTGTAGAGGCAGACTATGGAATCGGGGTGCAGGTATTTTCCGAGTCGGACCAGGCCAAGTATGACCCCAAAAACAAGGCAAGGACTGCAAGGCCATACAAGCCTGCAATACTCATCGAGTAGGGCCGGGCGTTTCTTTTTATTAGGTCGGCCTAGGAATAAGCACGTTTGAAGATAGCAGTATGCGGAATCGGGGTCGCGGGAGCATACCTTCTTGCGCGGCTGAAAAAAGAGCACGAGGTGGTGGGTTTTGAGAGGAGCACTGTAGAAAACCACGACTCGATATGCGCGTGGGGCACCACAAAGGGCCCGATGGAGCAGTTTGCGCAAAAGTGCGACCTTGACTTTAAGGACTATTTGATCCACGACGGAAAGAAGATGTACATTTCAATGGGTTCGGACCAGTTTACGATAAAGCTGATGGGCCTGTGCACCTACAACAAGATAGGCCTCATCAAGGACATGGCAAAGGGCTGCAAGATAAACTACGGCAAGGCCCCGAAGGTCGAGGACCTCGAGTCGGAGTTTGACATCATAGTGGACGCAACAGGTTTCCACAGGTCATACCTCCCAAGGCTTCCAAAGGACTTTCACCTTCCCACCTACCAGTACAAGGTAGAGTACGAGAACGGGGTCCCCTTTGACGACTTTTACCTCAAGCCCTTCCACGCCATGACGGGCTATTTCTGGTACTTTCCGCTGGGCAAGAACCTTGCCCACATAGGCGCCGGCGACAAGAACAGGAACCACATCGAGGAGACAAACGCCTTCCTCAAAAAGTACGGCGGCAGGGTCCTCAAGACCGTGGGAAGGCCAATAAGGCTTGCGACACCAGACATGTGCGAGCCGTTCTATTCTGGCAAGGTCGTAGGCGTAGGCGAGTCGATAGGTACGGTCTACCCTCTGCTTGGCGAGGGAATAATACCATCCATGACCTGCGCCGACATATTCATCGAGAACCTTGGAAACAACGAGAGGTACAGGCAGAAGGTGCTTGAAAAGTTTGCAATATACCAGAAGGTGCTCTCCTTTGTCAGGTCCAAGATGGACCACAGGTTCGGGATGCTCAAGAACATGGCTGACCTGATATCCATCTACAGGTACATGAAGAAGAACGAGTGGCGCTTTGGCATGGAGATCCGCATGGCAGACATGATGAAGGTAGCCAAGGCCTAGACGAAGCTTACTGCGCCAAGGTTTTCGCGGGTTGTCCTGCTTGAGCCCATCGTATAGTCGTATATTATCTTTGAATATTCCTCAAGCACGGCTTTCATCTCGTCGGAAGATTTTGCAAAGTAAAACCCGGGGCAGTCCCCCGTGAACTGGAACGTTGCGTGCACCCTCGGCCTCCCCTTCTCGTTTTCAAGCCATGACGAGAACGGGTAGAGGTAGCAGACCCCCGGCCTTGACGGATGGAGGCCGCAGTATCCCTTGTCGTCAAGGAACCTGCACCTGATGTGGGTGCCGTCCTCCGACTCTTTCTCCTCCCCCTTCCGCTTGAGGCTTATCATGGTCATAAGCACCGAGTTGCCCGACGGGCCCTTCTCCTCCCAGGTGTTTATGTTGGTCTCCTTTTTTACAAAGTCAGAAACCTTCCCGTACTTTAACCCCCTTGAAATCGTTATCAGGTCGCCCGATGTAAGCGGCAGCCTCCCCTGCCTGTTGCAGCAGTTGTGGCAGTCGGGCCAGTAGCACTTCCAAAGGACATACCCCCCGTCCCCTGCAAGATACGGTATGTGGAACACGACCCCGTTTATTTTCACCTGAAAGTCTGACACGTCCGCCTTTTTTCCAAGCAGAAAGTCCATAATCACGGGCTCTATCTTCCAGTCCCTTGAGAGCGAGGCAAGGGCTTCCTCTATCTTGCTCATGAAGCAATAAATTGAGACAATGCTTTTGAACGTTGTCAATGTTGGGCGAGAAGGGAAAGTATGCGTCCGCGACGCAGAACAGGCGCCTTGTCTGGGAGAAGGTGATGTGGCCCCTCATACTTGAGATCAACAGCGTAAGCTTCACCCTTGAGCAGTACAAGAAAAAACGCGACGAGGTCTGCAGGGAGCTTGGCATCCCGTCGTCAAGGGTGGCGGGTGGGTTTGTGTCGCTTCTCATCAAGGGGATCCTCTACAAGGAGAAGAAGATCTATTCCATCCACTACCGCCTTATTCCCTACATGAGGCTCAGGGCCGAGTGCGACTATGCCACGGCTGTCCGCGAGGCAAGCACGAAATGACGGCATCGGGACGGGCACCTGCCTGTAATTGGATTTTATATCGTCTGTCCGGACGGTAAACAGATGAAGTACTACATTTCCGGCATCATACTGCTTGCGCTTTTCGGAATTCTTGCGGCAGTTGTGACATATGACAGGGCCCAGGTAACCCCGTCTGACTATACCGCGTTTGCAAAGATAAACAACCCCCAGGGCAAGGCCCTCAACCAGGTAATGGTGGACCTGACCAAGTACGGAAGGGAGGAGGTCTGGATTGCAACGACTGCCGCGGTCTTTGTACTTGGCGGGCCTTCCGGCAGGAGGACTGCCGCGCTGCTTGTGATATCGTTTATCATACTTATACCGCTGGGGACTGCCCTCAAGGACGAGATTGACAGGCCAAGGCCCACGCCTGCAGCCCCCGACAACCTACTTGTCAAGGCAGACAACGACTCGTCGTTTCCGTCAGGCCACGCCGTGATTGTATCTGCGGGGGCGTTTGTCATGCTTGCAAGGTTCAACCAGGGCAGGAAGGCAATTGCGGCCTTGGTACTTGCAGCCGAGGCTGCACTTGTGATATATTCAAGGGTATACGTTGGTGCGCACTATCCACTTGATGTCTTTGCGGGCGCGCTGCTTGGGACGGGCGTTGCCTCGATTGTGGTCGGGTTCTCGCGGTACCTCAACCCCCTCTTCCTCAGGCTGGACCTCATCGGCAGGAAAAAGCCCTAGCGGTACTCTCCGCCGCAGTCACCAATGATACCGTACAGGTCATTAGCCCGCGACGTCACGGACCTGATCTCTCCAAGGTCCCCGCCGTCGAGTTTTACCGCAAAGGTCCTGAGGTTGTCGGAGATGTGCTGCGATATTCCAAGCCTTGCCCCGATTATCACCCCGCCCACTGCCGGCCTGTCAAGAATGTACCTTGTGGCAACGTTTGCAATGCCTGCCTCGTGCCTCCTTGCTATCATGTCAAGGACCCCGAGCAGTTCCTGGAACAGGTCCCACCCTCCCCATGCGTCTATCATCTGCTTGTATTTTTGGAGCGAGAGCGTGTAAAGGTCTCCCCCCGCAGGCTCGGGCTTGCCGAGGTATTTCTCGGAGAGAAACCCCCCAAGCAGCGTCCCGTATGAGAGGATCTTCATGTTGTGCCTCTGGCAAAAGGGCGCCATCTTCACCTCCGGCCTCTGGTCGATAATCGAGTACTGGACCTGGTTTGAGACGGGCCTAAAGCCGCTCTCCATTATGGTCTCCACCCTTTCGGTGTCAAAGTTGGTAAGCGCGATATGCCCTATCCTGCCCTCGTCGCGCATCTTTGAGAGGTGGTGCAGCGCGTCAAGGTATCTCGTGTCGCCATAGTCCCACCAGTGGAACTGGACTGCGTCAATCCTTTTGACGTCCATCCTTTTCATCGACTTTTCTATATGATGCTCTACAATGGTGCGCGTCATCGGGCCCGGGTTTGGGACAAATTTTGTGAGGCCCTGCACGTGCGCAAGCTCCGCCTCTCCCCTTGTTTTTTTGAGCATCTTCCTAAACTCGCCAAAAAACTCCTCGGCGGGCCCGTAAATGTCCGCCATGTCCCACGTGGTAAGCCCCGCCTCGTGGTATTCCAGCATCTGGCCTATTGCGTCGCCGGGCCTTATCTGCCCGTGGCCCCCTGCCGTCTGCCACATCCCGTTCAGTATCCTGCAGATTTTCAGGTCCTTGGCAAGGTGTGAAAACTCGACTGTCCCGCTCATTTCCTAGGGTGCACTTTTCATCTTATCAAATATAGTCCTTCTTTGAGACCAGCCCGTTGAGCCGCCTCACCATCCTCCGGAAGGTGCGGTTTGACTCGTCGCCCGAGACCTCAAGGGTGCCGTCCTTGTAGTAGAACACTGGCACGTTGCCGTCGATGGATACAATCTCAAACGAGTCAAGCATGGCGTCATGGCATGCGGGGTACTGCGAGAGCACATAGTCCCTGGCAAGCGACCTCTTTATCATGTGGTAGAGGTCTGGCGGGAGCTTTTTGTAGGCAACCATTTACCGGGTTAGGGTTGCCATGCTTTAAAAAACAAGTTGGTTGGATGGCCGTCCGTTGCATGCGCCGGGGTAGCACATAATCCTCCCAGTATTTTGCTGCAGAATCAAGGCCGGAACGCAGTCTGGGGTTTTGGTTGCCGTTCCAGTCTTTCTTGCAGCTATTACTTCGTTAATTATTCTCACCAAATTAAAAACCAAACAAATTTGCAGACTATAGAAAACAGTTTCGTATTGAACAATCACTAGTCTTATTAGCTACGTTTGACATTTGATGTCAGATATGCGGTTTAACGTTTTCGCTCAAGAAAAATCGACCAAAATTTTACCAAGATTCGTTCATTGGGTCTCAAATCCCGACAGTCGAACCCACCCCCGGTACTTTTTATAACTTCAAAGTACGATCTACCGATCTGAACAAATGCTAAAAGCAGGTGTTCTTTAGGACTAAATCAATTTGATAAGATATTTTGAAAAAGAGGAAATCATTCCTTTAGTAGATAAAATGTTAAGTGATACAGGCACAAAGCTCGCATTTCTCAATAGGACAAATCTCGAATTCACATTAGACAGCTTGCGGACAAAGTTTGGCCATGAATTAAACACCGACGTGATGGCAGAAAAGTCGGCATATCTGGTATTCCAAATAGTGAATGGTCATCCCTTGGCAGACGGAAATAAAAGGACGGCGGCATTCCTAGGGGAGCTTTTTTTACGCCTCAATGGTTTCCGCCTGGAGGTTACAGATGATGAATTCATGTATGAATTGATAGACTTGGCATCTGGCAAAATCTCGGAAAAAGATATTAGGAAATGGATACTTCAGTATATCAGGTAAGAGCATGCAAAAATCTACCAAAGCACAGTCAGAAAAGAAAGTTCGAGAATTGGCAGAAGAATTGCTAAAAGAAAGAAAAAACCTGTATGCTAAATTAGCTAAAAGATAGCGCGTCTTTTGAAACCCTCTCTCGGTTCAGTGTCGGCAATACGCACAATTGAAAAGCCATTGGCCAACTCCATTTACGACCACACCGCAGTGCAACATGCTGTTGCTTATTGAACCATAGAACCCTGGCCATGAATACGGCGGGGGAGCGATTGGAGGCTCACTGTACAGGTGGCACCAAAGGTAAGGCGATTACAAGGATAGTAAAAACAAGGCCGATTATTATTGAAAGATGCCGGTTGTTCATAGCGAGTTGGCAGTCTAGGTGGTTGGCGCAAATACATGAATCCATCCGTGTAGCCATGGTTCAGAATGGTACCCGAAAGTTCCTGGTTTTGTAAATGTAAAGTTAAAGGAATCTCCCGGTCCTAGGACGTTTGGGCTCTTGAAGCTAGGACCTTCATACATTTCCGACGAGGTTGCTTTTGCAAACCCCAGATCAGAATGGCTGTCCGACATGATGTAGTGTAATTTAATGTCATAGTTAGTCCACCGCACTGTATTGTTTACTCCTATAGTGAGATTGACATCCTGAGGGTCAAAATTCAGGCCCGAATCTTGGTTATATGCCGCAGGTGGTATTGCAACGTCCACAACTCTCTGTGGAATTTTAGTGCCTGCCTTTAGGTCTGTCATGAACATTATCCCGTTAGGATACGCCGTGTAGATTAGCAGATGGTATCTGCCAGGGTATAAAGTGATGCCATTTCCAACGCAAATAGTCTCATCAGGATTGTACCTGTTCCAGCACTTGCCAAAATTTGTAATGTCATAAAGTTGCGACACCACATTTCCTTCCCCAGTACAAATCGGGGCTGATTGGTTGCTTGGATGCAATATAACCGATTTGCAGATGTATAGGATTGCAGGCTGTAAAGAAATTATCCTGCCTGTAATGTTCACAGTATCGTTGAAGACAAAGGAGCCAAGCGGTTCGATTTCCCCGCCTCTTCCGGCAAAATGAGTCCCTTTCTGCACTAGAACCCAATTGAACCAAGTCTTATTCGCAATATTTGACGGAAACGAAACTTGGGAGGCTTGGACAGGACAGGATTGGCACGGAGGCACATTTGAGGGGATGTAGTAGAAAAACCAAGCATAGGCCAAAAGAGATATTGCCGTGCTTGCTAAAATAGATATAACAAAAATTTTGTCCATGCTTTGAATATAAGATCCTGAAAGATTTTAAAAAAGATGTGTATCCTTGTTCTGTAGACATTTTGGTGGTAACCGGTGCATCTAGTTACGTAACCCATCAAAGGTTTCCAATCTTGTGATAAAAATACATGAATATAGAAAAAAGTGTATCAATCTTTTGTGTTTCAATTTGCCAAATAGAAAAATACAAGCCTCACTACTAGAGGACATGGTAAAACCACTGGATATGACGCTTGAGGCATTACAAAATGCACAGGATGCCATCAATGAGATGAAAGTGAGAAAAAACATGACCGCGGAAAAAGAAAGACTACAAGATTATGACAAGATCATAAAACACCTTGAGGGTTCCATATCAGAGATGCTTAATGCTGTTGTAATATTTCATAAGTATGAAAAGGCTCTGTGAACGATTCTATCGTACCAAAATAATTACAGTTTTTGCATCTGTAGAAGACTGTACCGTTTGAGTGTGTTGCGACTGTCTCAGGCTCGCTCTTTGGGCAATCCTCTTTGAAATAGTCGTGTTTGCTTTGCATTACCTTCTTATACAAAATTTGTATAAAAAGACGACATCTTACCTCTCGGAATCAAATGTGTTAATAAAAACTCACATTTACAATGAAGAGCGTTTCTCGATACAGTACCAGCATTATCTATAAAATGAATGTCTTTTATTCAAACTCGGACATATTCCTAGTCATTTTATCGCGAGTTATTACAAGCAGTTTTAGAATCTAGAATAATCTTCCCCAAAGTTTATCCGAACTTATTGGCTCCCTTAATATCATGACTTTCTCGCGAAAGAGGCGCGAGGAAGGGAACGGTACCCGGGATGCAGGTTCCCGGTGGGGGATTTCTCCTATGGTCCGGCATCCTTGCGTCCCTTCCTGATGTCTGCCACCGAGAGTATGACTGCGGCAGATGTTGCAGAAAGTGCGGCATAGAGGTAAGAGTCAAACTGGCTGAAGACAAAGATGACCCCCATTGCCGCATTTGACACAAAAAGTCCTGCGGCCCTGCTTGAGCTGAGCCAGCCCATCCCGCTTGACATCTTCCTTGCCTTGACAAGAACAGATACGATGACTGGCTCGAACGTCTCGACCGAACCTGTGGCAAACCCAAGCCCGGCTGCGGCAAGGTAGTAGAACCAGAGCCCCCAGTGGAGGAGGTAGGACAGCCCTATGGCAAGGGAGGAGGCCGCCGCAAGGAGGTACCCAAGCGTCCACAGTGTCCTGATGGGCCTCCTCCCGTGGAAAAATCCCAGGAGATATCCCGCCATGGCAGAGGAGCCAAGGAACAGCCCGAACGTTACAATGCCGAGCACGGGGCTTGACTCGGACTCGGCAACGGTAACTATGGGAAAGCCCAGCGCGTAAAAGCTGAATCCAAAGAGTGTCGCAGACAGGAGCAGTGCCCGGAGGACAAGCCCGTTATCGCCTGAAAAGATTCCACGCCCCTCCTCTTGGGCGGCCTCTGGGTGGGGCGTCCTGCCTTTTGGCCCCGACCCGGCAGCGGCAAGGCAGGCAGTCGATACCAGCAACGGTGCCACGGTGAGGAGCAGAATCTGTGAGAACGGGACATGGAGGTAGACAAGCACCGACGTGTATGCCACTGCCACAAGTCCTCCCCCCACATCCAGTGCATGAAGGAACCCAAAGACCTTTGTGCGCTGGCCCGGCTCGGAGACATCGACAAGCCATGCCCTCCTGGCAGGCGAGCGGAAGTATCTTGCCCACCACCCCAGTACAAAGAGGGCGCCCATAATCCAGAGGTTGTCAGAGAGTGCCCCAAGCGACATCAGGGGGATGAACATATTGCCAAGAATTGAGATCTTCTTCTTGCCGTATTTGTCGCCTAGCTTTCCTCCTGCAAGCGATACTGCAGAGCCAACCCCGTAGCTGAGTGCCAGCAGGAGGCCGTAGACGTAGGCCGGCTCGTGCATCTTTATTACAACAAGCAGCGGGAATACCGCTGTTACCGCCTGGTACCCCATGTCTGCAAAAAAGGCAGAAAACGAGATGAGGCCGACATCCCTTGTAAGCCAGCCGCGGTTTGAAGCCGTGTTGTCTTTTCCCGCCATTTGGTATCAGGTACCTCCCAGTCGGGCCTGCCGGATTAAAAGCCATCATTTGCCCCCCTCACATATCCATCAGCGGGCCCGGGTTGTCAAACACGGCCCAGACAACACTTAAATTTTATCAAACAGGTCGGTTGCCAGTGCACATACTGGAATATTTTCCACATGCAAAAGATTTTTCGTCGCGTGGTGCTGTGACCCTCATACCTGGCTAGATTAATCAGCGCATGTCCTTTGAGAATTCCTGGCAAGGCAGATAGAGATGAACCAGAAACAGAAAAAGAAGATTGGAAAGATAGTAAAACCAACAAGTGTCGAGTATACTTTCACCAGGCACGGCGCTGACATCCTGCCCAAAGACGGCCCGCCGCGGAAGAATGAGGTAAAAAAGAAGGACGACATAAGAAAAACGAGAAAGGACCTGACTGGTGCCAAGACCCGCTTCAAGTCCACAAGGTCAAGCCCAAAGACCCAGCAGGGGCACTCGCCCGTTTATGAATAGGCACTGGAATCCATCCACAGGCATCACTTGAAGTTCCTTGCTGCCATGGACGAGAATCCTTTTGAGACAGGCCCTGCCCCACGACAGACAAGGAAAGGTTGCAAAAAATTGCACCCGGATGCCATACCTTGCGATAAGTTTCCGGCGCAGAAAATAGAAGAATGCTCTATAATGATCTCTTTTTTATAGTACGGGATTCAGCAGGATTTAGGCCCTTGGGTTTGAAGATTCCAGTAAAAATTCCCGCACTTTTGGTTTCCATATTGCTTGCAGCCGTGTCCCTTCCCGCCGCGCATGCAACGTCGTTTGAGCTTGACACAAGCAACAGCGGCGGCGTGTGCCAAAACGAGTTTGGCGGAGCATGGGTCCAGAGCACCGAGACTTGCAACATAGATGCGCAAAACATGCTCAACTTTGTAACGCTCAAGATAGACTCGGGCGTTACCGTCGCCTTTATCGGATATGGCATGATAAACCAGGGCAACGGAATACTTGACAACAATGGGACAATAGACCTGTATTCAGGCGGGGGCCTGTCCGACATCGGGCCCATAGCCGCAGTCAACAACTATGGCTCCATCATAATCAACTCCGGAGGGCAGCTAAGCGGGGGCGGGCCCATCAACAACAACGGCACCATCACCGTCAACTCCGGAGGCAGCTACACCGTCTCGGGCACAGACGTCAACCATGGCTTGATTCAAGTCGCGGGGGGCTCGGCAATCATCGAGGCGGGCATGCTTGACAACGATGCCGGAGGCAGGATAAGCACGTCCCAAGAAGGGACGATAAACAACCTAGGCACCATAAACAACAACTACGGGGGCACAATCAACAACAACTCCACCTCAATTAGCAACCACGGCACAATCACCAACGCCATGGGTGCGTCAATTTACAATCACGCGGTTTTTGAAAACTATGCGATGTTTGACAATGGAGGCAGCATGGACAACACAGGCGCCATCCAGAACCAGGGCGGGACGATAAACAACTCCGGGACCATAAGCAACGACAGGGGCGGTTTTATCAACAACAACATCTACAGCCCCAACTTTGTCAATTACGCGTACGGCATAATCAACAACACGGGCACCATTGCCAACTCGGGAACCTTTGGCAACTCGGCAGGTTTTGACAACTATGGCACGTTCACAAACCCCGGCGGAGTCACAAACTACAACGGCGGCACCATACGCAACGGCCAGGGAGGGGCAATCAGCAACCCCGGCAGCATCACGGACCTATGCGGCTCGACCTTTTCAGAGAGCGGCGGGACCCTTTCGGGCAACCAGGTAGTGAACGCCTGCATGTCTGCTACTGCCACGGCCCTTTCGTCGTCGCCCAACCCGTCAGTATACGGCGGGCAGGTCAACATCACGGCCTCGATATCTCCTGCAGGGGCAGGAGGCACCGTGACATTCACAATAGACGGCAGCGCCGGGCCCTCATCGGCGATATCATCGGGACATGCAAGCCTTCTGGTTTCCTCGCTTTCTGTCGGGACCCACAATGTTACAGCGTCCTACTCGGGTGACGCAAACGACAAGTCAAGCACGTCCGCCATCCTAAAACAGGTGGTGGACCAGGCCCCCACCTCCACAGCCCTCCAGTCCTCACAGGACCCCTCCACGGTGGGCGAGCCTGTCACGTTTAACGCCACGGTATCCCCCGCAACTGCAACCGGCACCGTGACATTTGAGAACGGTACCCTGGCACTTGGCACTGCGGCCTTATCCGGGGGCAGTGCCACGCTTACGACATCCTCCTTTGCGGCAGGATCGTACCAGGTAACGGCGAAATTCTCAGGAAGCGGGGATTTTGCCCAGAGCACCTCAAACGAACTAAACCAGACAGTGGACAGGATAGCCACAGCCACGACGCTCTCGGCATCTGCAGGCAGCGCCATCATGGGCCAGGCCATAACGCTTACAGCCAAAGTCAGCCCCGCAGTGCATGACGGGGAAACGGTAACATTCTACAACGGAACAGATGTAGTAGGCACGGGAACGACCAGTTCCGGAACTGCCGCCGTCAACGAGACGCTTTCCACAGGGCATTACGCTATCACCGCATACTATCCCGGCGATGCAAATTACACCGCAAGCACCTCCGCGCCGGTAGCCGTCACGGTTTACAGCCTGCTTGGCGAAAAGCAGGGAGTTGTCCAGGGCCTAGAGTCGCTTAATGCATCAGACCACGAGGACAGGCATGACCTTGGCCAGGCAGCCGAGGCAGTACAGGACAGCGTGGATCCCTCGCTGTGGCAGGCCGACGGAATCCACCTTGTCGTAAAGACCGGCCACAAGGTGTTTGACGACGAGCAGCAGGCAGTGCGACACCTGGAGGATATCATGGGCGACAGGAAGGAGTCGGCCTCGTTTGGCGCCTCCCTGCAGGATGCCATCAGCGTGCTTGTGGGGGTGGACAGGGGCCTTGCCCAGACTGCAATTTCCGACGCGTCAGGCGCCCCGCCAGGCGGCGACTCGCCAAGGGACATTTCACATGCACAGAAATTCATGTCAGATGCCGCATCCGATGCCTCGCACGGTCACTTTGCAGACGCCATCCAGGACTATTCGCAGGCATGGGAACTTGCAGAGCACGCCAATCCCGGCGACCACCATTCCTTGGACAATGATGCCGGGCACCATGTGCATGGAACGGGCCACTAGCGCGGCAAGCGGGATGTATCCTGGACAGACCACCGGCACTTTCAAGTAGGGGCTGCAACCTTTTCTGCCAGGACAAAATTTTTACGGATTGGAAAAATGGATTCATCTACCTGCCGGTCCTTTATCCCGATTTTGTAAGCAGAGCCTGCCAGAATCGGCAAGCAAGGCATGCCGGGAGTCTGAAAAACCCTTGCCCGAGTGCACCTCGGATCCGTGGGTTCAAGTCCCACCCCTGACGGGTCTAACCCCAGTATGGCCAGCGAGTCTAATTAAAGTGTCGTACCTTTTTGATGCATATCACATGGCTGCACGCTTCAGAGACGTATGCCGTAAAACAAGTGGATTTGATTCAAGTGTACGGAAAAAAAGCTGCGGAAATTTTCACACCCTGGTGCTAGAACAATGTTACATCACACTTTTTAGCCAAAAGACGGAAACCCTGACCAGCCCTTGACAAAGCCATATCTTGCCGCGGCACCGCTATTGCTAATCGCGCTTGTTTGTCTTACTTCCCCCCTGCCAGTCCACGCCCAGATAATGGGCGGAGGCCCGATGATGCCCACAAGGCCAATGAACCAGCCCCCCACCCTGCAGGACTATAAGACTGCCGCGTCAGGAAGCACGGTCTACCTCATATGGACGGTCGAGACTCCCGGACACGGCACCGCCCTGTACTTTGAGCGGAGCACCGACGGCGGAAAGACGTTTGGGTCCAGCACAACGCTTGCCAACGGGTCGAGGATCTCAGGCCCCGAGATTGCAGCGTCAGGCAACATGGTCCATGTCGCATGGTCCGAGCAGGACGGCAAGCCTTCAATGCTTGTCGCGTCAAGCGCCGACGGCGGGGCAACCTTTGGCAGCCCCGTAACCATAGGCACAGGTGATGCCATCCAGGCAGGGATTGGCCCGCTCCTTGCCTCTGGAAACTATGTATCGCTTGTCTGGACAGGCATGTTTGGCCCAAACCGGACCCAGTCGGTGATGCTCTCCCAGAGCACGGACGGCGGGGCAACCTTTGCAGACCCAGAACATGTAAGCGACCCGTCACTCCAGTCCTGGAGCCCGTTCGGGGCCCAGGCAGGCCAGGACGCCTATGTGGTGTGGTCGTCCGGGACAAACTGCCAGAACTCGTTTGGGTACTGCAGCCCCAACATTTTCCTGAGGCACATGGGGGCAGGGTCCCTCGGCCCTGCAGTGCACCTTGCCCCGCTTGACGGCCTCGTGCCGGTCGAGATCTCCGCGTCCCAGGGAAACCTCGTCGTGGAGGGGCTCAAGAGGGCGTATGACAACGCGGTCTTTGAGAACAGCACGATTGTAATCATGCAGAGCACGGACGGCGGCTCGACCTTTTCCACCGCCACATCCACTTATGGCACCAACATGGCCCAGATCTTCCCCGTCGTTGCAGGCCCCACCCTCTACCAGTTCTGGACCGCATACGAGAACGGGCTCCAGCCGCAGCCGATTTATGTCGAGCGGAGCACCGACGGCGGAAAGACGTTTGACATGCCCGAAGAGGTCAGCGCAGGCACTACCGCGCTTGGCACCGAGCTTGATTCAAGCGCGGCACCCTATGGCAACTCGGCCTATGTCGCATGGTACGGTACAGGCAGGGACGGCTCGTTCCACGAGTACTTGGGCGGGGCAACACAGGGCTCACTGATCCCACCACGGACAGTCGAGGACGCGTACCAGGCGGGAAGGTTCCACCTGGTCGGAGGGCCGCAGCTCTTCCTCTCGCTCCAAGCAGGGCAGAACATACTTGCCTTCCAGGCAAACAAGACAGGCCTTTCCGAGGCAAGCACGCTGTGCCCCCTTGTCCAGCCAGGGCAGGGCGGGGTGACGCTTGACACGCCCCAGGTAATGGTTGACGGCCAGCCAACCAAGTCCATCCTTGCAGGATGGGACACCGAGCTATCTGCCGGGATGCACACGGTGCATGATATGACCGTCAAGGCGCTCTACCAGGTAGAGGCGGTATCAGGCGGCAAAGTAGTGTTCCAGTCCTCTGCAAACGTTACCGCCACATGCGGGTACTCGCCTAGGGCCGTAATCGACTGGGCCCCGCAGGAGCCTGGCAACTACACCATCATTTCCTCGCTTCTCGACCCTGAAAACAGGTCAGGCGTGATTTCAACTGAAAACACCACGCTCCAGGTTGCGCAGAACAACTATCTTGGCAACTTTTCATCCTCGTCTCCTGTCCAGTTCAGGCTTGTAAACGAGTCCTCCATTGTAAACTCGGGCGGCTGGGCCAAGTTTGCAGTAGATGCAGGCCCAAGCTCGCCAAACTACAGGCTGCACAACATCAGCCTCTGGATTGACGCGCCCCCAGGGATGACTGCATGGTTTGACAAGTATTCCATCTATTCGTATGATTACAAGCTTGAAAGGCTTGCAATGTACGTCTACGCAGGCTCGGCCGCCCCGCCTGGAAACGCGCCGCTTGTCATAGAGGGCAAGGGCGTCGTCACAAACCTCCTCAACGGGACCATATTCAACATAGGAAACCCCATCCAGCCTGCAGGGCCGCGCCAGCAGTTTCCCGGACTGATTTTGTCAGAGCACGAGAACGGCCAGCAGGTAGGGACGATAACGGTCAGTGTAAACTCGACAGGCGTCCCCGACTCGCATGCCACGGTAGGCACCCCCACCATGCACCCGGTCTCGCTCTGCTCAAGGGAGCCCCTTGTAAACGGCAACGGCGGGGGCGGCACCTGCATAGGGTTCATCGGGTACGAGGAGTTTCCGCTGACGGTCTACTCTGCCACGTCCCGGACCGTGTCCCTCGGGGTATCGGGTCTGCCTGACGGCGCATACGCAAGGTTCCTGCCCCAGCAGGTTGATGCAACGCCGGGGGGAACCCCGGCAACGATGGTCCTTGCAGGGGCAATAGAGCCCTTTGAGATAAACGTCCTTTCAGTCAAGACTGCGCGCATTTATGCAAACTCGACCGGTGGAAGCTCGGTCAGTTTCATCCCTATCACAAAGAGCGAGTCGATAAACATAGTCAACGGGTCGGCGCCTCTGGAGTTTGGCTCGCCTACAATCAACATCAACCACACCACCCCCAACCCGTACGGCATGGTATACGACTCGCCAAGCGGCATCCTGCCGGTTTCGCTCTCGGTGCTGGGCGTCTCCCAGAACGGCACCACCGGCTCCATGCCGCCGTGGCTTGCAGTCAACTTTGTGCCGTCGCAGTTTACGCTCAATGCAACCCAGCCCTTTTACATGAAGGTTGAGACGGTGACACGGGCCCCGCCAGAGGGCGCAAACGCCACGGTCCTCGTAGGCGAGAAGATTGGAGGAAGGACGTTTACAGGGCACCTGTTCTTCCACGTGCCTCCCGCGGTTTATTTCAGCAGCGGAATGCGCCTTGCCCCTGTTGAGACGCACCCAGGCATCCAGGGCGGGCCCGGGCCTGCGGCAATGTCAGGCGGACCCGGACACTTGGAGTGCGGCAGGGGACTAGTCCAGGTGACCAAGGCCGAGGACGGAAGCCACGCGTGCGTGAGGCCCCAGACTGCGCAAGCCCTGGTCGAAAGGGGCTGGGCAAAAGGCCCGATAGCAAACACGCCTACCTGATGCGCCATCCCGGCCCAGCACCAATTCCCCAAATCCACCCCTTCAAATCAGGACATTGGCGGCCCAAGGGCAAATCTCCGGGATGTATCACAATGTAGATTTTTTTCCGGCCCAGTCTACCTCCTCCGGGTTTTGGCGCGGCCCGGCCGCGTCCCCGTCCTCCCCTTTTGCTGGGCCACATAGGCTGCAATTATCTTTCTTGTAGACATCCAGGTCTTGCCTTTTTTTACCGCGTCAATCCTGCCCTTTCTTGCAAGCAGGCCGAGGTATTCTGCGCTGTAAGGCGTGTTCCCGGCAAGCCTGCCAAGCGGAAGGAGGTCAGGCCTGCCGGTTTCCTGGAGGAACATGTCAAGCGTCTGCTCGACGCACCTTGCTACATAGGTGGTAAAGGGCTCGATGTCGCCTTCGGTATCCATGCGGCGCAGCGCGCCGAGGTAGGTCTTTCTCTCCACGTCCCGTACTATTGTAAACGGATATCCATTGCGCAAAAGGATGAAATTCATGACCAGCCTTGCCGTCCTGCCGTTGCCGTCGCTGAAGGGGTGTATCCAGGCAAGATCATAATGGGCCTGCGCCGCAAGCTCGACAGGCGTCAGCTCGTCCGGGTTGCAGTTGACAAAGTCTGCCAGTTTTTTCATCATGGGTCCTACCTCGTACGGCGGCGGCGGGACAAATTCCGCGCCCCTGACCGCCCTGTCATCCGTTCTGTAGGCGCCCGCATCGGGGACAATCCCCCTCATGAGCAGCCCGTGTACCGACCTTATCTCCCTCTCGGATATCCTGTGCGAGGCGTCAAAGGCAAGCCTCCTTATGAGATCCATTGCGCCAGGATGGTTTCCAGCAGCCCTGATGTCGTCAAGGCTCTTTGATATGATGCCTGAAAGCGGGCGTCTCCCCACCGTTACGCCCTGAAGCACAAGATCAGTCTCCCCCCGCGTGAGCGTGCTTCCCTCTATCTTGTTGCTGTTGTAGACAAATTCCGCCTCCATCCTCCCCATCAGGTCTCCCAGGGCCTTTCGTGACATTCCAGTCCGCAGCCTCCCGTACCTTGCCTTCTTTTCGACAATGCGCTCATGGAGTGCCCACGGCATGTTCAGCCTTCGCACGGTATCGGATATGGCTATCCGATATTAAATAATATCGGGTAATTCACCCGATATCAAACAGTATCGGATAAACCACCCGATACAGGCCGGCACGCGGCACAGCATCAGATGCCGCGCATCTTCCAAAGGCAAGCCCTAGGAAGTAACAAGAAAGTCCCTTGCCTCAAAGAAGCCCGAGAGCTCGCGCGAGGCCTGGTCTGAGAAGATTCCAAGGACCTCAAAGTCCCCCGGCGTCAGGGTCTTCCGGCTGAACATTGCAAGGACTGCAACCACCTCGCCCCTGTAAAGTATCGGGTACCCCGCAAAGGATTTCAGCCCCTCCTTCCTTGCCCAGTCGTGGTGTTTTATCCTCGGGTCGTGCGCAATGTCGTTTGACACTACCGGCTTTTTCGTCTTGGCAATCGCTCCTATCTTGAGCGAGCTGAGCGGAATCCTTGAGAACTCGCCGTGGATCCCGCGGTATTTCCCCTCGCTGTACCGCAGCACCAGCAGTTTCGACTTTTTGTCATAGAACCACATCCGTGCAAACCTGGCGTCAAAGTATTTCACAAGCGACTCGACTATTGCCTGCAGCCTGTCGTTTAGGTTGTCGTGCTTTTTTATGGCATTAAGTATTGCGTGCACGCGGACCCTTTTCTCGTGGTCCTCGTACTCGTCAAACATGACATAGGGCGAAGACTTGACGGCCTTGGACTCGTAGGACCTAAAGTCAGCCACAAGGTCCGCAAACCTGTTGAGAAAGTTGTTTGTCTCAAGGTCGTACTGCTCGGCAGAGGAGAACACAAAGTGCCCCACCCAGTCAAAGTCTCCCCCAAGCCTTGCCGCAAAGGTGCAAAAGGGCGACTCGGCTGCATACCTGTTTAGCCTCTC
Source organism: Nitrososphaerota archaeon (assembly GCA_021325615.1). Taxonomy (GTDB): domain Archaea; phylum Thermoproteota; class Nitrososphaeria; order Nitrososphaerales; family Nitrosopumilaceae; genus Nitrosotalea. Next base: position 12,903 of record JAJPGU010000031.1, on the reverse strand, counting down.
TACCGCCCCGGCAAGCCCCCTGGAGTACTTGAACTTGACCAGGACTGTCCGGTTCACCTTCTCCGATACAAGGTCGGGGTTGAGGACGGCGGCATACCCAAGTATCACCTTCCTCTTCTGCAGCCTTTCAAGGCGCTGGCGCACGGCCCTGTCGGTTATCATGAAACCCATCCCCTTGAGGATGCAGGCCATCTCCTGCGATGAGGCGCGCGCGTTCTTGCCAAGGCATGACAGGATGACCTTGTCTATCTGGTCAAGCACACGGGTATATCTCACGCAGGCGCTAATATCGATTTCCGGAACGGAAATCCCGCCCCATTCCACCCCCATGCGGCATATGGCCGGCGCTTCCGGGCCGGAAATCCTTTCCGGCTTGATGCTTCCACCCCCGTTATCAGCACGGCATGACATATGGATGCCATGTGGAAGAAGGTCAACACCTTTGCAATAATGGTGGTACTTATGATAGCAGTGCCCGAGGCTGTCGGCCACTCGCTGTTTGAGAGGCCGCATCCCGCATGGTCGTCGCCTGATGCAGCAATCTCCCTTGTCGAAAAGATTGGCAAGGACCCGCAAGACAACGTCAACTGCAGCCTCGTGCTCAGAAGCGACCCGTCAGGGGCCCAGATAGAGCGCGCAAGCGGCCTTGAGGGCAAGTACGGCGACTACAACTGCGCCTAGAAAAATTCCTTCAAGGATTCGCAGGCACATAACCCCGCATTGTTTGTAGGGAATAGGCCTCCGCAGTTTTTCCCCCGAGGCCAAAGGGTTTCTCACTGGATGATCATGTTGGATCCACGTGGATTGTAAACGTCCTTTTTTCCAATACGTTGTCCGTCTCCCACGGTCTTTTGTATTCAATGATTAGGTCTGCCTTGCCTGCCGACAAGGCTTTGAAATTTAAGACTTGGGTCCTGGGCTGACCGGCAAGTGTCACTTCGTTTTCCCAGGTCGTGTCCAGTGGACTAATTATCTTGTCGGGCGAGAGAACCTTGGCAATCCAGAGAAACCCCGTTGTGGGGTTTCCCGGCAATTTTATCTTGAAGGTCTCGCCAACCCGCGCGCGGATTTTCTCGTTCATGATTCTCATGTGGAATACGTAAGGAGGGTATTTACGAGTAATTGGTTACTCGTTTTATTTCCCTCCCCCCGTATGTCCTAAGGCTTGAACCACTTTGTTCCGGCGATTCCCCAGAATGGAAAACCGTTTGGGTCAGTCGATTGATCAATTTGGCACTGGCCATATTCTATGCAGAAGAACCCGTTTTCTCCCCATCCGGTCCCCCAGCTGTTCTTGCATATCCAGCATTTTAGGAAGTCGTTGAATCCAACCACTTCCACGCAATGGTATCCTGCAAGGCCGCCGGTCACATGCGAGTAGACTCCGGTACGGTAGCTGAAGAAGTCCCCGTATACTGCAAAGACGCACACGGCAGGCCCTACGTTCTTGATGTAGTTCTTCCGGTCGGCAATGGTGTTCAGGACAACATGCTGCGTTATCTTTATCGCCTCGCCGTCCCTTTCGCTGCATGTGGCGCATGCCATATTATGGTCGTGGTACGGGAAACAGCTTTCCTGAGAAATGCCGCGGTTTAACAGATAGGTCACGGCGTAGTCTGGCCACCATCCTCCACAGCTTCCTCCCCCACAGAACAGGAGTTCCGCCTCAGACAGGTCGAAGATGGCGTCGTGCTCAATCGATACCATCGACTCTAGTGTTGCGGTCGTCCCGAAGGATACGCATGACCCGCATGCACCCTGGTCCTTGATTGATGTTACGTTATTTCTTCCCAACCGGTTCCTCCAGTCGACTATCTGCGGCAGCGGGAAAGGAAATGGGTGCGGCGGAATCATAAGTTCGTATTCCTTCCTTCCCAGGGTATTCATGAGGCCTGCCATGTCAGGCGGAGGCGTCTTGATCCGGGCTTGGAGCTGCTCCTTGTCCACATTAACTCCCAAGCGTTTTACAAGTTCGTTGTCAGGCAACTTCAAAAATGGATGGTCCTGCGCAACCCAGTTTGCTTTCTTATCTCCTATCGCCTTTGAGATATCTTCAAATTTTATTACCATGTCTGTTGATGTCATGTTTAAAATATTTAAGAAGTCCCGTACATGTTACTGCTAAATACAAGCATGAACTTTCCCGGTTTTGCAGGTCACATTCCTGCTTTATGGAACAAAGCCATCCCGTACAGTCGCCAAGGTTTTCCCTGCCAGTAAAACACCGGTCCCTGAAAAATTGAATTGTTTGGTTTTTTCGGCGCCGAAAAATTGTACGCAATTAATTTGCGAGTCCTACCTGTCCCTGGCGGCTTTTCTTTTTTCCCTCATCATGTCATCTATCTGCTCATGGAGCAAGTTCTTGTGATGCATCAGCTTCCTGACAATAAAGTCGTTGTCCTCATTGCGCTCAATTAGTTCCGATATCCTGTTCATGGCAATGCGCAGAGCGGTGATCCCCTTGTCAAGAGTTTTGATTATTTTTTCCGTCTTGATCTCGTTTTTTGTTTTCATGCGTTGCATGTCCACCCCGTATGATTTTATGAGGGTTCTACTTCCCCTAAAAGACAGATTCTTTTTTGTGATTATTTCTGCCAACATGGACTGGTTTTCCCTGTCTTTTACGGAGCAAAGTTCTTCGGCTATACTGGGCTTGAGGGCCGAGTCCCTGATGGAGTCCAGGACGGACTGCGGAAGGTCCAAAAGCTGTACCTTTTTTGTAACATAGCTTACGCTTTTCCCCAGATTTGCCGCAAGGTCCGTGATTCCCCCCCACCCAAAGTCATCGATGTATCTCTTGTATGCCTTGCCCTCCTCCAATACACTGATGGAGTGGCGCTGGACATTCTCCATGAGGGATACCACAAACGATTCCCTGTCGTCCAGGTTTACTATGTGGCAGGGGATTTTCCGCCAGCCAAGCATCTTGCACGCCCGGAACCTCCTCGTTCCGGCGACAATTTCAAAGGTTTCAGAATCCCTGGCCCTCACCGTTAGCGGGTTTAGGATTCCCTTTTGGCTTATGGAACTTGCAAGGTCCTCGATCCCCTCAAAAGTAAGGCGCAGTGGATTGGCGGGCTGCTTTAGGCGCGAGACATCGACATCCTCTATGATACCTGGCATGAAATCCGATGTCCCGTACAACCTAGACATGAAGGTTCGATCGCGAGAAAATATTTAAGGATTTTACCCATTTTAGGAAAACGGGTTAAGAAAAAATCTCCGGTTTTATACCGGATGTTTGAAATTTCCAACAAATCTTCCCAAAACAAAAATTTTTTGATGACGGCAAGGTCCTCCCCCGGCCCCGGTTGAAACCCCCGAATGGGGGCTTGCCGGCGCAGCCTTGTGCTCCACGGATGCCATCATGGCCCCATGGCAAGAAATTTTGTCCAACCCTGCCTTGGCGTCTTGCTAGTTCTGAGGGGGGGATATCCTCAGGCTTCCGTTAAACAGGTCTATTGAAACCCCCCATTCCTTGAAAAGCTTCAGGGCCTCCGCGTTGATTTTTTCAAGGGCCGACCTTATCTTGTCTCCTACGATGTGCCCCCTGTTCTGGCGGAGCGCCTCTGCCACCTTTCCCTGGATGAAAAGGCCGAACAGGATCTGCAGGCAGTCCATCGTTCCCCCCGTATCGGCAAGGCTTGTCGGGCTGTCATACCTTGTGAACGCGGTAACATGCTTGCCGTCTGCAGACTGGATCGTGGCCATTTCCGTCTTTGCAGTCATGACTATGGACGGCAGGGCGGTCAGGTTGAAAACAGTGGCCAGCCTCTTGTAGTTGGGATCACTTGGGTCGACAAACCCTACAAACAGGTTTTGGCCTGCCTTTTGCCCCCAGCTTGTCAGGGCGTTGCGCAAATCTGGAAAGTCCTTGAACCCCGGGACGTACAGCAGGTATACCTCACAGTTTGGAGGAACCTGGCCCAGGGTTATGTCGGAATCCGCATCAAGCAGCCAGCCGCCCCCCTTGTGGAGAATCAGGTTTGGCATTTCTTTTCAGAATCAGGCCCACTATTTATGCAAATTGTACCACACAAAATTATTTGTTCAGGCGACCGGAAACCCCAGATGAAAAAGAGTTGAGACATTAACATGGCAAGGAAAATCAAATCCAAAAAAGCGCGCCCCGCGTCCAGTCCCCGGCAAAACCCCCCGATGTCCGGCCCCGCAAACCGCTGTTTTGGCGAGCCTTCGTTTGAGCCTGACGACATCAGCTTCAAGGACCAGCGTCCCGACGAGGCATTTTACAAGGACGCGGACAAAAAGCCTTTGCCGGTCCCCAAGCCGCGCATTGATCCCCCCGTCATGCTGCTTGACGATGTCTTGAGCGACGACGAGATCCAGAAGATAAGAAGGGCAGGCAGGATAGTATTCCACGCGGTGGGAGACACTGGGGTTGATTATGCCAACGCCAAGTCGATTGCCAAGCTAAAAAATGAGGACACTGTTGCCGACAAGATGGCGGGCGATTTTACCGAGGCTGACCCTGCCGATGTGCCAAGGTTCCTCTTTCACCTAGGCGACGTGGTATACAGTTTTGGCGAAAACCAGTATTATTATGACCAGTTTTACGAGCCTTTCCGCAACTACATGGCGCCAATTTTTGCAATCCCTGGGAACCACGACGGTCTTGTTTACACCGATGATCCGGAGCAAAGCCTTGAAGCTTTCAAAGAGCACTTTTGTTCCGAATCGCCCGAGCATTCCCCACATGCCGGAGGGCTTGCAAGGACGACAATGACCCAGCCAGGCGTATACTTTACACTCTCCGCCCCCTACGTGACAATCATTGGACTCTACAGCAACATCCTTGAGGACCCGGGGGTCATATCAAGCGAGGGCGGCAAGCGTGCTGGGGTGAGTGATGCCCAGAAGGACTTTCTAAAAAGCCAGCTAAAGCAGCTTCATGACGAGAACTATGACGGCGCAGTCATACTGGCAGTCCACCATCCACCCTTTACAGGCGGTACAACACATGGTGCAAGCCCAAGAATGCTAAAAGACATTGATGATGCCATAAGATATGCCGGGGGTTTTGCCCCGCATGCGGTTCTTTCAGGGCACGCGCACAACTATCAGAGGTTTACGCGGCTGGTAGGGGGAAAGGAGATTCCCTTCATCATTGCCGGGAACGGGGGCCATAATGTATCCCCCATCAAGCGCACAAGCGGAGGCGCCTCCGCAATAAGGACTCCAGTAAAGGAAGGGGACCACGTCTTTGAAAAATATTTTGACAAGTATTACGGTTACCTGCGAATAGTGGTAACATCCAATCTGATGAGCATAGAATTTCACGACACTGCCTCAGGCCTTGGGTCCAAATCGCCCTCGGATGTGTGCACGGTGGACCTGAAGACTCGCAAGCTCACAACGGCTAACGCCGGATACTAGTCCGGGCAAAACGCAGCCCCGCACGTTTCATGTTCCCACTCCCTGCCAGGCAAAATCCCTAGACGCGTAATTTCCTAAGGATCGGGCCCCTTGCAAGCCAGAGCATCCCCACTATTATCCCGCCCACTGCCACGTCCTCGATAACGGGAAATATCGCCCTCTGCCTGTTTGATATGTTCGGGGCAGGCTGGACTATGGTAACAGGGCCTGACGGGTGCGGGTTGGGGTACACGGTTGCATTAAATGACGCAGACGAGTCGGTGTCCCCTATCTTGTCAAGCGTTATGGTGACAGGGCCCGGGCGGTCAAAGGCAAAGTACTTGTAGTCTCCCGCCTGGGATGTAGTCCCCGGTATCCTTGCAAGCTCGTGCCCGTCCTGCGATACCACAAAGTCATAGTCCACCATCGGGACAAGCTCGCCCGTATTGTAGCTGTAAAACTGGAAGATGAACATTATCTTCTGGTCCGTGAGCATCCTGTGGGGCTCCCAGGTAAGGTCGGCCTCGTAGCTCTTGTCGGCAGTGTACACGACCTTTGGAAACGCGCCTGCCTGCGCGCCCGTGCCCCCGGTACTTTGCGGCACGGTTCCGTAAAGCTGCCCCCATGCCGCAGGAACGGATGCCAGGACAAGCACGAGGCCAAGCCAGACCCATCTCATATGATACACGATGTGGTCAAGGTTTCCTTTAAAGGCAGGCACCCGTGAGATATCCTCAGGCCTGCCCGATGGTCTTGGAGTCTATCACAAACCTGTACCGTACGTCGCTTTTTAGGATCCTCTGGTAGGCCTCGTTTACCCCCTGTATTGGTATAAGCTCGATGTCGCATGATATGTCATTTTTGGAGCAAAAGTCAAGCATCTCCTGCGTCTCCTTTATCCCGCCGATAAGCGAGCCTGCAAGGTTGCGCCGCCCCGCGACAAGCGAAAACGCGCCTACCGTTGCCTGCGTCTCTGGTATCCCGACTAGGACCATCGTCCCGTCAAGGGCCAGAAGGTCAAGGAACTGGTTGAGGTCAGTCTCGGAGGATACGGTATTAATGAGAAGGTCAAAGTACCCCTTCAGGGAATCAAACGTGGCAGGGTCTGCAGTCGCATAAAACTTGTCCGCCCCGAGCCTCTTTGCATCGTCCCTTTTTGCAGGCGAGTGCGAGAGTACCGTCACCTCGGCACCCAGCGCGTGCGCAATTTTTACTCCTACATGGCCAAGGCCGCCAAGGCCTATTATTCCGACCTTCTTTCCGGGGCCTGCCTTCCAGTGCACAAGCGGGGAATAGAGCGTGACCCCCGCGCAGAGAAGCGGGGCCGACCTGTCAAGCGGCAGGTTCGCAGGCATGCTCAGGACATAGTTCTCGTCGACTACAATCCTGTCCGAGTAGCCGCCCTGGGTTGGGGTCTTGCCGTCCTTTTCGGTGCCGTTGTATGTTGTTACCATCCCGCCCCTGCAGTACTGCTCAAGGCCCTTTTTGCACGGGTCGCACGTGCGGCACGAATCCACAAAGCACCCCACCCCTACCTTGTCGCCCTCCCTGAACCTTGTGACCTTCGGGCCCACTCTTGATACGGTTCCTGCAATCTCGTGGCCCGGCACCATCGGGTATGTCGAGCCTCCCCAGCCGTCGCTTACCTGGTGGATGTCGGTGTGGCATATTCCGCAATATTTGATGTCTATTACCACGTCATGGTCGCCCGGGTCGCGCCTCTGGAACGAGTACGGCTCCAGCCTTGAGCCCGGGCCCTTTGCGGCGTACCCCTTTGCAGGTATCAACCCTGTTCCTCCCCTGCCTCAGGCATGGATATCATACAAATCATCAATGGTTCTTGTGGGGCTTGCCGGATATTTAAGAAAGACAGGGGGATTTTTCCAGACTTTGATATCAGTCATCATTTCCCTGTACGGAACCCTCGGGGGTATGATTTCCTGTACGGAACCCTCGGGGGTATGATTTCCTGTACGGAACCCTCGGGGGTATGATTCCCAGTACGGAACCCTCTGGGGTATGATTTCCTGTATGGACCCTCGGGGGATATGATTTCCTGCATGGAATCCTTGGGGATATGCCTCCGGGGAAGGGCTTGAGGTACCGGTCAGAATGGATCGGTTAAATAGGGCATGGGCGTGGTAAGGAAAGGGTTAGGATGCCAAGAAAAGAATACAAGACAATCACGGTAAAGGAGGAGACATTTTCCAAGTTCCTAAGGGCATGCCGACAGGCAAAAAAGTCCGACCCTGCAGTCGACAACAGCGTCTTCATGGAGAAGCTGCTGGCAAAGTACAGGAAAAGGCGCAGGTAAAGGTCAGGCATTTGGATTGGGGATTACCCGAGGCAAGGTTTTCCCAGCTTTAGGCTAGTGTCACACTATATCCGGTGTGGATTTTTTTGGAAAAACCGGGATGGAATCGTCTCAAGGTTTAGTGTTGGATATAGGCAAAGTTAGACTGTCTAAAAAAAATTTTCGAAAAAAAAGCTATAGGGGGGAGTAAATAATATGGGGAGGTCCTAAAGATATTCCCTGCAATTTTTGGCCCGGCAATACCAGTCGGTGTGCCGCCTTTTGGCCCATCTTCGGTATTGACGTCATGGAAAATTTTCCAGGGAGTTTGTCACTGGATTTCGTTTCTGTAGTTTTTAACGGCTTGCTGTTTCTGCGGTTTCATGACACCTTGTTATGATGGCATATCATGGGATACTGTTTCCGTTGTATGTCATGGCATCTTGTTTCGGTGGCATGTCATGGAACCTTGTTGTTATAGTTTGTAATGGCGTCCTGTTTACGTGGTTTGTTATGGGGTTTTGTTTTGGAGGTTTTTCAGGCTTTGTTCCCCTGCAGGAATTCCTGCTATACCGTGGCATGTTTCTAGTTCATCGTCTGGGTTTTGGGGGACCTTGGGGTCAGGGCTTGGGGTTCCACATGGGGAATCTTTCGTGTAATGTAAATTGCATCACTTTTCGTGTGGTGCCATGTCGATGGCGTGCATTGCGCGTATTCGTTCGTATTTTCTAGGTTAGAGTCTGCTGACTCGGTATCACTTCACCCGGATGACATATAAGGTTGGGGTGGGATTGTACTGGACCTGCATTATGTATCGGTCTTCAGGGTTGCCGTCCCTCACATGTGCTAGGGCGGGATCTCACAAAATCATGTCTTGTAATTATCATACATATCGGAATTTCATTTTTCTTCCCCTGTTTCAAAAAAAGGGAGGGTCATTGGTGCAGCCTTGCTGCAGCCAATCTCTTCTCTATCTGCCTTGCGCGGACAACAAAGGCGACAAATATGCCCCCAAATATGGCCCCCGATATCACGGTGGCCCCTATGACCCCGCTTGGGTCAAGGTACGGGGTGCCCGAGCCCGAGTGCGGGTTTGCCTTGACAAGCTCTATCCTTTCACGGGCCAGCTTGAGCTGGTCCTCAAGGGTCATGCCTGTCGCGGGCGCCTGGTACTGCTGCGCAAAGGCAAGCGGCACAAGCGGGCCTGCTGCAGCAAGCACGACAAGTGCGGCACAAAGTGTGTTTCTTGCCATGATACCATTTGGTGGTTTTTTGGATTTAGCGTTTGATGAAAACGGGATTTCATGAAACCCTTTACATAGTATGGGACCCATATTAGCATGCCATGGCACCGGCACCTACAAGGCAGGCAGTCCCCGAACGGGTGGGCATTTACGACACCGACGACGCAAGGCTCCAGGCGTTGGGCGAGGCGCTCGTATCGGTTCCCGGAAGGGCAATCCTGAAGATATTGTTTGAGGACACGCTCTCTGCAAACGAGATTGCCGTCCGCACGGGGTATTCCCTGCAGCTTGTCAGGTACCACCTCAAGAAGATGCAGGACGTAAATTTAATCGAGATATCAAGGATTGGCAAGAACACCAAATCACACGACATGAAGTATTATTCGGCCACCAAGTTTGCAATTGTCATTGTACCTACGAGGTTCTCTGCAAGGACCCGGGCGTCAAGGTCGCTTGCAAGGTCGTTCCAGTCGATATACCGCCTTGGGGCAGTTGGCGTTGCAGCCGTAGCCGCGTGGTTTGGTACGATATCCATGCAGGGCATCAGCGTGCCGTCTGTAGGCGACGAGCTGCAAAAGGTTCCCCCAGGCGCCGGGTCGACATCGTACAACCCGTTCTATAACGCGGTAGGCGGCCCGTATTCAGGCGACGGAGGTATAGGGTCTGGTGCCACGCTTGAGGAGATGCTGAAGCTTGCGCGTGAGCGCGTGACTGCCGTGATATCAAACCCGCATGCGGGTTCCGGCACTCCGATATTTGCAGGCGGGCATACCCCGGAGTTTTTCTGGCCCCTTGTTGTAGCCCTTGCTGTTGTGGCAGCCGGCATATCGATGGAAGTCATCATGAAATTGGTAAAGGTAAGGCCTAGCCCCAGTCGTTCATCGTAAGCACCTTTGCCGCGCGGACCTTCTCGTCCCTGTGGATCTTACGTATTATATCGTCCATCTCGTCGATGGTGCTTGACGATACCTTGGCAATGAGGTCATAGTGGCCTATTGTAGGCAGCATCTCCGTTATGTTTGCCGAGCCTGCAAGGCTGCGCATTATCCTGTTCTCCGTCCCGTCCTCGCATTTCATCAGTACGTATGCTGTTGGCATGACATACCATGATGCCTGCGCAGAAGATAAGGCGCGCTCACCATTCCGGGCAGTAGAATTCTTACTGAGGGGCCTTACATGTACTGGATTCCCCTTTGGCTCCTTGGCTGCCATTTGGGTGCGGATTTTGGATATAAGATAGAAGATCAATACGTAACCGATCGTGGTATTTCTAAAATACCATCCCTGTGAATTTATATCATGAAGGAGGCGTTTGTCCTCATCAACTGCAAGGAAGGGGGCGAGGACAGGGTGGTTGACGAGCTCTCAAGGGTTGAGAACGTGCTTGAGGTCCAGAAACTTGTGGGCGTCTATGATATCATAGCAAGGCTCGAGGGGGACTCGGACAGCGAGATAAAGAGGCTTATAACATCCAAGATACAGAAGATGGAGCCTGTAAACTCGGTTGTGGCGCTTGCGTCAGACTAGAAGGGCGGGACCTTGGAATATCCGCCTTCAATGTGTTTCCCGTCCTGATGTCAAACTGGGCCGCAGGTCATTTGAGGGAGTGGGGAATGTTGGGTCCGGGGGTTCTCTGGGCCACAGGCGATACGGAAACCCGGAATTTTTGTGAAGAAATTTTTGATGCAAAGTGTGCAGTAAGATGATTGGAGTGGTTACAAAACTCCTTTTCCCAATTTTTTATTTGAATGGAATAAACCTATTTTTCGCAACACCGAAAATTAGGAATGAAGCAAATCCCATATAGAGAATGAGAGCAGAATTAGGAAATTCTGGCACGGTAGTTGCTGATGTAGTTTGGGTTGGATAAAGTTGGGCATAATAGGCAGTATTAACCGCATTTCCTGTGTTTAAAGTTCCAGAATCGCCACCTATACAGTAAATATGATTCGAGGATATGACACAGCTTGGAAATATGATGTTAAGAGGATAAGAGTTGGTAGCAGACCATTGCCCTATACCAGAAGATGATAAAGGTGCATAATAGACTGCACTAGTTAAAGAGTTTCCCGCATTACCTCCTATACAATAAATGTAGCCAGAATCAGCATGACAGCTAGGCAACCAATAATTTGTCGGATAGTTTGTTGTCGTTGTCCATTGACCTATACCAGAAGATGATAAAGGTGCATAGTTGGCACCATTATTGATGAATGAGGTTGTACCTGTAATGCAGAAGATATTACTTGAATACGTAGTACAACTTTGTCCATATACTGAGATCGGATAGTTTGTTGTTTGAGTCCATTGACCTATACCAGAAGATGATAAAGGTGCATAGTAAGATTGACTTGCTTGTGCACTTCCAGGTACACTATTGCTGCAATATATGTAACCAGATTGCGCAGTGCAGGATGGATTGATTATGCTTACAGGATAGTTTGTTGTTGGGGTCCATTGACCTATACCAGAAGATGATAAAGGTGCATAGTAAGATTGTAGTGGGGGGCTGTTAGGGAAAGTTTGTCCTCCTACACAGTATACATGATTATCGTATGCAACGCAAGTTTGGGCAGTTATATGATCAGGATAAGTTGTTGTTGGGGTCCATTGACCTATACCAGAAGATGATAAAGGTGCATAGTAAGATCGGTAAGCACTACTGCCAAGCCCTCCACCTACACAGTAGACATAATCAGATTCAGTAACGCAGTTAAACGCATTTGTATCTGGATAATTTGTTGTACCATACCATTGACCAAGACCTGATAAGTTGGTTGAAGGGGATGATTGGTACATAGTCCTGGGTGGTGATTCTACTGGATATATTGTCAAGTCGATTGGTTTGCTTGTCACCCCATCAGAAACAGCTGCAAGATGAACTTCGGTCTTACCGGTATAGCTAGTTGCTGTCCATGCGTATTCGAATTCTCCTTGATAATTTGCTTGTCCAGTTGTGATTACATTACCTGTATCAGCATCAACTATTGAATATGTAGCGTAGGGTACATTTGTTATTTGTTCCCCAGTACCAGTACCGCCACTCATTTGTGTTATTTGTCCTACAAGAGTCACTTGTTGGCCTTCAGTATACTCAGTTGTATCAGGAGTAAAGAGAATCACCGATATGCCAGTCGGATAAGTTTGAACCCCATAAACAGGGCAAAGAGTCAACCCTCCTACGATGATTAATAATGTGCATAGATAGACAAATCGCACATAATCATGGTGTTCTTAATATAAATAAGAATATCTTTTCTACACATTAAGATTTTGAAAAATGATTTTCGTTTTACGCGCAGATGAAATAAACTCGGGGATGAATCATTGTTGAATTTCTCAATTCATGAAAGGTTCGAACGCCGTTTACTCATCATGGTGCTAAAGAAGTAACTGAACCGGGCCCTACGTTGTCAAACCATTCATTTTGAAATTGGATTCCATGACCTATCTCAGTCGATGTATTTATTGCCCATAAGAAAGGATTAAAACCATAGCCACTTGTTCCGATCTGGCATCCACTTGGACATGCTTTCAGCACTGGGCCTTGCTGAATCTGCGGTGGCAGGTTAATCTTTGGCCCAATATTTGTCATCGTGGTTTGTGATAAGATTGAATATGGCTCATTGATTTTAAGATTGTTAGAATTTAAATTTTGTATTAGTGAATTAGACAACAGAGAAGGGGATGTGGAAAATACTAAGTGTGGAGTTGAGTTTTGGGGAGAGCTGTTCACTGATGGAGATGGCTGACTAGTAGTTGGAGGAGATTTATTCTGTGTCAAAAGATTTTGATTTGTGGTCGGAAACGGTGCAGAATTGGTAATGAGTGTATGAGATGGAATTTGGTAGTTTGATGCAGTGGGCAAATGATTCACAACAGGAGCAGACTGGACTGGTTGAGACTGGACTGGTTGAGACTGGACTGGTTGAGACTGGACTGGTTGAGACTGGACTGGTTGAGACTGGACTGGTTGAGACTGGACTGGTTGAG
>JAJPGU010000009.1 GCA_021325615.1 Nitrososphaerota archaeon | reverse complement strand
ATGCCTCATAATACAGAGTATTGTTGTTGGCATTTGAACCCCATGTCCAAGAGTCCTCCTCTGTTGGGTCAATGTTGAGCTGTGGGTCGTTCATGGTCAAGAACACTTGAGCGTTCTCTGGATAAGCTGTCCTATCCGGAGTTACGCTGATCAAGTTGCTTGGAATTCTATCAAAGGTCAGGTTGACGACTTGGTCGCCGCCTGCTGCTTGATAATCTACTGTCACTGAGGTTGGAAATCCGGAGAAGTCCTCTAGTTGGATTACTGGCCATGCTGCCTCCAATTGAGTCGTTGCGGCATATCCTGCAGCGTTGGTGTTAAGAGTCTTGTTTTGTCTTATTACATGCTCAAAAACGGTTCCGTTGCCGGCAGCGTTAAAAGTGCATGCATTTGAGAGTCCACCGATTGATATTTTTGAACCTGTGGTTGAAAGACCCTTGCCACCACTGGCAACTACAGCTGCCTGTGCTACTGTGAATCCTTTGGATTCTGCACCAAAGTCTATGCCGGAAATTTGACCGGTTCCACAGAAAACACCGAAGTTCAGCCCTTTGCCATGTAGTGGGGCAGTGTTGCTAGCAATTTCTGCTTGTGTCCTATCAGCGAAATAACCATACCAGTTACCGTCTGTTGCCTGTGCCATTCTCAGTCTTTTACCATTGATGGTTACAACTGGTTCACCGTATTTCTGGTCTAATCTGTTTATGTTCGGATCAGACACGATTACTTGGACCACTTGTGGACCTGCAAAGTAGTTGTTGTACTGGGAATTTTCTGCAGAGACAAACAGGTTAGGATGTGATGCTACCTGAGCATGTGCTGCTGGCATTGCCGTTGGCAATACCATCGCAGCTGTGCTCGCGAGTAGTATTGATAGTAGTGTTAGACTAGTTACTTTTCGTAGTATGCTGTTGTTCATGTTATTGTCTTGCAGCATAAAATTTTTGTTAATAAAAGATATGACACAGTTTGCAGAATAAAAAAAATTTCTCCCTCATTTTCAGGTTTGATTCATTAGCCCACTGAAAGCCTCCTTGATAGGAATGTGCCATTTGCCGAGGGTCTCGATGGACTATATTACATATGTAGTACTATGATGTGATCGTGTGATACTGGATCAATATAGATCACAATTATGAAATGTGTAGGTAAAATTGATTCTGCTTTGAAGGGGTTTCAAACACGTAGCAGTAATTTTGGCAATGCTAGCCAGAATCTGATCGGGCTGTCACGGGAACCCCCACAGAGTGACAATCAGGCGAGGATCCTCCAATATCTTGAGAGGAACCCAAGCAGTCATTTACGCAGGATGAAGGTAGATCTCGGGCTTGCATTGGGGACACTTCGTTATCACCTTCAGTCCCTCGAGAAGCAGGGCAGGATCGCCTCGGAAAGACATGAATCTTTCAGGTATTTCTTTCTGGTTTCCAAATACAGCGAATATGAAAGAAATGTGTTAAAGGCCTTGTATCACGAAAACACGCGCAGAACACTCATGTTCATAATGGAGAGAAAGATCCCCACCCTTAAGGACATTGTAAAAAATATTAAGATCTCCTATGCCGCTGCAAGATGGCACCTCGATCGCCTAGCCGATCTCGAGATGATATTTGAGCTAAGGGATGGCAAGTTCCGAAGGTATCAAATTTCGGCCAACATCGACGTTGTGATAGGGTTTCTCAAAGAATTCTATTTTGACGAGTGGAATACTTGGACCAACAAGATAGTAAACAAATACCTCTCTTTATCAAACGAGGCTTGAAATAGAATCATTTCAGGTATGAACGGATTATTCTTAGGTTGTCGATACAGCCATCCACGTTTAGGTAGGTAATTGCCAACCTTGCCTGTATTTTGAGAAGGCCATTACTTTGAACCTCCGTCTGTTTAAGGTAAAGCAGGTGTATCTTCAACGTGGGAATGAAAGTTACCTTGAATATTTTGGCAAGTGTTGCAAGGCCTTGGATCTTGTTCGGGTGTTCTCTGAACAGAGTCTTCATCAAGGGCGTTAGTTCCTCATTTGAATTCTTTATCATTAGCAGTTCCTTTTTGATTTCTTCATAGGTACACCCATTTTTTTCGTATTCAAGCAGGGTATCGTAACAATTTAGGATTCGGTTTATTCGAGATACTATATTTTCTAACAAAAATTTCATGGCCAATACACAAACAAATTATCACAAAAAGATAGAGCGATTGCATGAGCCTTCATAGAAAGGATTTCCAACGCTAAGTCTGATGGATTTTTTAAAAAAGATAGCAGGAAGAGATAATCGTAGTATAACTATGTACAACAACTAGCGTTATCTCCTCCTAAAGCATATTTCGTAGCCAGAGATATTAGATTTGAGGACCACTCCCCTAAATGTTGCAAGATAATCCTTAGGTACATATCGTTCTTGGTTTCTACGGTTGTGCCACAAGAAAATACAATCATTTCTCATGAAGATGAAACTGCCAGTAGCACGAGTGGCCAGAGATTTTGGACCTGAGTTACGACTGAGCTTTCCCCTAAAAATAAAGGAGTTCTAACTAATGCAGGTTCAGCTCTGGGAATTCTGCCTGTTTGATTCCCAAGTCATTCTGGAGTGTCCTTATCTTCTTGGCGTATTCTGACATCTTGGAGTGGTCGCTTTGCACCTTAGCAATCTTGTACCCTCTCCATGCCTTCTTCAGGGCTCCCCATGTCTGACCCACAGTGTAGTTAGGTTTGTCCGTTTGTGGCTGTACGAATTGGTACATACTTGATTCTATTTACCGCCATTTGTTATGTATAGCCATGTGAAGCAAAATCAATGAAAAAGTCAAGTTTGCTCCATTAAAATCACGCATTGAGAGGATTTCCCCTGTAAAAATTTTCAATAATATTTGACTTTTTCAATTTTTTTATTCGTGAAGAAGGGAAAGTACCGCTTTGTTCAACGCCTCAAATGATTCCCTGACCTCGCTTGTCCTCTTGCCGGTCCCCGTCATATAGGCCTGGATCTTCCGTTTCCTGTTCTCTATCATCCGGTGCTGCTCATGCTTTCCCGATGAACCTTGGGATTTCCTGGTATCAAGCGAGTATTCGGGCGTAGTGGACTGGATTATCCTATGAAGGTCCTTTGGATCAATCTCCCCTCCCACAATCACGTCCTTCATGTCTTCAGGGGATAATTCGGTGAGGGATTTTTTCGAGTTGGACGCCTTTTGAACCAAGTTGCCTACAATCTTGTGAGAATTCCTGAAGGGTATACCCTTCCTTACCAAGGCCTCTGCAATGTCTAACGATATGGAATATCCACCGTCTATTGCCTGGCGAAGCCTGTTTTCATTTATCTTCATTGTCTTGAGTAGGGAATTTACCACCAGAAGCGACGAGATTATTGTCTTCGATGTGGGCCAGATTGAAACTTTAACCTGCTGGAGGTCCCTGTTATACCCTGACGGCAGTCCCTTTATGTTGGACAAAACTGCCATCTGGTATCCTATCACCTGTGCGGTTTTTCCCCGGATTAGTTCGAGGATATCAGGATTTTTCTTTTGAGGCATCACGCTTGAGGTGGAAGTGAACTTGTCCGCAAGTTCTATGAATGAAAACTCCGATGTCGACCATATAATAAAGTCTTCAGCCATCCGGCTCAGGTTTGTCATGAGTATTGCAGCGTTTCCCACATATTCTGCGACAAAGTCACGCGAGGTGGTTGCGTCGATAGAGTTTTCCACCAAACCCTTGAAACCTAGCATCTTGGCTGTAGACTGCCTGTCAATAGGTATGCTTGTTCCACCTACTGGACCTGCGCCAAGGGGCGACTCGTTTACCCTCCCATAAGACACGTAAAACCTATCAAGGTCCCTGAAGAGGGCGTCTGCATAGGCAAGGAGGAAGTGGGAGAAGAGCCCCACCTGGGCCTGCTGCATATGGGTGTAAAGCGGCATTATGACGTTGCTGTTCTTCTCCGCTAGTGTGATTAGTGTCTCTATGGTCTGGTTTATGCAGAAGCACACCATGTTGATATCGTCCCGTATCTTCATCCTCATGTCAAGCGCTACCTGGTCATTTCGGGACCTTGCGGTGTGCATCTTGCCTCCTGCGTCCATTCCCGCCTTCTTGACCACGATAGACTCGATGAGCTCATGTATGTCCTCCGCCTCGGATTTTTCCGAGATGGGTTCCTTTTTTATTTTCTCAAGTGCGCTCAGGATCTTTGATGCCTCTTGTTTTGTGATTATTTTGTTCTCCAGAAGCATAAGAGTGTGGGCTTGGCTTCCCAGAATGTCATACTGGGCAAACACCTCATCGTCTGAGATTGATGATAGAAATTCTAGTGTGACATCGTCCAGTTTTCCGTCCAGCCTTGATCGATACATCAATTAGGATTTAAAATAGTAATATATAGAGTTCTGGTACGTTTTGGATTTTTTTAAAATTAATCGCTATTTTATGGATGTCCAAAACAAGCATGGTTTGTCGATTTTTACTCGGTCTTATTCAGAGGCTAGCAAGGATCACCCCGGGTTGGCTGCTACCTACTTGTTTTCCCCTCCTTGCATCGGGCCACAAGACCCAAAGGCAGCATCTAATCTTCCCGGGTTTATTTTTAAAATACGAAGGCTGTGATGTACCACCAACATTAGGTCTTTACATCGGAAGCAACCAACTAGTGGAATTATATATAGCATAAGGGCTTTTTTGAATCATGTCACAGGCATCCACAGATTTGAGGAGACAAATATTCGACGAGCTGACAAAGATAGTGGATCCGGAAATAAACGTCTCAATAATGGAACTCGAGCTTGTTGACAACATAGACATTGCAGGCTCGGATGTGAAGGTGGACCTGCACCTAACTAGTCCCTTCTGTCCCGCAATATTCGGTTTTAAGATTGCGCAGGATGTACATGATAACCTCTTGAAGATTGATGGGATAAACGACGTGAAGGTAAATGTCTCAAACCATTTCATGGCAGAGGCAATCAACAATCAAGTAAACACGAGCAAGAATCCCAAAAAGCCCTAGGCCCTCAGTTACTTGCCGAACCCTAGGAGGTATCCCCTTAGCAACTGTATTGCCATGGCTGGGTCTACACCCTTGGGGCATACATAGCTGCATGATCCCGCAAAATGGCACCTCCAGATCCCGTGGGACTCGTCGACTATTTTCAGCCTCTCGTTCTTTCCCTTGTCCCTGTTGTCGGCAGTGTATCGATACGCCTGGGCAAGCCCCTGCGGTCCGATGAATGACTTGTCCGTGGACATGGTGGGGCATGCCGAGTTGCACAGGCCGCACTTGATGCAGTATGAGAACTGGAGGAATTTCTCAAGGTCTTCCGGTTTTTGGACGAATTCTTTGGTTCCGGGCTTTACCTCGGACTCTTCGTTTATGACAAAGGGTTTCATCCTCTTGTGGGTGGCAAACATCTGCTTGAAATCTACTGCCAAATCCCGGATTATTGGAAAGTTGTTCATCGGTTCGACGGTAATTACTGGTGAATCTAGTTCGGAGATCTTGGTATAGCACGCAAGGCGTGGCTTGCCGTTTATCTTCATGCCGCAAGATCCGCACGATGCCTGCCTGCATGAATATCTGACAGCTACCGAGTGATCCAAGTTTTGCTTTACAAACAGTATTGCCTCAAGTACGGTGGTCCACTTTTGGACTGGAATCTTGAACTCCTCAAACTTTGGTTCGTGCTGTTCGGACGGATTTATTCTTGCTATCCTCAGGGTAATTGTCTTGGGTTCTGACTGTTGGGGCGCAGAAGCAGCGTGTGCATCCTTTTCTTCCTTTGGTACTTCCACGGTTGCCATGTTATGAAACACCCATTCCTGCCATCAATATAGTTCTTGAACCATAGGCAATCAGGACGGCCATGGCGGCAATGGAGCCGTAATTGATGGCCCTTTCATAGGAGCGCCCTTGCTTGAGTTCGAGCAGAATTACCCTCAGGCCGTTAAAGCCGTGGACTGACAGAAGAACCAGGATTACCTCGAGCATCAGCGCATATGGAAGAAGGTGATAATTTACAAGGACATTCTTGTAGGAAAGCGAGTCAGAAAAATTCTGTGACAGCCTCATGAGGATATGCACCGCTACCAGTGCCACCGCTCCTAGTGCGGTCCCATAATGTATCTTCATGATTATGCTTTCTCTCATTTTTAATTACCAAACAATACTCCGGCACCGTACATCATTGCAAGTGCCGCCAACGCTATTGAAACCCAGATGCAGAGCCTTTGTTTTGAGCTGAGTGAAACTGCCTTGTATGGATACTCCGGCTGCCCAGGCCTGCCTATTCCCTTTCCGCCCTCGCTTATCATCACCCGGATTCCGTTTCCAGTGTGGAAGACGCACATTCCTATTACTATAACTAGGACAATGTGGCCTCCCGGAGTTTCAGTCAGGGACAACATGTTGTCCCATGCCGCTTTGCCGTTTAGTATGGTACTTGTCTCGTAGATGTGTCCTATGAGGTAAGCCAACAGTCCAAGACCGCTGAGTCTTTGCAGCCAGTATGCGACCCGCAGCATTCCATAACGCGTCGGGTTTGCCATGCCCTTGATGCCTTCGCGGTTGGAAAGTCGTTCGGCCATCAGTATTTTCTCTCCACTGGCTTGTATTTAGTGATAGTGACTGGATGCGTCTTGATAACAGGCTCCTTGGTGTCATAATACACCAGAGTGTGCGCCAAAAAGTTCTTGTCGTCCCGGTCTGGGTAATCCGTCCTTGCATGCGCACCTCGGGATTCCTTCCTCCAGATCGCCCCCATTAAAATTACTTCAGCTACCCTGAACATGGAATCGAGTTCCATAACATTTGTAAAGTTTGTATTGTATTCCTTGGCCTTGTCATCCACATGTTTCCAAGTTTTTTGTTTTAAAGCCCTTACCAACTTGAGTCCCTCTACCAGATCGTTCTCGTTTCTGAAAACGTATGCCTTGTTGTTCATTACCTCGGTAAGCTCTTGCCTTACCTCATATGGGTTTACACCTCCAGAACCCCTGAAGATTCCGTCATAGATCCTTTTTTCCTCGTTTGCAACCAAGTGCAGAGGGAATGGAGGCGGCGATTTTGTCTCAAGCACGTATTTTGCGGCAATTTCACCAGTAATTTTTCCCCAGACGAGGCACTCGGCGGTGGAGTTTGCTCCAAGCCTGTTTGCCCCATGGACGCTGTTGCACGCGGCTTCGCCTGCTGCCCATATGCCCTGAATTTCGGTAGCCCCGTCGATGTTGGTATGAAGCCCTCCCATCATATAGTGGCACACGGGCCTGACATCTATTGGCTCGTCAGCGGGATCCACTCCTGAAAATTTAAGGGAGATTTCTCTAATGGCTGGCAGCTTCTGGATTATGAGCTCTTTTCCGAGGTGCCTAAGGTCAAGCTTCATGCAATCAACCCCCGTGTCGTGCTTAAAGCCCCGGCCTTCATTTATCTCCATAATCATTGCACGTGAAACTACATCCCTTGAGGCAAGTTCGAGTTTTGAGGGCGCGTATTTTTTCATGAAACGCTCGCCCTTGTTGTTTAGGAGGTATCCCCCCTCACCCCTCGCACCTTCTGTGATCAAAATTCCCGAAGGAAGTATCCCCGTGGGATGGAACTGGACAAACTCCATATCCTTTAGGGCCATTCCTGCCCGGTATGCCATATCAAGCCCATCCGGCGTTGATGCCAGTGCGTATGTTGAGAAGCTGTAGACTCGCCCAGCCCCCCCGGTGGCAATTATCAATGCCTTTGCCTTGAAGGTGTAAAACGTGCCTGTGGACATTTCTATAGCAGTAATGCCACAAAACTTCTGTCCGTCATGGATTATCGCAGTAACAAACCACTCGTTGTAAAACTCGATGTTTTCAAACTTCTGGCAGGTGTCATAGAGGGTTTGCATCTCATAGAATCCCACCTTGTCCTGTGCAAATGTGGCCCTTGGAAAGCTGTAACCGCCAAAGTTTCTCTGGCCAATCCTGCCGTCCTCCCTCCTTGACCATGGCATGCCCCAGTGTTCCAGTTGGTATACTTCCGACGGCATTTCCGTGACAAGTCTCTCAATGACATCCTGATCTCCAAGAAAGTCGCTTCCCTTGACGGTATCATAGACATGTGACTCTATGGTGTCTCCGTCTTCCAGGTAAAGCACTGCTGCGGTACCCCCCTCTGCGGAGACAGAGTGGGAGCGCATAACCTGAAGCTTTGATATCACCGCGATCTTGATATGCGGAGCAACCTTAGCCGCTTGAATTGCAGCACGAAGCCCGGCAAGACCAGAACCAACGATAAGAAGATCGTTTTCGATGCTGTTAACCATGAACCGACATCTTCCTTTTCAGACTTCATAAATATGTCTTGTGAAGGGGAGAACTTGACCCAGATTGATTAATATATATCGCTAGCGATATCACTAGTGATGATTTCTGACTGGTTGCAAAGGGTCGGAAGTTCAATACCCAGGGGGTTTTCGAGATATTTCATCCTGGAGACTCTAAAGAAAAAACCATGCACGGGAAAGGAGATTATCGACACTGCAGTATCCCAGAGCGGGGGCAAGTGGAAGCCGTCCCCGGGTCTTATCTATCCTCTCCTTGGAAGGCTGTTAGACGACGGCCTTATCGAGGAAACAAGGGATGGAAAGTACCAGATAACAAAGAAGGGCAGGATTGTTTCGGAAGACTTGGAGGCGCTGGACAAGATAGTAAAGAACCAGCTGGATGTCATCTTCAGGATGGGCAATGTAGGCAAGTTTGTGGCAATGGACCTGATAGAGAGGATGAGCACAATCGGAAACTCGCTGAGCTCAAACATGCCCCACATGACAAAGGAAGAAACCCAAAGGTACAGGAGGTTCCTAGAGTCTGAACTTAGGAAGATAGATGCCTCATCTGAGAAGAGGCCCCAAGGCAAGGAAATCAAGGTCAATTAACCAATAAATAATTGTAAACCTGTAAACCGTCAGTTGCCTAGCATCAGAAAACTTGTTTATGACAAATCCAAGCCCCTTGTCTTTCCGGGGGTTTATGACGCAATTACCGCAAGGATAGCCCAGAACGCGGGGTTTGAGGCAATGTTCCAGACGGGCTACGGCACATCTGCCGCCTTGCTTGGCATGCCAGATTACGGCTTCATTGGGCCCACCGAGACTACCGAGAACGCGAGGAGGATTTGCAGGTCTGTCTCGGTACCAGTCATAGTTGACGCAGACACCGGCTATGGAAACCCGCTGAGCGTCTGGAGACTTGTAAGGGAGTTGGAAGCCGCAGGGGCAGCAGGCATCTTTCTTGAGGACCAGAGGTGGCCCAAGCGCTGCGGCCACATGTCTGGAAAAGAGGTCGTTCCAAGGGAGGAGTATGGCGAGAAGCTACGTGCTGCCCTAGACGCAAGGAAGAGCAAGGAGTTTGTCGTGGTGGCAAGGACTGATGCGCGTGCCACCGAGGGTCTGGATGCCGCGATAAAGCGAGGACTTCGGTACAAGGACATAGGCGCAGACGCCATATTCATCGAGGCGCCAAGATCGGTTGACGAGATAAGAAAGATTGGCAAGTCAATAGACGCTCCGCTTGTGGCTAACATGATAGAGGGAGGGGCCACGCCCGTGCTTCCGTCGAAGAAATTGCACGGCATGGGATTCAACCTTATCTTGTACCCCCTGTCGGTGCTTTATGCAAATACGTTTGCGACATTGCAGATTCTAAGGCAGTTGAAAAGGAGCGGAACCACGGCGAAGTTAAAGGACCGCCTCGTTGATTTCGACAAATTCAACGAGATAGTAGACCTTTCAAAATTCAAGAAAATGGAAAGCGAGTATGCTACAAAGCTGTAGCAGATAGCAAAAAAGAAATATCTTCAAGGCGTCCTTTAGTGGTTTCTCTTTACTTCTATTTCTATAGTAGAAACATTCCTAGAGCGTCCATCTTGTGATTGAAGCTGTTCTGATCCAATCTTGATGTTTCCGATTGAGTAACCAGCATTCTCGGTTTTGCGTGCGATGATTTGAGCCACGTCAACCGCACGTCCGATGCTCAGTCCTCTTGCCTTGATAGATATTTTTGGTTGGTTTGCCAGCTGTATGAGCGTAGAAGTAACATACGCCATCAGTGGCTTCTTTCCGATGTAGATAGTTTCTCTAGATTCGGACATGTGCGTCCTAGCTCTTGGGATAATTTAAATCTAAGAACACAAAAACTGGTGCAGTGAAAATTCTCCTCGCTTTGTTTTTTGTTGCAGGGATCTTTGGATTCAACTCGGCATATGGCTATGGCGAGATCACGGCCTCTGATTTTAAGATAGTAAACTCGCTCAACCAAGAGGTGTTTTCTCCGGTGGTGGACCAGCAGTTGAACCTGCAGACCTCGCTGAAAAATGTAACCCAGAAGAACATGGACTGGGCATATGTTGTGCAGGTAATCGATTCAAACGGTGCCATCTCGGACCTCAACTACGCAACAGGATCACTTGTAGCAAACCAGACCCTTACAGCTGCCCTGTCATGGACGCCTCATGCAAGCGGGACTTATACCATTGAGGTGTTCGTGTGGGACAACCTGCGAGACATCAACCCTCTTGCACCGGTGACAACGCATACCGTCACGGTCACTTGATTTTAAAAAGTGGACCGGGTGGGATTTGAACCCACGATCTCACCCATGCCAAGGGCGTATCCTACTAGGCTAGACGACCGGCCCGACCTGAATCAGAATAAGAATCTGATTTGCATTAACTTTTTTTGTGAGGTTATTAACGTTTAGCGTAAACTGAAAATTAGCTTAACCAAAGTAGCATAAGATATTTAACTATCAAGATTTGAAATCTCCGCGTGGTCATAGAGAACAAGGCAGTAATTTCATACATACAGATACAAAAAGAAGACTTGGCAGTTTTCAGGTTTGTGCCGAAGGAGGGGGAACTTCCGCAGTACAAGTCCGGCCAGTTTGTAACTCTTGGGGCGCATGTCCAGTCGGAGAACAAGGTAATACGAAGAGCATATTCAATCGCATCAAATCCGGAAAACAGGAAATATCTCGAACTTTACATTAGATGGGTAAGAAAGCCGCTTCCAGGACGACTCACGACAGTTTTGTTCAGTGCAAAAGAGGGTGACGAGATCACATGGGTAAAACCAACCGGCGCGTTTACGATCGAGGAGAAGAAGCCAAACGGCGAACCGGACGACAGAAGGATTGTCTGCCTGGGCGGAGGCACGGGACTTGCCCCCTTTGTAAGCTATGCAAGGCACCTACGTGCAACGGGCAGCAAGAGGGAGATAGTCGTGCTGCACGGTGCAAGCTATGTCGACGAGCTCGGATACAGGGAGGAGCTGACAAGACTAGAAGAGGAAAGCTTGGACAGCGGCAAGGACAAGTGGAACTTCAGGTACAGGGCCACAGTCAGCAGGCCTGACGAATGGTTCAACAGGACTTGGAACGGCCAGAAGGGAAGGGTCGAGACTTTCCTGCAGTCAAAGAACGGAGAAACGTCGCCTCTTGAGAAACTGGTTGGGGAAAAGATAACCAAGGACAACACGGTATTCTTCATTTGCGGTTGGCAGGGCACCATTGACGGCTGCCTCGATGTGCTGACCCCGAAGGGCTTTGTCACCGAAAGGAACAAGCGTGCAGACAAGAGCTTTGAGATAAAATACGAATCCTACGGCTAGTCGGCCTGAATTTGAAAAGATAATATTCTATTGTTCTCGCGGAACTACGGGGACGTAGGTTAGCTTGGTAGACTGCCAGCCTCGGGCGCTGGATGTCGTGGGTTCAAGTCCCATCGTCCCCATCCTTTCCTACTCAGGTTGGTAAATGATTGAAATAAGCCAGCAAATTAAGGAACCAAGTTGACCACCGCAATCTACCTTGCCCATCTCAATCCCGTGACCAAGGCCCATGTGGAGATAATCAACGAGCTGAAACAGAGTGGCGAGGTGAGAGTCCTTCCAGTCATCTTCAGGATAGATGGCAGCGAAGTAAACAGCAGGAGCTTTCCCTTCTCCTATGATCTGAGAAAAAAGATGCTTCAGGCGGTCTTTGGGGACTCGATAACGATCCTGCCAAACTACACCTTCTACGCCCCTTTTGCAAAATACATGCCGCCTCTCATATCACCCTACTCGTGGAACATCAAAAAGCAGATCCTTGACGGGGTCGGCGATGACTATTTCACCTATACCGGCGACAAGGCAGAGGCGTTTGTTCTTCGCATCTACGGGCTCAGGCCTAGGGTTGGCAAGAGGAAGGAGACATCGGCCTCGTTTGTCAAGCAAAAGATGTTTGAAGCAGTCGGGGGCGGGGACACGGGCTGGGAGGAACATGTAGAGCCCGAGGTAGTAAAGATAATACGTCAAAACTGGTCAGTCGTGGAGAAATTTGCGAAAGCCGAGGATCTTACGTACAGGGTTCTCGGGATGAAATTTCCAAGCACCGGCTTTTGGTAGAAATAATTTAATTATAATACAAGAATGGGGTGTGTATATGAAATCTTTTGTTCCAAAGTTTGTTTGGTTTGACGGTAGGTTCGTAAGGGACAGCCAGGCCCGAGTCCCGGTTATGACCCACGCGATACACTATGGCACCTCGGTGTTTGAGGGCCTGCGCGGATATTGGAACTCCAAGAACTTGCACATCTTCAGGCTCAATGATCACATAAAGAGGTTCAGAAATTCGGGGAAGGTGTACTCTATCGCCCTTAGGTTTACCGACAAGCAGATTGCCGACGGGGTCATAGGCCTCTGCAGGAAGAACAACGTCAGGGAATCCTGCTACATACGGCCCTTTTACTTTGTGGGTAGGTACGGGATTAACCTCCACGTGACTGAAGACAGCCCCACCCACGCAGCCATTGCCATGTTTCCGTTTGGGGATCTCTTTAACAAGAACGGCATTACTGCCGGCATATCGTCTTGGCGGAGGATTCACGACACATCCACGCCGCCGCTTGCCAAGATGGGGGGCAACTACCTCAACTCCATCCTTGCAACCCAGGAATGCAAGAGAAACGGGTACGACGAGGCCATCCTTCTTGACCACCTTGGAAACATCAGCGAGGCTCCGGGAGAAAACATATTCATCCTCAGGGATGGCAAACTGCTAACCCCTCCCAACAGCTCTTCTGCACTTGAGGGCATTACCAAGGACACGGTCATAGAGATTGCAAGGGATCTCGGATACAAAACCGTGGAGCGTGAGATTCCACGTACCGAGATTTATTTCGCAGACGAGGTGTTCCTCACGGGTACCGCTGCCGAGATAACCCCGATTACATCAATAGACGGCAAGAGGATGGGCACCGGGAAGGCGGGCAAGGTTACGCAGCAGATAAGGCAGGCCTATACCGATATAGCGATGGGAAGAATCAAGAAATACTCCCACTGGATAACCCCGGTGTATTGAAATGAAGATAGTGCAGATAGGCGTCGGCGGGTTTGGGAAGAATCACGCAAGAATCCTCTCCCAGCTGGGCGCCCTTTCAGCAATTTGCGACGCCGATCCGGCAAAGGCAAAGGAGTTTGGCGAAAGGTATTCGGTAAACCACTACTCCAGCGTAGGCGCACTCCTTGAAAGGGAGCAGTTTGACGGGGCCTTTGTATGCACCCCCACCTCGACTCACTTTGAGGTAGCAAGGACCCTCCTAGAGAAGAAGAAGAACGTCTTTGTGGAAAAGCCCATGACCTACCTTTCCCGGGAGGGAGAGGACCTGCTCGAGATTGCCAGGAAAAACAAGGTGATACTGACCTCGGGCTACATAGAGAGGTTCAACCCGGCCGTCTCTCTTGTCAAGGAATATGTCAAGACGAAGAGGTACGGGGAGCTGATAATGCTGGAATTCCACCGGGAGAACAGGATGCCCCTCCACATCAAGGACGTGGGCATAATCTATGACACTGCAGTACACGACATTGACACCGCCATGTGGCTTTTTGATGACGTGCCAGAGGTCGTCTTTGCAAGGTCCGGGAGGCTCAAGCACGACCACGAGGATTTCGCGACCATAATGCTCGGGTTCAAGGAGAACAGGATTGCCATAATTTCTTCAAACTGGATCACCCCCATCAGGGTAAGGAAGTTCAACGCAGTATGCACCGACGCCATCTTCTCATCGGATTTCATCACCCAGGAGGTGAAGATAGAGACAGACAACGGCACCGAGATCCCCCGAAAAAACGTCGAGGAGCCCCTACTGCTTGAGATAAAGAACTTCATCGCAGCCTCCGAGGGAAAGGAGGAGATAAGGGTGAGGCCCGAACATGCCGTGAACACCACGAGGATTGCAGAAGCGGCACTTTTATCTAGCCAAAAGGGAACTCCAATTTATCTGGAATTGAAATGAACAGAAAGATGATGGAGATCCTTGCCTGTCCAATAGACAAGCACTTTCCTCTTGACATTTTTGAAATCTCGTCCGAAAAGGAGGTCGTCTCGGAGGGTGCAATCTTCTGCCCCAAGTGCTCTAGGTTTTATCCCATAATAGACGAGATTCCAATCATGCTTCCCGACGAGCTTAGGGACAAGGGCCAGGACATGGATTTTCTGAATAGAAACAAGGCAAGACTCCCTGAAAAAATCTTAACCAAGGGCCTTCCCTGGCACCTGTGATGCGGCATGGTGACAAACTTTGTCTCAGAAAAGGCAAGAATTGGCAAGAACGTGAAGATATGGCACTTTGCCTATGTCGGTGACGACACCGAGATAGGCGACAACGTGAAGATAGGCTCCCTTGCCCATGTCGATTACAACGTAAAGATTGGCGAGAATACCATGATAGAGGGCATGGTGTACATTCCCCCCCTCTCAAGGATAGGGAAGAATGTCTTCATAGGGCCTGCCGCCTCGCTCACAAACGATCCCTATCCGACCAGCACCAAAATGATAGGCGTAACCATCGAGGATGGGGCGGTGATAGGCTCGCGCGCAGTCATAAAAGCTGGAGTAACGGTCGGGCGCAACAGCGTGGTAGCAATGGGTGCGGTCGTAACCAAGGATGTCCCGCCCGATACAGTTGTGGCCGGGGTTCCTGCAAGGGCAAGGTATAGCCGCGAGGAATACGACAGGAAAAAGAAGGCCTGGGAGAGCAGCTAGGCCCCAACCTGCTTGTGGAATATCCAGTTCTTTACCCTTGACATGATGAAGATCCAGAGCACTACAAGCAGCATTGCAATTACTGCCTTGACTACCGAGTCCACAATCTCGTTGTATTTCCCAAATCCCATAATGTTCAGCGGGCCAAGAATGGCCACAAGCACGCCCCCTCCCGCCACGATGAGCGCCCACATTATGAGCACGTAGAGGTAAATCGGGCCCCTCAAACCCTCACACCCATCATGAACGCCGTCAGGATGGCAAGGCCTGCCGAGAAGAGTGCCAGCTTGAAGATTGTAAAACCCACCTCCTTTTCGGTCATCGGCCTGTTTGCCACTATGAGGCGGACAAGGGTAACAGGGGCTTCCCTGTGCGCAGTCGCCTTTAGCTTGAAATCCTCAGTGTGCTCCACCGGGTTGGCCTTGAGCTGCCTGTGTTCAATTATCCTTTTCACGCTTGAAAGGAAGAGGAACGAGTTTATCACAGCAGGCAGGAGCGCCACCGCGGCAATAATCTCGACATGGCCCACAATTGCAATGGCCCCGTACATCGCGCCCAAGGTCAGGGCTCCCGAGTCTCCGGGGAATATCCTGCTTGGAAACTTGTGGTACTTGTAAAACGCAAGCGAGACAAACCCCAGCGGGAGGCTTGCCAGCGCAATATCATAATTGTGGACGATGAAAAGCGATATGGTAAGGGCAAAGCTTGCGATCGTCATGAAACCGCTTGCCACCCCGTTTAGGACGTCGATTGAGTTTATCGTGTTTCCCGTGATTGGTATCATGAAAAGTATGAGGGCCACGTATAGCAGCGGGATCTTGACGGACCCGAAGAGTGGAAACCCTAGCTGCGACTCGTAAACCATGTGCGGTGCATAGTATCCCAGTACGATTATCGGGATCGCGCTTGCCGCAAGCGCAAGTGGCTTGAACCAACCCCCAAGGACCCTCCTGTCGTCGGCAAGGCCCGTAAAGAACGCAAGGACAGTTGTAAGTATTATCGCAAGCACTGCAGGCGACATGTAGAATGCATAGAGTGCGACTTCGGCAACCAAAATCCCCGCAATAATTGACGGCCCGCCAGGCCTTGCAACGTTTGCACCCCCTACCCTGTTGTAGTCCTTGACCACCATCTTTCTCCTTTCCAGTGCCCTGATGAGGCCCGGAGTGATTGCATAAACCGTCACAAAGGCAAGCACGGACACGATTATGGCCGCAACCGGTCTTTCAAGCATTATCTTATCTTTTTGAGGTGTGTCTTTATGTTTTCTGCGATAACAGGCCCAATCTTGTCAATTTTGGCGAGTTTTTCTACTGGAATTGACGCCAGGTCATCCAGGTTCTTGATTCCGTTTTTGTACAGAATCCTTGCCCTGATCCTTCCTATTCCTCGCACCCTTACAAGGTCAGCAAGCTCTTCCTTTATGCCGTATACCACCCTTGCCCTAAGAACGTCGAGTTCGGTCATCGCCTCGGCATTCTTTTCAAGCTTGGCAAGCTCATAGAACGCATGGATGAGCCATTCTGCAGTCTCGGCCATCCTATGCATGTCGCCTGACTCTATACCCAGGTTGTCGGAGAGGTTCAGCTCGCTTGTTTCGTTTATCCAGGAATTCATGGCTAGGAGACTTCGGTTGCAATCGTACTCCGAGATGCTTTCAATGAGTTGGTCGGCATGATTTTCAAGCATAGTTCCTGCAAGCTCATAGTCCTTGTTTCGGAGGGAGAACTTGGGGAAAAAGTCCTCGCATGTTGTCACCAGGTGCAGAATGCCAAGGGTGTGTTTCCTTCCCTTTGAGAACTCTTCAAGTGAGGCCCTGAAATATACTGCCGTTAGCGGGTCAATGTAGAGCGTGGATGTACGTTTTCCAAACTCGGTTGCGATGAACCTCCCGCCCTTCTGCTTGATGAGACCTTCGAGCTCGAGATAGCGCATTGCAATCTGGATCTTGAATTTTACTGTGGCCTTCCTTTCCTGGAAGCCCGAAAGGGTTTTCGAGAAAAAGTCCGCAATCTCCTCGCTCTTGATGCCCGGGGTCGTCGAGATGAGGCTGAGTGCATGAACCCGCAGGCCCTTCTCCCCGGTAAGGTTTGATGAGACTGGTTCAGGCTCCCCGTTTATGTAGTACTCAACGAGGTCGTCCGTGTTTGCGTTTCCTACTATGATCGACTCCCCAAAGTCGTCATACTGGGGCCTCCCTGCGCGCCCGCATAGCTGTTTGTATTCGAGGACGCTTATCGGCCTGTTTGCTCCATACTTGACGTCATACCTGTTGATGTTGGATATGACAACCCTCCTAGCGGGGAGGTTGACGCCTGCGGCAAGCGTTGGTGTTGACGCGAGGATCTTTATCCTGCCGTCCCTGAATTCCGACTCGACCACGTCCCTGCAGCTTTGGTTGAGCCCGGCATGGTGGAATGCCACGCCCTTTTTTACAAGTGAGGCAAGGCTTTTGACGAGTTCAGTATGCTCGTTTTCATCAAGGATTCTCTGCGAGACTTTTTCGAGTGCCTTTCTCTCGCTTTCTGGGATGAGTTTTGAGACCTCCTCGGATGCCTTGGTGGCAAGGTTGACGGACCGCGTCCTAGTCTCGGCAAACAGGATTGCCTGTCCTCCCTTCCTGAGGGCGTCAAGGCCCAGATCCACAGGCGGGCCTCTGAGGCTTGTTTCCACTTCAAAGTCTTTTCCGTTTTGCATCCTCACAGTTCCCTGGTCATAGACGCCTTCCCAGAGTGGGACTGGCCTCCACTCGCTCTTTACAAGCTTGCATCCAAGCCATGCTGAGATCTCGTCAGCGTTGGTAATGGTGGCACTAAGGGCAAGTATTTGGGGCCTTGGGTCAAGCAGTGCAAGTTTTGTGAGAACTATCTCGAGCGTGGGCCCCCGGTCCTCGTCTCCCAGCAGGTGGACCTCATCGGCAACCACCAGGCTGACCTCGGAAAGCCACTCGGCACCCTGCCTTATGACCGAGTCCATCTTCTCGTTAGTCATTATCAAGACGTCATTTGACCCTAGGCTCCTGTCCGTCTGATCGTAGTCGCCAGTCGATATCTGCACCTTGATCTTCCGTCCCAGGTCTGCCTTGTCCAGTTTTTTGAACTCGGAGAACTTTTCAGATGCAAGCGCCTTGAGCGGGCTGAGGTAGATCACTTTTCCCTTTTTTTCAATGAGGTGCTTTATGGCGGCAAGCATTGCTATCAGGGTCTTTCCGCTTGCGGTGGGGGCCGAGACTAGGATGCTTTCTCCCTCCAGCAGGCCTGCCTTGACGCTCTTCTCCTGCGGAGGATAAAGTGTGTTAATGCCGCTCTCGCGGAGAAAATCTATGATCGTCTTTGGTAGGTCTATCTCGTCTATTATCATACCCGGTTATAATGACCGGGTTTTGATTCATAAATAGCTGACTCTCGCTGCAGTTTCTTGATATACTTGCGGGACTCCTCCTCGGTGAACTTGCCAGTCTTGACAAGTTCCTTGACAAATGTCTTCTCCTCTACAGGCCTCTTGTCGTCTCCCTCAAGGGACTTCATAACGTCCATGAAGAGTTGCATCTTTGAGACCTCGCTGTGTGGGCGCCCTTGCAGGACCCCTAGGTCCACCTTGCCAGTGTTCACGTCCACTCCTGCATCCTGAAGCATGCTCTGAATCAGGAAGATTGCCCTTTCCGCGTCCTCTCCTTCAACTTGGGTCTTCATGAGAAGCCTTGCCCTTGCAGTCGCAAGCCTCACGAGGCCTTCAAGCTGCCTTGGCGTCACGGTGATCATCCCTTCCGACTCGACATTTCTCATCGTCATATAATATTCGAGGATTTTTTCCTCGGCTTCTGGTGTAAGTATTGGGTCGAATCTTTTGGCATATGTCAGGTATTTGGTAAGTATGTCTACGTCTATCAAAGACTTGGTGTCGGAGCCTGTGGTTCGGTGAAGGTTGAGTATGTGTCGGGCTATCCTTGCGTCCTTCTCCTTTGATGGTATGTCTCGTACCACAAAAATAAGGTCGAAACGGGTAAGGAGCGGCACTGGAAGGTTGACGTTCTCAGTGATGTTCTTGAATGGGTCATACTTGCCATACATTGGGTTTGCCGCTGCAAGGATTGATGTTCTTGCGTTAAGCGTGGCTACAATTCCACCCTTTGCTATGCTTACGGATTGCTGTTCCATGGTTTCATGCAAAGCGGAACGATCTTCCGGTTTCATCTTATCAAACTCGTCTATGGCAACAAGGCCTTGATCGCCCAGAACCACGGCTCCAGCCTCGAGCATCATGATTCCGATTTTATCCCGTACAACGGCTGCTGTAAGGCCTGCCGCGGTAGAACCCCTCCCAGAAGTATAGAGGCCCCTTGGCGCAATCCTGGCGCAGAACTTTAGCATTTCGCTTTTTGCCGTGCCCGGGTCACCGACGAGAAACACGTTGATGTCTCCACGGATTTTTGCCCCGTCTGCAAGCAGTTTCTGTGTGGAACCTACAATGAGCAGGAGGATTGATTCCTTTATGATGTCATGCCCGTTAACATGAGGTGCAAATGAGGCTACCAGCCTGTCATAAATGTCAGGATTTTTTCCAAGAGATTTGATTATCTTCTCCTCATCTGGAGAGATCTCCTCCCTCTCGGTGCTTCTTGAGCTCTTGTGTCCCCTTCCCCCGAGGAATTCTATGTTGTTTCCCTGAATTCGGAGGCGGTAGATGCCGCTCCTTCCGCGCATTGATGGGATGTGTTCTTGTTCAATCCTCACAATTCCTGTAAGTATGATGCGGTCTCCTGGCCTTGCATTGTCAACCAGATCCTGAAGCACCGTGACATCGAGGTAATGCGGTAGCTGCCCTGGAGGTAGGTCTTCTGGCAGTTCCTGCAGCCTCACCATCTGAAAGTCGATAAACTTGCTCTGCTCGGGATTAAGGTCAAGGTCACGGTGGGTGCACTTGCCGTTGTCACACTTTAGAGGTTCCTTGAACTCCAGCCCCTTCTCCTGAATCCTCGTTGTCTGGTGGCCCTCTGGACATATGTAAACAAGTTCCTTTGCAAGTGGCTTTATTTCCGACGCCCTTACGACCATTCCTGAAACGCTTATCATTCTTCCAATTACCTCAGCGTTGACTTCTCGGAGGCTTCGCTGGGCTGGATAATTAGAAATTCTTACCCTTATGTCATGCCTGATTTTTTCTGCATACTGGGGGAACCTTTCCTTCAGTATGTCCTTGATTGCGCCGCTGAACGCGTGCAGGATCTCGTCGGGATCCGAGTTGAACATGGACTCGATTTCGGGATATGATACAAGGTCGTTATAGTCAACTACAATGTACTGGATTTTCTTTGCCATCATCTGGTCTATTTCGTCCACATACTTGTAAGAGCCTGATTTGTCTTTGAATTGGCTTAGATAGTCCTTGACCTGGTCCTGAAGCCTGCTTGATGAGATTGATTCGGGCGGTGCTGTCATTTCTTGTCACCCATTATCTGCTTCTTAAACTCGGCACTATTGTGGTAAATGTAATCAAACATTACTCGCTCCTCTACCGTCAGTTTTTTTGCCAGATCTGCGCTCATCTTTGACGAGTCTGCAAGCCTGATTATCTTGCCCTGTCTTTTGCGGACAAGCGAGTTTAGCATGCTTTCCAGCTTGTCCTTATCCTGTTGTGGGAGCCTGTTCATGAAAGAATTCAACTTTATGTAAAACTCTGGCTCTAGGGTAGAAAGGTCGAAATCCCCCTGTACGTTCTCTTTGACAATTGCCTGCTTGAGGGCCACCACCATGTCGGTATCTTGGACCTCGGCAAGCTTCTCGGCTGAAAGCACCTCTGCCACCCAGCGCGGCACGCTCAAAATCTCACCGTGCTTGGCGTCTATCGAGACATCTGGTGCCTCGATTTTAACGTCGTAGCCAAAATTAACCTTAACGTCCTGTAGGTGGTATCCAATGCTGTGGATTTGCATCAGCTCTGAGATGTTCAAATTATGTCATGATCCTCCTCAAGCCTTTAATGGGATCGATCGATCAAATCTGTTAACCATTTGCTCTGATCATTTGATCTTGTTGGCCTGTACCCTCTCATGGGCCGTTTTTCCCTATTTATTGGTAGGCTCACCGTGCGATCTCCCTGCCATCTAGAGGGCGGGCGCCAACTTAACAGGTAGGTACTTTTGTTATAACCATGGGCTTCCAAGATCAGAGTTGGATCCGCGAGTTTCCGATCCTAGAATTAATTAAGCAGACAGAAAGGTAAGACCCTATGACAGAGTCCTCCATGTGGGTGGAAAAATACCGCCCGATGAAATTGTCAGAGGTCGTAAACCAGAAGGAGGTGGTTGGAAGCCTCAAGGCTCTGCTTAAGAACATCTCCGAGATGCCACACCTCATGTTTTCGGGCTCTGCAGGGGTTGGCAAGACAACCACGGCCCTATGCATTGCAAGGGAGGTTCTCGGTGATGGGTGGCGGGAGTATACTCTGGAATTGAACGCCTCTGACGAGAGGGGGATAAACATGGTTCGGGAGAGGGTCAAGAAATTTGCCAGGTTTTCAGGGCTTGACACAAGCATACCCTTCAAGCTTGTAATTTTGGACGAGGCTGACGAGATGACATCCGATGCCCAGACCGCCCTGAGGAGGATCATCGAAGACACGTCCGGGCACTGCAGATTCATAATGATTGCAAACAACATATCGAAAATAATAGAGCCCCTTCAAAGCAGATGCGCCGTATTCAAGTTTACCAGGATAACGGAAGATGAGATCGTAGATCATCTTGAGGAGATCTGCAAAAAGGAAAAGGTAAAGCACACAAGGGAGGGCCTCAAGACCCTTTACTCCTACTCGGAAGGTGACATGCGCCACGCAATAAACCTCCTTCAGGCTACTGCAAGCCTAGGGTCTGTAAACGAGGAAAATGTCAAGGCCTCGGCTGGACTTTCAAAAACAAGCGATGTCGGGGACGTCCTGAAGATGGCGCTTGCAGGCAAGTTATCAGACGCGAGGAACAAGATGGTGGAACTTATCAAGGTGTATGGAATGTCAGAGTCGGACTTTCTCAAGTATCTCAACGAGGAGTGCTACAGGATAAAGACCGACCACCTTTCAGAAATCCTTGAATCCATTGCCAAGTATGACTACAGGCTCATTATCGGGTCAAACCCCGAAATCCAGCTTTCCGCTCTTTTGGCCGAGCTTGGAAAGATAGGAAAGTAATCATCGCGTCCTTTCCCAATTTTTCACAGGTAAACAGGCCTGCACTTTCTCGAGATGGGATGGTTTTTCCGGCCAATTCAATTTGTAGTTTGACAAAATAGCGCAGAGAGAGGTATGCAGCCCCGAACGGGTCTAAATCCGCCCTAAAAACTTGATTTTGAGGCGACATTTTCTGTTTTCACCTTTAGTTTGTAAGCCAAAGTGATAAGTCTTGTGCAAGAAGAATTCATTTTAAAAAAACCGTAGTATGTGTAATGTCATTTCAGAAAATTGATTCGTCTGTATGGTACGTAGCTACAAATTTATCGCTTTGGAGTTCTCAAAGACGCACTTGCAAGCTCGATGTCTTCTTCAAGCTCTTCTACCAGATCCTTCCACCATTCCTTGAGCTCCATGCATTTCAAATTTTCGGATCTATTTATAGATCTGTCGATTCTTTCCTACGATATGACACACCTTGAAAAATGTGGTAGGTGGGAGAGAGATTCAGTGCTGGGAGAGAGATTCAGTGCTGGGAGAGAGATTCAGTGCTGGGAGAGAGATTCAGTGCTGGGAGAGAGATTCAGTGCTGGGAGAGAGAT
>JAJPGU010000004.1 GCA_021325615.1 Nitrososphaerota archaeon | reverse complement strand
CAACACAGCTTGGTTCATACTATATCATACTGGAGGGAACAATTGACGGCCAGCAGCTTGTCAACGGGACCTTCCCGCTTGACCAGGTGGAGAGCAAGGACAACTACTATTTCCCACCACTGGGATCTGGAGGAACGACGGGAATTCCTGGTGGGACAACGGGCACTGCCCAGACAACGGCGCCTTCAGGGGTACCAACAGGGCAGTTTTCATCTGTTGTCAACCAGCTTGCCAACGACATCAATGACGCCAAGAATCTTGCCAATGCCACAAACCAAAACATGCTGACGATGCAGCAATCGTATCAGAATCTCAAGGGGATAACGGATGAACTATTCATAGTGTCTGGGATTGGCATAGGTACTGGGATTGCAGGAATTGTGATTGCAGTATATGCTCTGAATCGCAGAAACGGAAGTCATCAAGTGTGACCATGGAACGGAAAAAAACCATATCTGCTGTAGTTTTGCTCGCCTGCTTTGTGATAGCCCTGGCGCCAAACATCCCACACTCATACGGCCATGCATTGGTTACAAAGAGCAGCCCATCACCAGATGAATCCCT
Organism: Nitrososphaerota archaeon; assembly: GCA_021325615.1. Classification (GTDB taxonomy): domain Archaea; phylum Thermoproteota; class Nitrososphaeria; order Nitrososphaerales; family Nitrosopumilaceae; genus Nitrosotalea. The sequence goes on along the minus strand of JAJPGU010000004.1, from coordinate 95,115 downwards.
ATCTTATCCGCCAAATTCGGTAAACGTAACATTCACGGATCCTGTGGACATTCATTACAGCAAGATAGCGGTTCTGGATTCCAACGGAAACGAGGTGGACAACAAAGACGACCATTACCTCGGGACCGACCAGCAAACCCTCAGCGTCTCGCTTCACCCAAGCCTGCCAAACGGCGTATACACGGTATCAACAAAGGTGCTTGATCAGACTGACGGACACGTCACGGAAGACGCTTACGTCTTTGGAATAGGACAGGCAGTACCGCAGACCGTGACGCCGCCTTCCACCGCAAACTTTTGGGACGTTGTGTCGATACCGTTTGCTATTGCAAGATTCCCAGCCCTTCTGGGGCAGGTAATCGTGGTAGGTGCATCCTTGCTCTCCCTCTGGATGTGGAAGCCGGTATCTCGTGTTCCATGGCTCTCGGAGGCAATTTCAAGGAAGCGTGTCGACATGGAGAGGAAGAATGCGAGATTCATCCTCATTGGGGCATTAATCCTAGTCGGAGCCGACATTGGCATGATAGTGGCGGAGGCGGCATCTATCAACGCATCACTTCCCGATGCAATCATGACCAAGTTTGGCCAGTCGTGGATGGTACGAATTGCACTCTCATCAGCCTTGCTGGCGGTTACGTTTATCTATTATCAGAAGCAGAAAACCTCGCAAACTATTCTTGCCAAATCATGGCGGTGGATGATCTTCGCCCTCGGGATCGGAGTCCTTCTTACTGACACCCTCATAAGTCATGCCGAGGCGACAGGCCTTGCACTGCCACCGCTTCTGGACTTTGTCCATGATATCGCGGCGTCCTTTTGGATAGGCGGGCTTGCCTACGGAGCCTTCGTGGTCCTACCACAGCTTAAAAAATTGGAAAACCACCTGGTGAAACTTTCCGTCATTTCACTGATGATTCCTCGCTTTACGATTCTCGTTGCTGCGATACTGGGGGTTGTTGCCGTAACCGGACCGACACTCCTTTTCACGCTAGAGTCAAGCCTCTCCCTGACGCTGGTTTCCATATATGGAAAGATCCTAATCGTCAAGCTGGTACTTGCTGCCGCAATGATAGCACTTGGGGGATATCACGAGGTTGCAACAAGGAGCAAGGCTATGGCAAAGCTGAAGCTTATCGCAAAGGCGGGGAGTGGTCACCAGGTGGACATGGAGCAGGTAAGGAAGCTGGAATCGGGATTCCACAGGAACATAATGATTGAGGCACTCATTGGGTTTGCACTCATTGCCTCCGTCGCGGTGCTTGTAGACTCGGGGCTCCCTGCGACCGAGTACCAAAACCAGCTCCAGCAGGTTTCTGCCGCGCCTGTATTTGCTGCAGCGGAAAACCAGAATACCTACTCTGCTACGTCCTATGCCCAAAATGGCACAAGGGTTGAACTTACCATTGACCCGTATTATTCCGGGACCAATAACCTGAAGATATCATTTCTTGACTCCCAGGGAAACTTGATACCTATGCAGTCGGCAAGGCTTACCTACACGCAGGTAGACAAGGGGATAGGACCCTTGGTGGAGAACATCCAGCCCGTCTCCCAGGGGCTTTTCTCTGCCAGCTCAAGCACCTTTGCTATTGCGGGGCACTGGAACCTCCAGGTTGAGGGTGTCCAGAACGCCGCAAACTCCCTTAACATTATAGGATCATTCAAGGACCTCTACCTCTCGCCCAGGATAAACACAATATCGGCATCCATCAAGGAATACTACCTGCCACAGAATGACAGCCGACCGCTCTTCCCAGTATTTGATAAAATAAGGAACACCATATGGATAAGCGACGAGTCTCCAAAGAGCGGGAGAATCTACTCGTTTGACTTGGGGTCTAAGACCTTTGGGGTACACGACCTTCCGGGAATCAACGCCGTGAGCCTTATGGCGCTGGACAACCTGGACGGAACACTGTGGTATATCGACCCGCTCTCCAAGAACATCGGCAACTACAATCCTGACACAAATTCGAACAAAATCTACCCCGTGCCAAACTCTGAGGGAGGGATACTTTCGGGCCTTGCCATAGATGGCAGCGGCAACCTCTGGATGAGCGTTTCAAGCCTCTCGGGTGCAAACCAGGTACTAAAGTTTGACACCTCGAACAAGACGTTCTCCTCAATCCATCTTTCATCGGGGTCCCAGCCGCAGGGAATAGCGGTAGATGATTCCACCGGGTACGTGTGGGTGGCCGAAAGCGGTCTTGGGAAGATAGCGCGTATCAACCCTTCAGACAACACGGTGGTGGAATTTCCCAAGGGAAACGGAACCCTTGCTACGCCCACTGCCCTCTTGATTGATCCGCTAAGCGGAAGAATTTTTGTCTCAGAACACGACGGACGCGAAGTGTCCTCCTTTGATCCGCTTTTGAAGACCTTCTCGAGATATCCGCTGGACTCTAACCAGCAGGACCTACCCTTTGGGATGGTTTTTGACTCTAATCACAACCTGTGGGTGGCCCAGCACACCCTTGACGACATTTCTGTGGTAAACACAAGGACCGGAGATGTAAATGAGTTTCCAGTGCCGTCCACGGGTTCGCTTACTCAGTATGTTGCATCCGACTCTCAGGGGAACATACTGCTGGTGGAGCAGGGATCTCACGCCATAGGATTCCTCACCTCCTCGTCAGGCGCCGCGCCAGTCCAAAAGGGATCAGGTGCCTTGCCATTCGAATATCCGGGCATGGGGGTTGGCATGGTGGCAGGTCCTTCCATTGCAGCTGCAATTGTTGCCCTCTCTTTCTTCTACACCAAAAGCGTAAGGGACATGAATGAAACAAGTGCGCTGATTGGTAGGCTTGGCGACAGCAACAAAAAATCAAGCCCAATTTAGGAAACCGGTATCGTCATTTCAACAGGAAGTGGGGGTATCGGGCATGGTACAATTGTTGAATGTACCATTTCATTTATTACAGAACAAGAGGAAAGACATCTTGGAGGATTTTCAAGGGTTTGAGAATTTGGATACTGGCAGCCATCGCAGTCATTCTGGCGGCAGCGCCGAGCTTGGAAATTTTCACCAATGCGCAGGCCGACTCGGGCACCCAGATCCCAAAATGGTTCAGAAATGATGCCAGCCTCTGGCTTTCGGGAAACATGAGTGACCAGCAATTCATGGACTCGATCCATAAGCTAGTGACGAGCCTCCCAGCGGCGGCGAACTACTCCGAGCCTGCAGGCCAATCCTCTGTAAACCGAACGGCTGCCAAAAATTGCGAGGATCAAAACTTTCCGCTGGTGGACTGGCACGGGTGTGACTATTCGGGGGCATACCTCAGCCACGCGAATCTCAGCAGTGCAAACCTCCGGGACGCGAACTTTTCACACGCCAACATGCTAAAGGCATATCTTGTGGAGTCACACCTTGATGGGGCCGACCTAAACGGTGCGGAGATGACGAACGTGGATTTTACCAGCGCCTACCTGGGGGGTGCCACCATGGTGGGGACTGATGCACAGTTTTCAGATTTCAACTTTGCAAACATGGCTAATGCCAATGCGACAGGTGCGGTCCTCCACGATAGCACGATGAGGTGGGCAGACCTCCACGGCCTGATACTTAAAAATGCCAACCTGAACAGGGTCTTATTCATGAATTCCGACCTGTCGGGGGCGGATTTCAGGGGTGCAAGCATGCTTGACACTGGATTTGCATATGCAAACCTTACCGATGCAAACTTTGATGGGGCGGACCTTGGCAGTGCTGACCTTGGAAGCGCCATCCTCACAGGGGCGCACCTCCACTGCAAAAACAACCCCGTGTGTAACTGAATCAAGGCAGGATCCCATGGCGGGAAGGCAGTGAATGAAATGGGATGTGACCGGGTTTAAAATTAGGCAGTCACTTTATTGTCACATGACCATTGTTATCCATGATGTCTTTGTTTGGCGGGGAGGAACCTGCCTACCCTTAAATAAGTAGCAGAATCATTATGGTGATAGGAAAGATGGAAAACAAGATAGAGGACGGTACAAAGGAAAAGGAGATTGCAATAGATGAGAAGGTAGTGCAGATTGTATTAGATGAGAACTCGCCGGTAGCACTTGATGATTTTCAGGAAAATGACAAACGGGTCCTGTCGGTACTGAACCAGGACACCGAACTTGCGGAAAACCAGTATACCTTCAACGGCCTTGCAAGAAAGCTTGGAATGCACCAGCAAAGCCTTTCAAGGTCGCTGCACCGGCTTGAATCGTCAGGGCTTGTCGAAAAAGGGGAGGCGGGATACAGGCTGAGCAAAAACCTCCGGGCAGTACTTGTGAAAAAGTCGCGCCTTGACCTTGAGGGTCTTGCAGGAAAAATCTCAAGGCAGCACCTCCAGTTTAGCCAGCTTCTCCAGACGTACATGCCCTCAAGCATCGGCGTGGAGGAAATTGTGGAGAGGCTTGTGGGAAGGTGGTTTGGCAATCTGAGGTGGCTGGGGCTCGTCGAGGGGGATGGAGGGCGTATCCTCCAATGGGCGGCAGGAGACAGGTACCAGGTAAACCTGAAGATAGTTTCTCGATATGCCATAGTAGAGTCCAATGCCTCGGGCGACAAGAACAGAGCGGAGGCAATGGTTGACGCATGCAGGATTTTCGAGCAGATGACAAAGGTCATAAAATCGAAATCGGGCAGCAGGGGCAGTCTCGAATCCTTCAGTCAGTACAACTAGGGTGCATCTCCGGGCCTGGCTCTGCCAGGTGTTATCAGAATTGATAATTTTCCATCCCGTATAACTAAGACAGGTCCGTAACAAGTCAGTTGAGACCGATTCTGGGAATATTGTTTGCAATTCCTCTAGTCGTTGGGTTTTTGCCGGCCATGGGGTTTGAACCTGAGGCTATGGACTGCACGGCTGCAAACTTGGACTACGTCAAATTCCTCTACAAGTCAAACATCGAAGGAATTAACGATGCCGTGCGCCTCTACAAGGAGAGCCATCCGGGATATGACATGAAATCGCTTGCAAACTACATTTATACGCCATTTCTCAACAAGGTTGCCGACAGTGCAAAGTGCCTTGAGGATCTAGGGGTAGACCCAAACTCGGTTTACCGGCTCTCAAATGATTCGAGGCAGGTCATGGAGTATGATCCGGGCAAGCTGGAGGGGATTGCACCCCTGTTTGTACAGTACGTGCCAATACCTGAGTTTGGTCTGTCCATGGCAGTGCTTGCCGTGGCGTTTGTTGCCGCCGTTGCTTGGGCTGGGAGGCATGGAATCGGGGCTGGCAAACCTGGCTAGCCGTGTTTTTCGTGGTTTGATATTGTCTCAAGGGCGGCCCTCTTTGCCGCAATGTCCGCAGTTTTTTTGTTCTCTGCCCCGGCAACTATTATGACATCGCCATCCCTTGGCTGCAACTTTGCTATGACATCGGATGTCAGCTGCTGATCCTTGATGGGTATGTCGTAGGTCTTGTCGGAAGTGAAGAGCTTGTTGTCTCGGAAGACAAGGGTTATGGCGCCAAGGGCGCCGATCTTTACTGCCGCGTCGCGCTGCTCGATGCCGCTTCCAACGTCGCCTGCAAGCCCCCTGACCAGTATGGCATGGTTGAACCTTCCGACGGAAATAGAGTGTTCCCTCATGTCGCTCTCAGCAGGGATCGCCTCGTTCAGTTTCTGGAACAGGACACTCCCCTTGTTTGTGAGGGACATGCCGGCCTTTGACGTTGTAACAAGTCCGTGCATCTTCAAATGCCTTACAAGGGTCTTGACAGATCCCTCCCCCAGACCCACCTCGCTTACCAGAAGCGACCTGCTGGCCCTCTTGTTCTCGTGTGTTATCTGGAGTACCTTGAAGATATGCGCGGCCTCAAATGAGAGTGTCCTGCTTGGGTAGTACCGCTGGGCAACCCGCCCTAGGAGTTTTACAACGTTGTGCATCTGAACCCTACCGCGTAATTCTGCTCATTTGGTATTAATTTGTGCGCTTTCTGGCTACGGTGTCTTCCTCAGTCTGGAGTAGGAGAATGCAAAGACAAGAGCCCCTACTGCCATGACTGGGCCTGAATAGCCCGGGATGAGCTCGGTGTGGGTCATGCTCTCGTAAAACGAGCTCCCGGCTATGGCAAGCGCGGCGGAGCTCAGGCCGTACGAGAGGTATCTGAACCCCCCGGTTCCAAGCGTCCTTACAAACGCGGCCCTGAAAAGAAGGCCGTCAAGCGCATCCATTGCAACCATGCCTATCCCAAAGACTGCTATCATCTCAAACGCCGACTCGATTCCTCCAATTACTGTGGCTGCCGCAGAGAGGGCCAGCGCCGATATCTGCGTCGCCGTATCAAAACCGAGGCCAAATACCATTCCGACCACCATGGACGAGCCCATTGTTCCCATGAATTTTGTCTTGGGCAGGATCTTCCCCGCAAGTATGGCGGCAGAAGTCTTGCCGTGCTTTTTCATGGCGTAAAAATTGATCGACCCGATTACTGCAAGGGCTGCTGCCCCCATCAGGCCAGATGCGAGCGAAAAGACGCCGTCCCTGTTGATTATGCTGGATGCGATAAACACCATTACTATCATCTCTGCAAGGACTGATATCATGTGGCCGGAACTGAACCCGACCCCCACCCATCTTGCCTTCCTTGAGGCATTGTTGAACCTTATGAGGTTGTCAATTGCAGTGATGTGGTCTACATCAAGGGCGTGGCGCAGTCCCATCCCGACCAGGGTAAGGCCTGTGACAAGCCATGCCAATTCGTATGTCATGGCATGGCATCTCCGCTGGAAATCAAGATGATCTGGACCAAGGTCACGGATTGGAATCTTCCCATTATGTTATATAAATAGTTGGACAGTTTATCCAACATAAATTTGAAAAAAAAGGGAGGTCAGGGCTGCCCTAGCGGAATCTTCCTGAACCTGTCTTCGCCTGCTACAAGTACACCCGTTTCGACAATGGGTTTTTCTCCGAGGGCTTTTTCAATCGCCTTTTTTGCAAGGTCTCCGGCCTGCTGCTCGGTCATGTCTGCGCTGTATCCCTTTGTTATGACGTCAAGCGCCACCTCGGAGGACTGCCCTATTGCAAACCCCGAACCCCTGAAGAAGGTGCCGCTTGGATCTACCTGGTACATCTTTATCCCGGTTTCGTCTGCCCCTGCAACAATTATCGATGCGGCCTGGGGCCTTACGGCATACGTGGTGTAGTTGTGGAGGTACGAGCTCAAATGCTTTGCAAGCGAGTCCGTGTCGATAGGGGTGTCATAGGTAAGCTTGTGCTTCTGGGCCTCTAGCCTGAGCGTGTCTATGAGCTGCAGTATGTCACCGATGTACCCAGATCCTGTTGCTCCCACGTGGTAGTCAATTGAGAATACCTTCTCAGAGGGCTCTATCAACGGGTGGGTTGGCTTGATCTGGCTTGATAGGACTGCAAACCTTGGGGTCTTTATCCCGATTGTAGTAGAGCCACGGCTTACTGCCTCAAGTGCGCTGTCTACCAGAACGAGTCTTCCCTGGGGTCCGTAGAACGGGAACCTTGATGCCGAGGGCTCGGACATTATGCTTTAACCTCCATTTTGAGGGCGGGGATTGCCAGTACATCTATCCCGTTTCCGGAGCCTGGATCCCTTTCCATGGCTGCCGAAACTGCCCGTGTTGCAATCTCCTTTGCCTGCTCGTTCCTGATCTCCCTGGTGTAGAGACTTTCAAGCACGCCATATGCAATGGGTGAGCCGGAACCTGAAGAGGCAAACTCTTCCTCAGTGATTGCACCACTCATGTCCGCTGCATAAACGTGCGAGCCATGCTGGTCTACACCTGCTACGAGAAGCTCTACGTAGTATGGCTGGTAGTTTCTCAGGCCGGTATAGGCCAAGTTTGCAATAAGCCTTGTCGACTCCTTTACCGTTAGGGGGAATCCCCTCCTTAGCTCCATGAGCCTTCTCTCGGCCTTTGCAACCTTGATTATGTATTCTGCGTCGGAAAGCTGGCCCGCGATTGCAACTGCCAGCGTCTCGTCTATCTTCGCAATTTTTTGCACTATTTTTGATCCGATGAAGAATCCCTTGCTTGCTCTCTTGTCAGAGCCCAAGACAACTCCATCTTTTGTCTTGATTCCTACTATTGTTGTCATGGATCATATAACGCGAGCCGGGGATTAATTGACTGGCAGCGGTGATAGTAGGTCACAAAAAAGGGTCAGGCGACCAAAGGGGCGCCACACTTTGAGCATTTTACGTGAAACATCATCATGTAGACTTCCTCTTTGGTATCGACATCTACGCACTGCCTACCTCCTTCCTTGCAAATATGGCAGAACTCTTTTCTCATGGGTAATTATTGGTCAAACAAAGTAATAAAGTTCGTTATGTGCCAAATCAGCTAACACTGGTCTTGCAAGCAAGAGGGAGGAGTTTTTAACAGTTTCTCGTTTTGAGAGGTCCTGTAAAAGGCCCGTCGAGCCCGACCCCACCCCCAACCTGAAATAGTATGAATGTGTAATTGTAATATGGCAACCGCCTACATACTTTTGAATAGCAAGCCGAATTCAGAGGAAAGAATTATTTCAAAAATAAAGGAGATTGCCGGTGGCAACGGCAACATAGGATATGAGATACAGGGCGTTTATGGGGTCTACGACATCGTGGTCAGGATAAGCTGCAAGGACATGGAGGAAATAAGGAAGGCGCTCTCAAAGGTTAGGCGAGTCGACCAAGTGGTATCTACGATAACAATGCTGGTAAATGAGGCGCAGGAGGAATAACTCGCAGGATCCCAGTGCCTGCGGGCGGAAGATAAGGCAAATAAGGGATGTTTCGCGATGGGCATTATGCGGGACATAAACGAGATCATGCCTAAGATCCCAGACATGCGATGGGGCGCACTAACCAACATGCCCCCGACCAGCGGGAAGATACTGGAGATGAACAAGATGTTTCCTCACGATGGGAGGTGGCACACGGTGTTTGAGGAGGCAAGGCAGGTCTTTGTGGATGGGATACGAATACGGAAGAATGATCCCGATTCGTGGACCTGAGATCCCATAGGATTAAATCCCCTTTTTTAAGCTCAATATCCTAAGAATTGACCCAAAGTTTCAAGGAGATTGATTCGTGCATGCACGTACTAGGATTAGACAATTCTGTCCGTTTTGTAGGGAGGATAAAGGACAGGAAGCTGATATCCTTTGCAAGGCGCCAGAACACCGCGCCGCTCCTTGACGAGGAGCTTTCTAACATGGCACACTATCAGGCATCAGTCAAGGCTTCGTGGGAGGATATGTTCAACGAATCACTTGGCAAGACAAACTGGCTGATAACCTCCAAGGAGAAGGTAAAGCTGATAACGCTTTTTCTTGATGATGGACTGCTCATACTTTCTACCGAGCCAAATTCAGATCACGACCTGATAATTTCCAAGATAAAGGCGCTCAACCTGAAGCTTTAGGTACGGCATTCTGGGACGCCGTGATGCCCCTTTGTTATCTGATAAAGAAGCTAAGTCGCTTACAAATCAGCTATGCTTATGAAAACTAAGCTTTTGTTTTGAGCGAATTCTATATTGGGTGCTGCCATACCTGTGGTGAAGACAAGATCAAGTGATTATTTTTGTATTGGAATTGTCTCTTAGTCAGTCACTTGGCAGGCAAGATGTCTTCAAATTGGAGGGGTTTCCTACCAAAGAACCTCTCCATTTTTCTTTTATCATGGGGCATAGAACGATACCTGTGTCCTGGCTTCAGCGCGCCCTGCTCGGGGGAGTCCATCGCCTGAGCAGCAGGGAACTTACGGTTACTGATATGGAGCTTGCGGCCATGGCAAGGCCCCCTAGGGCCGGGTAAAGGAGGCCCGCTGCGGCGATAGGTATGAGGACTGCATTGTAGGCAAAGGCGTAGGCTAGGTTCTGCCTTATCTTGCCAACCGTCTTCCTGCTTATCTCTATTGCCGCGATCACGCCAGACAAGTCTCCTCCCAAAAGGATCACCTTTCCTGCCTCTATGGCAACATCAGTCCCGCTTCCTATTGCTATTCCGATGTCTGCCTGGGTCAGGGCAGCAGCGTCGTTAATGCCGTCGCCTATCATTGACACTCTCTCTCCTCTCTTCTGGTAGTCGATTATTGCCCCGGCCTTTGCTGAGGGGGAAACGTTTGCTATTGTGTGTTCTATTCCAAGATCCCTTGAAATCGACCGCGCGGTTCGTTCGTTGTCGCCTGTAAGCATGACGGTTTTGATTCCCATCGCCCTGAGGGTGCCAAGGGTCGCTGCCACCGTCTTCTTTGGGTTGTCCCGCAGGGCTATGATTCCGGAAATTCGTCCGCCATGTGCCACAAGCATGACGGTTTTTCCCTCATCCTGCAAGGAAGAAGCCTGCACCTCGACCCCGTTTGTATCCATGCCGCTTTCATGCATGAGGGCGGCATTGCCGACAATCACCTTCTCGCCATCAACTGATGCGGTTACGCCGCGTCCTGGAAAGGCAAGGAAATCATCCGGAGCGCCCACCACAATCCCGCGGGCTTTGGCCTCCGCAACCACAGCCTTTGCAAGCGGGTGTTCCGAGCGCCTTTCTGCCGTTGCCGCAAGCTTGAGGACCGATTCACCTGACGAGTCGGTGTCCGCACGCGGGCCGACCGGTATGATATTCGTAACCCTGGCCTTGCCCTCTGTAAGAGTCCCGGTCTTGTCAAATATTGCCACACTTGTCTTGCCCAGCAACTCGAGAGACTCACCGTCTTTGAAGATCACGCCATTCTGTGCGCTTTTTCCCATGCCTACCATGATGGCCATCGGAGTTGCCAGGCCCAAGGCACAGGGGCAGGCAACTACAAGGATGGCGACTGCTGGAATCAGGGAATCTCCAAGCCTTTGGCCGGGAGCCAAAAGGTACCATCCAAGAAATGTTGCAAGAGCTATTGACATGACAAGAAAGGCAAAACGACCAGCAACCCTGTCCACAAGCCTCTGAACCGGGGGCTTCTTGCCTACTGCGCCCTCTACCAGGCCCACAATCTGGGAAAGCACGGTATCCTTTCCCACCCTTGAGGCCTTTAGTACAAGGGATCCCTCCATGTTGATTGTACCTCCTATTACCTCGTCGCCAGGACTCTTGCCAACCGGGATGGACTCGCCTGTGATTGCAGACTGGTCTACCGCGGAATTCCCCTCCATTACTATGCTGTCTACTGGGATCTTCTGCCCAGGCATTACAATTATCTGGTCATCAGGCATTATGGATTCGATTGGCACTTCGTATTCTTGTCCGCCTCTGACAAGGGTCGCGGTCTTTGGCTGCAACTCGAGCATTTTTCTGATTACCGACGTAACCCTGCCCTTTGTCTTGTTCTCAAGATATTTCCCGAGGAGGATGAACGTGACAACCGCGGAAGACGCATCGTAGTATATGTTGTTCCAGTCGGGGATTGGAAATGTATGAAACGCGCTGAAAAGATATGCGGCGGTGGTGCCTGTAACGACAAGTGTATCCATGTTTGCAGATCTCATCCTTGCCGCCCTGTAGGCGCCGATATAGAACCTGCTGCCTGTAAGAAACTGGACGATGCCTGCACAGGCAAAAATAAGGTATGCCGCAAACTGCGTTCCTGAAAGGGGCATCCAGGACGAGAACTCGGGGTGGCCAAAAATTATTACGGGTATTGTAAAGGCAAGGCCCGCTAGAAATAACTTCATCAGCCTCTGCGCCTCCACCTGCTCGGCTGAGAGCGACAGGTCTTCGCCGAGCACTTGGAATCCTGCCTCGCTTACCGAGTGCTTCATGTCCGCAAGAGAAATCAGGGCGGGGTTGTATTCTACTGAAACCTGGCCGTTTCCAAAATTCACTGAGGCGGCCTTTACCCCTTCCATCCTTGCTAGCCTCTTCTCCAGCATCTGTGCATCGCTCGAGTCTGTCATGTTAGCAACCTTCAGCGACAGCCTGTCATACAGCACTTTGTAGCCTGCCTCCTCAACCGCCTTCTCTATCGCGGGCATTCCGACGGCGGCGGGGTCAAACTCAAGTGTGGCCCTCTCCGATGCGAGGTTGACCTCGCAGCTTTTTACCCCGTCCAAGCCCAATATGTAATGCTGGACTGCGCTTACGCAACCCGCGCAATGCATCCCGCCAATCTTGACAACTGTCCTTTTTGTCATGATGCTGAAGGCTCCAACGCGTAATCCACCTGAGTTTAATTCTCCCCTCGCATACTTAATGGTGGCACTTTACAATTGTAAAGGGAACCGTTAGATACGCGGGTGCCCTCATGGTGCCATGCCTCTGAAGCTTGACGAGGTGGATGCCAGCATCATAAGGTCCTTGATGAGGGATGCAAGAAAGTCATTTAGGCAGGTCTCCAGGGAGACTGGCGTCAGCACTCCAACCGTAAAGGCGCGCTATCAGAGGCTCGTACGGGCAGGACTCATAAGGGCGGCAGTCCTTGACGTCGATCTTTCTAAACTGGAGCGGGGTAAAATGGCAGGGATGGGAATGGCGGGAAGGATGGGACAGCAATGGCATCACGGCCGCCTCCGGAAAGGGATGCTCGTTGGCATAAAATGCGATTACTGCAAGGGGCAGGTAGGCGGGAAACCCTCTGTCCTAAAGCTTGGGAACTCGGAGAGGCTTTTCTGCTGCACGTCGTGCAGGTCTCTTTACAGGGAAAAGTACCAGGGAAGACTGCGACAAGTCCTGTGACGAGATTCGCAACTTGGAAACCGACATTTCCGGCAAAACCGGGATCTTGTAAGGGCCAGAAAATATTGCCTTGACAGATTTCTTTTTATCTTAGAATCATAAAAGAAATGTCGGACATCTACAAGTTGTGAGTTACCATGGACATGAAATTGATACTAAGGGGCAGGACGATTGAAGACGAGTCCACCGTTGATGCCATTTTCAAGATTTTGGGGGACAAGCACTCTAGGAGGATCCTTGAATCGCTTGCCGACTCGCCCAAGTCCGTTCTAGACATCAGCAGGGAATGCAAAATATCTCAGGCCCTTGCATACAAGAAGCTGAAGAACCTGAAAAAATGCGATTTGGTACAGGTCCACACCTCAGTAATACTTGACGGAAGAAAATATGCGGTCTACAAGAGCAAGGCCCATCCTATCATGGTGCTGCTCAACCACAAGGTTCCATCGCAGACCATAGTATTTGACTCGGACAACCTTGTATCCTGCCTTGGCTGTGAGTCCCTCAACTGCGGAGTCTACTATGATGAGAGGTACAACGGCGTCAGGAGCGTATGCTATTCATGCGGTGCCAATTGGCCCGAGTCTTGACCTGACCACTGTCTTTTCTTTGCGTATTCGTCAAGCATCTTCTGCATCCTCTCAAAAGAATCGCGTGTGACGATTCCCTGCTCGATCGACCTCTGGACTATTGTCTCAACCTTGACCTGCCTCTGCACGAGCATCTTCATTATTTCCTCAAACAACCCCCTTAGGACCTCTGATTCCTCCTCACCTGATTCCATGGCCGTTATTCTCGGCACGGAAGCTTAAACGTTGTGGCTTCACTGGGAACCCCGGCGCTTCTCACACAGGAGAATGGCCCCAAAGGGAGATGGCCTTCCTATCCAAACTCGCCAAGGAATTTTCAAATGTGGTATTTGTAATCGGATTTAAAACCTATGAGGGCCCTTACTAGGGCATGTTGGCTGTCCCTACCACTGCAGGACGTGCCAAGGGTATCGAGATATCAAACCCGTACCTAGACTACCTTTCCGACGGGTTCATTTTTGCTATGCGGTACAATTCTGCACTGCTCGATGCATACGGCGAGGCATTCCAGTCCTTCCTGAATCCGAAGGGTACCGCGCAGAAGTTCAGGAAGAACATCAGGCTTTCCTTTGACAACTCCCTAAGGCGCAACCTGATGGCAGACGAACTGGTTTCAAGCATGGCAAAGTTCGTAGGTTCTTGGCTTGAGGTGATACGGTTGACAGGGCACCGGCAGTTTGCAAGCAACGTCTACAACATGCTGTCGTTTGAAAACAAGTTTCTAGAACCGCTCAGGGACAACATAAACAGAACCCAGTCGGAACTTGTCGAGACAAGGGGCAGGTTCAACATGCTTCACTACAAATCCGATAGAAAGCCAAAGCACAAGACTCCGATCTTAATAGTGTATTCCCTAATCAACAGGTACTATATCCTTGACCTGCTTCCGAGGGTGTCCGTGATTAAGAGCCTCCAAAGCCAAGGATTCGACGTTTACGCCACTGATTGGGGCACCCCGTCGGGGTTTGACAGCGACCTTTCGCTTGAAACCTATGCGGAGGAATACATTGGAAACGCGGTTGAAAGGATCAGGGATCTGACGGGATGCGAGAAAGTTTCCCTCTTTGGATACTGCTGGGGTGGTATTTTTGCACTCATTTATGCGGCAACCCACAAGGACGATGTCAAAAACCTGATACTGCACGCGACACCGGTGGACATAGAAAAGGACAAGACCGTGATAGAGAAATGGACGGCGGCCCTTGACACAAGGGCTCTAGTCGAGGCATGCGGAAATGTTCCGGGGTGGCTCCTTAATACTGCGTTTGTTCTAAGAAATCCAGTTGAGACCTTGCTGAAATATCCCCGCTACTTCAGCGAGCCGAGGACGCTTGACGAGATTGCGCAGTTTTTTTCAATAGAGACCTGGCTTTATGACAGCAGGGGTATCATCGGTAGGGTTTATCGTGAGATAGTAGAGCAGGTGTACAGGGACAACCTTCTGATAAAAAACAGGATGAAGGTGGGTTCGATAACACTTGACCTGAAAAACATTTCCATCCCACTGCTTGACATCGTGGGCACAAGGGATGACCTAGTGCCACCAAGCAATTCCATCATGGAAAAGATAGGAAGTGCAGACAAGAAGTTGATAGAGTTTCCAACCGGACACGTGGGGCTTTGCATCTCTGACGAGGCTCATGAAAAACTGTGGCCGGCCGTTGGACAATGGCTTGCAGAGCGCTCCTGAGGAATTGTGAGGACCGCGGGGCCGCCATGGGATGAGCCCTTGGACTTTTTTTGTCTGCTCTTACTTTCATGCAGTATCTGGGGAGTTCTCTCTTTTCTGAGACGACGCCCCGCGCCTCAGCGAGTAGGCAAGCGCGATTGCAATTGCCACAAACGCAAGCTGGCATGACTCCTCGGCTATTCCTATGGTGTTGACAGGAAGCCCCACACTTGAAATCGGGTTTGGGAACCTTGTCAGCACCCACAAGCCAAACAATGCCAGGTTTCCCCCAATCCCGGTGAAAAGCCACGCCCTTCCGTATCCTTTCAGCATCGGGAATACCCAGAAAATCTGCGCTATTGAAACTATTAGGAAAAACTCGCCAAACTGGTAAAACTTGGAGCCAAGAAGCGAAAGGCCGAGGTAAAGGTGCAGTATTCCAGAAATCCCGATGGTCGCGGCGGCGGCGCGATGGAGCCATCTCTTCATTGACACAAGATCCGCATCCATTTGATTTAACGTGGGGGGTGGATATCAACGGTGAAAACCAAGAACATCGATAATAGGCTGTGTGCCGTACACCTTGATAATTTGCGCCATATTTGTTCACGTCCGGCCCGCGTTGTTCTATTAGACTCTTCAGGGTGACCAAGGAATGGACTACAAAATGATCCTGGCACTTGCTGCAATAGCGGCAGGATGTTCTGCCGTTGCGGCCCTTGGGTCTGGAGCACATTCTGTCTCGGCCCAGGCAGGTTTTGAGACGATTACGACGGTAATCCGGACAAACTCATCGCATTCGGCAGGCCCCTTTGCATATGACGGGTACGGCGAGGCCTCATGCAACACGGGGGAGACCCTGACCGGCGGGGGGTACTACTCGGGATTCCATGACGCACTGTCGGTTTACAGGAACGGGCCTTCCCAGGATGGCTCAAGATGGATGGTAGCCGCAAGGTATACGCCTGGAGGGCCGAACGGCGGCACGACCCTTGGCCCTGCACCAGAGTTTGAGGTATATGCAGTCTGCATGAAGATGGTACCGTAGGCCGGCGCATGTCCGCTCGGCATGGGATGGTGAAAACTCAGGGCGGTGAGGGCTTGCGCCTCATGATGATGACTGCTACCACGCCACCGCCTGCGGCGGCTGCGACTCCGATGCCGACGAAAATCATGGTGTTGTCGGACGGCAAAACTTGCGGCGGAGGCACGATGACCTTGAACTCGCCTATTGCTATCGGACTTCCTGGCCCGAAGGCTGAGGTTGGGTAATTGGCGCGGAAGAATACTGGGAAGAGTCCGTCATTTGGGAATGCGTAGTTTACCGAAAGCGTTCCGTTTGTGACCTGTATGCTGCTAAAATTGTAGTATCCGCTTCCCCCAGTGTAGTTCACGACGCTGCCAACCGTGACAAAACCTACAAAATTTTCAACCGGTCTTCCTGTAGAGGCGTTGACAAGCGAGAAAGTCAGGGTGGTATAGCTGTTTATCGTGGGCTTGGAGGGTGAATAGTAGAACTGCATCGTGGCCCCGTTCTGCGTCTCCTGCTGGATGGGGCTGTTGTCCGTCTGGGCTAGTGCCTGTTGGAAGGAAAGTGAAACGGCAAGGGGCAGTGCAACTGCGACGAGGGTCGCAAAAAAGATCTTCTCAATAATTTTCAATTACCTCCCCTCTACAGGTCGATAAATTAAAGACATCGGAACATTCCCACCCTCATGCCGTGCAGTGGTTGCTATTCTAGCAGGCGCCTTATTGTAAACGAGGCAAGTCCTACAAAGGCGGTTGTAGAAACAAGTAGGGCCGCGATGTCGATTGGCAGGTTTGAATAATTTCCGGAAAGTAGCATGGAACGCATGGCATCCACCACATAGCTTAGTGGGTTTGCAACTGAAACATACTGGAGCCATACCGGCATGATTGAGATTGGGTAAATGGCATTGCTCGCAAAGAAGAGTGGCATGGTAAGTGCCTGGCCTATTCCCATCATCCTGTCCCTTGTCTTCATGAATGAGGCAATCAGCATGGACAGGCTAGAAAAGCAGATTGCAAAAAGAATCACGATTGCAAAAACGCCAGCAACGTCTACTGGGTCCAGCCTTATCTTTACCCCGAGGAGCAGGGCCAGCACAAAAATCATTACTGCCTGGAAGACGCCCCTTAGACTTGCCGAAAGCGACTTGCCCAGCACTATGGAGGTGCGTGAGGCGGGCATGGAAAGAAGTTTAGTAATTATGCCGACATCCCTCTCCCAGACTACGGTGATGCCGTAGAAAATGGCGATGAAAAGCACCGACTGGGCCAGAATCCCAGGCGTGATAAACTGTATGTAGGAGAAGGAGCCGCTTGGCAGGCCCTTGACGCTGTTGAATGTCACGCCAAAAACAAGCAGCCAGAGTGCCGGCTGGATAACCCTTGTCCAAAGCTCAGTGGTATCATGGCGGATCTTTCTTGCCTCCATCTCCGCCACGGTGAGGGAGCTTGACACAAATCTCCGGATGTTCATTTCATGTGCCTCACGATGTCTCGTCTGGCACTGACTGCACCCGCGGCTTCCTCATCATGGAGCCGCCTGCCTGCATATTTCATGAACACGTCATCGAGGTTTGGACGGTGGACTGATATCGACTCGATTCCTATCTTCTGCGACCTGAAAAAATCGGTGATGGTGGGTATTGCCTCCTCTCCGTTTCTTGTTAGCACCTGGATCATTTTTGCCTCGCTGTGGACGGTGTTGCCTATTTCCCTTGGGATAAGAACATCAAGATGCGGTGACGACAGGTGAAGTGTGACAACATCGCCGCCGACGCCCCTTTTAAGGTCCTCAGGACTTCCAAGTGCTGCAATTTTTCCTTGGGACATTATGGCAATTCTGTCGCAGAGCTCGTCTGCCTCCCCCATGTCATGGGTTGTCATGAGCACGGTAGTGCCAAACTCCTGCCTTAATTGCTTGATGCTTTTCCAAACGTGCATCTTTGAGGAGGGATCAAGACCGATGGTAGGTTCATCAAGGAGGAGTACCTTGGGCCTGTTGACAACGGCTTGTGCGATCTCAAGCCTCCTCATCATCCCGCCGCTGTAATGCCTCACCAGGTCATGGGCCCTATCGCTCAGTCCCATGTAATCCAACGCGTCCCATATCCTTTTTGCCCTGTCTTTTTTTGGGACAAAGGAAAGCTTTGAAAAAATCAGGAGGTTTTCATACCCGCTTAGGTCGGCGTCGACGGAAATGCTCTGTGGCACGTATCCAAGCATCCCCCTTACCGCAACCGGGGACCTAAATATGTCAACCCCAAAGACTTGCAGCCTGCCCGAGGTCGCATTGCTGAGCGTGACAATCATCTTTATCGTTGTGGTCTTTCCGGCCCCGTTTGGTCCAAGGAGGCCAAAGATCTCTCCACGCCTTATCGAAAATGTTATGGCGTCTACTGCGCGTATGTTGCCGTGATATATCTTGGTCAGATCCTGGGCCTCTACGGCAGGTTCCATGCCAGCCGAGCCGGCAGCAGGGGCTTCATCTTTGTTCCAAGTCATTTCCAGACAATTATCTGCCGCAAGCCCCCCTTTTAGCATAGCAATTTGGTTCTCACCGATGAGTATAAGGACGAAGAAATGGCCTTGGAGCGGTTTTACTTGGAAGGCCCTATCTTACCAGCAGTACTGGCACCTTTGACTTGTGTATCACAAAGTTTGTGGTACTTCCTGGGAATGCCTCTTTTGGAAGTATGGATCCCCTGCGGGCCATCACTATCAGGTCGACGGCATTCCTCCTGCCCTCGGCAAATGTGACAATGTCGTATCCTGCAACCATCCCGCCAATTACTACCTGCTGGTATGGGACTGGTGTCTTTTCGGCAGTCCTCATTGCCTCCCTCATGATATCCTTCACATGGCTGGGCCATTTTGGTTCGCCTATGACTAGGGCATGGGCTGCGGCAAACCCGCTCATCTCTGTAATTACGTGAAGTCCTATCACTGATGCTCCCAACTGGACCGCAAGGTCAAGCGCTTGTCTCAGCGAACGGAGCGAGTTTTGAGAACCGTCAAGAGGTACGAGAATGGTTTTAATTTTCATAGGTACCAGAGCGGGAATTTGTATTTAAGGCCGGCCACAATTTTCAAAGTTGAATATTGCGTGCCTTTGCGGTACACCGGGAAGTTGCAGGCTGGATGGCAACAAGTTAGCTGCTTCAAATATCACGATGACGGATAGATATCATGGCGACTGCATATGTCATGATCGCCTGTGACTACGGGCAGGAGGAGCAGGTGCTTGACGAGCTCCGTTCTATAGACAGGGTCAAGGAGGCCCACGGGACAGAGGGGCATTACGACATCGTTGCTGAGATCGAGTCCAAAACCATTGATGGGATAAACCAGACCGTCTCGGACAAGATAAGGCGGATAACCGGGGTCCGCTCCACGCTCATACTGTTGGCCCAGTGCTAATCGCACCAAACGCGTAAATAGTTTGGGGCACATTATTTGTCCAATGAGCAAGGAAAATCCGGAAAAGGACGCAAACTTCTTTGAAGGGCTGATAGAATCACTTGCTGACAAGCATTCCCAACTGGACATCAACTTCCAGAAGACCAACATTAAACTGCCCGGCATGGAAAAGTCCTTTGAGATTGAAGGGCTTGTGACATTCTCTGTGCACGTGCGGGACCTTACCGAGGAAGAAAAGAAGGCATCGTCGAAGAAGAACGTAGTGATGATGACGCCTAAAATCTAGACTGCCTTGAGGATGCGCCCAAGTCTTAGGGGGTTGAAGCGTACCCGCGGCCCAAGCCTAGCGGCGCCTCCGGCACTAATCAGCCGCTCGCCCTTGTCATAAAGCGAAAACCTCCACCCGTTTTTTACAAACCTTTTAACGGTGTCAGAAGACCCGACAAGCACCCTGCCCCGTTCCTTCTTTGCTACGAACAGGCCTGAGATTCTCATGTTGATCCTCTCAAGGCCAGACAACTCTATCTCGAGGGACTTGGCATCGCGGTCAAGCGCCATGAGGGGCTTGCCATCGACTGATATCGTTATCTTTCCATGATTGATTGCGTCAAGCATCCTTTTCCCACGCACGTGTTTTGTAGGGCGGCATTTCATTTAAATCTCGTGAGGAGGAGGGCCAAATTTTTTATTCCCTGCCGGGCCCTGTGAAGTTGTGAGCGCAAACACGATAAAGAAGGCAAAGGCCCTTGCAAAGGAAGGCGTGGTAAAGGTGGAGGATGACCTTTACCAAGTCAGGTCGTCAAGCGATCCTGCCAAGTCTTATTTTGTGAGCTCGGAATCCTGCGAGTGCGAGGGATTCAAGAACTTTTACAAGTTCCACCACGGGAAGGGGCTCAAGGCAAACTGCTCGCATTTAGAGGCCGTGAGAATCTTCAAAAAAATGCATGAAAGACCCCTGAAATGAGCATGACTGTCTCCTCCGGTGCGGGACATGCCCGCAGCTAGGACCTTATCTTTTCGCGTATCAACGGAAAGTACGACTCGACAAGCTCGCCTATTGCCATGATCTCGTCAGGACCTGCCGCCCTCTCGTAGGTCATCTTAAATGCGGTAAGGCAGGTTCCAAGCATCTGGCCTACTATGCATCCATATAGAAAGTCAGAGTCGCTTTCAAATTTCCATTCCCCTCTGAACTTTGGGTACTCTTTTTTCAGCGCGGGAATTCCTGCAATGATGCCATGGATGGTATCCTGGAGGTATTTGCTGAACTCGGGACTGAGCGGCACTATGGTAAGGTCGAGGCGCTTACCTATTAAGTTCATTTGGGCCGGACGCTCAGGGCGCTCCGGCATAAAGTATGAGGTATTCGTCGGGTCTTTCCCTGTCCTTCTTGGCCTGAAGGGCGTCCTGGTATCTTTCAAAATGTTCTATGAGGTAGAGTCTCCTCCCAAGGGGTTCGAAATAGTCTATTCCGCAAAGGTTGAATCCGGAGGGCGGCGTAAGGGCCTTCTTTTCGTCGTCTGTAACGTCGGCACTCAATTGATTCGTTGCCGCTTCATCGCCGTAAAAACCTTCAGCAGTTTTCAAGGATTATGTGCTGCAGGTCTTCTGGCTTTTCAACGATATAGTCGGGGTTGAACTTCTGCAGTGCGGCCTTGGAATTGTAGCCCCATGTCACGCCAATCACACGTATCCCGGCCTTTTTCGCGGCCTCTACATCCCTTATCTCATCACCTACGTAAATCGGATCGTCATGGGGGATTGTCTTTTCTTTCATCATTTTCTTTAGCAGCCTGCTCTTTCCGTAGACTGCCCTTCCGCTGTAAACAAAGTCAAAAAACTGCAGGTCGTTGTTTTTGAGGAACTCGGTGACATTCTCCCTGGAGTTGGTCGTAAGTATGCCAAGGACGCACCCCTTCCTGCTCAGGCTCTGAAGCGTATCCCTTATGTTCACCGGCGGCTGGAGGTGGGCTATTTCCTTATTCATCTCGAACCTTATCTTCCT
The DNA here is from genome assembly GCA_021325615.1 of Nitrososphaerota archaeon. Classification (GTDB taxonomy): domain Archaea; phylum Thermoproteota; class Nitrososphaeria; order Nitrososphaerales; family Nitrosopumilaceae; genus Nitrosotalea. The sequence goes on along the minus strand of JAJPGU010000004.1, from coordinate 73,792 downwards.
GACCACTATTGGGAGCTTGAAGATGGATATTCCTAGGTGCTTTAGGACCTCGCTTGGCCTCTTTTCCCGCAGCTTCGGTATGTCGCTTGGCGGTATCTTGCGGTACCCATAGTGGTCTGCAAACTTGTTTGCTATCTTTATAACCACTGAGAGGGTGTCTGCAATGGTCCCGTCAAAGTCGAAGACTATGGTCGGCATTAAAAAGACCAGCCACACCGTCCCTTAAAGACTGTTTTGAATCGCTAGATTGGATTTCAAATGGAGACAAATTACACCAGTGGTACTCATTTACCCTCCTATCAGGAGGATGAAGAGGTAGTATACGATCAGGTTTGCCGAGGTCACAATGACGCCCACCTTTAGGAATTCAAAAAAGGTGAATGGCTTGACGTTTCTTGACTCGGAGGCCTGTATGATGATGATGTTTGACGCCGCGGCAAGGATTGTAAGGTTTCCAGATATGGTGCTTGCCGCTGCAAGCATCATCCACGATGAGACATCCGTTCCCGTAAAGCCGTTCTGAAACATTACAAAGTGGTAGAGTGAGACGAACGGTACATTGCTCAGCAGCTGGCCAAGAAGCACGCTTGTTATCGATATTACCGCATTGCTCTGGTAGGGGACTGCGGGGTTTGGAAGCGGGATGTACTTCATTATCATGGGCACCGCCCCCGAAGACCAGACCGCCGAGGTCACAACGAACATCGCTGCAAAAAACACGAGGACAGAATAGTCGACGTTTTGCATTATTTCTCGGCGTTCCCTGCTGAATGCGTAGATGCCTGCCGCGCCAAGAAGTGCAATTAGGCTCAGGCTTATGTCGGCAATCTTGAAAAACTTGAGCACCTCTGAGGCGAAAAAGCCAATGACCGTCGCAACTAGGCCGCCCACCGCTATCTTGGCAAGCCTCTTGTCAGTTATGGCGGGGTTTTCAAGCACCACCTTGCCAAGGCCAGCCTGCGCAAGCTCCCGTCTGAAATAGGTGCGCAGGATGTAATATGTGAGGAAGAGGTTGATGACCGTGGGTACGGCAAGGAACTTGACAAAGTTGGTAAAAGGAAGGTCTATCCCGCTCTGGATGGCAATGAGGAGGTTCTGGGGGTTTCCGATGGGGGTCATGGCGCTCCCCACCGTCACCCCAAAGGCAAGGGCGATGAGCAGTACCGCCGGTCTCACCCCTATCTGCCTTGACACGTAGGCCACAAGTGGTATGCCCATGAGTGCGATGGTGTCATTTACAAGAAATGCCGAAAGGAGCCCAATCCCTACGACCAGTATCATGAGGACCCTTTCAGGAGTCTTTGCCCTTGAGAGCATCTTGATGGCAAGAAACTTGATTACCCCGGACCTGTCAAGGGCTGAAACTATGCTGAACATCCCAAAGAGGAACATTATGACGTCAAGCTGCACCGACTTGAAGGCTGACTCGGGGCTGATTATCCCAAAACCTATCATCAGGGCGGCCCCAATCAGCATGGATGTCCATATGGGGATCTTGAACCGCATCCTTCCTACGATGAGGACGTAGACTAGGGCAAAGATTGCAAGCGCGAGGAATTCATTCACGATGGTGGGATCACCAACCGGTATATGATTATAGTTCCGCACACGGCGCATTGACCCGGAAGGAAAGGATCTTTCAGTAAAAGGTAATATCCTCCAATTTTCTAGTACTGGAAGATGAGAAACTCATCCCTTCTTGACGAGGCATACGACCTATGCGAAGAGGGTGAGTATACGCTTGCCCTTGAATACTATGATCTTGTGCTATACAAAGACCCGTCCAACGTGCCTGCCCTTATCAACAAGGGCGTAACTCTGCAGAACCTAGGAAAATTGAAGCAGTCAATAAAGTGCTATGATCTCGCATTGGAACTTGAGGGCAAGAACACAGATGCGCTTGTCAACAAGGGGTCGGCGCTGCACACCCTTGGGAAATATCACGACGCCATTGATTGCTATGACAGGGCACTGAAGATCCAGCCTAGGTATGCCATGGCGATGGCATACAAGGGCCTCTCGCTTGGCGAGATAGGGCTCCTCAAGGACGCCATAAAGTGCTTTAATGCCGCCCTTAGGATAGACAAGAAATATGACGTTGCCCTGAATAACAAGGCCCTTGCGCTGGAACTGCTCAAGAAAAATTCCAAGCTCAAGCCCAGGCTGCACAGGAAGAACTGACTAGGCCTGCCCGGAACGTTCTATGAATTTGGCAAACCTCAATCCGAGCGCGTCGCTTAGCGAGCTGTCGGGCACGAGGTTTAGCATCCGCGCCAGAAATCCCGGCGCCTTCAGGCGCAGGCCTTGAACTCCTACTCTATTCCGACCTTGATGTCTCCGGAGTGCAGAATGCCTGCCAGCCTCTCGTCGTCGCAGGCAAGAACATGGATGGCCCTGCACTGGTCAAGTACGTTTGGTATCTGCTCCTTGCAATCTGACATGGTTATTTGCCCGTCTTGGCAGTTCTCTATGAGCAGCAAGATCTGCTGGTTGTTCCTCCACTGGGTGAGGTCTACACTGCGGTTGAGCGCGGAATGGCCTGAAAAAACCGCGATTCCAAGTATTGATATTGCGATAAAGGGCGTGATGCTTGCAAGCTTCATGTCCGGTAGCTGCCTCCCCCGTTGAAACAAATCGAGCAAGACGCCCTACGTTCCAATACAAACTAGTTTCGCAAATAAGCTTTTAACCTTCATTATCACAAAACTCAAAAATTGTGATATTGGAACCGTGTGGGGTGGGGCAAGACATAGTTATAGCCACGCCGTTCCTAATGGTTCTATGAAGCGCCTCGTACTTTTCCTCCTGCTGCTGCCGGTGCCTGGGGTCCTTGCCCAATCGCCCAGTCCGGGAACGGTACTTACCTTTTACATAGACGACGAGAACCTTGTGACGGACCACCGTGGCGTGATGACACTTTCAACTGCAGGCCTTGTTGATTTTACCATAAACGGCATACCTATAGCCGGGCCATCGGAGATGGTCGAGACCGGGATTGACACGGGAGAATTCCAGCTCGAGCTAACCCTTCCGTCCTCCATTGACGGGAGGCCGCTGCAAAACGGAGACGTGGTGCAGATGACCTACCACCAGCCGGCTGACTATTCGGGACATCCTCAGACACTGACCCAGTCTGTCACCCTAAGCTCAATCCCGACCACGCCTGTAGCGCCATCTGCCCAAAGCATCAACATAGGGCAATACTATACGCTTCAAATCTATGCGCCAAACTACAACCTAGACTCGGAGGTTCCAGACGACATACCGCTTAGTGCAGTGGAGGTACACATGGGAGGGGTGAGCACCACTCTTGCCGATTCTGCATTTGACATTGGAAACGGAGTCCTCCGGGAGACTGGGCCCAACACCGACATCTTTGCTGCAACCTTCAAGATTCCAAGGGAAATCGACGGCTTTCCAGTGGAGATTGGGTCCACCCTTGAGTTCCGCGTAGTAGACTATTCGCAGCCCATCCCGTCAGAATCAAGCATTTACCTGACCATCGGGACGCACTACCAGCCGGGTCCGGCCCAGGGACCCTCTGCACCCGTGACGAGGAACATAACAGTCCCTACGCAGAATGCATCGGGTACAGTTGTCAACTTTGCCAACTCGACCTCTCTTGAAGGGCTCACAGGCGCTGTCTGCTTTCCCTCGTCGGGATCACACTTTCCGGTGGGGACCACGCCCGTAACGTGCTCTGCGTCAAACGCGGAAGGTACGTCGGTCCTCCGCTCATTCTCGGTTTCCGTCGTATACTCACGCCCTGTCCCCCACTGGGTGAGGAACCTGGCATCCCTTTGGTGCAACAACACCATAGGGGATTCGGAATTTGCTGGCTCGATACAGTTCTTGGTGGACAGCAAGATAATCACCATGCCATCCGCAAGCCAGGGCCAGACTGTCGACAGGCAGGGAATTTGCGCGTGGTCTTCGGGACACCTGAGCGACTTTCAGGCATTACATCTGCTCCCGCCGCTTTTGCGATAGGGTTTAATCTGGTGTTGAGAAAACTAAACCCATGAAGGCCACCTTCGGCGCAGGATGCTTTTGGTGCGTCGAGCACGAGTTTAGGAAGGTAAAGGGTGTCACCGCCACTTCCGTCGGGTACATGGGGGGAAGCCTAAGGAACCCGACATATGAGGAAGTCTGCACAGACGCCACTGGCCATGCCGAGGTGGTGCAAGTCGAGTTTGATCCCTCATTGATTTCATACGAGAAGCTTTTGGATGTATTCTGGCACTGCCACGACCCAACCTCGCTCAACCGCCAGGGGCCAGACATTGGCAAGCAGTACAGGTCTGTCATATTCTGCCACGACAAGGGACAGGAGGAGGAGGCAAAACGTTCTAGGGAAACGATGCAGGAATCTGGAAATTTCGGCAAAAAAATAGTGACTGAGATTCTTCCGGCCCCTGATTTTTACAGGGCGGAGGATTACCACCAGCAGTACTATGCCAAATGCGGCATCATTTAGGGTGGGAAGATGGAACTGGGTCGGTCGCGAGGTCGATTTTATATCCCTCCCCGAAGGGATTGTGACTGTTGAACTGGAAAAGGGTGGGACGGCTGGTCCTGTTTTTCGGCCTGATAGGGATGGGAGCATTCATCTTCCTTAACATGGATCTGGCACACCGAAAGCGCGACCTTTACCTGCTCTTTGCGCTCTCCCTTGGGTTCTTCATATCTGGATGGTTTGGGCTGTTCAGGTACACGAGGTTCTGGACCATGCTTGAATAGCCTGTAATGCAAAGGGTTGGAAAAAGGCTCGCGCAGTCCCGGGGTGCTGGCGGCATGCCCTAGTCGCGTCTCAGTGCAACAAGGGGCGAAAGCCTTGAGGCCTTCCACGCGGGAAAGACCCCGGCAACGATGCTAAGGGTGACTGAGAGCAGCCAAACCTTGACTATGTCAGATACCGTAAAGATGGGTGGGATCTGGGCGCCTGGTCCCGGACCATTCGCATGGGAGACGGCGGTAAAGCTCATCAGGTATCCTCCTCCGATGCCGACGGCAACTCCCAATGTCGCACCGATGATTCCTATCAGGACGGCCTCTACGAGGAAGAGGCCAAGGATGGTGCTGTTCTGTGCGCCTATTGCCTTCAGGGTGCCTATCTCGCGTATTCTCTCGGTCACGGAGTTGTAAAGTGTAGTTACTATTCCCACGGCGCCCACCACCAATGCAATGAGCCCTATCATAAGGACAAACATGGCGTTGCCGCTCGCGGTCTGCTCCCTGACGGCCATTATTGCCTTGGGGGTGGTGATGCCAAGCGTCTGGCCAAACTGGGATGTAAGCTCCTGCTGTACAGTGTCCACATATGCAGGTGAGAGGGCAAGGACTGTGACGGAGTCATACCTTTCCGACTTGTGAAGCAACTGGTCCCCCGCATCCAAGTTGATTATCACCGAATTGTCAAGGTAGTTGTTTCCTGAAGGCTTCATTATTGCAGTAACGACAAAGCTCTTTGATTCCTGGACCTGCTTGCCTGACGCGTCGGCATAGGTAAACGAGGCCTGGATGGTCTGGCCTAGCGTGACAAACGGGGTAGTGGCGCCTGGAGGGTTTGCAACGGTGTCGCCTACTATCATGGCGGACCTGTCACTGGGGTCCACGGCCGACCCGTCCACAAACTGGACGTTTGGCAGGATCTCCTGGATCTTGGTGGGGTCCATTGCGTGGACGCCGACATGCTGGACGTTTCCCTGCGATGTGATCTGGATTGACCCGGAATAGCTCGGGCTTGTGTCCTCGACAAAGGGCAGGCCCTTTATCCTGTTTACTATCACGCTGTTTATGATTAAGGATGCGGTGGACGACTCTGAATGGTACGAGTGGAGTCCGGAGCTGACGAAGATGACGTTGTCGGCAAGCACGTTGAACTGCTTTTCCAGAAATGCAGACTGGCCTGCACTGAGGCCGTCTATTACGACAACTAGGCTGCTTCCGAGGACCACCATGAGGACCGTAAGTATGGTCCTTACCTTCCTGTCGACCAGTGCCTCAAAAGCCATCTTCCATTTTTCAGTAAAGTTCATTTCTGCTGCCCCTAGTGTGCCAGACCCCTAGTCCTTGATACAATGGATGTCAAGATCAAATAAAAACCAAGGAGATTTTTTAGGAGCCTTCCCGCCCCGGTGTGCCACGATTGTACCGGATTCTGAACGCGGCCTAGGAGATTTGCACATCGGTGTTATGGTAATTGCATAAATAAAATAGATATATTACAAGATTTATTTGGAAAACACACCCATCTGTAATAATTATATTAAAATCTTAAATATTATGAAATTCATAATCAATACATGCAAGTAAGGCCACAAAAAATGGCTTGACTTTGCGTGGTCCCGCAGGAAACATGAAGCGAACTGGCGCAATGGCGCTGTTCAAAGGAGGTGTTCTCCAAGTGACCTGCAGAAAAGGACCACGCCTTTCCTTAATATCTAAAGTTTGGGCGTGTTTTTTTGGTAAAAAACAGTATGGCAATGACTATTCCTGCTGCGGCACCAACACCGGCAATGACGAGTACCGTGAAGATTGAGGTGTAAAGGCTCAGGGTTGTTATGTTAAAGTCGTAGGAATCAACGTTCCCGGTGCCGGGATCATACAGGTCTACCTGGAAGACGTGGTTGCCGGGCTCCTGAAAGACATAGTCCATGTCCCATTCGCCTGGATAGGTGGTGGGGGGAAACTCCCTTGTGAGGTCATCGTCGTGGTAGACCTTTACTCCCATCCTAACATTGTCAACCACGTTGCCTGACTGGTCCAGCACCCTAAAGTGGACCTTTGTGGTCTTGCCAATGTCAGGGACTGACGGGGTAGTCGTTACGTGCACCTCGTAGTTGCCTACCTTTGCAGCATCGCTGCTAAACGGCGGGTGTGTTATCTCATACGTTACAAGCCCCACAAAGAAGGCAAAATAGACAAAGAGCAGGAGGAATTTCTTTTGCATTTGGGGTGTCTAGGCGGCCAAAGTATATTATATTTGGCTGTCATTTTCAGCCCAGCGTCTCCCTGGGGAAGGCCTCAGGCACGGAAAGAATCTGCGTGACACTCATAAGGAAAGCCACTGGCAAGTCATCCTCAGGAGACATGGATTGATAACTCGAAGGTCGGCAATCGCGGCCGGGTCGGCCCTAGCCGCGGTGGCAGTTTTGTTTTTCATCTTTCAGTCATCAGGGTCAAACCACATGGCTGCCCCAGTTGCCAGCAAGAATCCGTACCTTGAGGAATATTCGCTTCCCGACAATACGGGCCCAAACGGGCTGGTAGTTGACAAGCAGGGGACAGTCTGGGTAACGCCCTCCAAATCGAATCTGCTCTACAGTCTTGACAGTTCTGGGGCCTTGGAAAAATATGAGATAAGGGACCATAGCCACCAGTTCCTCAGGCCCGGGCAAAACACCAGCATGGTTTGGACGATGGTCCAAGACAACAGCGGGATGATCTGGTTCTCCGCACTTGGATCCGGTACAATCTGGAGGTTTGACCCGGCTGACGACTCTTTCCATGCAATGGACTCCAAGGCAGGCTCGGCCTTCCAGATGAAGGCGGATCCTGGGAGCGGCGACATATGGTTTACAACACTGGAGGGAGACTCGGTAGGGGTGATAGAAAAGGACCCGGCATCCCCTTCGGGTTACAGCATATCGTCGTTTGACCTTGGAAATGGGACAGGGCCTGCGGGCCTCTACCTGCTGGGAAAGTCCCTTTGGGTGACGGAGATTACCTCGCAGAAGATAGTGCAGTATTCCATAACCATGCATAACGGCACGGTTTCTGGAATCCGGAAGGTGGGTGAGATTCCTGAGGGCAACACGACGCAGCTCTCTGCCCCCACGGACGTCATAGTGGGGAACGGCTCGATATGGCTGACAGAGCACGAAACGAGCTTTCTTACGCGTTACCTTGTAGGGACAGACCAGGTGGTTCGGTATCCGACCTCCCAGAACGCATTCCACGCCACCACGCTCCCATTCTGGCTGCGGCCAGTTGAGGGAGGAAAGTACCTTTGGTTTAACGAGCACGAGGGGAACAAACTTGCGCTATTTGATATCCAGAACAAGACCATGGTGGAATATGACATACCATCCCGGCCAAAGGACGGGTACCTGACATATCCGCTCAACATAGCAACGGATCCCCGCGACAACATGGTACTCTGGTTTTCCGAGTGGAATACAGATAAGCTGGGAAGGATTGACGGGCACGTGCCGGTACCATTCTCCATTTCCGCAAGCAGTCAGAGGGTCGTCCTGAATCCTGATGCCTCCAAGCCCGTGATAGTAAACCTGAAGGTGGACGGTACAAGCCCCTACAGCGGAAACAGGGTGGACATCAACGCCTCAAGCTCCCTCTCGCCGGCTGCGGGTTTTGGGAACGTAGGTGTCAGCATCGAGCCTGGCACCCTTGACCTTGGCTCGGCCCGTGATGCGCAGCTTTCGCTGACCGACTATTCCGCGCCCCCTGGAAACTATACGTTGGCAGTCAGTGCATCCAATGGCGCCGTGACAAAAACAATCTTCCTTGACCTTGTCGTCCCGCCAAGCTAGTCCCTGAAGTGCCCGCCTGGAACTATCTTGTTTTTTACTGCAAAGGACCTGATTTCTGCCAGCCTCAACTCGTCAATGATAAAGTGTATGTAGTCCTCCTTGAACTGCGGAAGATCCCTCGGGGTGCCTCCCTTGTCTGCAAACTCTTCTTTCGGGGGGCGGGCTCCAAGGACTTGGTCGCACAGCTTTTTCAGTTCGTCTTCGCTGAACTCTTGTAGCAGGGAATATTTTGCTGGCAGCTCATCCTCAAAAGCCCTGTCCTCCTTCTCTATGCGTTCCTTTATCTTGGATATTTCCTCCGCGTTCCTTGGCGCGGCGTCTGCCCTCTTTCGCTCGAAGATCTTTCCAAAATTCATCTGTGCGTTGGGACTTTTTCCAAGTAAAATATAATCCATGACTTGATTCTCCGAAAGGCACTTTCTTACGGGTCCGCAGGCATCACATGCCGAAAGATCCATGCAGCCTGAGGATAACCCTGTAGCACACAAGGGCCGAGATTCCGATGGAGAGCATTACGACTCCGAAAAAGAGCCCCCAAAAACCAAGGTCGATGTTGGGGTATGGGTTTGTGACGGTTGCAAGTGTCTCGACATAGGCTAGGGTCAGGGCTCCGCACGCAATAACGAGGAGGTCGGCATTGTGGTTGCACCAGCTAGCTAATCGCTCTCTCTGAACACCTATCATGCCTCATGTCCGCCCCGCTGAGAATGTTGGAAACGACCTCGAGGGGAATCTCCAGGCCTTCTGGTATTTCTGCCTGCCCGTGAATGTAGAGTATGGCCATGTGCTATAATTATGCGGAACCCTTGATAACCTTCACTAACAAATTCTCAGCAACTTTTTTACGGTACAGCCCTATGTGTTTTACAGATTTAAATAAGATCCATGCGTAAATAATGCATGTCTCAGGTAATTGAGGCAGAATACGACGAGTTCCTAAAGGACGTAGAAACAAAACTTCAGAAAATTGACCCAGAACTGGCAATGCAGGCAATGTACTATGAGCGAAAGTTCACTGACGTGGAACCGCATGGCGAGATCGTCATAAGGTACCGAGAGGGCGTAGATCTCGAGCAAAAGAGGTTCAAGATGGGACAATACGGTTTTGAGATGGCAATGAAGGAGCACCAAGAGCTTGAGGTCGTCGGCCTGATGAGCCTCGGCACAATCTATGAGATCTCAAAGGACCCAGATATCGAAAGGATCAGCGGAACTGTATCCTGCGCCTCCTACTAGGGCATGTGCGTGGCGTACCCCCTCCCTACCGTACGGTATGCCTGTTTTATGCATGGAATATCTAATTAGTATATATAGTATGAATTTGTACCCTTTCCAGTGCCTCAAACAAAACCGATTGTAGACATTGTAAACGTTGTTGCTTCAGCCTCCGTCGACCAGAAAATCGATCTGGTTGAGATAACAAAAACATTCCCAGACGTAGAATATCACCCAGAGCAGTTCCCGGGACTTGTCTTTAGGCTAAAGTCGCCAAAGACTGCCACGCTGATCTTCAGCTCGGGCAAGATGGTGTGTACCGGCTCCAAGTCGGAAGACGCAGCCATAAACGCGGTAAGGACCGTGGTGCAGAAGCTCCGCAAGGGAAAGATCAAGATAAAAAATGACCCTGAGATTACAATCCAGAACATTGTAGCTTCCGTAAGCCTCGGGGGAAAGGTCCACCTAGAGCGCGCCGCCAGAAGCCTTCCAAGAAGCATGTACGAGCCGGAGCAGTTCCCAGGACTCATCCACAGGATGCTTGACCCGCGCTCGGTAGTGCTGATATTTGCATCTGGCAAGCTTGTGTGTACAGGAACGAAGAAGGAATCCGAGGTATACAGGGCAGTTCACAACCTACACACCCTGCTAGAAGAAAAGAAACTGATGGAATACGAGTAGGGCCTGGCACCAAACCTGAGAGTTCCTACTGCTTCAACCTATCTTCTTTTGATGTAGCTGCCGCCAAACGCGATTGCAAGGTTTGCGGCAAGCGCAATGACTGCAATGTAAATGGGGCCAAGGGGCGTTCCAAAAAGGGAGGACGTGAGTGGTCCGAAGCTGTTTGCGGCCTCGACCATGTAGATGCCGGACCATATTCCTACGAGCAGCCCTGCGATAAGCGGCAGTTTTTTCAGAGATTTGACGTAGAGCCCGCAGAGCACCGCGGGGAGGACCTGTGCAATCAAGACCCCGCCGAGCAGCTGCAGCGAGATTGCATATGTTGCCGGCACAAGGAAGACAAAACCAAGTGCAACGAACTTGAAGACCGTGGATGAAATCTTGGTGATGCGAATCTCCGAGGCGTCGCTTAGGTTCGGCCTGAACTCCTTGATTATGTTTCGCGTGAGGAGGTTTGCCTGGGCCATCGCCATGATTGCCGCCGGCACGAGCCCGCCGACAAAGATTCCAAGCAGCGCAATTCCTGAAAACCAGCCTGGCATTGTATACAATATCAGCGAGGGAACAACCAGGATGCCGCGCGAACTTTCGGGAAACTGGGAGAGGAAGTTCATGGCGCCTGGAACTGCAAAGACCAGGACTCCCATCAGTGCAAGGACAGCAAGGCCCACGCCGTACAGCGGTAGCAGGGCGGTGCTTTTCCTGAGCTTGTTCGCGCTCTCAGAGCTGAGGACGCCGTTTATTGCGTGAGGATAGAGATAGAGCGCAAGCGCGCTTCCAAGGATTAGGGTGGAGTATCCCGGAACGAGGGAGGACGGAAGCGTGAGATAGTTTGCCTTTACCTGCGAGAATGCGTGTCCGAACCCTCCGATGCTCAGGGGCACTGCCACAACAACGGCAAGTACCGTTATCCAGATGAGCACATCCTTGAATACTGCTGTGAGTGTTGCACCCCTCAGGCCGCTCGTGTAGGTAAAGGCTGCCAAAATTATGAAGGCGATAAGGAGCGAGATCTCGCCCACAATCTGGGCGTTTGCCGTGCCGGCAAGCATTACCGTTAGGACTGACTGCATCCCGACTATCTGGAGGGCGATATATGGGAGCTCGGCGACAATCCCAGTTATTGCAATCATTACCGCAAGCGCCGGGCTTCCAAACCTTTCTCGGACAAAGTCTGATGCCGTGATGTACCCCTTCTCCCTTGCCAGGGTCCAGAGCCTCGGCATGGTAACAAGGGCGACGCCAAAGGTCAGCATCACATACGGGATGGCAAAAAAATAGAGTGCCCCCTTGGCAAAGACTCCCGATGGTATGGCTACAAAGCTGTAGGCCGTGTAAAGGTCAGCCCCGATGAGGAAGAAGACGAGGGTGGTGCCAAGCTTCCTTCCGGCAAGGGACCACTCGTGGACATGGTTAAGGTCGCCCCTCCTCCAGTATTTCCCGTAGAACCCAAGGACGATGAACATGACAAATAGCACGGCAAAGCCAGTGGTAACGTCTGGCCCTACCATGACTGTCTCTCCTTGAGGCGGGCGTAGGCCATGTAAAAGGCGGCCGAGACGAAAAGCCAGATAGTCTGGAACCAGTAAAAGAAGGGCAGGCCGAAAAGTTCGGGCGGGTCCCTGTTGTATAGCGGGACGCAGAGATCTACCGCTACCGGGACCAGGACAAGCAGGGCAAGCACGGCATGCCTTTTCATCACGCGCATACTCCCTCTTGGATTTGGCGGTATGGATTTAAGGATTGAGAATGGACGGGAACTATGCCTTTGATTTCTTTCCAAGCGCCAGCATGAACATGACGCTTTTGCCGCGGGAATGCGGCTCAAAAAAGGCCGTGACGTCATCGTCGTAAAAGGTGAGGCCTGTTGCGCCAATTCCGAGTGCATATGCTGCAAGATACATCCTTCCTGCCGCCACGCTGGCATCAATCTGCGCGACCCTGTATCCTCGGTTTCCATAAAGCGCAAGCAATTTTCCAAGGTCAGTCAGGAAAAAGACCGTCGCCGACGCGTCGTATGGAAGGCTCTGGTCGAGCCCCAGGTGGCCTGAGGCATCCCGCAGGTCGCCCTTTTGCAATTCCTCAAGGGTGTGGGAATTTTTGCCGTAAAAATACGACCCGCTTTCAAGACCTTCTACGGCGTTTGCAATAACGTACACGTCGCTTATTGTACCGGATCCATAGTCTGCGTCAAATCCGCAAGTCGACCTCCCGAGGACTGCGGACATCTGGCCAAGGGAGATTGGTTCGTGGGCGAACCTGCGGGTGGAGCCCCTCCTGAGTATGACACTCTCAATGCTCTCGGCCGAGGCCTGCTCCTTTCCCATGCTTGTGGGGCCTGACGGTTCCTGCCCGTCTGGCAGGTACTGCCTCCTCCAGCCAGCTACTTCATGGGATTGGAGGCTGGACGACTCGTGCATCTCAAGTATGGCCTCTGAAACCATTGCGTACTCCGCCTGCTCGGACCCGGGAGTCCTGCCAAGAGGGGGAGGGGCGGGGGGCGCAGACTGGGTGCTGCCAAGCGCAAGCATTGCAATGGATGCCTCTTTTTTTCCGTCAACCCCTACAAGGCCGTTTACCGCCGAGTCGTCAAACCCCATGATGAGCCTGTGGGGAATGTCATGGGCGCATGCCACTGCCAGAGAGTTTGAAAGGATTGTACCGCAGTCCCAAAAGGCATGACGGTATTCCCTTGCCTGGTACTTGACAGAGTTCCTTGAGAAGATGTCAGTATAGATTATCGCGGCCGGAAAGCGGGATGTGGCAGGCCCGTGGGCGGTGGCCTCGTCAAGGACGCCGAGGTAGTTGCCCGTCCTGAGGACATCAAGGGTGTCGTCCCTGGGGTCGTAGTGATAGACACCATCTTCCAGGCCGGCCAAGCCCGAGCATACGACATACATCTCTATGTGATAAAGTGCGCCGGTGCAGGATGCCGCCCTGAACTCGACGCGCCCAAGGGGAGGCGGAAAGGCGATGGACCTTGTAATGCCCCCCGAAAAGTAGAGCAACTTGGAAAGCAGGGCCATATCCGGTACGATGTCCTCCGTGTTACATTTCCTGCAGGATATGGCATCAAGCGCGGAAACCTTTCCTGGAGACTTGTCGGGCAGGAGGGCAACCTTGGGGCAGTCCTTGTACCGCTTGTAAGGGTAAGGCCTGCTCGCCGGGCGGTGCCTGTGAAGCATGTCCATCAGGAAGCCGTTTGGATGCTTGGTCCCATTGTGGTATCTCCAAGCCTCCTCCGTCTCATAATTTTTCAAGCGACACCAGAGACCCAAGACTTGGAAAACTATGATAAGCCTTTGCCTGCAGGAACGCACCTTGGGAATCTTAAGAAATAATACACCTTTTGTGCACGTGCGAGATGTTGGCGGTAAACGAGGATCTCATCTCCGAGGTGATGAAGGCTATCGGGCTTGAGTTTGTGATGCATGTCGGACAAAGGAAGTTTGACCTTCGCGACGTCTCGATAACAAGGTCAAAGGTACCGGTGCGCAAGCCTACGACAAGGGGCGGGGTGTATTTTACCGATGTCATGGCCTACAAGGTGCGGGGATCGACAGGAGACCTTTCAATACTTGAGCTCCTTCCTAGGATCATGCTTGGGCCAAACACGCAGTTTGAACCGGTAGAGTTGAGGACGACCCTTTCAGGAGGGGGCTCTCCAAGGGAGGCGGTCCTGGTTTCACACGTGGCAAACACAGTAAACACCAAGGACAGGGTGGAGCTCAACATGGTTGTAGACAGCACGCGACCTTGACATCCGGGCAAACTATCTTATAATCCGCAAAAAAGCACTGTGTATGCGGAAAACCGCTCTTGCTTTTCTTGCAGTGGCACTTGCAGTTCCGTTTGCATTTGCCTCTGCAGATTCTACGGGTTTTACAAGTCCAATTGCAGTAAGCTCCCCCGGGGGCAACTCTACCATACCGCAGATTGCCGTCTCGGGAAACAACGTCTACCTGGGATGGATAGACAACACCGCCGGCAAGTTTGGAGCCAAGATTTCAAAGAGTACCAACGGCGGAGTCTCGTTTGGAGGCGAGATTAACCTTGGAACAATAGGGGGTGCAACCGACAACATAAGGATAGCAAGCTCAGGCAACATTGTGGGGGCAGTGTGGCAGTCCTTCCTGGCAAACAAGTCAAGCATCGCGTTTGCAAAAAGCGACGACAATGGCACCAGCTTCACCTCGCCAGTCCAGATAAGCAACTCGTCGAGGGATTCGGCCTTTCCGCAAATAGTAATCGAGGGTACGCACGTCTATGTGGCATGGCTTGACAGGACAGCAGGCGATGTTACAAACATCTTTTTTGCAAAAAGCGACGATGGAGGGGCGACCTTTGTGCAGCCAACGGCGATAACATCGCACGGGGGGAATTCCGGTATCCCAAAAATCTACGCTGACGGCCCGCACGTCTACCTTCTATGGGAGGACGACAGCGGGAAAAATTTTGATATTTTCATGGCAACAAGCAACGACTCGGGAAGCACCTTTGGACAGCCGGTAAACATAAGCACCAACAGCGGCAACTCGGGGGCACCGCAGATGGCAGTCTCAGACGGCGACATCTATGTTGTTTGGATGGACGACTCGTCGGGGCATTTTGACATCCTTTCCTCAAGCAGCGGCGACGGCGGCAAGACCTTTGCCACGCCTGTCAACGTGAGCCGGGGAAGCCAGGACTCGGGGTATCCGCAGATTGCCGCATCGGGCAGGGAAGTCTATGTCGTGTGGACCGAGACGGTAACTGATAAAAACTATGACATTTATTTTGCCGGGAGCTCCGACGGGGGACGGACCTTCGGGACGCCAGTTAACCTAAGCAACGACCCCGGCGCCTCCGGGTGGCCGCAAGTTGCCTACGAGGGAAACGTCTATGTGAGCTGGGTGGACGACTCGCATGGCCTCTATGATGTCTACATCGACAAGAGCTCCGACGGGGGCTCCACCTTTGCCTCCCCGATAAACGTGAGCAACAGCACCGGAGGGACATGGTACAACCAGATGGTTGCGACGCCAGACTCCGTTTACCTTGCATGGCTTGGCGTGGGGCAGCAGAACAGCGAAATAATGTTTGCAAGAAGCACTACCTTTGTACCGGAATTTGGCCCGGTGGCGCCGATCGTGCTGTCATTGTCAATAGTTGGCGTAATTTTACTGTCAAGGAGACTGAACTAGGTCAGGCCCGCGCGACAAGGCCGGGCCGGAGCCTTGCGGCTGCATGTCATCTGGAGGGGGGAGCCCTCTCAAGGAACTCGACAAGGCCGCACCTTGTCTTTGTGTTAAGGTCAACAAAGGCGATACGCCTCTCATCAAACCCCCTCTCGGGGCTGACAAGGAGGGTTGCTCCGCTCTCTACCATTTTCTTGACCTCGAGCTCGATGTCGTCCACCTCGAAGCAGATGTGGTGTATGCCTCCCCCTGCCGCGGCAAAACCCGCAATGCCGGCGTCGTCTGACTGGGGCTCGATAAGCTCAAGGAACGGCTCTCCAATCCTAAGGAAGCATACGTTGACCTTTCTTGTGGCAACAGGCATGGGGAGGCCCGTTTCCTTAAAGTCAAAGAACCTTCCCAGCTCACCGAGGGAGTCCCTTATGCTTGGAACGACTACGCCTATGTGGTGCAACCTCATACATCCATATCGCATTTCATGGGGCAATAAAAGAATCGCTAGGGGGCAAAATTCTAAATTTTGGCATCACGATATCTATCACATGGTGCAGGAACAGTTCCGGAAGGGGAAAAAATACTATTTTTGCGACAAGTGCGGGTTTGGGTATGACACGCCGCATGTTGCAAGCCAGTGCCAGGAATACTGCGTCCGGAACAACAAGTGCTCAAGGGAGATAACCAAGAAGGCCCTCTTCCGCTGAAACACAGTTTACTTTTATATTGACAGGGGGTTCATCAGAGGGCGTGCTGGAAAAACTAGTCAAGGACTCGCGTGCACTTGAGAAGGCGATCTCAGGGGAGGAACTCTCGTACGAGGACGGGCTTGAGCTCATGTCATATGACAACCTCTACATGCTGGGAGCGACTGCCGACCTTGTAAGGCAGAAGCTTGTCGGAAATACGGTCACCTTTGCCGCATCATATTATCTGAATTATACAAACGTCTGCGCAGCAAGCTGCCAAATGTGTGCCTTTTACAGGAAGGGCGGGGAAAAGGACGCCTATACCCTCACCGCAAAGGACATCGAGGCAAGGGTAGGCAAGGCAAAGGAGATGGGGGCAACAGAGGTCCACATTGTGGGGGGATTCCACCCTGACCTGCCGCTGGAATACTATGAGGAGATGTTCAAGACAATAAAGAAGAGTCATCCGGAGATGAACATCAAGGCGCTTACCGCAGCAGAGGTCTTTTTCCTCTCAAAACTCACCAAGAATTCGGTAAAGGAGGTGCTAACCAGGCTCAAGTCCGCAGGGCTTGATACCATGCCTGGGGGAGGGGCCGAGCTGTTTCACCCTGAGATCAGGGGAAGGATTGTCCGGGGCAAGTGCTCAGGCAAGGAGTGGCTTGATACCATAGAGCAGGCCCACAACCTTGGGATAAAGAGCAATGCAACCATGCTGTTTGGGCACATTGAAAAGCCCGAGCACGTAATAGACCACCTCGTCAAGCTCCGCGAGGTCCAGAAGAGGACCGGCGGGTTTATCACGTTCATACCGCTCAAGTTCAGCCTTGAAAACACGGAACTTGAAAAGGAGGGGCTTGTCAAGTCGGAAAGCCCGTCGACGTACGACCTGAGGATTATCGCAGTGTCAAGGCTGATGCTTGCAAACCAGATAAACAACCTCTCAGTCTACTGGGTAGCCCTGGGCAAGAAGCTTGCGCAGGTTGCACTGACATATGGCGGAAGCGACATGGTGGGCACCGCCTTTTCGGAGGAGATTTACCGGGCCGCGGGAAAGGGAACCAACTCGTCCATTCTTGAGCTTGCACAAACGATAAAGGAGATAGGCAGGCAGGCCTCGCAGCGCGACACCATGTTCAACATATTGAGAAACTTTTAGGTCTGGGCAGGCTTTTGCGTTATGGACTTGCCTGGTTCGCCCTTCCTCCTTCGTCTCAGGCCTATGCTTATCAGTGCAATGAAAAACCCTAGGCCTGCAACCATTCCTGAAATGTTCTGAATCCCGGTGTTTATGGCAACCTGCTGGTAGAACTGGCTTGTCTGGTCCGCTGTCATACCCGACTGGGCCATTGGCTGGTTGCTGTTGAAATAAAACCACGAGATGCCGCCGGATGCCAGCATTGCGACCCCGAGGAGGAAGATGCGCTTGTCCATCGGTGGGATCTTGCCCGCGCCACTAATTAATCCTTGATTGGCGCGGTGTCACGCAAACTTGAGCTCAAAATCCGGAACGAGGCCCTTCTCGGCTGCAAACTGGAATAGGGTCCTGATGGCCTGCTCGCCAAGGAGCCCCATCTCGATTGTAACATCATTTACGTACATCCTGACAAACCTCTCTATCAGGTCCCTTGGCTGGCCCCTGCTGTACTCCATGGCATAGTCAAGGGCCTCGGCAACATGGGCCATTCCGTAAATTATGGACTCGCGGAAATACTCGTCAAACTTTCGTATTGTTTCGGGGCCGAACTTGGAACTCATGACGTTTATCCCAAGTGGCACGGGCAGGCCGCCCGTGCTTTCCCGCCACCACTCTCCGGCATCAAGTATCTTCCTGAGGTTGTTCTGCTCGTACGTTATCTGGGTCTCGTGGATGACAAGTCCCGCATCCACGGTTCCCTTGGTAACAGCTTCCGGTATGTCGCTGAACTTCATCTCGACATAGTCTGCCTTTCCTATCATGAGCTGCAGGAGGAGGAATGCGGATGTCATCTTTCCAGGAATTGCAATCTTTGAGCGACTCAGCCGTTCGGCAGACATGTCCTCCCTTGCAATGACGATGGGGCCGTATCCCTTGCCAAAGCTCCCGCCGCTCCTAAGTACGGTGTAATCGTTAATGTATGCGCACGCGTGTGCCGAGACCGCCGTAACGTCAAGCTCGTGGGTGAGCGCCCGCCTGTTTAGGGTCTCGATGTCCTCGACCACTTGCTTTACGACAAAATCGGGCGAGGTGACCTTTCCTGTCAGCATGGCATAAAACATGAATGCGTCGTCCGAGTCGGGCGTGTGCCCCACGGAAATTTCCATAAGGTAGGATTTTTAGCCCTATTATAAAAATCACAGGTGTGCGCACAATAGACGCCTTTGAAACTGAGATTTGGATGCAGGTTGAACTTGCAAAAAAATTCAGGCCGCAAGAAAGGCTTGGCCCCTTGCGGCAGAAACGGGCCGTCTTCTGCGGCACTGGCGACTCGTTTGCGTCGTCGCTCCTTGCCGAGGCATTTTCCTCACACGGGGCTAGGGCGTTTGATCCGCTTGACCTCATCAAGAACAGAAAACTCGCTGCCGCAAAGGACCTCTATCTGGTGTCGATATCCGGCAACACGTCATCGAACATCAGGCTTGCCGCGCTACACGGCTCTGCCGTTGCCATAACCGCAAACGGCCAGAGCAGGCTTGCACGGAAATGCCGAAAATCCATACTGCTGAGGTTCGGCTCGACGGGAGTCCAGACTGCCGGCAGCTTGAGCTTCCTTGCAAGTGCGCTTACGTGCATCTCGCTTGTCTCGGGCCTGCGCCTAGGGGATGCATCCGGGATCTTCAGGGCGGCACAGAGGGCCGCAAGGACTGCATCCCTCCGGGGAAAGGTCTTCGTTCTTGGGAACCTCCACACGTTCCCCATCGCAATGTTTTGCGCAGCCAAGCTCTACGAGGTCCTGGGACATGACGCGCACTACGAGAGGATAGAGCAGTTCTCCCACATGGGGCTCTTTTCCGCAAGGAGGGGGGACACCGTTTTGGTATTCGAGTCCGCGAACCCGCACAACCGCAGGCTTGTTCAGGCCCTCAGGCGTTGCGGCCTTGGAGCCGGGAGGATCAAGCCGCCCCCGGGCAACCTCCTAGAACAGGCAGTGTACTTCATCTTTTTTTCGGAACTTGTTGCACTCTACACCGCACGGAGGCAGAAAAGAAAGGAGTGCTTCTTTGTTGAAGAAAATAATCTGAGAAAAGCCAGTTCTTCCATGATCTATTAGTTTTGTGCAAAATTCCTCTAAACGCTTAATAGAGGCTTGGAAAGGATTTAGCTAAAACATGAAATACAAGGCGACCGAGCAGATTCTCAAAATTATCGGAGACAAGAAACACATCAGGAACTTTGGTGTGATTGCGCACGTCGATCACGGCAAGACCACCATGAGCGACAGCCTTCTTGCATCAAGCGGAATTATCAGCCCGTCTGTGGCAGGCCAGGCCCTTGCTCTTGATTCGATGAAACTGGAGCAGGACAGGCAGATGACCATAGTGCAGGCAAACGTAACCCTGCTCTACGAGAAGGAGGGTGAGGAGTTTGTGATTAACATGATTGATACCCCGGGCCACATCGACTTTACCGGCCGTGTTACAAGGAGCCTCAGGGCAATAGACGGGGCAGTGGTAGTGTCAGACTCGGTTGAGGGAATCATGACCCAGACTGAGACCGTTACAAGACAGGCGCTTGAGGAGAGGGTAAGGCCGGTGCTTTACATCAACAAGATTGACCGCCTCATAAAGGAGCTAAGGCTCACGCCAGACAAGATGCAGGAATGGCTGCTTGAGATAATTACAAACTTTAACAGGCTGATTGACATTTACGCAGAGCCCGAATACCGGGACAAGTGGAAGGTAAGCATCCAGGACGGCAGCGTCTCATTTGGCTCCGCCAAGGACAGGTGGGGCTTCAACGCCGACGTCATGAAAAAGAAAGGCATATCGTTTAAGGACATTTATGCGGCATACTCGGAAGGGGGGGACGTAAAGGCCCTCGCTGAAAAGGCGCCGCTTTACGACGCTGTACTTGGAATGGTGGTAAAACATCACCCGAACCCTGCCGAGGCGCAAAAGTACAGGATTCCAAAGATCTGGAAGGGGGACCTCGAGTCCGACATTGGAAAGGCGTTGTTAAACTGCGATGACAACGGCCCCGCGGTAATGATGATTGTAAACATGACTGTCGACCCCGCTGCCGGCCCGGTGGCCATAGGCAGGCTGTTCTCGGGACGGCTAAAGGACGGCGACAGGATTCACATTATAGACAGCAAGAGGGAGGGAAGGATCCAGTCCGTCAACTTCTTCATGGGAAACCAGAGGGAGATGGTGGGGGAACTTGCGGCAGGGAACATCCCGGCGCTCCTGGGCCTTGAGCATGCAAGGGCGGGGCAGACAATATCCACCGTAGCCGGTGTGCCGACCTTTGAGGGAATCCAGTATGTGTCGGAACCCGTTGTCCAGATTGCGGTGGAGCCAAAGCATCCAAAGGACCTTCCAAAACTAGTCGAGGTGCTAAACAGGCTGACAATTGAGGACCCCAACCTCCAGGTGAAGATAAACGAGGAGAGCGGGGAGACAGTGATTGCAGGAATGGGTGTGCTTCACCTTGAGATTGCAACCGCGCTAATTGCAGATGCAAAGGTGGACATTGTCACGTCACAGCCGCTCATCAACTACAGGGAGACCATCCGCTCCGCGGCAGGCCCTGTAATGTCAAAATCGCCAAACAGGCACAACAAGATCTTCATGAAGGTGGAGCCGCTCGACGAGAAGGTGGCCGAGATGATAAGAAATGGAACGCTAAACGAGTACAAGGACAAGAAGGAGGTGGCGAAGATACTAAAGGATGCTGGATGGGACTCGGACGACGCCAAGCGCATCATGAGGTTCGACACGAGGGGCAACGTCATGGTGGACGGCACCAAGGGTGTCCAGTTTGTCCAGGAGTCAACGGACTCGATACTTTCAGGATTTGACGATACCATGAAGGAAGGCCCGCTAACAAGGGAGCAGGTGAGGGGATGCAAGTTTACATTCCACCACTTTGTACCGCACGAGGACCCTGCACACAGGGGGCTTTCGCAGCTTGGGCCGGCGTCAAGGCGCGCATGCATGGGAGCCATGCTGCTTGCAAACCCCGTGCTGCTAGAGCCGATGCTTGGGATAGAGGTGAGGATTCCGCAGGAACTCATCGGCAACGTGGCAGGCGTGATATCCGGCAAGAGGGGCAAGGTGCTAAACATGGAACAAAAGGGCGTTGTCAATATCGTAACGGGGGAGATTCCAGCATCTGAGACCTTCGACCTGTCCGAGGTCATGAGGGGCCAGACCGCAGGAAAGGCAATGTGGAACACCCACTTCAAGGCATGGACACCAATTCCAAACTCCATTCTTCCAACCATCATAGCAGACATTAGGAAGAGGAAGGGACTGAGCCCGGAGCCCCCGACTGCAGACGAGTTTATCGACAAAGAGTAAAAAAGGAACGCCCCCTCCTAGGCACAAAAACGGTGTACTAACTAGCGTTATGACGAAGTGGGAATTGTTGGAAATATGTTAAATCATAATATGAATAATGATTTCTGTGAAGAAACAATCTCTATTTTTCATTATTCCTGCTGGAATTTTGCTTGGTTTTGGAATTTGGATCTCAACAAGTAATGCTGTAAACTATTTTGATGCGGTAAATGACTTCAATTCGCGCCAACACATACGTAACGGTGTACCTACTGTCTGCACCAATGTAAAATGTGTAACATTGGATGATATAAAAAATCGATTTTCCGGTTATCTTGGTTTGGAGATAGGGTTTCTGTCATCCGGCGCAGTAATTTTGGCAGTAACAAGAAGATGGTGGTAGCCATATGACTCTCAAAGGCAAACAAATCCATTACAATATTAAATTTCTAAAACTGTGTTACTCTTTCGAATTTTTATCATTTCTCGAAAAGTTGAATCAACCGTCGTACCTGTGGAAGCCTCTTCTCATGTTTTGCCTCTTGCGTTGTGCATTGTAAACAGACAAAGGGTTAACCATCTGCCAGATCTCCTAGACTGTAGGAAAAAATGCCTCTCAAGATACTCATCGCAGATGACAACAAGGACCTTGCAGATTCGTACCGGGCCATACTTGAGGACCGGGGGCATGAGGTGACAATAACAAACAACGGGTTTGACTGCCAAAGGATATACAAGCAATACACAAAGCAGCCTGACGGGCAGGTCAAGCAGTATTTTGATGCAGTAATACTAGACCAGAAAATGATGGGAATGGACGGCGTCGAGACTGCAAAGGCCATACAGGGGGTATTTCCCAAGCAAAAAATAATTTTCATAACCGGATATGGCAACGATCTGCTGCAAAAACTCCATCAGCTTTCGGAACACGCATCGGTATTGAACAAGCCCATATCTGCACAGGCGCTGTTTACGGAGGTCGAAGGATTTGCAGTCACCAAGTTTCGTGAAGCGGCAAAGAGCCGCATGGCAAGGCCCTGAATCCGGCATATTGCGAAGAGACATAGAAAACTTCTATGTAGTCAGATGTCGTATCAAAGCTTAGTGCACTTTATCTTCAAATTTGGCATGATTCGTTATTAATGAAATTACACCAAAACAGCAGCATGTATGCCAAGCTCACACTCGGCGTGCTTGCTACCGCAGCCGTAGCGGGGATCTTTGGCCTGCCCGCAATCTATGCGGCATCGCACAACGTACTTGTGCAGGTAAGGGACAATGCGACAATGACCCCTGAAAAGGGTGCATTCTGCAGCTTTGTCTTCTCGCCTTCTGGCACAATGGTCAACGCGACTGCAAATCCGGGAGGAGTGGCTAAAGTCGTTGCACCGGCAGGAGACAATTCCACGACGGTATCCTGTACCGGGATGGATGGAACCTCTGGCAGTGCCTCTTCTGCACTAAAGGCGGAAGGCACAACCGTGATTGGGGTACTCACAGCATAGGTGTCCCACCTACCTTTTTTTATTCTGGATCAGACTTGTAAAAATGAGACCTGTGCACGAGTCAATTCGCAATGCTTTAGGGAAGGAGGGGGCTTGGGTTGGTATGGCCCTGCCGGGACTGAGGAGCTTGGGCTCCATTATTTGCAGGTTGGTTTCAAAAAAAATGGGCAGGTTTGACCGCAGGTCCATTGCAGGTTTCTTTCTCTTGTTGTCGCCCTATGCCGTGGGAGTCATAACTAGGCAGTCGGCTTCTCTAAGCAACCAGATCCCAAGGCGGTTCCCCGCCTGTGACACCTTCATCCACGGGCTGTGCATACCTACCGCGTACCTGCCAATCCCTGTAGGGATCGGTTATCTTGTGCTGAACCTCACCTCCTTCATGCTAAGCGCCTCGCTCTTTCTGGCAGGATTCTTTCTAGTAAAGAAAAGGACGTAGTGTCTTTTTTCAGCTAGGATTATGATAAATCAGCTTGTATGTTGAATTTGAGTAATAAGCATACTTGCCAAAAAATGTTCCATGCTCAGGACACCCCAGGTGATAGACTCGCTGCAGACTGCATTTGTGATGATAAACTGCGAGGCGGGACATGAAAACGACGTTGTCGAGCACATCAGATCGATTGGCGGGATCAAGGAGGCGATAAGGACCCACGGGCCTCATGACATCCTCAGCAGCGTCGAGGCTCCTACTGTGGAATCCTTGATCGAGATTATTGAACAGAGGATACGAAAGACGCCGCACGTAAAAACTACTACCACGCTAGTCAAGGCTCACTAGATTACGGCTATGAAATGCCGCCAAGTGGCGGCGCATGCAAACCTCTGACATTTGCATTAAAAAATAGGTTTCAAAAATTTTGGGAAACCCTCTATCCGAAGAAGAATGAGTCCGTGAGCACTGTGCCAACAGATATTGCGGCAATGATTCCGGCGATGAGACCGTTGTAGGTCTTGGCCTTGTCTGTGCCTTCTGTTGCCACCTTGACACAAAACAGATACCCTATCGACTCTATGATGGTGAGCACGGTCAAGGCAAAATGTGCACTCGGCGGGGGGTATGCCCATGGATAGTAGGTTACCGCGACGGCGACTCCTCCCCATGTTCCAAGCCAGCATCCAACAAAGACGCCCGTGATTACTCCGATATAGTTCTCAATGCGTCTTCCTATCATCTTGGATACGTCGGAACTGGAGGCTCCGCCGCCCGATCCGAATCCTTTCGGCAGCGTCATTCGTTTTCATAGTTGTGACATCCTTTCTTTTAATCCTTAGCTGTTTTTTCACCAGAATTCCTATAAATTTAGTAATTCCTCTGGAGGGAAATTACATAACAATCGGTAGGAGGAGGATTCCCTTTTGAGATGGCTCGGCATGTTCTTGGAAAGACGGTAAAGGAGGTCTAAAATTTGCTGTTTTCATGCCATAACATGCAAGATTAATCTGATACGGCGGGAATTTCGTGTTTTTGCCAAGAAAAACCAAATAGGCAAATATGTTTTAACCTCTCATCCGTCCAAATTATCTTGATTTGAGATCCTGCCTTTACAAAATTTTAAAAGTTTTCAGAAACGCGCGTCATTATGAAACACGAACTTGAAAACGCAGGACTGGAGACAATTGCGCCAGAGCCTAGGGGGCTCAAGGAGCCGCAGTTTGCAATCGGAATCGCCATCCTTCTGGCGTCCTGCCTGGTCACGCTCTTTGTGCTTGTGCCGGCATATGACAGCGCGGTGAATGCAAAGGCCGACGTGAGCCCAATCATATACGAGATGGCAGCACTTATGGGAACGGCCAACGTTGTGTCATTTGTGGGGATAATCTGGAGATCTACCAAGAGGTAGGGCTCTGAAATCCTACTTTTGTCATAATTCCAGATCTTTCATTTTTATTTGTGCCTTTTTAGGACTGCCTATGAGGATTTCTGTCTCTCCGTTCCTATTTGCGGAACCTTGTTAAAGACCGCCTCGAGGACCGAGTTGTGCACCGCGGAGCGGATAAGCACAAGGTGGCAGCCCTTGGATTTGCAGGGGGACTCTTTTCTGAAAATCTGACCGTACTTGGAAATCTCGACTACCATCACGCCGTTCTTTACTGTGAACCAGACATCCTCGGCGGTTATCCTTGGCAGTACCACTATGACCCTGACAGTCCTGCCTCTCTCTATCACGTCTATCAGTGGATCCCTTTCAGGCCAGGGGTACAGCTTTCTCTGGGAGATGTTAGTCATGGGACCACTTGCTCCTGCACATCCTAATTGGCATGAATTACAATTGGCATGCGCAAGATAAATCGCGTATGTACACAATGTGTACCTTGGCTACCCCCCACTCTTGCATGCGGCACTTGGCATCTGACTTTAGAGGAGCGCGACGAGTTGATTTTGGGGGTGCTGTCCGGGATCCGGGGTGGTGTGAGGCGGCAAGCCGGGGGCATCTCCGCGCCTGCACTGGTGATTTCAATAAACGTGCTTTACGGAAAATCTGCCCGAAAACAAGCCATCCATTCATTATGGGGAAGGCTTGGGGCGCAATCCTTGTCATTTGTACAGCGGCACGTCCGTATCTTGGTGCCTGCCTGTTGGCAGTTTCTGATCAAGCTATCCCTTAAGATAAAAGTCTGGCATCTTATGTCATGGTAAAATTCGCGTGCGCCGACTATGGGTTTGAATGCCAGTATGAGGCGGAGGGTGAAGAGCAGGACGTGCTCAAAAAGTTCATGAAGCACTCGTCAGAAGAGCACGGCATCGATTATTCGTATGGAAGCCTCAGGCAGTTCTTGCTACGCAAGTCCGGGCCGGCCCAGTAGTGCCTACTTGTTCTGCAGTTCCTGTATTGCCGATTGTAAAATCTTTATCTGCTTCTCGGTGGCCTCTTTTGCAGCTTCGGCTTCCGACAGGTCCACCGTGATTGAAAGTATCTTATCGGTGTAATCATATTTTGGAAACACGTCAAATTGTATTATCGTACTTGAGATCATCTTTACAAGGTATATCGACCACTTGAGGCCCAGGTCATGGAGCACAACAAACCTGTGGACGGTCCCATCAACGTCATAAGAATATGGAAAGCCAGTCATGCGCAGCCAGCCCTCGAACGTCCTGAGAGCAGCCAGTGCATCAAACTGGCTTGAAATCCTCAGAACAGTGTCCTTGTTCTCGGTGCGGGCCATGTTCTTTGCTATCTGGTCTATCTCCTCAAGGGTGAATCTTTCAAGCATTTTAGAAAGCAGGGCCTTGCGTATTGGCACGAACTCGGCATTATGCATGTCCCAGATCGCAAAGTTCTCCAAAGTCTTGCCTATGAACCTGTTTACTGACATGTTCTCTTTTTTTGCGGCGCCCCTTAGGCTTGCAAGGATTTCCTTTGAAAGCGATACGCTGAACTTTTCCTTCCTTCTCATTGTTCCTAGGTTATACCGCTCGATTAATAAGTAAAGTGGAATTCCATTGCATGCATCCGGTACCGAATTGGCAGCCGCTAAGGGTTTTATGTCGCCAAGGAAACATGAACCCGATCTTGAAGAAGCTTACGGCGGCAGTGATATCGGCCATTTCCATCCTTGTGGCAGCCTCCTTTGTCGTACTGCACCACTCGGAAAAAAGCATTGAGCTTGTCGGCAACGGGGTAGGTGAGGTTGACACATCCGGCATGCAGATCTCATTCCTTGCCTGCAACCCCTCGCCGGTACCGGTCGTCTTAGATGGGGTAGGGGCAGTGCTGGGAGGCAGCACGGGGCCATATGGCGAACTTGACCTCCATGCGTCAAGCCTTGGGCCGTTCTCTGCCAAACCCCTTGGCGGCAGGATGGAATTTTCAGACATTGACACGATGAATTCCTTTGTGGGGTGGAGCCTTGGCCAGTTGCCAAATCCAGACTTTACTGCAACGCTCAAGGTAAGGGAGAGGCTTTTTGGAATCATCCCTTATTCATATGAAAAAAACTACACCATGGCTGAGTTTTCAGGGATCCTTTTTGGAAACGGGACATGGTCATGCAAGGAAAAGGGAAACTATGGAGACACAAGGCAGCAGCTCGAGCTTGAATGGGCGCGGATGTCAGTGGCGGGCCTCCTCTATTCGGAGAACGGAACCCTTGGCAACTCGACCCTTGGCGGAACCCGGCCGTGACTCAGCCTATCTTTATCTGGAACTTTTTTGCGTATTGGAGGACCTCTGATCTCTCAAAAAACCGGACAACATGCGGGATGAACCTCTTCTTTATTATCTCGCCGTCTGTCTCGCCAAGCACGACCATGTCTGCATAATCCTGTTGCCTCATCTCCCGCTTGTATTCCCTACAGAGCCCGTGAAGCTGCTCAAGCGTGAAACACTCTAGCATGGACTTGACCGATTCCTCTGACTTCACGTCTTCTATTTGGCAAGGGGGCGCTTTAATCCCTTGGCTAGAGGTCCTCCTCGCAGTGGACGAACTCAATGGAATAAAGGACAAACAGCTTTCTGAAGAGAGACCTCCTCTTCCCATTGAGGACGAAGATCATGTAGTAATATGGCGCCCAGGTCTATTGGGCATTTCTGTGACCGTGGCCTTCCATCTGGAGCATTGCGGGCCCGATGGTCATGCAGGCTGGGAGGGTGTATCCTTGCTCTCCATGAGGTGAAAGCGGGCCATCTTGATATGGTAGGCGTTCCTTGCTTGTGTGGGTAGGGATCGTTCAGGTCACGGTGGTGGTCCTGAGTTCCGGGCTTTTCACAAACAAGGGAGGTCCGCCACTTGGCAAAGCGCAATTTTGCTTATTAGTGGTTGGACGGATTTATGAACAAAATTTTTATCTTATAACAGTAAAGATTGTTTTTAAAAAAATTGATCGGAAAAAGAAAGGGAGTGGGGGCGAGGATCCTAGAACTCGATCTTTTCCTTCTCGTTTAGCATAAACTTCTTGGACTTTCTTGCCCCCTTGAGATCAAACCAGCTTATCTTCAAAGTGACCTGTTTGCCCTTTACCTCGTCGATGACTATCTTGTCTGCCATCTTTACAAGTTCGTTTATTGTTTGGTTCGGCATTTTTTCTGCTAAATAATTTTTCAATTTATTTCTTGGGGAAGAACTTTTTGATACTCTGGATAAAAGATTCTTCAACTCTGTATCATGGATAATTGTTGGCAAATTCCCCCACAAAAGTAGAGTTTTTACGTCAATATCGTGGTAAAACCAATATTGTTGTGTCGGAAATGCGTTACTTGAAAAGTTTTCACAGGCCGGGCCTTTATCGGGGGATGGCAAGTGCCTGAGATCTCAAGATATTATAAAATACTGGGCCTTGAGCCGGGGGCATCTATGAGGGAGGTAAGGGAGGCATACCGGAGACTTGTACTCAAGCACCACCCTGACAAGAACACCTCAAAAGGCGGCGACGATTTCAAGATGATTACAGAGGCTTACAATATCCTAAAGGACCAGGGAAAAGAGGAAAGGAAGGACCACAAAAGGTTCTCCGAGATTTATCCCGAGGACGCAGTGGGGATGTTTGAGAGCGGCGAGAAGCTTTTCGCCTCGCGGAAATTCGGAGAGGCGCTGGAGGTTTACGAGCAGGTAAACGCCCTTCTCCCAAGGCACGAGATTGCATGGAAGAGGAGGGGTGACTGCCTTTCGATGCTGGGCAGGCATGAGGAGGCTCTTGGGTGCTACGAGAAATTGCTGGAAATAAACCCGGAATCTCTCAAGGGGTGGAACCTTAGGGGTGTGGCACTTTCTGAAATGGGGCGGTATGCGGAGGCTCTGGAATCATTTGACACGGCTGTATCCCGCGGGCTGCACGATGAGGCGCTTTGGAACTTTAGGGGAGTGTGTCTCTTCCAGGTGGGCAGGGCAGGGGAGGCGCTTGAATCTTTTGAAAGGGCCTTGAAGGAAAATCCTAGGTTTGGCCCGGCATGGCAGAACAAGGGTCGGATACTTGCCTATCTTGGCAGAAAGGCCGAGGCTGAAAAGTGCATCGAGCGGGCAAAAAAACTCCGGTAGGATGGCGCTTGCCGCGCCCTAGGGGTCCTGGCTTGCGTGGTCCGAGATTCCAGATCCGGGGAATACCCTTGTAAAGATCCTAGCAACGAGCTTGGGATCCTTGAGGTAGTAGTTCTTTCGGACACCTCCTGTTTTTTTCACGACCCCTTCCTCGATAAGCTTTGAGAGCCGGAGGGAAATCGATGCAGGGCACTTTGAGATGGACCCAGTGAAATCATAAAAGGTCGCCTCCTTTTTTTCAAGGAGGTGCATCAGGATGGCACGAGATGTCTCGTTGCGGATCTGTATTATCAGGCTGGTTTCCTCCTGTTGCATGTCCCCCGTAAAAAGCCAGACCTTCCGTCTGGTCCTCCTGGCAAGCAGGAAGCCTTTCTCTTGGAGTCGTGCAAGGTAATGGCTCAGGACGCCGTTTGTAAGGCCTGACTGCCTGAGCACGTCCCGGAAACTGATGCCGGGGTTGGAGGAAATTATGCTCATTATGGCAAGCACCCTGTCCGAATTTTTGAACTGTCCTTTTTTTGAATTGTTGGTAAAGAGCAAGTGCCTCTTCCCATTTGAAATTTCGCCGGTTACCTTTACCATGTTCAACCGCAGGAGCTCGTCAAGCTTGCGGTATGTGGTGCTGAGCGGGAGGTTGCATTCCCTGCTGACCTCAAACGCGGATTTTGACTTGTTTGTGGCTATGAGAATGAGCGAGGCCTTGCCGTCCATAACGAACCCGGTTTCTTCCCCGTACATTTTGCTTCAAGATCTGTCATGATTCCTTTTAGAGGTTGGTGATATTCTCAATTCATGGAAAGGAAAAAGTATGGCTTGAGGAAAAACAAAAAAGAAAAAGTTTTGGAGTTTATTGGGCAGTAGAGTTCAGCATGCCTGCAATCTGTGAGGCCCTTGCATCTGTGCACTCACAATGGACAAACGTCTGCTGTGGAATGCTTGTGCCTGGTACGCTTGAGACTGGTGGAACCGCGTCCGACGGGTTTGGTGCCGGCTGGTCTTTTGCCAGTATTACCGAGGCTGCGCCGGTGAAGATTGCAGCATAGTCATGATTTACCGCCACATATGCTCCGGGTTCGTCAAACACTGCATCAATTATCGCGTCCTGCGAACCGCCAATCTCCCATGTCTGAGTTCCCATGGCCTGGACAATGTTGCCCTGCGTTACCCTGTCAATCTGGCTTCCAACTATGTGGAAGAAGACTGGCATGTTGCCTTGGTTCAGAACAAAGATTCTCACATGCTGTCCCACTGGCACGATGATTGGTGCCGACTTGTCATGGGCTGCGGGAGCATTGTTCCAAACCTTTGTCACAACCGGGTCGTAGCCAAAGGGCTTGCCGTTCACTACGGTCCAAGTGTTGTCATGCTTGAACATGGCATCCTGGTTGTAGGAGCCGTTGTCGTCAATGTAGAGCTGGTTGTACTCCAGAGTGAACTCGTATGCGGCAGGGGACATGAGTGTGTTGTTGAGAATAACATGGCCGTCCTGCGTCGCAGTTCTCTCTACTAGGAGCTTGTGGTATCCGTTGAGTGGATCGACAATTACCATGCCGTACATGCCGGACAGCACGTGCTGGTCCATGCCAATCACTCCGACGCCCTCACAATGGTACTTGAAGGCTCCGGGGGTTTGGGCAATGTACGCATAGGTGCGCGACTTGCCTGGCATGACAGGTCCGAAGTTTGGAACCGCGGAGATTCTGCCTGCGTGCATGTCAAGGCTGTGGCCCGTGGGCTCGGTGGAGGGCACGTTGAGCGTGACCTCGATCACGTCTCCCTGGGTAACCCTGATTGTGGGTCCTGGGATTTGGCCATCATAGGTCATTGCATGGTACATCTTTCCGCCAGGGATCGGGAGGTCAACCGACTGCGCGGTGAGCGTCACGTCGTGTACGGTCCTTCCGGCGGCCTTTAGGGCTGCTACCTGGTCTAACGGAATCGCGTCTGCCCCGAACATGTGGAATTCCAGGCCGCCGATGCTGTTGGCATCCTGTGCGGCCACAGAATCTATTGTCTGGGGCGTTACCTTGTCGATTGTCTCAGGCGTTACTGCCTGAGCGCTGCTTGTTGATGATGTGTTTGAATATGTGTTTCCAAGCACTATCCCTATTACTGCAACCGTTGCAACAATAGCGAAAATGCCATATCGTTGAATCATCAGGAATTTGCTTTTATTCATCCAATTTATCTTCTGTAGATGTTTCTCATGCAATCTTCGAATTTCTAAATATCGCTAAAGGCCGTTTTGTTCTGGCATGAGAATGATATCCACATTATAAATTAAATGATATGGAAACACCTCTTGGAGAATGTAGGATGGTAGCTGTATCGTTTATTCATCAAACTCGATTCGGCCATCCAGTTCTCCTTCGGACTTGTTACCTGCAAAACATGCAACCATGAACTCCTCTGCTGTGGCTGAAAACCTAGTCTAAAATAATGTGACAAATGTTTGTCGTTGTGAGGGAATGGCAGTAAAATCTGTATGGAATACTAGTACAATGATTAAAAAGATCCGAAACAAAATATGGAAAAATGTTTTCTTTAATGATTGTACTAGGGGCCCTGAAACCTTTTTCTCAGCGTCTGCGGTTCTTCTTTACCATCCCAAATCTAACCCACAGGACTGTACCTGAGACTGCAACTGCAGCTGCAATGAGAATGTATTGGAAGATTGGGCCAAAGAAGGTGTCCACTGGTATGTTAAAGATGTATGTTATCACAGGGGTGTTCTTTGAAGTGTCATAGAGGTCTACCATGAGGACATGGTTTCCCGAGCGGTGGAACGTATAGTCAAAGCTAAACGAATTTCCTTTGTGCGTCTGGGGCAATATCTCGTCTACCATGTGGTCGTTGTAAAAGACTCGGATGCCCATGGTAAAGTGGTTGACGCCCGTTTCGGCATAACTGTTCCCGTTTGCATACGCGCCCTGGTTATAGTTGTACACTTTGAAGCTAAAGTGCGTCGTATCGTTAACCCTCGGGCTTAGGGGGTCGGTCGAGACAACCACTTGGTAGTTGCCAATTACCTGGGACTCGGAGTTTAGGGCGTCAGGTTGCCACTGCAGGCCGCCGAACAGGTTGCTGATGATGGAGCCTGATCCCTGCTGGGCCGCATTTGCAGCGCCCGTTGAAAATATGACCATGCATGCAAGGGATGCAAGGATGATTATTTTTCGCACTTGCCATTGATCCGCCTCGACTACTTAAATACCATGTAGGCTGTTTCCGCCCAAGTTGCAAACGGTGGAATTTCTGACAATGTATTAAAGGATATGCAAACCCAACAAACCTTGGTTCGACTTGAAACGACTCCGCTCTAAAATACCTGCCATGCTGGTGTCGCTCCTAGTCCTCCTTCCCGCCCAGTCCTATGGACACCTATACGGCCTAAACGTCCAAGAGTGGACCAATGAGAGGTTCAACATAAAGATCCAATTCGAGCCCAGCCCGCAGACTCCGTCGGTAGGTGAAAACTCCACGCTCAACTTTAGCGTCCAGAACCTTGCAACGGGAGAACACCTGAAGAACTTTACAGAGACCGTCACCTTGGTATCCTATGATCCTTCCAACCCGTCGTCAAACACCATTTCACACAAGTTTAACAGCACAACCGTAGCAGACGGGGACTTTGGGAGGCAGTATGTCTTTGACAAGGGAGGATCATACGAGGTCTTCCTACGGGTTGACACGCCAACCTTCATCGAGGTAGCAAGGTTCAACGTATTTGTGTCCTCACCCCAGTTTCAGGCGATGAACCTGTTTTACACGCTCCTGCCGTTCATCCTTGTCATGGGCGCGTTCGGGGGGATAGGATATGCTGTCTGGAAACATCTCTACAAAAAGGCCAAGCCCAAATCTTAAAAAATGCTTCAAAGATATTGTAAGGGATTGAGCCTGCCATCCAAAAAGACGTCCACCATAACGTTCAGGCTGGACGATGAGATTCTAAAAAAACTCAGGGTCGAATCGGACAAGAGGCAGGTGAGCACCAACACCCTTGCAAACCAGGCCTTCCGCAGGTTCCTAGAGTGGGACATTTACGAGCCGGTCTCGGGATTTGTAATGATAAACAAGCCTGTCTTTGCAGAGATCTTTGGGAAGATGAAACAGAGCGAGATAATCTCGATAGCCTCAAGGATTGGAAAGAACGAGGTGAGGGATATCGCCCTCTTCATGCAGGGCCGCATGGACATAATCTCCTTCCTGTCCTGGTTTGAGGTGCGCATGATAAACTCCTCAGTCCAGGTAAGCCACACAAACATTGACGGGTTCCACACCTATGTGATGAAGCATGACATAGGGAAGAACTGGTCGGTATACCACAAGACCATCCTTGAGCTTATCTTTGACGAGGTCTTTGCAAGGAAGATCAAGGTAAGGGCCGACAATAACACGATATCATTCAATTTCTCCGAATAACCCAAATTCTGGCCCGAACCTGTCTGATCCTGGGATATTGCACTGTGTACGTTCTGTTTTTATCAGATTTTTCTGTCATTTAATCGTGGCATATGGAAAGGGGCAATAATGATATCTCATGCCTAGGCATGTCAAGTTTCGCGGAGGGCGGAAGGGATTGATGGAAGGCCAGTCCCAACGGATTCCGGGGAGCAGGGCATACCAGAGGCTCATGTCGGACAGGGATGCGCGACTCATACTCGAGGCTGCGATGCAAGAGCCCAAGTCGGCATCGCAGATTATCTTCGAGTCAAACATAGCCCAGAGCACCGCATATCGGAAGCTCAAGAGGCTGTCAAGCATGAATCTCCTCAAGATAGAGTATACAGTGGGCGACCACGGCCGTTGGGAGATGAGGTACAGGACCAACCCGTCCTCGCTCTCGGGGGCGTCTGGGTCTGGTATCGCCTGAGTTTGGAACCAATCTGCTAGCTTGAAATTTTCTGGGGCCTAGCTTCTGCCGCCCTTTTTATCAATGAAAGCGCAAACTCCGCCTCGGCCTGCATCTTTGCCACCGCCTCTGCCTGTGCCGCCTTTTGCGGTGATGATTTGTAGGTGGTCTGGATGCGGACGACGGTTGCTTTGCCGTTGTCGATAAGCATGATGTCCCTTATGCCGGTTGACTGGCCCTTTGTCCAGCGGATGTGGACCCCTTCCTTTGGGAAGATGGTTACCCTCTGCTGCAGTCTGGTCCCGTCTGACATGTCGACCTCCCGTAGGACTGCGTTCCTCTCTTTTGATATGTTCCTCACCCTGGAAATCCCCTTCCAGTATCTCGGATCGTTGTCAACATCGGAAATGATCTTCCAGACAATGTCATATGGCGCATTTATCTGGACTGTAACATCAGCCTCGGCCATTACGGTATCCCTAATGAAACATTGGGATAAATCTCTCAAGTATACACTGCAATTTTGGGCATGATTTTGGGGAAAGGGGGGCTCTGGATGCATGCCTTCCAAGCACAGGTCGGCTTGGAAGGGAAGGACATGAGTTAGATCTCTTTTGAGATGACCTGTAGTGTAAAAAGCGTATGAAAATACTTAACAGTATTCGTCATTCTCAGGTTTCCGAAAATGGAGGGTTCCTACGTAACGGTCTAACACCTTAAAAGGCGGTGAGAAAGAGAGATTGGTTTATCAATCGCTTTAACAGCTCATCGTATCAGATGAGTTATAGATCTCCGATAGCGATAATCGCAATTTTAGCCATTTTGTCAGTAGGGGTGGTCTCGACGGTGCCAAACGTCTTTGCGGCCTCTACGTGGTACGTGGGACAGGGCCTCAAACAGGGGGATTACTATAGGTACAACCTTGCAGACGTGTTCTACCACAACCTTGCCCCGTTTGAGATGGACTTTTGGGTACAGAACCAGACAAGCGATGGCTATACACTCCAGATGGTGGTCCATGACGGGTCCATAGTCGAAAAGGGGACGGTAAAACTGGGCAATGTGACGCCTGACCCGACTTATACAGACCCCAACTTGGCACCCTATGTCAACGTATACAGGCTGACCCTTACATGGCTTGACTCCTTTGCGGTAAAGACGGCCCCTGTAAACATTGTAGCCCCGGTCTGGGGACAGACCGGCATTTACGGCGAGGTCTCGATAGGATCAATCGGCATGCAGTCAGTGACAACACAGGCTGGAACCTTCCAGGCCTCGACCCTCAAGTTCCACGACAGCGGGGTAGACTCGTACATCTGGGTAGACCCGGACTTTGCGTTCCCAGTCAAGGCAAAGGTTTATGCAATAAAGACAAGCGGCTCGCCCACGATTGGATACCAGTATGAGCTTCTAGACCATGGCAACAGCGCAACCCCGCCCTCATTTCTCAACGTGGTCTCAACCAACCCGCTTGGCGGTAGCGCGCAGTGTCCGGCGATAGATTACGCTAATGACGTCGTACACGATACCCAGTCCACCGACTCGGGGACAGTTGCAGTAGAGTACTACTACAGCCCGGCCGTACCGCACCAGGGATGCCCGATGGGATGGAGGATATCATTTGAGCAGGTCTACTCTTCCACCCAGAAAGTTTCCGACGTGCATTATGACATTTTTACCGTTGACTCGCAGGGCCATGAACTTGGCTCGCTTGCACAGGGCATAGGGAGAACCGACATTTATTCGGCAGTAGGGGACGACGAGCAGCACTTTATCGTGAACCAGCCCCCGCCAGTTGCCCATTACGTTATCTATGTGGCAGGAACGGGAGCCGAGTCGGGAGTTACCGACGTGAGCCTTTCGGGGATGGTGCACGTGGACGTGAAGGTTGCACCTCCGTTTGCAAACGCAACGGGCCTTGTGTCGACCCCGCCAAGCCAGCCTGCAAGCCCTCCTCCGGTACAGCAGAACCAGACCGCCAGCCCACCGCAGGGGCAGGGGACTGGAGAGCAGACCATAGTGATACCGTCATGGGTCAAGAACAACGCCAAGTGGTGGTCGCAGGGCCAGGTGGGAGACAGCGAGTTTGTCAAGGGGATTCAGTACCTCATCCAGAGCGGCATCATGAAGATCCCGCCGACCCAGGCTGGGACTGGAAGCGCCTCGCAGGGGATCCCGTCATGGGTGAAGAACAATGCAGCATGGTGGTCCGAGGGCCAGATCTCAGACAGCGAGTTTGTCAAGGGGATACAGTACATGATATCAAGCGGCATTATTACGATAAACTCTTGACGGTGATTAGTGACGAGCCACTCTACTACAAGCCATGCATACGGAATAGCACTGATAGCGGTCATAGTGGGTGGTGCGATAAGCATAGGGTACTACCAGCTGTACTACATCCCGGAGCTCAACGCCAAGCCGATTATACCGGAAAAAGTACTTCACCCGGGATCTAATACGACAATATCAATAGTGGCAGGCTCGCTCAACCAGGACCAGCAGCAGAACTTTGTGCCAAAGAAGCAGGAGGTCCAGCTAGGGGTCGACAACAGCGTGGTGTGGACAAACCAGGACCAGGCTGCCCACTTTGTAACGCCGGACAAGGACTTTAAGGACGCGTACAGCGGCGAATTCGGGTCCGACGCGATCCTTCCTGGCAAGACCTATACCTTCCTCTTCACGCAGCTTGGCCAGATTCCTTACTACTGCAAGGTGCACCCCTGGATGAAGGGCGAGATAGACATCGTTCCTGGCGCCCTGACATCTTAGATCTAGGGCTTGCGGGCTTCAAACTTGGCGCACTTGATACCGGACGGTATTCAGGGGTCTCCAAGGAGATCCAATGCAAATTGTTTTTATCAAGTAAGAATCAGTGCCAGATTTTTATGAAAGGGAGCACACTGTATAGGTGAGCATGTTTCCAAAAACCTTGGCAATAATACTTGCCGGATGCATAGGCGGGGTGCTTGCCATATCGGTTGCTATGCTTGCAGGCTCTGGATGGGAGACACCGGGAACCTATCAGGGGCAGAGCAACGCGGCGCATGCCCCTACAAGCACAACCCAGTGCTATTCGTTCCAGACAGGATGCGACCACTCCAAGAGTGCCATCCCCCAGTCCGACATGGATAACGGGGCGTACCTGAGCCAGAACTACAAGTAGCATGAGGCATTGCGCCAAGCAGGCATGAAACGTGGCGGTTGGAAGGGAAGGACATGGACTCAAGTGTCTGGCTCCCGGCATTCAATCGCCCGTCCAAAACTTCAAAAGTTATTTTGTCAAGCAAGAAGGGGGATGATTCCCCTGGTTCAAGGCACTCGTAAAAAATAACCAAGCAACATCTTCATTACCCTTGGTTGAATGCGGAAATCTGGTGGCAAACCTGTTGAGGATGGGGCTGACAAAGGAACTGCTTGCAAGGATAGGCGCCATTACGGTAATCTTCATGATGGTAAGCCTTTTGGTGATACAGAGGCACTTGTCCACGCCAAGCAAGTTTACAACAGACATCCCGCTCCTCTTTGTACTCTACGGCATAGTGATGGCCATCAACATCCTGTTCTGCCTCCGGAAATACCAGGCAACGGGAACCAAGTAGGATTTGTTTTGAAGGTGTCGGCAGACTTTGTGCGCTGGAATGTCTAGCGCAGCGAGCCTGCAATCCTTCTGCCTGCGTAGAGGACCGCGCCCATCGAGGCCACGAGCACCGCCGGCACCATCTGGCCAAACTCTGGCGCGCTTGCCGAGGTAGAGCCTGCTCCTACCACCACCTCGCCTGCCATCCACGGGTGTACCTGGCAGAAGTAGTGGAACGTGCCGGCGTCCTTGAAGGTAAAGGTAAATGTCTTTCCCGGCGCGATAAGGCTGCTGTCAAATACCGTGCCGGTCTGGTTGTCGTTTGGGTTGCCGCTTGTTACGGTGTGGCTTACCTGGTCG
Source organism: Nitrososphaerota archaeon (assembly GCA_021325615.1). Taxonomy (GTDB): domain Archaea; phylum Thermoproteota; class Nitrososphaeria; order Nitrososphaerales; family Nitrosopumilaceae; genus Nitrosotalea. The sequence goes on along the minus strand of JAJPGU010000004.1, from coordinate 35,730 downwards.
TTGTTGGTCCAGGTAACCGAGGTACCAGGCGAGACGCTCAGCTTGCTTGGGTCAAAGCAGTTTCCTGCAGTGACACAGGCCTGGCTTGCGCCGTCTCCCTTTAGGATGGCAACCTGCGCACTTTGCTGGGCAAGGACCGGCATCATTGACATGACCACAAGCGGCGCCACCAAAAGGAGAAGTGCAAGCCTCTGAACCATCATGATACCATGTGGCACAAAATCATAAAAATCCCGCACAGGTTCTCAGGAGGATTTATCATTTGCCACGATTTTCTCAGGCACATTTCTTAATACCTGCCGCCTGAAATCAATGCCATGGGGAAGGCCATGAGCTACAAGAGGTTCAGGGAGAAGGAGGCCAAGTACTACCAGTCTACCGAGGGTCGGCTCTCAAGGGCCGAGGTGATATCCAGGCTCGAGTCTTTCATAGTTTCAAAAAAAGGCGAGGGCCAGGACTTTTTTGACAGGTACGAGATACGCGAGGACAAGTCCTAGCCTGGGGCGTTGCCGCTATCTTGGCTTCCGGGGTTTGCTACTGGAGGGGGCTCCATGCCTGGGATGCCGTGATGTTTACCCCGTTCCACGCCACGTATACGCCATAGTCTGCCGCCCAGTTGTTCTCAGCCCCGATGCCCACCCTGAAAACCTGTCCTGGCGGCAGGCTGAATGTCACTGACCTGTGGTACCAAGTCGTGTTGTTGTCGCCTGCAAACACTATCTGTTTCTGTGCAAGTATCATGTTGGGATCCCTGTCAAGTATGAAAACGTAGATGTGGTTCCTGCCCTCGTCGTTCTGGGCCGGGGCGGGAGCAGGCTGGGACGGTATGGCCATGCCATAGCCTGACTGGATGCCGGATAGGGGGTGGACAATGTATCTTCCTGGGATCTGGCCAAAGGTGTTGTTTTTGAGAAAGTTTCCTGAAACCGTCACTGTACCGTTCTGCGGCACGGTAAATTCCTGGGAGTATCCGAGGAACCAGTAGCCGTAGACCTGGGCCCCTGCCGTATCGGCCTCGATTCCCTGGCCGTCGGGGGTGGAAATATTGGAAAAATGGACATAGCAGTCGACTCCGGGGGCGTCGCAGCTTGTACTGTACAAGGTGGGATAGTAAAGGCTCTCCTTGATGAACCATGAGGTCCAGAGCGTTCCGGTTTTGTCCCTTAGGGACAGTGGGACAAACCTTGCCGGCTGCTGGGCTGCCTGTGTGCACCCCTGGGGAATCTGGCATGGGTGCTGGGCCTCCTGGCCGAGGGATGACACCCTCTCTTCAAGCGACGCTACCCTGCCCTCAAGGGATCTTGCCTCGGATGTCAGGTTGCTTACCGCGTCCTCCATCTGGGATAATTTCTGACCCTGCACTGAAATCTCCTGCTGGGTGGAGTTTGCGGCCTGGCCTGACTGCCTTGCAGCCTGTGTCTGCTCTAGGATTGCGGTATTGAGGCTCATGAGGGAGGTCTGGAAGTTCAGGACATTTGCTACGACAAGGCCGATGCTTACAAGGGATATGGCAATTGCTATCAGCGCGATAACCTGGATGTTTTCCACTGGTTCACCCTTGGGGATGATGCCTTAAAACAATGGCGTATCATTGTTCGCGAACCGGACAGGGAAATTTTCTTGCCTGGCATGCCCGGAAAAAGCTGGCGAATTTCGGCTGCCTTTGTGCAAGGGGCGCGCCTGTGCTAGTGCTTGGTCCTCAGCCTGTCGTGGATCTGGGCCAGTATCAGCTCAGCCTTGTCCTTGTTTTCAAAGGGCTCCTCCTTTTCGTCCATTATGGCGTCAATCTCGTACGACTTGTCGACAAGGACGTTTGCGACATGGTCGTCAAGCGTGCCGTTGCCAATCAGGTAGTATGCAAAGACCGTGTTCTTCTGGCCTATCCTGTGGAGCCTGTCTTCTGCCTGCCTGTGGATTGCGGGGCTCCAGTCGAGCTCTGCAAAGATTACGTACTTGGCCCGGGTGAGGTTTATGCCGACATTTCCCGCCCTGAGGCCTGCAATCATTAGTTTTGTCTCGCCGTTCTGGAACCTGTCGATGTTTCCCTGGCGCTCGGTGTCTGACTGGCCGCCTATGATGGAGGAAGGCGAGTACTCGTGCAGCGACTTGTGGAGGAGGGCGTGGATTGCCTTGTGGTGGCAGAAGACCACGACCGACTCTTCTATCTCCATGATGTTCTTGACAAACTCGATTACGTGGGGGAGCTTTGCGGCGCCCGCTGCCTGGCGCTCGGACTGGATTGCCCTCTTGTACGACGAGAACTTGTCAAATGCGGACGTTGCGGCCTTTTGCTCCTCCTCCAGCCTCTTCCAGATCTTGTCAAGCTCGGAATAATAGTAGTTGATGTCCGAATCTATGAATTCCTTGTAGCGTACCTTCTCCTTGAGCTCCTTGAGGACGTCCCCCTTTTTTCGCCTGAGCATCACGTGCTTGCGAAGCTCCTCGCCAAGCGATGCACGCTTGTTCTCAAGTACGATGGCCTTGCCCTTCTCATTGACATAGCAAAAGTATTCGCAAAACTCCTCAAAGCTCCCGAGCAGGCCGGGGCGGAGGATGTCCACGATTGGCCAGATTTCCGAACCCCTGTTGTAAATCGGAGTCCCGGAAAGCCCTATCCTGTACTTGACTGTCTCCAGGCCTGCAAGCTTCTTTACCGCGGAATACTTCTTTGTGGACTTGGACCTGAGGTGCTGTACCTCGTCGCACACGATTGTCCTGATGCCGAGCCTTGACAGGTCGTCAAGCCTCTTGTAGAGCAGGTCGTAGTTTATGATGTAAACGTCATTTCTTGGTATGTCCTGGCGCTTGCCGGTCCTGATGAGGGTCGAGGTGGGGTGCTCGTCATCTAAGACTCGGCCGTTCTTGCTCCTGCGCCTGAGAAACTTTTGGATCTCGCGCTGCCAGTTGGTGAGGGTGACAAGCGGCGCGACAATCAGGGCCGGGAAGGGCTGCTTTTCAGTGGCAAGGTATGCGAGCGTCTGTATGGTGTTGTGCGTCACCATCCCGTTTGCGATATAGTTGTGGGTTTCGGGAACTGAGAGGTCGTAGACGTAGCCCGAGTGGTGTGTCGATTCAATGGACTTGACCTGGCGCCAGTTGACTGACTCGGGAGCCCGGCCTGCGATATCGCGCTCCTGGATTGCTTCCAAATTGTGAGAAACTGAGATTGCAATTCCACTGCTTGCACCGACTGCGGAACTGGATGGTGAACTTTGCGGGAAATTATGCGAACCGACTCCCTCGGACACGAGGCGGTTAACCGTGCCGTAAAGGGCAGGTGGGGATACTGCTACATCGTCACCGATGCCCAGTTCTCCTGCCATCCTCCAGCCGCGCGGTGTTAGAACCCTGTGCCGTCTGGTGCATCTGAGTGAGACGCCGTCCGGCAGTGCTATTTTTAGTATGCCTTCGTCGATTTTCTGCCTGAATGCGCGGGAGACCTTCTTTGTAACAATATTTGTTCCGTCAAATGAATGAACCATTACTGGCTTTTCCAGAACTGCCCATTCCTCGTCGCCGTCATGCTCTGTTGCCGTGGATTTATCCCATATCTCCTTGATTGGAACTTGTCCGGCCGTGGTGCTTATCATGGTGTCATGATGCACGCACTTGCCAAGGCCCATGTCATCGGCAAGCAGGGCGTTGCCGGACGATTTGAGGAGAAAGTCAAGGCCCTCCCTCTGGAAGTTGAGCAGCGTCCCCCTGAACTGGGTGCCGGGGTTTGCCTTGCGGAGGCGCTCTATCTTGGTGTACTTTTTCTTTGGTACCTTGAGGTGCCTGGTCTTGCGCTGCCAGATGTTCCTTGACCTGATGTCAAGGGGGTATGTCTCCATTATCCACTTGATCTTCTCGACGTTCTGGACTGTATCGGGGACCATCGCCTCGTCGGGTCCCTCGCCATACCATGCCTGTGGTATGACGCGGGCGACCATGGATACTGCCCGGGTACCGGTGAGCTTCCAAGTCCAGTTCTTAGAGTAATTGTCCAAGACATACTCTAGGGTGCCAAATTCTTTCATGCCTAGTAATTCTTCGAGTTTTGTTCGATTAGGTTTATGAATCTTTTACTTGCGGGCCGGTCCCGACGATCTTCGGCATTTGTGGGGCGTTTTGCCATTTTTTCTAACAAATGATCCCTTTTGGGGAAATATGTGGAACCGTAGAGTCCGTTTGGTGGAATGTCTATTCCTTCTGCGTGGCAGCCTTGGACAGCTTTATCTTGCCGTTGTCGGTGTCATAGCGAAGCAGCAGGGAATATCGGCCCCACTCGACTATCCACAGGAATGTCTGCTCCGCGTCTAGGTCTGGCATGTTCTCCCTGAGAAAGTCCTTCATCTCGTCCTTTGAGACCTCGCCCCCGTGATCGTTCCTGATGAAGTCCAGTATGGCCTTGAACTCGCCCGACCCTGCGAGCGTCTTGTTGAGCATCCTCTTCCTGCCCGAGGCGTTCTTTGCAAGCAGCGCCTTGCCGTCCTCTGTAAGTATGAGATCTCCCGAGTCTACCTGCAACAGGTGGAGGAGCTTTGCAGACTCGACTGCGGGCAGTATGTCGTCAAGCTCAAGCATGAGCTCGTCGGCTACCTTCGCGAGGTCCACCTTTCCCTTAAAGTCCTGGAGCACCTCCAAGAGTCCGATGACGTTCCCTACCTGTGCCTGGGGGATGGTCACCTGTCTAGTTCCTCCACAAAACAGAATGCGTTCCCCTGATACGCCAAATAAAGGTTGATCATACTATCATTCCTGTGATCTCATCGACAAGCCTGTAGATCTCGGGGCTGCGGGGATCCCGGGGCCTTGGTATCTCGATAGGGACCTCCCTTGCTATCGTTCCGGGCCGTGAGGTCAGGACCACTATCCTGTCCGACATGTACACCGCCTCCTCGACGTTGTGGGTGACCATAACCACCGCCTCGGGAGGAAGCGCCGGGTCGGCCCAGAGGTGGAGAACCTCCTCCCTCAGGTGCGTTGATGTCAGCGGGTCAAGTGCCGAGAAGGGCTCGTCCATCAGGAGGATCTCGGGCTCGGAGACCATGGCCCTTGCAAGCCCTACCCTTTGCTTCATGCCGCCCGAGAGCTCCCTTGGGTATGCCTCCTCGTATCCCTCAAGGCCAATCACGCGGATTGCGTCAAGCGACCTCTTGCGCTTCTCCTCCTTCGGAAACGGCTTGCCCTCAAGGCCAAGCTCGACGTTTTCCACAACATTGAGCCACGGGAAGAGCGCAAAGGTCTGGAAGACCATGGACATTGCCTCGCAGACTCCTGTCAGCTTGTGGTCATGGTAAAAGACCTCGCCGTCCTCCGGCTTGGCAAGCCCCATCATTATGCGAAGGAGCGTGGACTTGCCGCACCCCGACGGGCCAACAATGCTGACAAACTCGTGCTGCCTTACTGCAAGGTTGATGTGCTCAAGCACCACCTGGGGCCTTGGCGACATGGGACCGTACGCCTTGGTGACGCCCCGGAGCTCGACAAGTTTTGGCGAATCAGAGCCTGCTGCCAACACAATCAGTCCAACCTGTACTTTGTAAACGTCATCTTGTAGAGGCGCTTCCATAATACCCTGTTGAGGCCGACAACGACTGCGACCATTACCGTGATGATGAGTATGAGGAGGCTCACGTTCCCAATTTCATATGCGGCCTTGTTCATCAGCGACCCGATGCCAAGGACCGAGAGGGTCTGCTTGTTGAATGTGATGTATTCTGAAAGGACCAGCGCGTTCCACCCACCACCCCATGCAGTTATGCTGCCGGTAATAAATGTCGGGAGGATTGCGGGAAAGATTAGCTTGCGGAGCTTCTGGAAGCCGGTTATGTGGTATGTCTTTGACACCTCGAGGAGGTCTGACGGGATAGACCTTACGCCGCCTAGGATGTTGAAGAGGAGGTACCACTGCATCCCTGTCATTGTAAGTATGATTGACGTCAACTGCAGGCCTCCTGGGAGGTTCATGGTGCCAAGGACTATCAGGGGAAATAGCGCGGTCGCAGGAAGCGACGCCAGGATCTCCATCGTAAATATCGAGGTTCCAAAGGACCTCGGCTTGCCTGAAATCTTTAGGGCAAGCGGCAGTATCCACGCGATGCTGAGGAGGTAGGCTGCAAGGAGCCTCAGCAGGGAGGCGCCAAGCGCCTGGGGTATCTGGGATGCTACTGATGCAATCTCTTGCTTCTTTAGGTCGTTTGAGATGTTTGCCGGGACAGATATCAGCCCTGCAAGGAAGGCACCCCCAGTTATGATGATGATGCCTGCCACTGCCGCGCCAGCTATGGCAAGCGCGGTCTTCCTGTGACGCCTTATGATTGCAGGCTCCTCTGCCGCATGCCTTACCGTGGCTGCGATGGGGCGGAACCTTCCTGCGGCAATCACGTGCGCAATGCCGGGAGGGGGCCGCACGGGAAGAACTGCAAGGTGGCTCCTGAGCCACGTCACCCTCTGGTCCTGCGGGCCCCTCTTCTCCTCGTCAGACGAGACAGATTCGTACCTGAACCTGTTGGCGTAATGCCTAAGGGGCCGCCACAGCACCAAGTCCACAACAAGTATGATTGTTACCAGGGCCACAAGGCCCATTATGGTCCCCTGGTAGTCGCCTGCATAGGTTGCCTCGGCGAGGTAGCTGCCTATGCCGTGGAGCTTGAACTGCTGGGATCCGATGGAGATCATCTCCGCTGCAACGAGGTAGTACCAGCCCGTGGACCAGGAAAGTATCCCGTTGTAGATGAGCTTTGGAACCGAGGCGGGGACGTAGAGCGTTTTGAGCCTCTTCCACCCGTTGAGGCTGAACGAGCTTGACGCCTCCTCAAGGTCTGCCGGGATGGATGAGACCGACTCGTAAACCGCAAATGCAAGGTTCCACGCCTGGCTTGTAAATATCAGGAAGACGGCTGCCATCTCGACGCCGACCCAGCTCTGGTGGAACAGGGCGATGAAGAAGAAGATGGCTGCTGGGAAGAACCCGAGGATTGGCACCGACTGGAGTATGTCAAGGATGGGCATCAGGACCTTCTCGGCCTTTTTGTTCCGGGCTGCCGCCACCCCCCACGCGATTGCAAAGCCGTACGAGGCTGCAAGGGCAATTGTCATGCGCAGGAGGGAGTAGGAAGAGTACAGGAATATCTGGGAAAAGTCCTGCAAGGAAATGTTCAGGAGGAAATGGTCAAGGGGCATGGTCATGCTAGGGCGCGCAGAATGGGTTTATACACATTTTGGTTTTGGCAAGGCGCGGGGCAGCCAAGCAAAAAGATCCAAAATACGGCAGACCGTGGCGGGATGTGGGAAATCCTGGAGGCCATGCTGCAAATGTCTTGTCTTTCCCGGACGGCACCGGTAACTGGATTTATCAAATAGAACAAAGTAAGTGCAGCTATTTTATGTTCAGGTAATATGGTAGTCTGTTGTATAACCGGAAACAAAATACACGTTTAGACTTCTGGGCATTATTGATAATTGGGGCTGTTTTGGCTTTTTCAGGGACTGCGGCATCGCAGCATGCATTTGCGGCGGGGGCTGCCATTACCAACGCCAAGTCCACATCGGGGACGGTTTCGGCCGCCCCATACCAGATAACACTTCCTTCGTTTGGCGCGGGCAGCGGCGGCAACAGCCTCCTGCTTGTCGGGGTGAGCGCGAACAACAACAATGTTACATCGGTGACATTTGGGGGGGCTCCCCTTGCAAGGGCGGCCTACTCATTTTACAACAACGATGCCGAGTTGTGGTACCTGAAGAATCCCAGCGGGACAGGGAACATCGTGGTTACCATGATAGGGCCTACCTCTGCCGTGATAGGGGCATACTCCATAGCGGGCGTCAACGAAACTGTGCCCATTGGCGCCACTGCGTCGACCCACAACACCGCGGCAGGAAGCCCGAGCATATCGATTACCACAAAATATTCCAACGACCTGGTAGTGGACCTGCCGTCCATCTGGGGTGGCGTGACGCTTGGTAGTCCCACATGCCTCGGGCACTGGGACGTTAACGTCGCGGGCCAGATAACCGGCGCATCCAGCTCGTACAACGCCACAAGTGCGGGACCTGTAAAGTGCGGATGGACCGCAAGCAGCGGGGACCAGTGGGACGATGTTGCCCTGGAGGTAAGATCTGGAACGTCTGCACCGACCGCTCCCTCGGCACCGCAGAACCTTGCGGCAACGGGAGGGACATCGCAGGTGTCGCTTTCGTGGTCCCCTCCGGCATCAGACGGGGGAGCCGCGATTACGGGATATGATGTATTCCGGGGGACATCCACGGGAGGGGAGGGGGCAACACCCTATGCGACAGGGGTTGCCGGTACCACGTATGTCGATTCAGCCGTTACAAACGGGACAACCTACTTTTACTATGTAAGGGCCGTAAACTCTGCCGGCACCTCGCCTGCATCAAACGAGGCAAAGGCCACGGTCCAGTCATCATCCGGAGGACAATCCTCCGGGATAGTGCTAGAGGGCGTAAAGACAGTGTCCGGGACTACATCGTCATCGCCCTACCAGATTGTAATGACGGGGTTCAGCTCGGCCACAAACAGCGACCTGCTCCTTGTGGGGGTGAGCGCAAACAACAACTATGTCGCCTCGGTTACGTATGGCGGCGCGTCCCTGACAAAGGGGACATCCTCATTTCACAATAACGACGCCGAGTTCTGGTACCTGGAAAACCCCGGCAGCAGCGGGAACATAGTTGTTACCATGTCGGGATCCACATCTGCGGTGGTAGGCGCATACTCGTTCGCAGGTGTAGACCTTTCCAACCCGATTCCTGCTACCGCAAGCAACTACAAGGCATCGGGCAACCCGACTGTATCGATTACCACAAAGTATGCGGGCGACACAATAGTGGACCTTCCTTCAATCTATGGGGGCTCGACCCTATCGGGTGCCACATGCGGGCAGGAGTGGGATGTCAATATCCCTAGCGCCATAACGGGGGCGTCAAGCACTACGACCGTGTCATCGGCCGGGGCCGCCTCGTGTACTTGGACCAGCAGCGTCAGCTCCAACAGCTGGGACGATGTCGTTGTCGAACTAAAGAGTGGCGGCTCGACGCAGGTGACAAAGACCGTGCCCTCCGCACCGCAGGGGCTCGTGGCAAACGGGGGTAATTCGCAGGTAATGCTCTCGTGGAACGCGCCGTCCTCAAACGGCGGGTCTGCAATAACGGGATACGACATATTCCGCGGGGCGTCATCTGGCACGGAAGGCACCACTCCGATAGCCACGGGGGTTGCCTCGACTACCTATACTGACACCACGGTATCAAACGGCAACACATACTACTACTATGTCGAGGCGGTAAACGCGGTAGGGGCATCCCAGCCGTCCGGCGAGGCAAGCGCAACGCCAACGACTTCGACCACCTCAAACACGGACATCTGGTATTATGCGCACCGGATTCCTGCCTCCTACTGGGATCCGTGCTTTGCGACAACCTGCAGCGCAGGGGTCGGAGAAGGGACCACGATGTATGTAGAGTTGTGGGATGCTGCAGGAAACGTCCTTGCCAGCGGATACGCGGACGAGAACGGCTGGGACTTTAGCGGCCTCAACCCGAGCACGACATACTATGTCTATCCATACGACTGCGACTCGTGCCACGGCTCAAGCCACAACGTGGTCTTTGAATACTGGGGAGACAACCACAGCAGCGCAAGGCCTCGGGCCACGCTTCCGGGGGTGAAGCTGGACGGGTGGTACTCGTGCACAAACGGGTGCGGCTAGAATTTTCTGATTTGATGTGCGGCAACTTGTCTCCACGGGGCGGCAGTCTAGGCACATGTAAACTGATGCTGCAGGGCAAGTGGAGGGCAGGGACGGTTCCTGCCGGTTTGAGATGAAAGGACAGGTGGATTGCACCGTGTCTTCCAAGTCATTGGTTTTTGTCGCGGCTGCCGGCAAATGGCGGCGCCCTGAAATCAGATAAATTACAGTATTCGCGAACCAACAAGCCAGATGAAGATCCTCCTAGACGAGATGTACGACGGGATGGATGCAAAGCTCAGGGAGTTTGGGTACGACGCCTTTTCGGTCAAGAAGCTCAAGCTTGAGGGAAAGAAGCTGTCAAGCGACTACTCGGTGATAAAATACGCAGAGGAGAACAACATGGTGATGGTTACAGAGGACGTCGAGGTGGGATTGGCATGCAGGGAGAACAACATTCCGTGCGTCCTTCTTGACACTGAGATGATGCTGAGGATAATACTTGAGGAGCTTGGCAACATCAGGTCACGCTAGCTCTTCGCTTCCTGATGTAGATTATGATTGCAGCAATTACGGCGACTACCACGAAGGCGTCAAGATAACTTGAATACTTTCGGATCCCCTCCCACTCTTGGCCAAGCCTGATGCCGATGAACGTCAGCGCGCCGTTCCAAATAAGCGAGCCTGCAAACGTCAGGGCTGCAAACCTCTTGAGGTTCATCCTTGCGGTGCCCGCAGGCAGCGAGATGTAAGTCCTGATTGCCGGGAGCATCCTGCTTACAAAGGTGGACCTGTTACCGTATTTTTTAAAGTAGGACTCGGCTAGCTCAAGGTGCGACTTGTGGAGCAGGACGTATCTTCCGTACTTTAGGACAAAGCCCCTTCCTAGGTAGGCGCCGGCAAAGTATGCCGCAAGCGAGCCGACGAGGTTCCCAACCGAGCCTGCAAGTATGACTGCAACCACATTGAACTTGCCCGTGGAAACAAGGTACCCTGAGAAGGACATGATGACCTCGCTTGGTATGGGAATTAGCGCACTTTCGCCAACCATGAGGAGGAATATCCCGAGATAGCCGGAATTTGATATGGCGTTTATTATGAATTCTGTCAGGTGTGCAAGCAGGTCTGGTGAGGCCAACTCTCTCTACTGCCGTGGGTATTCCGAATTATATGTATCGCAAGCCTGGATGTATTGCTACCACATGCCGCTTGTGGTAAAGCCCTGCTCGTCAAACTTTCTCTGGGAGGCGTGCTTGTGTGCCTTCTTCATGTGGCGGTCGAGGCGCTCGGGATCGTTCAGCTCCAGGCCGCACTCCTTGCACTTGGTTTCAGGCTCGCTCTTTTTCTTGAAAAGGCCCATGTCTTGCCTACTTGGGCTTTGCTAATATCTTTTTTCTCGATTTGCAGGGTGCATAATCCGAGGGTTGGGAATCTTGGGGCATGGCCGTGCTTCCGGGATTTTAAGCCACGGCCTTGAAAAAAATTGATGTATTGCAGTGCCCCAAGTCTGCCGAAGAACCCTAGAACAGGGCGCCATCCTGCGGGCTGGCAGATAGAAGGGCATAGTCGATTGTCCCGTCACACGAGACCTGCTTCATCTTTACAAGGGACCTGAGCAGTATCTTTTCGACATATGCTGGATATTTCTCAAGTATCTTCCGCCTGATCGACTCCCTGTTTTTTATGTAATAGTCTGCAAGCGGGGGGTAAACCTTTGGACCTATCATCTCAAGGCGTGTTAGTGACATGCCGGATTCTGCAACTGACCTTTTCACGGCATCAATGGTATGGTGCTCCGAGGACCACGTAAACGACAGGATTCCAAGCCTCCTCATCTCGGCAGTCCTGTGCTCTGTCATTACGGGCAAGGCAAGGATTACCTTGCCCCCACTTGAAAGGACGCGCCTGCACTCTGACATGAAGCCCTCAAGCGGCCTAAAGTGCTGCGCCGACTCGAGGGCGATTATCCTGTCGACAGAACCTGTTGCAAACGGGAGTGCCGTTGCAGTCGAGTTTACAAGCGCGACCGAGCCTTGCCGCAGTCCGGGAGATTCCTTAATCAGCCTTGATGCAAATTGAAGCTGGCCCCTGTTGACATTGATGCACGAAACCTGAAGGGAGGGAAAGTCGCGAAGCCAGATTGTGGCAGGCTCGGAAAATCCGCTTCCTACATCTATCAAGGTCCTTGCGGACGCAAGGTCCGCCATCTTTCCTGCCTCCCTGCACAGGGCTGCCTGGGCCTCTGCAGGGCTTGCGGCTGAATCCCAGTAGCCGAAATTCAGCATGTTTGCGCCGGTCGATATCTGCATCAGGGCGGAAAAGGCATCATACAGGTTTATGACGTCGCTCTCGTTACGGCGGAAGGTCCACAGGAGAACATCAAGCGGGTTGAGGCCGCGCAGCCTGTTGCTTGGGATTTGCATTGGGTTTGTTTGTCGAATTTGGTTTAAAACCCTTCGAGAACGCGGTTCGATTTTTATTTGGACTGCGGCATATCAGCACCATGGACTCTTGCGACCCAAGGACTAGGGCATACAAGAACGGCAAGACGTTTGACGAGTGCAGGGTCATTGCCAGGGACCTGTGCCTGGTGCTTTCAAGGAAGGTCGACCAGTCAGGCTCGGTTACATGGGATGACATACTGGAGGCCTCGGGCCATGACGAACTTGTCTACAAGCTTGCCCTGAAATACTTGCGTCAGGACGGATACGACATAGGGGACTGGAAGGCCCCTCGGGTCACAAAGCCTACTGCTTAGGCTCAAGCGCGCAGCTGCCGTCCTGCTCCTTTCTTATCTTGCGCGCCATGATGTACGGTGTGACAAGCAGTACCGGTATGGAAATTGCGATGAATATTGTCTGTAGCTGGGCCTCGTAACTTGTAAGAAAGAGTGTTATTCCTGTCGCGCTTGCACCAAGCCCGAAAAGCAGCGTAAACGCGGTACCGGCGCAGGTGGGGCAGCCCACGAACAGCCCTGTCAGGGCGCCAAAGGCGCCGAACTTGCCTGCGCTCCTGGCCGCGGCAAACGTTGTTGCAGAGAGGGAAAAGTTCAGCCCGACAAGGAATGAGACCGTGACTAGCAGGACTAGGTTTAGCGGGACTATTTGAAGCCCGACATGCTGGGTGAAGAATGCAAATATCATGGGCATGTAGCCTGGGAGGTCGCAGCAGGGGGAGAGTTCGATGTGGGGCGGAGTGGGAAAGCCATAATCTGTCGCGTTGATTTCAGGCTTGTAAAGAATAACGCCCGAGGTGAGCCCAAAGAAGATTCCGTATCCGATTGCGCTGATGACAAAGATCTGCTTTGCCCTTTTGTTGTTAAGGGCGTTTGAGATTATCGACGCCGTGGAAGAATCTGGCATGATTACCTTTGACTTGTAGAACCTGTAAAGGCCCCATCCGATTGCGCCAAAGGATGAGAACAATATGAAATACGTCGCATATGCCATTCTCTGGAGTGCCGGCATTGCGGCGGGCGTTACCGTTATCTCGTTGTTTCTTGCATAGGCAAGGAACGAGACTGCGATTGCCAGGAAGCCGACAATTATGAGCGCCATGTGGGAGCGCCCGACGGTCCTCTGTTTTTCCAACGAGTAAAGACGTGCCATGGTGACATTAAATCCTATCTCTGTTTTTCGGAGTCTTTATCTGTCATGAGGGACGATAAAAAACAGTAATGAAGATTGACGAGCCAATAGACTCGGACTACGCCACTACAAAGATTGTGCACGTTGGGTTTGTGGATCCATACGGTGTCGAAGGACTCGTCGTACTGCGATCTGACGACGAGAGGGAGTTTCACATGAGGGCATTTTCGGGGGAGGTTGCCCGGCACATCTCCAACTTTGTCGACGGCGAGCGCGGCGCGATACCTACCATATACAACATGATAGAGGAACTCTCGGAGATAAACGAGCTCGTGCTTGTAAAGATAAAGGTCTACGAGAGCGGAAGCGTCCTGCGCGCAAACCTGTACTTTACCGGCAAGCACGACATCGTGATGCGCAACTACCGGGCCTCGGACGCGATTGCACTTGCGTCATTTTACAACGTGCCTATACTTGTAAGGAAGAACCTGCTGAAGGAAAAGATGGAAGCCTGAGCACTAGCTTACTATCTGTGCAAGCTTGCCTTCCTGCTGTGCCCTTCTTATCTCCATGGCAATTCTCCTTCCGACCCCGAACGTCGTTCCGTACTTGTACTTGGTATAGGGGCTTGTGGTTGCAAGAATTGGGTTGCCCGGGACCCTGAGCGAGACGTCGTATACCACTATCTCAAGGTCGCGCGTGATTACCGACTGGAGCGAGAACGGGCCTATTATTCCGGGGGCGTACTCTTTTTTTACGGCAGCTACAAACCTGTCGCCTGCCTCAATGACCTTTTCAAGGAGCGACTCGCGGATGCTTGCGGGCGTGTGGCCGACCTCGATATTCTGAAGCTCTATGTTTGTCTCAAGCTGCTGCTTTGCAGGGAGGGAGACAAAGTCATGCACGTTTGTCTGGAGCCTCCTCTCGATCCCGAGGAAATCTACCTCCTCTGAGATTGGCGTGTAAAAGTAGTTGAAGTTAAAGTAGGTGCCGACGACAAATTCCTCGATGCTTGCAATCTTGAGCGCCTCGCGAGAGATAAGCCCCTGCCTTATCTTCCTCTCCGTCTTGTCCTTATAGTCGGCGTAGGAGGTTGCGATAAAAAATGCCCTCTCAAGCCTGCGGGACTTTTCCTGCACCTTGACAATTACCGGCCTGTCAATATCCCTCGGGTCTGAGAAGATCCTGGGCATCCTTATCCTGGCCTTTTGCAGGAGGTAGTACTGGTTTTTCCTGTGGGATCGCTCCTCTGCCTGGAATAGTGCCCTGTTGCCAAAGAGGGGCAGCCTCAGCCTGTTCTCGACTGCCTCGTATCCGAGGTAGGCGGTAAGGGCCCTATGCGGTACTATTATGGCGCTCTCTTCCCTGAGCCTTGACTGGACCTTTGGCAGGAGCATGTCGGAAAACTTGTTTAGCATGATGATGTCGTCTGCAATCCTTGAGAACCTCCTGTATGGCGCGTCCCTGCCCCTCTGGCAGAGGACCAGCGTCCTAAAGTTCTCGTCCTTTGCCCCGTCCATTATCTCTAGGGCTGAGTGGCTTCCAAGGGCCGCGATCGAGATGTCGGAGTAGCCTGCCGCCATCTTCTGGACCTCGGAGCGCTTTATCATGGCGATTCTATTTTTGAATGGTTAAAAAAGCGTTCGGGGGGTTCTAGGCCCAAGCCGGCAGGATGAATGGCGGAGTGTTTACCTGCCAAAGGTTGGCTGGACGATAACGATGGGGCCGATGGAGGTGTCGTTTACCGCAACTGAGGGAAGCGGCGTCATGGCATCTGCGACATTGGAGCGGTAGCTAGAGCCGACCTGGCTTAGTGCAAACACCCTGTAGTAGTATGTGGTATCGGAATTGAGCCCCGTGTCAGAATATGCGGTGGACGCCGATTCAGTGTTCCTTGCTATCGTAGTCCAGGCCCTGTCGTCAAGGGACCGCTGAATCCTGTATCCTGTAACCGGCATGGTTCCGTTGTGGAGCGGGGCAGACCACTTGAGGTTTATCTGGTTTGGCGAGACAGCGGTGGCAGTAAGGTTCGCGGGGTGGGCGGGGATGACGTCATACACGGCCGTTATCTGCTTGTCTGAGTATATGGAGACAAGCCTCCTTGCCTGAGAAGACCCGGTGGCAAGCCAGTGGGAAAACCTGTACATTCCGTAGTTTTCCACATGGACAAAATAGGTCTGATTGTCTGCTAGCATGAACGTGTGCGGCGTAAAGGCGTCCTGCTCCATGCCGTCTCCGTGGTACAACTCTATGTAAAAGCCGGTGACTTGGTTTCCAAACGAGTCCTGAGAATTGACCGTAAGTGTCGAGGTCGTGCCCTGTGCTTGGGCATTGGCGTCTCCAAAGGCCTCCATGCCATGAAAGGAGGTACAAAAGAAGAACAAGGCGGCTGTAACGCTTGCGGCAATGAAAATTCTCATGTGAGTAATTCGCATCTTGACCGTGGTCTATTCTCCTCCCGTTTTGATATATGTATGCGTACATGTTACGATAGGGAAGATATGTATTGATTTACGGAAATTGAGTCCATAGGCCGAATGCAGTTTTGAGTTCCTAAATTGGATACATAGTTTGCATTCATGGAATTTCCATGTACGGTACTTCTGGGAAAATTATGGCAAATCCAGTTAAGGGATGCAAATCAGGTGAGGCAGTTGGTAATGAAAAGGGCTCATTATGCCATTGCAATCTTGGCACTCGCAGCGTTGGCATCCATCACCCCTGCAATGGCAGCACAAGACAACTCGACTGGCGGCGGCGCGGGAGGCGTCCCGCATGGAAACGGAACCCAGTCCGCGCCGGGCCAAAGTCGAGGGAACAACACTGAGCACGACATGCCAGACGGCGTCAGATATTTTGATAACGGGACAATAATTACAAAAATGGAGGGAAAGGCCTCCAAGTTTTTCCTGCAGGAGAAGGTCCACTTTTATCCGTACGGCACTCCGCAGACTCGTGGGGCGCCAGATCCTGTGGTGCCATGCCCGCCAAACAACGGCACAGGCAGCCCATATCCATATGCCATCCTGAGGTCGCACTGCGGCCTCATGGAGTTTGATCCGCTAGACAACGAGACCATGACCCAGCAGCAGCTGGAGCAGAACCAGCAGTACTGGACCTATGACGGTGATGCGCCGCAGGAGAATGCGACGTATGCCTTTTACAGGGACACGCAAGGACTGCATATCGGAGCCGAGGCCCCGGCAAACGGGACATATGCGGGATACTTTGCAATGTCTGCAAACACCACTGCATCGCTATTCCACTCTGTAATCACGACGCCTGTACGGGCCATTCCAAGCAACGGCAACTACTTCCAGAACGGGATGTACGTCCAGACGGCGCAGGCAAACGTAAACTATGCAACATGTGTCTCGATAACCAACAATGTGGGCACGGTATGGGCGGTGGTCCACACATACGGCACCGCAAACTCTGCAGTCAAGTTCGACCTTCTCTGGATGGACAACTCGCCAAACCAGCCCCTGACTAGGGACTGTACCATAATAACCAACGGCAGCAACTACCTGCGGGTTTACATGGACGGCCAGATGGTGTACACAAACAGCACCCTGAACCTGCAGATGCCTATGCCGCTAAATGCCTATCTGGAACCTGAAAGTTCGTATGCGGGACAGATCCTCTATGGTACATACAACGACTATTATGAGACATCCGGGGACATGCTAGGAATCTCGTCCGTACCCGCGGGGTCGTCCGAGGCAAAGATTCTGGACCGGGCGGGAAATTTGGTTGCCTCCTCTCCGGTGTCGGGCAGCAACGCCAGCATCGACATCGGTAGGTTCCATGACCCGATAAACGGGACGCTAGTGATAACAGGGACAGGCAACGGGACGGTGGCATCCGCACCAAACTTCTACAACATATTTGGAGGGGACAACTATACTGTAGTGGTAACGCCAAAGGCCCCGCAGCAGCCTGCAAACCTTTCGGCAACGGCAGTATCGCCAACCCAGATTGACCTTTCATGGAGCCCCCCTGCCGGCGACGGCGGTTCGCCAATAACTGGCTATATGATTGAGAGGCTCCAGGGCAATTCCACAACGTGGTCTACGGCAGAGGCCGACAGCAACAGTACCGCAACCACCTACTCGGACACAGGACTTGCAACCGGGGTGCCGTATACATACCGTGTTTCTGCAATAAACAGCGTGGGCGCAGGCACACCTTCAAACTCGGCATACGCGATACCGTACAGCATCCTTACGCTCTCAAAATCAGGCCTTGTGGCAAGCGACCCGCTCAATCAAACTGAAAACGAGCAGAAGCTGCTCGCGGGCCAGTCCTTCTGGACCTTCAACGGGTCTGCGCCAGAGGAGAACGCATCATACAATGTCTTTGAGGACTCGGAAGGCTTCATGTTGCGGTAAAGGCAAAGACCAACGGGACATATGCCGGATTTCAGGCGGCAAGCCCGCCGCTAGGTGCCGCACTCTTCCACGCGGTGGTGGAGGTAAAGACAAGGGCGCTCAACGCGACAGGAATGGACTTTCAAGGGGGCCTATATGTCGAGGATCCCTCGCAGGTAAACTATGTCACATGCGTTGCCATAACCGAAGGTGATGGAACCTACTGGTCGGTAGTCCAGTCGACCGGGAGTTCTTCTGGGGCCAGCCAGTACAACACGCTGTATACTGACACAAGCCCAAACCAGCCGCTCAAGCGCGACTGCACCATAGTTACAAACGGCAACAACTTCCTTGTCGTGTATCTTGACCACTCCAAGGTCTTTACCAGCAGCTCACTTAACCTGCAGCTCAGGCCCTCCGGCGGAGGGGGAATGCAGGGCATACTTGAATCCGAGTCCTCATACGAACACGTCATGCTGCAGGGCATATACAGCAGGTTTTATGCGACATCTGAGCAGAGCATGACAATCGAAAACCTGCCAACTGATGCGGCAACCGTGGCCATTGTGGATCAGTCGGGCAAAACCCTTGAAAGCTCGGCAGTATCATCGGGGATTGCGCACATCAACCTTGCCAGGTACGCCCAGCCGCTTGCCGCATCGGTCAACGTCTATGACTCTAACCACGTGCTTGTGGCAAAAACGAGGGCGCAGTAAGCGCGTACGGCGGAGACGTGTATGCGATAAAGTGATTGGGGATGTCCCGCGAGATCAAAGTAACCGTGGAAAATTGCAGAAATGTTTTTTGAAAACTTTACTTGAGCTCTTCCTTGTCCTTGAACTCTTTTAGTTCCTTCTCGGCCTCTATCCTGCCCTTCTCGTACTCCCCCTTGGCCTTGCCAAAGGTCCTTGCAAGCTCCGGAATCTTCTTCGCGCCGAAAATTAGCACGCCGATGATAACCACTGCAATTATGACATTCTCATATGCCATTTGAGCTTTTAATACGTCTTAGGATGATTTAAGCGTTTGAAAACGGGCGGCGCGCCTCTCTGAGAGGAACATCCCTATGAGATACAGCCCTATGAGGGGTCCTGCTACAAACCACATCGTTACGCCGCTCCCGTCTGGCGTGATGGCCGCGCCAAGAATGACGATTCCTATGACTGCCCACTTTATGTTGTGCCTCCAGAACTTTTCACCAACCATTCCAGACGCCGTGACTGCGTACATTATCAGGGGCAGCTGGAACGATATCCCAAAGGCGAGCATGAACTGGAGCACGAACGAGATAAAGTCCACGATGTTGAGGAAGGTGAGGAGTCCTGCCGACTCGCCGTACCTGTAGAGGAATGCAAGTATGTATGGCGTGATGACAGTATATGAAAATACGCAGCCTGCTGCAAATAGTCCGACCGCGGGGATGGTGATGGATTTTATTATGTCGATCTCTTTCTTGGCAAGAGCTGGGGCAAGAAATGCCATGAATTCCCGTACAATTACCGGCATTGCAATTGCGATGCCAAGGAGCACTGCGATATAAAACTGGGCAAAGAATGCCTGCCCTGGTGCAGTCTGGATAAGCTGTACCGCAGGCGGCAGGAGGCTGTGCTTCATTGATACCGTTGCCTGGGCTGCCATGTTGTCAAACGGGCTGAATGTTGGGTAGTACAACTTTATGCCATTGTAGTGGAACGGCGTCAGGTGGAATCCAAGTATGAAAAATGTGACGATGCCGACTGCGACTACCATCCTAAAGAGCCTTTTTCGGAGCTCGTCAAGGTGCCCCATTATTGTCATCGGCTGGTCCATCTGGGTGTTGAAGCTCTTCAAAACCCTATAAAGTATGCGGCTGGGGCGCGTTTAAAAAAGGAGGGGGTCATGCTCAAGGCGGATGCCTGGTGCCTATGGCCCGTCGGCACAGTTGTTTGTGCACGAGTACCACGCGTCAAGGCTTGCGCCTACGGTGGCAGGCCTTGGTCTTTCGCTGCTGTGGTTGTCTCCCCAGTATTCAAAGACCACATCGTGGGTCGACCCGTGGCACTGGTCGCAGTCCCATGGATAGACGTAGTAGGTCGTGCTGGGGTTGAGGCCCGTGAAGGTGTAGCCGTTCTCGTCAGAGTATCCGCTAGCAAGAACATTTCCTGCCGCATCCCACAGCTCAAAGTACATCGTGGCACCGGGCCCTGTTCCGGCACTGCATGTTGTTGCAAAGCACGGGTCCCAGTAGGACGCCGGGATCCTGTGAGCGTACACCGTGATTCCCGGGGACTGGGAATATGTCGTAGCCGATGCCGAGTTTGACGGGGCGCTTGTCCCGACAAGATACGAAGCAGTCACGCGGTAGGAATACGTGGTCCCTGCCGCAAGGCCTGTATCTGCATAGGATGTGGACTGGGTGCTGCCAATTGCAGACCATGTGGTACCGCCGTCGTCTGACCTTTCCACGTTGTAGCTCCTGACCAGCATTCCCTGGAGGTTTGAAGGCGCGCTCCATGCGAGGTCAATCTCTGAGGTTGATGCAGCCGTTGCCGAAAGGTTGGTCGGCGCGGGCAGGAGCGTAGGCCCTGGGAGAATCTGGGCGCTAGCAAGCTGTCCTGAAGGGACAGCCATGAAAAGGGTAAGCGACGCCAGCATAACAATGGTAGCTAGGTTTCTTACCATGGATGATTCTGGTTTCCGACGTTAAAAACGGAATACTGAAAATCTTACAATAAAGTCTTCTTGGGAATTCCTAGGTTGGATTGTGCCGGGTTGCCATGCTGGATTCTCAAAGGGACTCCGGCGGGCCTTACTTGCCTGGGATGGGGAGGATCTTGCTTGAAGGGAGGTTACTCTGGTCCTGCTCGGTCGGGGTAAAGTTTTCAAGCTCTACCGTAAGCTCGGTGCTTGCCTCGAACGTGTCTCCAAGCTCCACCGCAAGGTCTGCAATCTCCTTTGGTTCGTAAATCTCCCTTGAATTCTTGAGGAAGATCCTGCTTCCCTTCTCTCCGGGCTCGCCGCCAAACTTGTCCTTGAGAAACTTGGTGATCTTCTTTACCTCCTCGTCCTCAATCATGTTGTGGTAAAAGACTAGCCCATGGATGGATGCATAGTCCCAGGGCGTCCCGTTTCTGTAGCAAAAGACTCCAAAGTGCGTGCCCTTGTCGTCCTTTGAGCACTTGATCTCCCAGATGAGCACCTTCTTGGGGTCATACTGTGCCTTTCTGAGATCGTCTACCGTCAGTTTCCAGTATCGGAGCCTGCTCATTCTGTAGTTGAAATAAATATGCGGGTATAAAATCTGTGGTATGGAACCTGTCCCAGAAGCGCGCCTTGAACTCCTCTCGGAGATGGAGGAGAGATATGAGAAGAAGGACAAGGAATATTTTGTGAAGATGCTGGACAGCCAGGACTTTGTGATCAGGTGCCGTGCAGTCTGCATTCTTGTCGACATGGGGGGCGAGGACGTGGTTCCGTACATTTCAAAGATACTCAAAAACGATCCAAACGAGCTCGTCAGGCACGAGGCAGCATTCTCGCTTGGGCAGATGTGTCTCCGGAGCGGAATCAAGCCGCTTGAGGACGCCACACGGAACGACCCTTCGCTTTTTGTCAGGCACGAGGCGGCTGTTGCACTGGGTGTAATAGGGTCCCAGGAGGCACGGGAGACGCTGCAAAAGGCCCTTCACGACTCAAGCGAGCAGGTACGGGACTCGGCAGTGGTAGCACTCTCTAACCTCAAGTTCATGGAGTCGCTCTGCAAGAACGAAAGGTTTGCCAAGCTTACTGGCGGCTAGATTGAGACTACCTGGGTTCCTTCGGGCGAGGGCCGGAAGTCATAGATTGCATCAATGTTGGAGTTTTCAAATATTTCCGAGTCATGGGTAATAATGATGAACTGTGATATCGAGTCCGCGTTTGACTCGAATGCCTGGGAGAGCACGGAAACAAGCGACCTCCTCCTCTCATGGTCGAGGTGGGTCGTGGGCTCATCGAGGATTATGAAGTTGAGGTGTGACGAGCCCATCAGGTGGGCCATGCCGAGCCTCAGGGCCAGTGCCACGGAGACCTTCTCGCCGCCGCTGAGGGATTCGAGGTCAAGCACCGTGTTTCCGGAATAGCAGGAAATTCCAATGTCGCGCGCCTTGTCCTCCAGGACAAGCCTCTGGATCTTGACGTTGAAGGTGGACATGTACTCGGAAGCCTTTTGAGATATCATGCCAAGCGCCCATGAGCGGAGACTTGTCGCAACAGGGCCGTCCCTGTTGTAGATCTGCGACCTTATTGACTCTAGGCCCGAAACGTATCTGCGCACATGGGCAAGCTCGGAAAGTGCCTTTGATATTTTTTCAGACTCTTCCCTTCTCATCCTCAGCCTGGTGGACGCGGCTCCGATTTCTTGGTCTAGGGAGCTCATGCGGGCTCTCTTCTGATCAAGCCTTGACTTTAGGTCCCGGAACTTGACCACGTCGAAATCCCGCGTCTCCTCGACAAGCCCTGTGATGGTGCTGATTGCATTGGTAGAGTTTTCATCGATTGCAAACTGGGTTATGTTACCTGAGGCGCTGACATCAAGCGGGATCTCCCTGATGCTTGCCTTCAGGGCTGAAATCTCTTCGCTCAGCCTTGAAAGGTCGGCCTGGTCCTTCACGCCGTGGGAGGAAAGCACGCCCTCTGCCCTGAGCGCCTGCTGGATCTTCGCCTCTGTGTCCCTCTTTTTCTGTTTCAAGACTTGCTCTTCCCGGACAAGATCCTCAAGCCTTTTTGTGAGAAATTCTAGCTCCTCCCTTAGGTGTCCCTGCTCAAAGAGCGGGTTTATCTTGTCGACCTTCGAGTCGCAGACGGGGCACTTGCCGTCAACCATCTGGAGCCTTCCAGCTATTTCCTGCTGACTCTTTATCTTGGCAAGCCTGCCGCTTGCATCCCTCGCCTCTGACGCTATTCTGTCAAGGTCGTGCTGGATCTTCGAGCCTTCCAACTCGGCTGTTGCCTTGGTGGCTGCAAGGCCTAGGGACTGGGAACAGTCTGCGACCTTCCTCTCCTTTTCAGCTATCTGGCCCTTGATTGTCGTGATTGCGCCTCTCGTGTAGCGGGCAAGTTCCTCCTTTCTTCTCTCTATCTCCTTTATCTTGAGCTCCTTTGGGGCCTCGCTATCTATGGTCTCCTGAAGGTTTGCAATCTCTGCACCAAGCAGAGATTTTTCCTGGCTGAAAGCCTGAATCTGGGGCTCGATTAGCAAAATCTCCTTTGCAAGGACCTCTGCCTTTGCCTGCAGGGCCTCGATGCTTGTATCGTCATACTCTAGCCTTGCCTTCACCTCCGCGCGGAACGAGTCGATTGTCTTTTTCATAATCTCGTATGCGGTGTCAAGCCTGTCTATCCCGATTATCGCGTTTACAAGCTTCTTGAACTTTTTGGGGTCGGCATCTATGATTGACTGGAGCTCCCCCTGCTGGACTATCGATGCGACCTTTAGCTTCTCAAAGTCAAGCCCTATGAGGGACTCGATCTCGCGTGTCATGGACTCGCCAAACTGCTTCCTTTCACCTGCCGCAAGCGGGACCTGGCCACTGTCTGTTATCTCGTAGAGTTGGGCAGACGAGGTGCCCTTGGAATCTATTTTCCGCACCGCCTCGAACTTTTTACTCCCGACTGAAAACTCGACCCGCGCATAGGCCTGGCTGCTCCCCCTTCGAAGGAGTCCCTTCGTTGACTTTCTAACATGCTCGCCAAATAGGGCAAATGTGATTGCGTCAATCGCGCTTGACTTGCCCGCGCCGTTTGGGCCGACAAATACTGTGACTCCGGGCCCAAAGTCCACTCTTGTGTGCACGTGCGACAGGAAGTTTTCAAGCTCAACTGAGTGCAGCATTCTCAAAAGCCCTCCTAAAGTGGGTATAATTATCGCTGACTGCCCTTGCCGCCTCCTCCGCGCTTCCCCGTGATAGCAGGGGAAGCAGCTCATTTACCGCAAAGTTTGCCATCTCTTCGGAGCCTAGGACTTCCTTTGCAATGCGGTGCATCTCGTCCTCAACCCTTGCGGGCTTCTGCATAAAGACCGAGCCCCCATCCTGCTCGGAAACATGCCTCCAGAAGCACCTCAGCGCCAACTCTGAGAGCCTCAATATCTGGCTCTGGATGAGGGCGGGGTCTGGGACCTTGCCCGTTACCTTGATCTCGATTATGGGCTTTCTTGCAAGTAGGCGCGACCTTTCGGCAATCCTTGAGATCTCCTCTTGGAGCGAGTCTAGGGGGACGCTTGAGGATATCTGGGGCCTCGTGTCGACCCTTATCCATTTGGGCACGGCCTCGGCACCTGAGATGTCTACCTCGTAGAATCCCTTCTCGGTTTCCTTCACCTTCTCGCTTGATGTCACCTCGATTGATCCGGGATATGCAAGTGGCCCGCCTAGGTGGGCGAACCTCTTCAGGTCGTGGTCATGAAGGTGGCCCATGGCGTAATAGGTGAAACTCTTTGGGAGCTCGGTGGAGTTAATCTCGCCTGCAAACTTGTTGATTTCCGAAATTCCCTGGTGTAGTACGAGGATCTTGTGGCCCTGGTGCGAAGCCGCCGCGGCGTCGACTGCGGCAAAGTCCTGCTCGAACGTGCCGGCCTCGCTTTTCCTCCTCTTGTCAAATCCGGCAATGAGGACTCCCTTGTGGACAAAGGGCCTGCCCTGCCCTATGTAGCGTGAAAAGTCAAGGTTGTGATATACGAACGGGACAGGCGTTGCTCTTATCCTGCTTATGTCGTGCTCGCCCAGAATGAAGAATGAGTCTGTGCCGCTCTGCCTAAGCCTTTTCAGGGCGTTTGCAAGGGTGACTATGGCCTTGCCGCTGGGGTTTGGGACGTGGAATATGTCTCCTGCAAGTATGACAAAATCCACGTGGTCCTTGATGGACGTGTCTATTGCTTCGTTGAATGCCGAATAGACGTCTTCCTCCCTCTCCTCGGAGTGGTACTGGACAAATCCCAGGTGTGTGTCGGAGATGTGGGAAAATATCATGTCAATCAAGAAGCAGGTCTTTCTGGACAAATCCCTGGGTGGACTCTTTTGCAATCCCCTTGAACCTGTCTGCCTGGATCCACTCGGAGACTGCATCAAGGTCGGAGCCTGAGCGCTTTGTCTTTACCTCGTCGATGTGGACTATGGAGGGGAGGTTCACCCACTGGCCTATCAGCACGGCGTCGCCTATGTTGAGCGATGAGAGCTGGGAGAGCAGGTCTTTGCTCAGTGACTCTGCAGCCGACGCGATCTGCTGCTGGTCGTCGTCCTGCACTATCTTCATTATTGCAAGTGAGCCCATCTGTGAAAGTACGTTTGGGTCTATGTTCCTAGGCCTCTGGGAGACTACGCCTAGCCCCATTCCGAACTTGCGGCCCTCTCGCGCCACCTTGGAAGCCCAGTACTTGGTATCCGTGTGTTCGCCCTTTGGTATGAAGACGTGCGCCTCC
Organism: Nitrososphaerota archaeon; assembly: GCA_021325615.1. Lineage (GTDB taxonomy): Archaea > Thermoproteota > Nitrososphaeria > Nitrososphaerales > Nitrosopumilaceae > Nitrosotalea. Next base: position 10,643 of record JAJPGU010000004.1, on the reverse strand, counting down.
TCTATTATCGTAAATACGGGCGCAAGGAACTTGTGACCCTGCCTTTGGGACTTGCCCTTCTTCTCCCAGACCGCCTCCTTTCTGTGCTGGAGGATTTCCTGTAGGTAGTAGGCAAGGCCCGCGTTTGCCTGCCTCTCGCTGAGTTCCGCAATGTTTAGCACATTGACCCTTCCCTCCTTTATCAGGTCTACCGGGTCGCCGCAGTCGGGGTCGAGTATGTCTGAGAACCTGTGTTTTGCATCATCAATCTTGTCAAGTACCCTGCTTGCCGAGTCTGCATAGCCCTTTGTCATGCGACCAAACGAGGAGACATTCTCCTCAAGCGACGCCCAAAATTCTTTTGCCTGCCTCACCGACTCGGTGAGCGATTCGCGCAGTACGCGCTGCTGCTTGTCCGCGTTTTCCCTAAGCTCAATTACCTCTGCAAGCTTGTCGGCCGGGAGGAGCCTTGGGTTTATCTTGGCTAGCATGTAGTTCATCTTCGAGACATCAAGCAACTCGTAATCGTTGTGGTAGTCAAAAATCACAAGGGTGCCGTTCAGGGAGGCGACATGCTTGGCAATGAGCGAGACTAGGTTGCTCTTTCCCATGCCGGTCATTGCAAGTATTGCCAGATGCCTTGACACGATCTTGTTGACGTTTATCCTGGACTCTATCTCCGAGTTTCTCAGCAGCGAGCCGACCCTTGTCCACTCTGTACCGGAAGGAGCGAAGATCATGCCTAGGTCCTCCTGTGTCGCCTCAAGTATCGACGTGCCGGGAAGCGGTGGAACTGCAGGGATGGTAACGTGGCCCTTTTTCAGCTTGTCAAGAAAGCCAAGTATGCCTATCTTCACCTTGTAGTTCTTGTCCCTTGAGTTTATCTCGGCGACCTCCTTGCTCTCGACCGCCTCGTCAAAATTTCTAACATTTGCAAGCGCCTCGCTTGATACTGCAGACCTCTCCACAAGGCCGAGCAGCCTGCCATCCTGCGAGTCTATTATGACATATTCTCCTACCGAGAGGGGCCTTGAGGACTGGGCTGTCACCTCTGTGGGCTTGGACTCGCCAATCACCACGCCTATTGTCATCCAAGGACCTCCCTTGAACCAATCTCGTTTGAAAGTCCGTAAAGGCTCACAAGCCGTGCGAGATCGGAATTGGTTATCTTGCATTTTTCATGTGCAAGCCTGAGAGCATACGGGTAGCCGCCCACGCTGTTCTTTGTAAGCCTGTCAAGAAGGTGCATAATCTCGCCTTCCCCAAAACCTGAGCCTAGGAGCTCAATCTTTATGAGAGGGGTGGAGTTGCGCAACCTTGCATAAACATAAGAGACAACCTTTCCAGGACCCAGGCTGTTGTCCACAAAGACCTTGCTAAAGCCCGGTGTCTTGACTGCGTGGTTGTAGTAAAAGATGTCACCTGCCATCGAACCCATCTTCTCAAACTGCTTCCTTGCCGAGGATGTCTTTGAGATAAAGACCACGTTGTTCCGCTTTTTTATGGAGGAAGTTATGGAGGTGCCAAGCGAGGACTGCCTCGTAAGGAACTGGGAATACAGCGAGCCGTCAAGGGCTACGATGTCTGCCTTGTCCACCGACTCGGCGCAGGCATCCACCTCCATCTTGCTTGCCTGTGACTCCAGCTCAGGTGACGGCTGGCCCAAGCCCTGGCTGTGGAGGGCTGTAATTATGGTGCCGTCGGACTTGATTGAGACTCCCGTGGCAACCCAGAGCTCAAGGCCCTGAAACTTGGTGCTGTTGTAGCTGCTGTCAATGCCTGCAATTACCGCATCCCTCTTCTGGGGCTCGTATTCTACCCAACTTGCCCGGGCCTCGTTTATTATCCGATCAAATTTCTCACCCTGCAGGATGGACCTTGCCTCGTCCCTCTTCTTGAGGGCCTCGCGAAAAACGGTATTAAGCATATAGAGAGACCTTTGCAGCTAAGGATAAAATGTTTCTCGTTGGAAATGGTTTTGTTCGGAAGCTAACGCCGTGTTAACTTGGCGTTGCACCATGTGCCTCTTGGGGGGATCCGCGTGGGATCAAACCGGGCCTCCGCAGGTTGGCGACTGCCATGGTCTCAGGTTCGCTAAAATGCGGTATGCGTCAAGCAATGCGTCCATCAAACCGTTTTATTCAGGTAATTTCATAATAACCTCTATGTTCAAAAACGAGCGAACCTGGGCGGGATTTGTAGAAAACAATTCCACTGACGATTTTCACAAAAAGTTTGACCGTGCAGTAGAGGAGGTAAGGAGGAATTTTGGCAGGGCATACCCGATGATTGTGGGTGGCAAGGAGATCTTCTCGGACAGCAGGTTCGAGGTGCGCTCACCCGCCGACAGGAACCTGGTCCTGGGGACCTTTCCATCTGGAACAAGGGAGGATGCCTTGAGGGCAATCGAGGCTGCCCGCGATGCATTTGACAAATGGTCCTCTGCCCCGTATCAGGAAAGGGTACGCATCTTTCGCGATGTAGCGGACATATTCTCGCAGGAAAAGTTCCATCTTGCTGCCGTGATGAGCTTTGAGAACGGTAAGAACAGGCTGGAGGCCATGGGGGATCTTGACGAGTCCATTGACTTTATGAGGTTTTACGCCGAGCAGCTAGAGTCAAACCAGGGGTTTGAGAAGGAGACGCAGAGCGCGTTCAAGAACGAGAACACCCGCTCGGTGCTCAAGCCCTACGGAGTCTGGGGGGTGATTGCACCGTTCAACTTTCCTTCCGCCATTGCGATAGGGATGAGCTCTGGCGCACTGATAACGGGCAATACTGTAGTACTCAAGCCCTCAAGCGACTCGCCCATATCGTCATTCAAGTTTGTCGAGGCAATATATCACAAGATCCCGCCTTCTGCCGTCAACTTTGTCACGGGTGCAGGCGGGGTCGTGGGAAAGACAATACTTGAGAGCACCCTTGTATCTGGGATTGCCTTTACCGGATCGAAGGAAGTGGGCATGTCGGGATACAACTCATTTGTCACGCGCATTCCAAGGCCTTTCATTTCCGAGATGGGGGGAAAGAACCCCGCCATAATTGCAAAGAGCGCAGACCTTGAGAAGGCAAGCGACGGCGTGCTGCGGGCGGCCTTTGGGTATAGCGGCCAAAAGTGCAGCGCCTGCTCCAGGGTTTACGTGCAAAGGGAGGTGGCGCCACAGTTTGTGGAAAAACTCGTTTCAAAGACGCGGAACCTCAAGATTGGGAAGCCTTGGGAGCGAGACACGTTTGTAAGCCCAATAATCAACGAGGCGGCGGTAAAAAAATTCCTCAGGGCGTCGGACCTTGCGAAAAGGGATGGGCGGATCCTCTGTGGAGGTTCGGTGCTTTCCGACGGCGAGCACAAGGACGGAAACTTTGTAGAGCCTACCATCGTGGCTGGGCTGCCGCGGGACCATGAGCTTGTGAGGGAGGAGTTGTTTGTGCCGTTCCTCTGCGTCCAGGAATTTGACAGTCTTGACGAGGCGATTTCCGAGTCCAACAAGAGCAACTACGGCCTGACGGCGGGACTTTTCAGCAGCGATCCTGCCGAGGCCCAAAGGTTCTTCCAAAAGATAGAGGCTGGTGTCACATACCTCAACCGGGCCGCAAGCGCAACCACTGGGGCAATGGTGGGCGCCCAGCCCTTTGTGGGATGGAAGGATTCGGGAATATCCGGCAAGGGTGCGGGAGGGGAATACTACCTTCTCCAGTTCCTGCGCGAGCAGACGCAGACCAGGTGCCTTTAGCACGACTGATCCCGGACAACCTGCAAAGCCTAGATTCCCAAGTCCGCGAGAACCAAACCGGCAGTCCGGGATTTATGGTCCATGCTTCTTGGGCTTGGGAAGGGTGACATCAAACTGTATGGTGTTTGGGGACGAGCGGAATTCAAAGGATGGGATCCCAAGATCCTCAAGGGCGGCCTTGTATCTTGCCGATAGATAGATGGACCACTTGGCTCCAAGGTCGTGCTGTATGGTGCAGGTGTGGGTATTTTGCTTGACTGTGTGCCTGTAGGGGTAGCCGGAAACCTCCGCCCTCATCTTGATTATGTCAAGGAACGAGTCTATGTCAAACTCGTTTCTCATCAACAATGAGATGTCGGCAAACTCCTTGCGCTCCACCAGTTCGGCAACCTCCTCCAATTCCTTGTCTTGGAGCCTTTCTATCAGTTCCCTGAGAAGGACCTTTGTTACTGGTATAAAGCCCGCCTTTGTGGCGGTGGAGTCCCACCTTGTATATCTCTCCAGTATGTTGCTCACAAGCACGTTGGGGGTAACCTCGTTGAGCTGGGCCTCTGTCTTTATCTCATCCACCAGATTTTCTGGAAGCCGGAAGGAGATGCTAGAGGTCGTGTCGTGCCTTAGGGCATCTTTTTTGTTCTGGACTGTCATATCTGCCTTAAATTTTTTCTAGAAAAATATAACATAAGATAATTCTAGTATGTGTCTCAAGGTCTTAAGCTGAATGAATCATTTGCAATAATATTATTGCAATTATTTGCAAGAGTTTTTTTAATAACCAAATGCAATTGGAATTTAAGAGTGAACAAGACAAAGACCGTATCATTTAGGGTGCCTGAAAACATCATATCGGAGATAGAAAAGGATGCCCGGATAAAGAAGGTCTCCACAAACATCCTCATCAACCAGATTCTCTTTGATTATGCAGTGTTCCATAGGTATAGGCAGCACATGAGGATAATGCCAGTATCCGATGACGTGACGAGGCTTGCCCTGAACAACCTTGACAGCAGGCGGGGAGACCTTGCAGAGGCAATCTACCAGAACATCAAGGAGTGGACGCTTGTATCAAGGATGGAGTTTGACTTTTACTCATGCATCCAAGCCCTTGAGACCTTTTGCAGGGTTTCGGATCTTGGGTTTGAGTCGTCTGAAAGGGATGGAGTATTTTCCATAGTGATAAAGCACGACCTTGGAAGCAACTTTTCCTCCCTCATGATAGATTTGGCCGAAAAAATATTCTGGGATCTTAGAAAGGTCAAGATAGAGTCTGAGAAGACAAAATCCGCCATCCTGATAAGGACCATATCGTCGCAGGAATGAGGCGGGGCCTGAAACTTATTCCAGGCCGTCAAAGGCCTTTCGATCAAACCGATTCTGCTCTCTCATCTTTGCGAGGATAGCATCGTACTTGGAATTTGCAGTAAGCGTAATGCTGTTTTTTATGCTTTCAAGCAGGCAGTGCTCAGAGCAATGCGTAGCGCTCCAGTCCGCCATCGGTCCCCCGCAATGGTCGCAAACTTCTGCCAACGCCTGCCTAAGAATATTGCATGTATAAGAACTTGTCACTCCGCATGGGGATGGGCTCGCCACGTTTTCCCGATGTGCCCGTTGCCGGTTCCTGAAGAATTGCCGGAAAATGTAAGGGCAATTTTGGAGGCGTCTTGGCCAAGGTCCCTTACTGGAATGGGATTGTCTGGAGCCGGACTTCCTTGTAGGACATGCCTGCCACTTCTACGGATAGAAGCTTGTAGGGCGTGGTAACACACAGCTGTCCAAGGGGGTTGGCTTTGGAAAAGTCGGAGGAATTTACCTGGCTTTCTGAAAATCCTACGGAAAGGGGATAGCTGCCGCAGCTTGGCCGGGGAAGCGAATAGTCGTAAAACCCCCTGGCTGCGGGAGGCGCATGGATGATGTAGGTGATGGTAAAGTTTGTCCCAGCAGGATAGTATGTCGGGTTGTCTCCCGCGGGATGGGCAGTGGAGCTGCTGTCTACCTCCTGCGAGGCCGCATAAATCTGGAACGAGCGGGTGTGGTCCCAGCCGGGCGAGATGCTGAAGGATTGGCCGTTTGTGGCAAGGTTGTAGTTCCCAATGCGAAAGTCTGCCTGCCTCCTTACCGCTGATAAAAGATCCGCGGAATTTGTATTGTGGGGGGATTCCGAGGTGAAGTGCAGCCTTGCACATGCCGTCGAGCCAGAGCCCATGAGAAGTACGGGAACGGTGTAAATGTCTGACTGGTCCTCCGGGATTGCCTGAAACCTACCGCAGTTGTTCTGTATGTCTATCTGGGAGTTGCCGGTAAACTCAAGGCCTGCATGCCTTACAGTCAAGGCCGGTACCACCGCCACTGCCGCAATAAGTACGGATGCGATCGCGACCCCTCCTATCGCCGCAAGATGCACGCTTTTCAAAATCAGGTGTTCTTTGACCTCTTCGGTTAAAAAACTAGCCATGATTCTCATCATGGCATCACTTGGGGTTTCGCGCTGAAATCGTATGATGTGATAACCTTTTAGGCGGAATGGAGGAACGAACTGCCTAGCAAAAGTATGTTGCGCTTCCTCTCCTTGAGGCGGCGAATTGAGTAGGGGAGCCAGTTCGTGCCGTACGGTATGTACTCTGAAATGGCATACCCATCCCTTATCAGGGAGGGCTTGAGCTCATCCCGGATTCCCTTGAGCATCTGGAACTCGAACTTTCTCTCATGTTTACTTGCGAGCAAAATCGCGTGCCTTATCATGGCAGAATCATGGGTTGCAATTGCAAACTCGTTTCCGTCTTGGAAGAGCATGCCTGCAAGCCGCTTGTAATTTGCGTCTACCTCCTGACGGGTCTTGAAGGCGTTTCTTGCAGACTCTCGGTAGGCACCCTTGACAAGGCGGACCTTTGCACCCCGCCCAAGGAGCATGCGGAGGTCTGCCTCCGTCCTCTTCATGTTTGCTTGGAGCGCAATTCCTATCCTCTCGTACTTCTCAAAGAGTCCAAGGTAGATCGATATGGTGCCGTCAGTATACTCTGAGGATTCCATGTCAATCCAGACAAACGACTGCGACTTGAGTGCCTCCCCAATTATCTTTCCAAGGTTTGAGGCGCACTCGCCCGCGTCCTTTGCAAGCCCAACCTGCGTAGGCTTGACTGAGATGCCGCCAGAGATCCGAGCCTTCCTCATGTTGGACACCAGGGAGAGGTATTCAGAGACGGTGGACTCGATCTGGGCTTCCAAAGTCATGTGTTCCCCAAGCCTGTTGATTATTGCCTCCATCCCGTTTGCGTTGGCATCTCTTGCATAGCGGATGGCCTCTTCCATGGTGTTTCCCGCAATCCACTTTTTTGCCACCTTGAAGAGGGCCCTCTCGATCAGCGTGGAATCGGAACCCTTCAAACCTGTCCTGATAAGGCAGGTATCGTAAATCAATTTTGTCATGGCCAAGAAGAATTTTAACAAGGTGGGCCTGAGGTAGCTTTGGTTTGAAAAGGATAGGCCTTCTTGGCTGCGGGGTGATTGGAACCGAGATTGCATTCGCGGTGGATTCTGGCAGGGTGCCTGCTAAGCTTACTCACATATTTGACTTTTCAAGGGAATCCACCTCGAGGCTTGCCGGCATGCTCAAGTCCAAGCCCGTGATAGTGGAGAACGCCGGACTTCTTGCAGCCGCCCCTGTGGACATCATAGTGGAGGCAGCCTCGCAGGACGCCGTGCGGGACAATGCGCTCTCTATCCTACAGAACAGGAAGGACCTGATGATAATGAGCGCAGGTGCGCTCCTTGACGAGTCAATATTTGAAATCATACTTGAGGGATGCAGGGATTTTGGCAAGCATGTCTACCTGCCGACGGGGGCAATAGCGGGCCTTGACGCGATAAGGGCGGCCCGGGAGGAACTCGAATCGGTAACGCTTGTAACCACCAAGAACCCAAGGTCGCTCAAGGGGGCGAGGTTTTTTGAGACTTCTGATATTGACCTAGACAGCCTGGGTGCAAGGACTGTCCTCTACGAAGGCCCTGCAGAAGAGGCCGTCAGACTCTTTCCGGCAAACGTAAATGTTGCCGCTCTGCTGAGCCTTGCAGGGATGGGTAGCCAGAAGACTAGGGTAAGGATTGTGGCAGACCCGTCCACTGACAAGAACACGCATGAGATAGAGGCAAGGGGCAAGTTTGGGAGCATATCCATCCGTGTGGAAAACGTGCCGAGCCAGACAAACCCAAAGACAAGCAGGCTTGCCACGCTGTCTGCAATAGACTGCCTCCGCAGAATCTGCGGGAGTGAAATTTCCATAGGATCATAAATGGCAAAAATTGCCATTACGCAATCGTATTGCCGTTAAATTTGTCAGTTTGACGACCCTTTAAATGGAAAGAGAGAGCAGCTTTCTCTTGCATTGGACTTAAAATCCGAGATTCTCAGGATGAAGAGGGAAAAGGACGTCCTGATTCTTGCACACAACTACCAGCTTCCGGAGGTTCAGGACGTGGCAGATTACGTGGGAGACTCGCTTGGACTCTCGCGGCAGGCTGCAAAGACCAGTCATAAAATCATACTGTTCTGCGGTGTTCACTTTATGGCAGAGACTGCCGCAATTACGTGCCCCGACAAGAGGGTGCTGATACCGGACCTCGGGGCCGGATGTTCCCTTGCCGACACCATCAATGCCGACCAGGTACGCAAGTGGAAGGGCGAACACCCTGGGGCCATCACGGTAGGATACGTAAACACGTCTGCCGAGGTGAAGGCAGAGCTTGACTATTGCTGCACGTCATCAAACGCGGTAAACGTGGTCCGCGCAATCCAACCTGACAAGGAGGTGCTGTTCCTTCCTGACATGTTCCTTGGGTCATATGTGGCCAAGGTGACTGGGAGGAAGAACATGTACATCTGGGCAGGCGAGTGCCATGTGCACGCGGGCATACGCCCGCAGGAGGTACAGGAAAAACTGTCGCAGTACGCGCATGCGGAGTTTTTGGTGCACCCTGAGTGCAGCTGCACCTCTTCTGTGATGTATGATGTCGCATGCGGGGACTATGGGAACAGGCAGGTCCAGATCCTGTCGACGGAAGGAATGATGAACAGGGCCAAGGCCTCCGAAAACAAGACCTTTGTTGTTGCAACCGAGACTGGGATCCTGTACAGGATGAAAAAGCAGAACCCGGAAAAGGAGTTCGTCCCGATATCCGACTCGGCAGTATGCAAGTACATGAAGATGATAACGCTTGACAAGGTCCATGCCTCGCTCCGAGACGACAAGTACGAAGTCAGGGTTCCAAAAAGCGTGGCCCAGAGGGCGCGGCTTGCAATCGAGCGCATGCTGGCTATAAGTTAGGCTTTGGGAAAACTCGGTTAAATTTGATTTTTACTTAACTTTCAATACGTACAAGCATTACCAATCATATGAACATCCTGAGCATCTTTTCCACAGTCACTATCTTTACGTCCCCAAACTCACCGAGAGCAAGCAAATGCCTGTCCCCAGAAACAATATGGTCTGCCTTGCCTCCAAGTGCGGTAGCAAGTATCAGGTTATCATCAGGATCTTCTTCTATTACTTTTATTCCAAGTACGGGCCTGACAAATTTGGCGGTGGTATCGAGTATCTTGATGAAATCAATGATGTCTTTATCCGTGAGATAGCCCTTAAACTTTTTTCTTGAGATTACTGCCAGAAATTGCGATCTCATCTTGCTTGACATCACAAGATCGAATTCTTTTCTTACAGCCCTGAACCAGAGCTGCCTAGGTGTTCCATTAGCTATGAGTGCAGAAACTAGGATGTTGATGTCAAAAACTACCTTATGCATCCCAGGGCTTTCCTTAACGTTTCCTTTTCTTCTCTGATCTGTATTGCTCTATCTCGCGAAGGATGTCCTCTTCGCTAATTTTGCCACGTTTTGCAGTCCTTGCATCAACCCTCTTGTAGAGCGTCTTGAGGTCATTCATTACATCCGGCATCTTCATCTTCTTCATGATGACAGTATCCTTGTAGCCATATACTAACAACTTGGTCTTGGGTCTGAGTCCAAGCTTGATCCTCAAAGACTGCGGAATGACTACTTGCCCCTTTCCGCTGACTACCGTTATGTCTTCTTCATCTTGTGCCATTTCATTCTTCATAGAATATTCTTACTTTCTTACCATAAATAGTTGTTGCATAAATAGAGAGCGACCTATTTGCGCACATCGTTCTGCAGACTGGGTTGAGTTTTGAAAGGTAACGATGGAGACAACACGCAAAGGCACTGCATTTAATCAAGGTTTTTCCTCGGTTAAATTTGATTTTAACATAACTTCCCATGATTTGAGTTAATTCATCGCATTAAAAAATCAAATTTCTTTCAACCCTTAAATCGTACCATCTAAGGGAAATATCGTATGACGTCAAATGATAAGATAATCATGAGCCTAGATAATCAGTATTTAATCGATGTTAATGAGAAAATTCTCAAAAGGCATGAGAAAATAAAAAAAGTCAAAGTATACATCGAGACTACTAAAAATATTGATCGTGTAATTCCAATAGTAAATAGTGTTGGCAATTCCGGAAACCGAGAAAAAGATTTGATCGAAAAAGCGGCGACCATGATGGCTGTGATTCCGTGGACTCAAGCATTTTTTGATGGCAATAGAAGAACTGGCATTATTGCTGCAAGTAAATTTCTTTATGATAACGGGTATGAATTAGACATCGATCCAGAAAACGAGAATTTAGAGTTGAGACATATGTTAAGTGAGATCAAGAAACAGAGCCAAACCTTGAACCAAGACATTATGAAACAGCTGTCTTTTTATGTCTCAAGGCGGATCAAACAATTATGAGCCCAAAAGATGAGAAAATCACTGACGAGCTTATTAAAAAATATTCTAAACTTTTGGATGATCTTGCCACCGACGATTGAATCCTAAGCCGTTTTCGCATGTGATATTTGATTAAATTTGATTTT